>NZ_JAXHGM010000007.1:0-186125 GCF_034808145.1 Halorubellus amylolyticus
TGAGGACGGCGTTTTCTGGCATAGAACACTTCGAAAATGCCGTTCCTCACTTTTCAGTGCTTATCTGAACACCGCCACAGTCTCAGAGAACTATCACTCCCGCATCGACCAAATCTTCCGATTCGTAATCGAGCGAATCAAGCCGTCGGATGAGACTGAAATCACACACGAACAGGCAGATCTGATCGTCAAATGGATTGACCGAGACGAAATCAGAAAGCAAAATGGAGAGCCGTACGGTGGGTCGAGCAAGCGGAAGTTCGCAGACTGCCTTGCGAAGTACTTCGACTGGCAGCACCGGGAATTCGGTACAGACAAATGGAGCCCGAGAATCCGTTTCTCCGACGGCGAACACGAGAGCGCTGACAAACTCAATTACTAGGAGCGGTACCGGATTCTGAAGGAAGCAGACCAGTATGGATTGCTTCCTTCCTACCACGAGAAAGCTGAGGAAGAGCGTGACAAAATCAATGGCCTCATCGCCCAACGACTCGGGAAACCGAAGGAAGAGATAACGACGACGGATTGGGAACGGGCAGACATCAGTAGCAAGATTGGGTCGCTCGTCGGTGTCGGACTTGAGACTGGCATCATCCCGATCGAAGTCGGGCGAGCGCGCACGAACTGGTACAATCCGAAACGCAACGTCCTCAAGATTTCCAAGGAAGACTCCGGAAAGGACCGGCCGACGACCGAGCTCCCGCTCACTGAGGAGACCGGGGAGCGGCTGAGTAAATGGATTCAAGAGCGACGACATCTGGAGAAGTACGACGGAACGGACCGGCTCTGGCTCAACCGCGAAGGAAACCCGTACGATTCCAAAAACCTCTGTTACCTTGTTCGTCGATTGTGCGAGGAGGCAGGTATCCCCCACGAGAACCGGAAAATCGTGTGGTACAGTCTCCGTCACAACCTCGGACAATCGATTGAAGAGACCGAAGACATCTCGCAGGCAAGCGACCAACTCCGTCACGACAGCATCCAGACGACGAAAGAAACATACGGCGAATCGACCATCGAGAGTCGTCGGCACACCCTCGAACAGATCAATCAGGTCGCCGAACGTACCGTGGAAGACCCGGATTTCAATCCCTACGCGGGTTCAGACCAGGGAAGTTCGCAGCAACCCAAGGAAGAATCAGCGAGGTCAGGGCCGACGGGATACACGCAGAAACACATCAACGTTCACATCGAAGACACACAAGATGAGCGAGTCGATCTCGCACAGAAAATACTCTCGGACGATATATAGTCACGGTTCGGTTTTTGCGGCCAATGGGGGACGAAAAGGTTCTACAATTCCCCGAGATGACTGTCTTCAGGGCTATTTGGCTTCTCGCGTTAAATACTACCACAGGCGTACCATCTGTCATGTCTCTACTGGATGTCAGGCTTCGAGACTAATTGTACGAGAGACGTCGAAAGGGTTCCGCCGGTTGTTCAGTATACTTTGGTCTCATTGACACGGAACTCAGACGATTCAATCCTTCCCGTCGTTCCCCAAGGTATCGACCGTAAGAACGGTATGAGTTGGCTCGAACCGTCTCGTATGTCTGACAAGCCGGTTCCGCAGGCTGAGTGGGAATCAATCGTCTCGCACGTGCCACTCGTCTCTGTGGACTTGGTCGTTGAACATCCAGATGGGGTGTTGCTTGGAAAGCGCACAAACGAACCTGCGAAGGGAGAATGGTTCGTGCCTGGTGGAACAGTCCAGAAACACGA
Source organism: Halorubellus amylolyticus (assembly GCF_034808145.1). NCBI lineage: Archaea > Methanobacteriati > Methanobacteriota > Halobacteria > Halobacteriales > Halorubellaceae > Halorubellus > Halorubellus amylolyticus. The sequence continues at coordinate 1,723 of NZ_JAXHGM010000007.1, forward strand.
GTCACTCACGGAGGCCGTCCACCGAGTCGCAAAGGATGAACTGGGCTTGGCCGTCTCGATTCAAGAACAGCTCGGCGTCTACGAACATTTCTACGATGTCGCTCACGTCGACGACGCCGACGGTAAACATTACGTCCCGATCGGGTACCACGTCACCACCGAAGGTGATTCGGTAGACATCGACAGCCAACACGATTCACTCCGCACTTTCTCGCCCCCGTTTGAGGGTCTCGACCTGCACCCCTATGTGAGAGCGTACCTACTGGATGCGGGTTTCGATATCGAGTAACACGTTCCCTCCCTGAGACCATCCTAAGTGTCGTAGCAGGCTGTGTTCCCTGACCGACCGTGTTAGAGGTCAAGCCTACGTTTTCACTCTACGAAGGTGGGGATGACGTCGAGACCAGGAAGATATTGGTCATTATCGAAGTAATCATGATCTGGAGTATGACTATTTCCTATCGGACGGAGGCACTCGACGGCCTCGTAGCGACTCACGAGTTGCCGGCATTACCTCGGTGAGAAGTTCGCCACCGAACGACCCGTTGTCGCCATCGACGAATTCCCCTACCTGGTCGAGAAAAACGACGCTCTCAGGGTCTCCCTGCAGGGATTCGTCGATAAACAACTCCAAGGGCCAGAATCGATGCTCGTCTGTGTGGGTCGAGCGTGAACACGGTGGAATCCGAAGGGCTCGGCCACGAGAGCCAGTTGTACGGTCGCCGGGATGGGGAGAGATCGCTCTCCAGTCGTTTGCCTTCCGGTCGGCCCCCGACGTCATCAATTACGACCTCAAAGGGCCAATCCGGTCGTATGCCGTCTCCGGTAGGACGCCGATGTCTCGCACTCTGTGGATCTTCCCCTCTGGAGGCTAGCAAAGACCGATTATAATACTTTGAAGTATCGTACTCTGGAGTATGATTATCGGAAGTATCATTATCGGTGCTGTGGTAGGGTTGGTATGGTCGAGTTCGTGAATCGGACGGAGGAACTCTCGCGACTCAGGGATCTGTACGAGTCGGAGAGCGCCGAACTTGCAGTGATTTATGGTCGTCGACGACTCGGAAAGACGGCCCTCGTCCGGGAGTCCTTGGCAAGAGACGAAGAGCCAATGATCTACCAGGCGAGACAGAAAACGAGCGCGCTCCAACTCAAGCAATTCATCGACGCAGCCGCGGAATCCTACCCGGGCGTGACCCGTATCCGGGAAGACTGGGAAGAGATCCTCAGATATCTAGCCGAACAGGACGCGATTATCGTCCTCGACGAGTTCCCGTATCTCGTCGAACAGGAGGAGAGTCTCCCGTCGGTGTTACAGGCGATGTTCGATCACGAACTCGACGATTCAGCTGCGACGTTCGTTCTCGTCGGCTCGTCGATCAGCATGATGGAAGAAGCCGCCCTCCTCGGCAATAGTCCACTATACGGTCGATCCTCGCTCAAACTCGACATCCGACAACTCCCGTTCGACGCCGCGATGGAGTTCTTCGACGAGACGTATACTGCAGACGAGCAGGTCCTCACATGGGGCGTTTTCGGTGGCGTGCCGTACTATCTCGAAGAGGTCTCACCCGACGCGACGCTCGCGGAGAACGTCCAACAGACGATTCTCTCCCGGCACGGGACCCTCCATGACGAACCGGATTACGTACTCCGGATGGAACTGACCGAACCAACACGGTACTTTTCGATTTTGGAGGCCATCGCCGGTGGGAGCACCAGTCGGAACGAGATTGCGGGGACGACTGGCATCGATTACAACCAGCTCTCGAAATACCTCAGCCGACTCTCTCGGCTACGGCTCGTCGACCAGCACGTCCCGATTACCGAGCGGAAGGAGCGGAGCAAACGCAGCCGGTACCGGATCCGAGATCCGTTCTTCCGCTTTTGGTTCCACTTCGTCTACGGAACCGGCGAACAGTACGACGAACTCGGGACCGAGGCGTTCGAGGCCCTTATCGAACCGGAGATCCCCGATTTCGTCAGTCGTTCCTTCGAGGAGTTGTGCTGTTCGGCGCTTCGGTCCCTGTATCCGACGTATACGATCACGCAAACCGGGCAATGGTGGTACGGTGAACACGAGGTTGACGTCGTTGGCCTCACGGCGGGAGACACCCTCGTCGTCGGCGAGTGCAAATTCCAGCAGTCGCCCCTCGGATACGACGCACTCTCGAAACTCCAAGATCACGTCGAGGAACTCCGGTGGACACCGGAAGACGGCAGTAGCCGCGCCGAGCAGTACGCGCTGTTCTCACGGAACGGGTTCAAACAGTCCGTCGAAGAGGAAGCCGCAGACCGAGACGATCTTCGGCTCTTCACCGTCGCTGACGTCGTCGACTCGTATTGAGAACTCCCGGCATCGACGATTGTCGGTGCTATCCGGCGGCGAGGCTGGTGGCTGCGGAGGAGTCTTCGCCTGCCGAGGTCACCCCATCCGATCGAGAGCTCGTTGACGATCCTCCACTGGTGTCTGGTCATATTTCATGGTGGTTTCAGGGCTCTTGTGTCGGAGTTGGGCCTGTGCTGCAGCGAGGTCCTCTTCTCTGGTCATGTACGTGCCGGTCGAGTGCCGGATGGAGTACCAGCTCATCTGGCGGTTCTCGTAGTCGATGCCGGCCTCGTCGCAGAGGCGACGGAGGACGTTCCGCAGCGATGACGACCCGTACGTGTTGCCGAAGCGGGTCAGCCAGAGTTTGTCGGTGTCGTCGTACTTCGGGTCGGTCTCGCGTTGGTCCATCCAGCGGCCGAGCGTCTCGGCCGTGCGGTCCTGGAGACCGACGATCCAGTGGCCGGTGTTCTTTGAGGAATCCTCTTTGGGGATGCGGAGGACGGCGTTCTCGACGTCGACCCAACTGGTGACGGCGCGTTCGACCTCGATGGGCCGGAGTGCGGCGTCGAGGCTGACCGAGACGATGCTGGGGACCTTCCAACCGTTCGCTCGGTCCCAATCCTCGGCCGTCACCGCCTCTTTGGGTTTCTCGAAGCGCTGGGCGAGGTAGGCCTTCCACCGGTCGCGCTCCTCAGCGCTGAGGCCGCTGTAGGCCGGGACGCTCCCGTATTCGAGCGCCGCCTCCCGGATGAGGCCGCGCTCCTCGCGCGTGAGGTAGTCCCGTGGCGCGGTCGTTTTGTGGCCAGTGGAGAAGGAGAGTTCGGGGTCCCACTCGTCGAGTCCGTGCTCGTGCTGGCGCCACTTGTACAGCATCTGGAGGGCCTTCTGGCAGTTGTCCTTGTGGACGTTGCTCTTGTCCTGTCTGGCGAGATGTTCGAGGTACGCGTCCGCGTGATCGTGGGTGACGTTCGCCGTGTAGCCGTTCTCCTCGTTCCAGACCCACCGATAGAACTGGTCCATCCGGTGACTCCGGTTCTTGACCGTGCTGTGCGCGTAGCCGTCCGCTTGCTTCGGCTCCTTCCCGAAGACGAGCAGCCAGTCGAGGCACTGCTCGCGCTGGCTCCGGTAGTCGATCTGCTGGCGTTCGTTGAGGACCTCGGCGGACGGTTCGGTGACGACCGAGATGTCCGCGAGAGGGTTCGTTGCCTCGTCGGCGTCCTTCATTGCCGGACCTCCTGCTGGGAACCCTGTTGCTTGCCCACCCGTTTCACCCAATCGCAAGAGGGCGCGGGTTTGAGCCTATCTAACGTCCTTGCCCTCGAAATATAGCGAATCGCACGAGGGCGAGGGGTTTCGGCGGTCAAAACTATCGGATTGCCCGTGAACATGGTTTGATTTCGTCGTTGGTCACGGACGAAAACTGCCGGACGGGAAGGAGGTAGGAGTGCTCCGTCAGGGATTCGAACCCTGGTCCTTGCCGTGAGAGGGCAAGATGATTGGCCGGACTACACCAACGGAGCGGTGTGTGCACTCATTGGTAGTGGGTGGGTACGTTTAACGGTTCTGTTTCGGCGCTGCCGTGTGTGGGTTTCACGTGTCTTGGTCTGGGTCGTCGAAGGGTGAGCCGGCGACGTCGGGTTCGTGGCCGTCGAGGCTGACGATGTTCTCGCGGCCGACGCGGAGTTTGGATATCTGGTCGTCGTCTTCCATGTCGGAGAGGAGCATGCTGACCTTGGATTTGCTCCAGCCGGTCTCGTCGACGATGTTGACCTGGCGCATGCGGCCGCCGTGGTCTTCGAGGAGGGAGATGACGCGGTCTTCGTCGGTGAGGAGTTCTTCGTCGGTGACGGCTGGTTCGGGTGGGGCGGAGCTCGCGTCGTTGGTGCTGGTCTCGCTCTCGGTGGCGGCCGCGCTTCCGGCGTCTGGCTGAACGGTTTCAGTCGGGCCGTCGCTCCCGGTGTCGTCGTCGGTGGTGACGAGGTCGCCGCCGTATTCGCGGTAGGCGAAGGCGGCAACGAGGACGGCGACGAGGGCGAGTGCGATCATGGGGAGCATCCCGAGGCCGTCGCCGCCGGCGTCCCCGGGGTTCGTGGTCCCGGCGTCACTCCCGTCTCCGTTACCGTCATCGCCGCTGCCTCCTCCGGCGGTGGTCGTCGTGGTGGGGGCGTTGGCTGGTTCGAAGGTGGCGCGTGGGCGTTCGTCGCTGAAGTCGCGTTCGCCCTGCCAGGTGACGGAGTCGCTTCCGGCGAGGGTGTCGCCGGAGGGGGAGCCGTCGGGGTCGACGCTCGCGAACCGGAGGCCGTCGCCGTGCGCGAAGACGAGTGCTTGTTTGGGGCCGAGGTAGATGCCGCCGTCGAAGACGTCGCCGACGACGACGCGGCCGTCGTCGCGGACGACGCCGAACGCTTGCCATTGGAAGGAGAGTTCGAGGATGCCGATGGTGTTGAACCGTTCCTCGACGCGGGCGTTCCGCCGGAAGTCCGACGCTTGCATGTCGCGGCCGGTGGCGTTCCGGCCAGCGGCGGTGAGCGCGTCCGCGCGCGACTGGAAGTCGCTGTAGAGCTCGGTGCTCTGGTTCTCGAAGCGGTCGGCGTAGGTCTCGAACTGGTCGCGTTCGGTGTCGTTGGTCAGGCGGCGTTCGTACCTGATGGTGAACGTCGCGCTCCCGTTCTCGTGGGTCGTGACGAGGAACGTCGTGCTATCGAACGACTGTGCGGTCGACGGTTCGGTCGCGTTGACCTGTGCTGCCGCTGGCTGTTGGGTCGGGTCGACGACGATGGACCCGGCGACTGCGAGGCATAGCACGAGCACGGCGACGACGAGACGACTCACCCGACGCATTCACACTCGCTTTGGCGGGGCGGTACAAAAGAACCTATCCCTCGCGCCTTCGGTCGTTGCGTTCGGTCGACAGGTTCTGCGGTGGGGCAGGGGAGTCTGCCGTGCGCACGGAATTCTACGGTGGTGCACGGCGGAGTGGTGGTGCGTTCGCTGTTGGGGTTCGAGATGGGGTGGGGGAAGGTGCCCGCGCGTCTGGGGATGGGCGGGCGTTGGGGGTGGGTGGGGGTCCGTCGTAGATGGCAACGGACGTGGGTCGCTTGCAGGAGTGCGAGGCAGGTTACGGTTCCACGCACAGTGGCGTTCGTCCTCGCATCCTACTCCACCCTTGTTCCTGGACCCACATAAAATCACCGATGGATATTTACAAAGGCGATATGCTCGGTAGATTGCCATTAGATAGAAATAAAGGGAGTGGCATAGTACGTGGTAGGAAGGGACAACCTATGAGACTCAGACGACCAACCGACTTCCTGATCCTCGAAGCACTGCAGGCTCACGGCCGGAACGTAGCGACGAACCTGGCCGAGCACACCGGCAAGAGCCGTAAGAACATCAACAGCCGTCTCCCCGTCCTCGCGGACTACGGGCTCGTGGACAAGATCGGGCCGGCGACCCGCTCCGGGCTCTACGAGCTCACGAAGGACGGGAAGGTGGCGCTCATGTACCAGGACAAGTACGACGAGGTCGAGGACTTCGGCGAACTCGTCGAGGGCCCGCACGCGGCCGACGCGCCGTCTGCCGCGGATGCCGGCGCGGAGGCGGCGATGGTGCGCGGCGAGAACGAGGACGTCGCCGACGACGACGAGAAGTAACTGCTCCTCGCGGCCGACACCGAATCCGGGCGTCAGCTCACCGACAGCGGCCACTTCCTCTCGGTGTTCCATGCACTCGATACACCAGACCTCCGTCCGTGCATCGATTTCGGCGAGCGCGCGCAGGCCACGTACGCATACCAGCACCTGCAACGCACGTCCTGGTTAGTACTCGTCGACGACTCTCGTCGGGAATCGCCGTAGGACCGCCATGCTACCGGGTACTGCGGTCCGGGCGTGGGGCGTCGGCGGTCGGATTCAGGGCGCGAGCCGGTTCTTCCGGTTCCGCATGTGCTCGTCGTAGTACTCGAACGTGATCGGGCACCAGTCGGCGGCGAGGTCGAGGACGCGCTCGGTGAGGTCGCGAATCTCCCACTGCGCGTCCGCCGCCGCGCGCATGTCGGCGACGTGCATCAGCATCCGCGCGTTCATCGACATCACGATGTTCACCTCGGTCCCGATGGGGAGCACGAACCGCGCGTCCTCCGGCGGCATCCCGAGGTCGAGCAGTCGCTGGTACTCCTCGACGCTCCGACTGACGGACTCGCGGAACACGCGCTCGCGCTCGGCGACGGTCTCCTCGTCGACCTGCCCGGTCTGCTGGTTGCGCCCCACCCAGTCCGGGTCCGTCGCCGACGGTGGCGTCACGACCAGCTCGCCCTCGCGGACGTCCGCGGGATCGACCTCGTCGAAGCTCACGTACCGCATACTGCGCACATCGAAGCTCACGTGACGGTGTCGCGTCAACTGCGCCATGCACGACCGACTGATGCCCTTCAGCGCGAACACGGCTTTCACGTGCTCGAACGGCCCGTAGTGTCCGTGCGAGAGCAGGTGTCCGATGAGTGTCTCCTTCTTCGCCTCGATGTCGTCGCCGTCGACGGTCGCCATCGTCTCCTCGAAGGACTGGTCGCCGACGAACGCTTCGCTGTAGTCGTTCCGAGCGCCTGTACAAATAATCTCTTCAGGATCTTCGGTCGCCTCCAGTAGTTGAACTTCCATCCGTTGCGTTGGTCGTCGTATTCCGCCGATAAAACGCTTCCTTCCTCTCGAAGTACCGCTCTCGACTTACCGTCTCGAATTTGTACTCGAACCCCGGCGGCGCAGCATCGATGTACTCAAACAGACGCTCGGTGTCGTCACTCGTGAACATGATTCGACCATCGTTTATCGTCGGGTCACACGGAGTCGATTCGAACAACTGGCCGAGGTACGATTCTCTATCTGCCTCGTTCGTTGCAGCAATCCACGCCTGCGGTCGTTGATGTCCTTTCGTTCCCCAACGGAGCGACCCATCGCAAGCGTACCAGAGGCCCAGCACCGTCGGTGAGAGCTTCAGGTTGTCGGGAAACCGTTTCTGGTCGCCGTACCAGTCGCGGAATCCGTTCAATTCCGGATGTCGCGTGGTGGTCAGCACGTACTGGTCTCTGATGTTGTAGTCCCCGGACGCCAGCCGTTCCGGTGCGCTCTTCTGGTTCTGTGCTTCGATGGTGTCCGCGACCCTGTGCAACGACACCTCGTTCGAGTGGATTCCCAGTTCGTCCGCCATCCACTGCAGGAATCTACGGTTGATACTGGTCACCTGGAACCGGACGTTCCGAGCGGAAGGTGGGTCGTGAATCGAACCGTCCCCGAGCATCGTCCCGAGTATGATCTCGGTCTGAGCTTTGGAGAACGGTGGATGAGAGCATGTCGCCGAAGTAGTCCAGTGTTGTCCAAGTCGCTTGAACCGGTCACCACAGTTCGGGCAGTGGCCAGAAGCCATTGCTGGGTATTGTCCCGGCTTCGGGCTTGAACCGTCGGTGACCTTCATGATTCGTCCGCTCGTACGTCGTGGTATGTCGTACACGCACGCTGCGGCGACCGACGTCGAATCGGTGATGGACGCAGATTATGGTGGGATGTGGTTCCTCCGGGACGCGCTCGCGACCGAGGAACTCGGCGTCACGATCCTCGAACTGGAGCCGGGGGCGCGCGGGAAGGAGCACGACCACGCGAGCGACGGGCAGGAGGAGGTGTACGTCTGCGTGCACGGCGTCGTGGACGTGGACTTCGACGGCGGCGACGACGAGGGTGGGGAGACGGTGCGGCTCGCGGAGAACGAGGCGGTGCGCGTGAGCGCCGGCCAGACTCGACAGCTCCAGAACCGCGGCGACGAGCGCGCGAAGCTCGTCCTCGTCGGCACGAGTTCCGAGCGCTGACCGCACGAGGACGGTCCGGACCGTCGGCGGCGCGACGGCGAGCGCGCTGCTCGCGCGGGCGTCCGAGACCATAACCAGTAACCCCGCGGCGGCGCTACTGGCGGGTATGATATCGAACCTCGCTGCGGGCGTCCGGGCGTTCACGAGCAACGCGTTCTACGTGGACGGCGACCGGCGCGTGCTCGTGGACGCGGGCGCGAACTTCGACGTCGCGAGTCGCGTCGCGGACGAGGGCGGCCTGGACGCGCTCGTGTTGACGCACACGCACCGCGACCACGTCGGGAACGTCCCGGCGGTCGTCGACGCGTTCGACGTCGACGTCTGGGGGTTCGACACCGACCAGGACGGCGTCGACCACGCCATCGCCGACGAGGAGACCGTCCGATTGGGCGACCACGAGTACGTCGCGTACCACACGCCGGGGCACAAGGACGACCACCTCTGCTTCCACAGCCCGGACGCAGGCGTGCTGTTCGCGGGCGACCTCGTCTTCCAGGGCGGGTCGTTCGGCCGCACGGACCTGGAGGAGGGCGACCGTCCGCTGCTCGTCGAGAGCATCGAGCGCATGGTCGACGTCCTCGACGACGACCTCGGGGCGATGCACACCGGCCACGGTCCGTCGGTCACCGACCGGCCGTACCAGCACGTCGAGGCCGCGCTGGAGTCCGCGTGCGCCGACGGCCGCGTCTGACCGCGGAGGTGTCCCGGGCGTCGAGCGAGCGCGCTCAGCCGAGCGCGGTCGAGACGAGCGCGTCGTACGCGACCTCGTAGGCGTCGGCGACCGCGGCGGGGTCGCGGCGGTCGTCGCTCGCGAGTGCGGGGAGCGCGACCGCAGCCTCGGGCTCGCAGTGCTCGAGGACGTCGCCGGTGGTCTCCTCGAGGCGGCCCTGGCGCGCGCTCCCGCCGACGACCGAGCGCGCCTTCAGGTAGCGGTCGCCGTCGTAGACGCGAGCGCGGCCCGGTTCGACGACGGCGACGGCGTCGAACGGGACGTCCGAGAGCGGGACCGCGACGTCGCCGTAGGACTCGACGACGGCGCGGTCGCGAGCGCGCACGACGTCGGCGACCGCGGCGAGCGCGTCCGCGTGGAGGTCGCGCATGACGTCGTTGAACGCCGCGACCGAGTCCACGCGGACCGCGTCAGCGAGCGGGAGCGCGGCCGCGGCCGATTCGGGGACGTCCGCGTCGGCGTGGACGACGTACTCGTCGGTGCCGTCGACGGTCACGCGGTCGAGGACGAACTCGCGGTGGCTCGCACCGAGCAGGCCGCTGCCGTCGCCCGCGTTCGGCCGCCACAGGCGATGCAGCGGATTGACGGCTTCGGGCGTGACCGCGTCGGCGCTCGCCGCGGCGAGTCGCTTCGCGTCCTTCCCGTACATGCGGCCGTCGGCGACCGCCCGCTCGTAGTCGTCGTGGTCGAACCAGTAGTCGTTCCCCGCCCGCGGCTTGAACCCGGTGGCGTCGACGTACTCGCACAGGCCGGTGGAGAACGTCGTCTTCCCCGCGTCGACGCGGTCGCCACCGGCGACGAGCACCCTCATTCCGCGGTCTTCACGCCGTAGTACCCGGGCTCGTCGTCGGTCTCGGGGTCCGCGATGACGAGGTCGTCGCCGTTGTACACGATCCACGGGATCGCCCAGTCGAGCAGGACCGCCTCGGTGGACTCCTCGAGCGCGGCGTCCGCGTCGAGGCCCTGCATGAGGCGCGCGATCTCGTAGAGCGTGTACATCTGGTCGGGTTCGAGTAGCTTCTCCGGCGTCGGGAAGTCACACGGCAGGAGTTCGTCGAAGTCGTCCTTCGGGACGGGCATACCACGCGATTGGACGACCGGCGTCGTAAACCAACTGGTCTCCGATTGCGGCCGCGCGTCGGGGCTCGACCTTGCGTGCGAAAGGTCGCGGCGTCCGTCGGTGGGGCCGCGTCGAGGACAGGTCGAATCGTTTTTGTTCCGACGTTCGGATGACGCATCCAACGATGGTCTCGGTCACAGAGGCGTACCTCGTGCTGCTCATCGGGTCGACGCCGTTCCTCCTCGCGGCGCTGAACAAGGTCCTGAACAACCTGCATCGACGCGGGTCCCGGCCGCTCGCTGCGCTCCTCGTCGGCACGCTCGTCTGGATGCTGTCCGCGCTCGCGGTCGCGGTCGCGCCGTCGTTCCGCGTGGGACTGATCGCGAACCGGTTCCAGTACTTCGGTATCACCGCGGTTCCGGCGGCGTTCCTCCTGTTCGCGCTCGCGTACGTCGACCGGGAGGACCTCGTGAACGGGTACAGCGTCGGGCTGTTGTCGCTCGAACCGCTGGCCGCCATCGCGCTCGTGTGGACGAACCGGAGTCACGACCTCTGGACGGCGGGCGGCATCGTCCGCAAGGGCGCGACGTACGTCGCCGACGGCACGCAGACGACGTGCGACGCCGTCATCTGCTTCGGTGACAGCGGGCCGGCGTTCGTCGGCCACACGCTGTACTCGTACGGCCTCCTCCTCGCGGGCGCGGTGCTCGTGCTGTCGCGGGCGCTCCGGTCGTCGGCGGTCCCGCGCGGACAGGTGGCGTCGATGGCGGTCGCGGTGTTCTCGCCACTGGTTGCGAACGCGCTGTCGCTGTTCGTTCTCCCGAGCGAGTTCCCGGACCTGACGCCCATCGCGTTCGGCGTGTCCGGCGTCGCCATCGCGATCGGCCTCTACCGGTTCTCGCTCGTGGAGACGGACGCACTCACCGGCGCGGCCGCGGTCGACGCACGCGACGCCGGCGCGGTCCTCGTCAGGGACGACTCGGTCGAGGACGTGAACGTCGATGGGGCGAAGGTCCTCGGCGTGGACGCCGACACCGCGGTCGGTTCGCCCGTCGACGACGTCTTCGAGGACCACGACTCGCTCCGGGCCGCGCATCCCGCCAGCCCGACGGAGGCGACCGGCGAGTTGCTCGACGACCCCATCACGGGCGAGTCCTACCGCGTGACCGTCGAGGAGGTGTCACCCGACGGGACGCCGAAGACCGGCTGGGTGTACGAGTTCTCGAAGGTGGACCGCGAGCGACCGGCGGCCTGAGCGGGTACCGACGGGACGCGGTCTGAGCGGGCACGGACGGGACGCGGTCTGAGCGGGCACGGACGGGACGCGGTCTGACCGACGACACGGCTCCGGGGGCGACCCGGCGGCTTCGACGTCGCCGTCGAACGACGCTCGCAGGAGCCACTACACTCAAGTGTGCGAACGGCTATCTAGAATCGAATGACGGCGCTCACGCAGTCGGTGCTGGTGGTCTCCCTCGTCGTCGCCGTCGTCCTCCTGTGGTTCGGCGTCCAGCAGCGGCCGCGTCCGGGCGCGACCGCGTTCGCCGTGTTCGCCGCCGGAACCGGGTTCTGGGCGGGCGGGGCGCTCGGCGGGGCGGCCGCGGACTCGGTCGCCGCGAGCGTCGCGTGGACGCGCGTCGAGTACGTCGGTATCACCGCGGCCCCGGCCGCGTTCTTCGTGCTCGCGGCGCGGTACACCGGCAACGACGGCCTGCTGTCGCGACGCCGTCTCGTCGGCGTGGCCGCGGCCAGCGCCGCGGCGTGTCTCGCGATGTGGACGACCGAGCTGCACTGGCTGTTCTACACGGACATCGTCAGCGACGCGGGGACGCTCGCCGGCTACGATGCGGTCCATGGCCCACTGTACTACGCGTGGGTGGCGCTCGGGTACGCGTTCGTGTTCGGCGGGGTCGTCCTCATGGTCGAGATGCTGTACAGCGGACAGGACATCTACCGGAACCAGGCTGCGGCGACCATCGTCGCCGCCGTCGGTCCGATCGCGGCGAACCTCGCGTACCAGTTCGGTCTCACCGCGTCGGACCTGACGCCGGCCGCGTTCGCGATGTCGGGCGTGGCGCTCGGCTGGGCGCTCTATCGGTTCGAGTTCATGGACGTGACGCCGGTGGCGCGCGAACGCATCGTCGAGGACAGCCGCGACGGCGTGCTCGTGCTCGACGACCAGGACCGCGTCGTCGACGCGAACCCGGCGGCACGACGCCTCCTCGGCGTCCCCGACGACCAGCCGCTCGTCGGTCGACCGGTCACGGGGGCGCTCGACCCGCCGTTCGACGCGCTCCCCGAGCACTTCGACGGCGTCGAACGGGACGCCCGGACGGTGACGTTCGACACCGAACAGGGCCGTCGGTTCGTCGAGGTCGACGTCCGCCCGTACGCGGACGGCTACGGTCGCACTCGCGGTCGACTGTTCTACCTGCACGACGTCACGGACCGCGAGCGACGGGAACGCGAACTGGAACGGCAGAACGAGCAGCTCGACCGGTTCGCGAGCGTCGTCAGTCACGACCTCCGGAACCCGCTGAACGTCGCCGAGGGATACGTCGAGGTGGCGCGCGAGACGGGCGACGTCTCCCACCTCGGCGAGGTCGAGACCGCTCACGAACGGATGCGAGCGATCGTCGACGACGTCCTGGCACTCGCCAGGTACGGCCGGACGGTCACCGACGTCGAACCGGTGGACGTCGCGAGCGTCGCCGAGCGCGCGTGGCGCGGCGTCGACACCGGTGACGCGACGATCGTCCTGAACGCGGACGCGACCGTGCTCGCCGACGAATCCCGGCTCAGACAGCTCCTCGAGAACCTGTTCCGGAACAGCATCGAGCACGGCACGGCCGGGTCCCACACGAGCGCGGGTGGCGGTGACGCCGTCACGGTCACGGTCGGGGGACTCGACGACGGGTTCTACGTCGCGGACGACGGCGTCGGCATCCCGGCCAGCGAGCGGGACGCGGTCCTCGAGGACGGCTACTCGACCGGCGAGGACGGCACGGGGCTCGGGTTGAGTATCGTGACGAGCGTCGCGGACGCCCACGGATGGACGGTCGACGTCGGGGAGAGCGAGAGCGGCGGTGCGCGCTTCTCGTTCACGGGCACGACGTTCGCGCGCCGGGACGTCGGGGCGCCGCTGGCCGACGCTGACCGCTCGAACGCCGGTTCGGGTCCCGAGGGTCCGACGGTTCCGGACCGTTGACGCGGCTGCTCCTCTCACGACGCCGCCGCTGCGCGTGGATGCCACTGCTGCTCGTGGGCGTGGTGCGCGAAGAAAATGCGGTGGTGTGTTCGACGCGTCGACGAGTGGGGCGACTTACTCGTGCTTGCTGACCGTGTTCTGGTACTGCTCGGCGACGTTGTCCCAGTCGACGACGTCGAAGAACCCGTCGATGAAGCTGCCGCGGTCCGGGCCGTAGTCGTAGTAGTACGAGTGCTCCCAGACGTCGAGCGCGAGGATGGGGTGTGCGCCCCAGAGCGCGCCCTGGTCGTGCTTGTCGACCGTGACGTTGCGGAGTTGCTTCGCGACGGGGTCGTAGACGAGGAGCGCCCAGCCGCCGGCGGCGCCGGCCGCGGCCTCGAACTCGCCCTTCCAGCCCTCGTAGGAGCCGAAGTCCGCTTCGATGCGGTCGCGGAGGTCGCCTTCGGGCTCGCCACCGCCGTTGGGGTCCATGTTCTCCCAGAACAGCGTGTGGAGGTAGTGACCGGACCCGTTGTGGGTGACGTTACCGATGGCGCCCGCGGAGGACGAGAAGTCGCCGGCTTCGCGGTTCTCGGCGAGTGTCTCCTCGGCGGCCTGGAGACCGTTCACGTAGCCCTGATGGTGGGTGTCGTGATGCCACGTGAGGACCTGCTCGCTGATGGACGGTTCGAGCGCGTCGTAGTCGTACGGAAGCGGCGGCAGTTCGGGGTTTGAGTGTTCAGACATGAAGTCTCACCTCGTACGAATGTTACTCGCGTGAGCTACTTAACCGTTTAGCAGGGGCATGCTAGCATGGGACGCGCGAGGGCGCGTCATCGGAACGAGATACCACTGGCTCGTCGGGACCACGGTGGCTCGGTCGGTCGGTGGGGGAGCGCGGTGGGTCGGTCGGCGCAGCGTGTGGTGTCACGCGGCGACCGCGACGACGAGGAGGACGAGCCCGTAGTTGGCGTCGCGGAGCAGGCAGACGCGGGCGTCGTTCCGCCCGGTGCCGACGCATCTCGTGACGCAGATGGACGCGACGGTCGCGACGCCGAAGACGGCGCCGACGGCGGGCGGGAGGACGCCGGTAGCGGTGGCGGCGGCGTACAGCGCGAGCGCGGTCGCGTCGACGGCGTACAGGAACCGGCGGGTGGCTGCGGTCCCGAAGACGACGGGGAGCGTCCGGACGCCCTCGGCGCGGTCGCCGGCGACGTCGCGGACGTTCCGGACCTCGAACGCGACCGCGGTCTGGACGAGGTAGAACGCGAACGCGACGCCGGCGGTGGCGGTGAACGCGTGGCCGACCCAGACGACGGGGAGTGCGACGGTCGGGAGCGCCCAGCTGACGGCGACGAGGAGCGTGCTGACGCCGAGGACGTCCTTGAGGCGTCGGTCGACGACGGGCAGTCGAACGCTGTAGGTGACGGCGGCGAGGGCCGGGAGCAGCGTGAGCGCGAGCGCGACCGGGCCGGCGCTCGCGGCGAGTGCGAGCGCGAGGACGGTGGCCCCGGCGGTTGCGGCGACGAGTTCGCGACGGTAGCGCGCGACGAACCGTGCGCGTGCCGGCGCGTTCACCTCGTCCTCCGCGTCGACGAGCTTGTTCGAGGCGTAGATGGCGAACGCCAGCAGGCCGCCCACCGCGACCGCTGGGGTCACCCCGAGGTCGAGGAGGAGGACGACGGTCAGGACCTTCGCGGCGGCGACGGCCGCGTCGACGACCGACGCGTGGACGAACGCACTGGCGGCGTCGCGCGCGCTCGACAGATCGATGCCCGGACGAACCTGCTCGACGCGTTCACTCGCTGACGACATACCATGCATGATAACCGATAGCTATTCAATCATCTGTTGACCAAACAGGTTCCCATACCGCTACCAGAGTACGAAAACTGGACGGAGCGGCCGGATTCGAAAGTATCGCCGTACGTATTTCGACCTCGTCACGTGCGGCAGCTCGTCGGTCCGCGACGGGGCGAACGACGCCCCACGGCAGGCTGGGCACCGAACGCGCTCGCAGGAACGGACCGCGCTCAGGCCCGGGGTTCGCCGTGGCGCGGCACCCGCAGCGAGACGCCGTCGTCGGTCACCGCGACCGACCCGTCGAGGCGGTCGACGCCCCAGTGCACGAGCCAGCACGACAGCTCGTCGGACGACTCCACGTCCAGGTCGTCGTCCACGTCCACGCCGTCCTCGAGCAACGCGCGCACCGTCGACGACGGCGCCGTGCCCGGGACGGCGAGCGTCACGCGCACCTCGCTCTCGTCGACCACCTCGACGTCGACGACCACGGTCCCCACGCCCTGGGCGTCCGCGCGAATCGCACCGAAGCGAAGGAGCGCCCGCACCGTCGGCTCGAACAGTCCCCCGCAGTACGCCCACTCCCCGAGCGGTGCCTCGACGGTCACGTCCACCGCCGGGAACGACTCGCGTACCGCGTCCGCCGCCGCCTGCACGGCCGGCACCACATCCACGGGTTCGTCCGACCGCCCGGCGTCCAGGAGCGCCTCGAACTCCTCGGCGGCGTCACCGACGGCGAGCGCGCTCCTGGCGCGCTCGCGTATCGCCGCGGTCGCCTCGCTCTCGCGGTCGTCGGGGACCGCCTGCGTCGCGCGCGTCGACACGACGTCCATCCCGTCGCGCAGCGTCTCCCGGAGCACGCGGTTCAGCACCTCCGTCCGACGCTGCCGGCGTAACTCGGGGGTGGCGTCGTGGAGCGTCACCACCCACCCCGAGTGCTTCCCGCGCGACGTCGTCACCGTCGACGCGGACACCTTCACGTGCCGGTCCTCGCCGTCGACCGAGAGCGTCGCCGTCTCCGCACCGAACGCCGCGAGCTCGTCCACCGTGGACGCCGTCGGCACGACCGACTCGACCGACCGCCCCCGGAGCCCCTCGACGTCGGCGTCGAGGAGACGGCCTGCGGTCCGGTTCGCGTCGAGGACGGTTCCCGTGGCGTCGACGACGAGCACGCCGTCGTCGAGCTCCGAGACCACGCGGTCGTCCGCGATTCGAGTGGTCGCCGGGCCCGATTCGAGGAACGAGAGCCGTTCCAGGGCGACGATGGCGATGACGCCGGAGAGCACGAACGAGAACGGCGTGAGGTTCACCGTCGGCGCCCACGCCGGGCCGACGAGGTGGCCGACCTGGACGACGACGGGGACGAGCGTCGCCACGACGAGCGCCACCGCCTGACGTCGATGCGGCGACTCCCGGTCGATGACGACCGACAGGAGGAACCAGAGCGACCCCGCGACCAGGAAGTACTGGTGCGCGAGGTACACCCAGAACCCGGCGTTGAGCGTCGACGCTCCGAGGCCGCCGGCGGTGGCGAGCGACCGCTCCGCCCACATGAGGTGATGGGTCGGGTTCGTCCACACCGCGACGAGCGCCGCGACGGGGACGACGAGCATGGCGGCGACGGCGTCCCGCGTCACCAGGTCGTCGCGGCCGGTGTACTCGAGGACGAACACCAGCCACGCCACGGGCACGAACACCGTTCCGAGGTACTCGACGCGGAGGAGGGCGAGGTACGTCGACTCGGTCGTCGCGAACAACTGGAGCGCGTACGAGCCACACCAGACGGCGATACCGACCATCTGGACGGCGAACGCGGTCGCGCCGGGGCGGTCGCGCGCCCGGTACGACCGCACGGCGATACCGAGGGCGACCGCGAGCGTCGCCGCGAGCACGAGCAACCACGGGACCGGTGGCATCCTCAGCATCGCGACCGCACCACCACCGTTGCCGTGCCTCGCTGCATGTATATCCCAACTTCGACGCGCCGGTTAAATATCTATCTGCCAACAGGCTCTCGCGGTGGCGGCCACGCGCCCGCCGAGCGTCGCCACGAGCGCTACTCGCCGCGCGCCGACTTGTACATCGCGAGCGCGGCCTCGCGGCGGTCGCTATGGTCGACGATGGGCGCGGGATAGTCGGGCGCGACGCGGTTGCGCTCCGAGAGCGACAGCTCGTGCCACGAGTGAATCTGGTCGGGGTCGGCGTCCCGGAGCTCCGGGACGTACTCGTGGACGTACGCCGCGTCCGGGTCGTAGTCCTCGCCCTGCGTCATCGGGTTGAAGATGCGGAAGTACGGCTGAGCGTCGGTGCCCGTGCTCGCCGCCCACTGCCAGCCGCCGTTGTCGTTCGCGGTGTCGTGGTCGACGAGGTGCTCGCGGTAGTGGGCGTACCCCTCGCGCCAGTCGATCTGGAGGTCCTTCGTGAGGAACGAGGCGACGATCATCCGCACGCGATTGTGGACGTAGCCCTCCGCCAGGAGCTGGCGCATCCCGGCGTCGACGATGGGATACCCGGTCTCGCCGCGTTTCCACGCCGCGAGCTCGTCGGGGTCGTCGCGCCACGCGATCTCGCGCTCGTAGGTCTTGTAGTTCTCCGTGACGACGCCGGGGTTGTAGTGGAGGACGTGCGTGTAGAACTCGCGCCACGCGAGCTGACTCCGGAACTCGGAGACGCTCTCGCGAGCGGCCTCGTCGTCGGCGACGTCGCGCGCGGCCCGGACCTCCGCGTCGACCTCGCGGACGCCGATGGTGCCCCACTTGAGGTCCGCGGACAGGTGGCTCGTGCAGTCGTCGGCGGGGTAGTCCCGGCGGTCGGCGTACTCGTAGACGTCCGATTCGAGGAAGGAGAGCAGGCGGTCGCGTGCCGCGTCGGTGCCCGCGGCGGGCAGGTCCGCCGTCGCGTCCTCGAACCCGAGGTCGCTCCCGGTCGGGAGCTCCCCGGCGTCGACCGCGACGTCGTCGGGCGTCCAGAGCGCGTCCGCGTCCGGGGCGTCGTACGGCTCGTCCTTCGGTCGGTCGCGCCACTTCTTCCAGAAGTACGTGTACACCTGGTAGGGGTCGCCGTCGTTCGTCGTGATGGACCCGGGCTCGTGACAGATGGCGTCCTCGAAGTCGTCGTGCGTGAGGCCGGCGGCGTCGAGTGCGTCGCGGACGTCGCTGTCGCGGTCGCGACCGAGTCCGGAGTGCGCGCGATTCCACACGACGCGCTCGGCGTCGACCGCGTCGGCGAGGTCGACGATGACCTCGCGCGTGTCGCCGCGACGCACGAGGAGGTCGCTGCCGCGCTCGCGGTAGTCCTCGCGGAGCGAGTCGAGGGCGTCCAGCATGAACGCGACGCGGTTCGGGGACGCGTGCGCGAGGACGTCGTCGTCGAACACGAACACGGGGACGACGGCCCCGCGGTCGGGGGCGCTCGTCGCCGCGGCCGACAGCGAGACGTTGTCGCTGCACCGCAGGTCGTCGCGATGCCAGTGTAGTTGCATACCCCACACTGCGGACCCGGGGGTAGTGAGCGTGGTGCCAACAGGTTGGGTACGGCCGCCGCGGGCCGGTCCCGGTGTGGGGTGGACTCGTCGGCCGAGACCGCCGGTTCGACCGCGGTCAGAGCTGTCGTTTCGGCGGGACGACGCGCTCGCCGCTCGACGACGCGAACGGGTTCGTTCGGATGCCCGCGCCGAACCCGAGCAGCGCCGCGAGGACGAGCACGACCGCACCGAACGGCGGGTAGACGGCGCCGACGCCGGCGATGACGGCGACGAACGCCACCCCCCAGGTGGCGTCGTCGTGGCCGCTTCGGGCGGCGACGAACTCGCCGAGTGCGACGAGCCCGATACCGATCCAGACGACCGCGAGGCTCGCGAGCGTGAACAGGACGGGCATCGCGAGCATCGAGACGACGTCGCTCCGGGCGGCCCCGTACCAGAGCGCGCCGACCGACCCGACGAACAGGCCGGCGACGACGGTCCCCAGGAACGTCGTCGTCACCGAGTGCCGGCGGGCCTTCCGTGCCCCTCGTTCGCCGTACTCCGGGAACAGCCCGACGAGGACGACGGCGAGCGCGACGGTCGCCCCCACGACCGCCGTCGCCCGCGCCGGCGCCGGGAGCGCCCAGAACGCGTCCCAGTAGCCGATCAGTTCGAGAAACGGTTCCATGCCGGTGTCGAGTACGATTCGGTCCATTCTCCCCCTACCCTTGAGTAATAGGACCTGGTGACTTAGTTGTGGACCATGGATATGACGAATTCATCGCATAGCGAACGGTAATCCAATCTGGATACGGAGCGACTCGAACCGTCGGTATCTGGCGATTACGGTGGTCCGGCACGGCCGCAGTCGCCGTGAGGAACGACGAACAATCGTCTCCGAGTTCCCGCGGTTCCAGAGTCGCGGCGGACGACGCCCGCCGACCGCTACAGCGGCGCGTCGCCGTCGATGATGCGCTGTGCGCGCTCGGCGAGCGCCGGCACCGTCTCTCGCATCTTCGGGTACAGCGGGTCGTCGGCGTCCCCGCTGAGGTGACGCGCGAAGAACATCTCGCCGAGGCCCGCGAGCTTGTACACCGCGAGCGCACGGTAGAACCGGTCGTGCTCGTACTCGTATCCCGTCGCGTCCTCCCAGCGCGCGACGAGGTCCCGCCGGGTCGGGTAGTCCTCGTGCGCGAGGAACGCCGGGAAGAACTCGTCGGCGACCGTCCGCTCGTCCTCGGGGTCGCGCCAGAACGACAGCAGCCACCCGAGGTCCGTGCGCGGGTCGCCCAGCGTCGCCATCTCCCAGTCGAACACGCCCACCAGCTCTGGGGGCGTCCCGGGCGCGAACATCACGTTGTCGAGCTTGTAGTCGCCGTGCACGAGCGCGTGCGGGTGCTCCTCGGGCGCGTTGTCCTGGAGCCACGCCATCACGTCGTACAGCGCCTCGACCTCGCGCTCCTCGGCGGTCGTGTCGAACGCCCACATGAGCTGCTGGCTCCACCGCTCGACCTGCCGCCCCGCGAACCCCTCGGGGTGCCCGAACTCGCCGAGGCCGACCGCGCTCGGGTCGACGCCGTGGATCGCGGACAGCGAGTCCACGAGCTCCTCGCCCACCCGCTCGCGGTGCTCGCTCGCCGCGAACCGCGCGGGTTCCTCGTCCCGGACGACGTCCCCGTCGAGCTTCCGCATCAGGAAGAACTCAGCGCCGACTATCGACTGGTCCTCGCAGCCCAGGACGGTCTCGGGGAGCGGCACGGGCGTGTCCTGCAGGGCGTCCATCACGCGGAACTCGCGCAGGACGTCGTGAGCCTTGTCCGCGGTCTCGCCGGCGGGCGGTCGCCGCAGCACGTACTCGTCGTCGCCGTGGGTGACGAACAGCGTCTCGTTCGAGTGCCCCGCTCGATGTCGCTCAACTGAGAACGCGTCGGCCGCGCCGAGTTCGTCGTCGAGGTACGCGCGGAGCGCGTCCTCGTCCACGAGCCGGTCCGCGTACGAATCCGTCATGCCCGACGCGTCGCCCCGGCGCGCCCTAAACCCTCGGCAAGCGGCAGGCACCCGGTCGGCGTCGGCCCCCACGGTCGCGGTCGTCGCGAGCGACTCGACGCGGCCGACCGCGCGTTTCGCGCCCTGCAGTCCTGACGAACGATTTACACCCCTGCTCGCCGTACCCTGAACGCATGGGAACGAAACGCCGCCTCGCAGCCGGTGTCGTGCTCGCGGGGGTCGCCGCCGCGGCGAGCGCGCTCGCGCTCCCCGACCTCCCCGCGCGGACCGCCATCCACTTCGGTCCCGGTGGGTCCCCGGACAGCTACACGTCGCCGCTGTTCGCGGCCGCGTTCGTCCCGGGACTGATGCTGGCGCTCCTCGCGTTCTTCGAGGGCGTCGTCCGCGTCGACCCGCTCCGGGAGAACCTCCAGGGGTCAGAGGGCGTGTACGACGGCTTCGTGGTCGCGACGCTCGCGTTCCTCGTCGTCGTCCACGGCCTCGTCCTCGGGTACAACCTCGGGTACGACGTCCCCATCGAGGACGCCACGTACGTCGCCGTCGGCGCCCTCTACGTCGCGCTCGGCGTCGCCATGCGTCGCGTCGACCGGAACTGGATCCTCGGGTTCCGGACGCCGTGGACGCTCTCGGACGACGCCGTCTGGGAGCGCACGCACGCCGTCGGCTCCGTCGCGCTCGTGCTCGCCGGCGTCGTCACCGTCGCCGGCAGCCTCCTCCTGCCGGCGTACGCCGTCTGGTTCGCCGTCGGGCCCGTCCTCGCCGTCGTCGCCTTCACCTACGCGCACTCGTACGTGCTCTACCAGCGGCGTCACCCCGACGGCGAGGCGTCGACGCCCTGACCGGCCCAACGTACTTCTCCCGCCCGCTC
This sequence comes from Halorubellus amylolyticus, assembly GCF_034808145.1. Classification (NCBI taxonomy): domain Archaea; kingdom Methanobacteriati; phylum Methanobacteriota; class Halobacteria; order Halobacteriales; family Halorubellaceae; genus Halorubellus; species Halorubellus amylolyticus. The sequence continues at coordinate 23,021 of NZ_JAXHGM010000007.1, forward strand.
GTCGACGGAGGTGTGCAACTCGTCGCCCACCGCGGGTTCGCTCGCGAAGCCCCGGAGAACACGCTCGCTGCGGTCGCACACGCTGCCGACGCGGGCGCGAACGCCGTCGAGGTGGACGTGCGCGCCGCGGCGGACGGGACACCGGTGGTCGTCCACGACGCGACCGTCGACCGCGTCGCGGACGCCAGCGGCCCAGTGTCGGAATTCGACCCCGACCAACTCGGAGCGATGGACGTCTCGGACTCGGGCGAGGGCGTGCCGACGCTCGACGCGGTGCTCGAACTCGCGAGCGACCGCGGGCTCGCGGTGAACGTCGAGGTGAAGGAGGTCGCGGTGGCGGCCGCGGCGGTCGACGTCGTCCACGACGCGGCGCTCCCGACGACCGCGGTCTGGGCGTCGTCGTTCGACGCCGACGCGCTCGCCCGCGTCGGGGACGCGACGGCCGCGGCGGACGGCCCCGACCTCGACACGGCGTACCTCGCCGCGACGCGCCGCGAGGACCCGGTCGCCGTCGCTCGCGAGTGCGACTGCACCGCCGTCCATCCCGCGTACGACCTCGTCCTCGCCGGCGACCTCGTCGAGCGAGCGCACGCCGCCGGCCTCGACGTCTACGCGTGGACGCTCGACAGCCCGTGGGTCGCTCGCGTCGTCGCGAACCGCGGCGTCGACGGTCTCATCAGCGACGTCGCGCTCGACGACTATCGGGGCGTGGTGTGAACGGAAGCTGTCGCGACCCGGTCAGCGTAGCTTCTCGTAGGACGCGCCCAGGTTGATGACGGGCTCGGGGTAGTCCTCGCCGAGGACGACGCCGTGTGCGTCCTGCTCGCTCGGCGTCATCGCCCAGGGCTCGTGGGCGTACTCTGGCGGCAGGGCGTCGAGTTCGGGACACCAGCGCTTGACGTAGTCCGCGTCGGCGTCGTACCGCTTCGCCTGCTTCACGACGTTGAAGTAGGAGTCGCGGCTGTCGTTCCCGACCTGACTCTGGTACGCCCAGTTCCCGTAGTTCGCCGCCGGGTCGTAGTCCACGAGGGTCCGCTCGAAGTACGCCGCACCCCGCCGCCAGTCGACCCGGCAGTTGTTCGCGAGGAAGGAGGCGACGTTCTGCCGGCCGCGATTGCTCATGAATCCGGTGGCGTTGAGCTCGCGCATGTTCGCGTCCACGAACGGCACGCCGGTCTCGCCGCGCTCCCAGGCGTCGAGCAGGCGGTCGCTCCCGGTCCACGCGATGTCGTCGCGCTCGCGGATGCCTTCGCGCCGGAAGTGCTGGCTGCCGTGCTTCGCGAACTGGAACTGGAAGAAGTCACGCCACCGCAGTTCGAACCCGAGCCAGTACGTCGAGTCGTTCGCGACGCGCTCGCGCTCGTAGGCCTCGACCTCGCGGTGGACGTACCGCGGGCTCAGGCAGCCGTGGTTCAGCCACGGCGAGAACTTCGAGGAGTAGTCCGCGCCGAGCAGGCCGTTCCGGGTCTCCTTGTACTGGCGGAGTCGGTCGCGCTGCCAGACGTACTCGCGGACGCGCTCGATGCCGCGGGACTCCCCGCCGTCGAAGGGGAGGACGGCGCGTTCGTCGGTCGGCGCGACCGCGCTCCAGTCGCTCGCGTCCGCGACGCCGAGGTCGCTGGGAGCGGGGAGCGCGCCGGCGTCGAGGTCGCCGTCCGCGAGCGCGGTCGGGACGCCCGGGAGCGTCGGTTCGTCGAGCGGGTCGCGGGGCTCGCAGTCGGGCGCGTGCTCGACGTCCTGGCGGAACGGCGTGAACGTGTCCGGGACGTCGTCGACGGCCATCGGGAGGTCGTCGGGATGGTAGAGCGTCGACCCCCATCGCGTCTCGAGTCGCGTTCCCTCGGGAAGCGCGGCGCGGACGCGTTCGCGGGTCGCCTGCTCTTCGGGCGTCGGGTAGCGCTCGCAGTACACGACGTCCGCGTCGACCGCGTCCGCGAGGCGAGCGATGGCGCGAGCGGAGTCCTCGTGAGCGACGGCGAGGTCGCTGCCCGCGTCGCGGAGTGACCGGCGGAGGTCGCGGACGCTCTCGGCGACGAACCGCGCCCGATGCGTGCCCGTCTTCTCGAACGCGAAGGACTCCGGGCCGCCGTACTCGCGCTCCCCGTACCCCTCGGGGTCGAAGACGTAGACCGGGAGGAGTTCGCTCGCGCGGGCGGCGTGGGTCAGTGCGTAGTTGTCGTGGACGCGCAGGTCGCCCCGCGCCCACCAGACCGCCGTCTCGATGTCGCTCATACCACTCGTAGCGACCGCGGCGAGTAATGGAGCGAACCGAACCAGTTACCCATCCGGACGCGCCCCGGTTGGAATCGCCCGTCCACCGACGGCGAGCCGGCGGTCACTCGCCGACGAACTGGACCTCGAACTCGCGCTTGCGCGGGCCGTCGCACTCGACGAACAGCACCGACTGCCACGTCCCCGTCCGGAGGTTGCCGTCCACGACGGGGATGGTCTCGCTCGCGCCGAGCACCATTGCGCGCAGGTGCGAGTCGGCGTTCCCGTCGAGCCGGTCGTGCGTCCACCCCTCGTCCGCGACGACCTCGCCGAGGAAGTCGACGACGTCCCGCCGGAGCCGGTGCTCGTCCTCCTGGAGGCAGACGCCCGCGGTCGTATGCCCGACGAACACCGTCACGACCCCCGACGCGTCCTCGGGGACCGCGGCTCGGACGTCGTCCGTGATGTCCACCGTCGTCAGGCGCTCGTCCGTCTCCAAGCTGAACGTTCCCATCTCGGATACGGGGTTGGCGGGGTCGTCGGTTAAGCGTTCGCACGACGCGACCCCCGACGGCCCGTCGCCTCGCACTCGTTCGCGGGACAAGACACTTACAGTCGGTCCGCCGAGGGTTGCGTGATGCCCTCCCCTGCCAGCGGGCGTGCTGGCGTCCTCGTGGTCGTACTCGCGGTCGCGGTCGTCGCAACGGCGACCCTCGGGGCGGCTACGGGCGCCGGACTCCGAGCAGCCCCTGCGGCCGGAGCAGCCCCTGCGGCTGGAGCAACTCACGTGACCGGCGACGACTCGACGGTCGAGCCGTCGCTATCGGTCTCCGACACCTGGAACCGGTCGGCGAACCTGACCGCGACCGTCTCGCTCCCCGAAGCAGCCGCGGAATCCAGGCGTCTCGTCGCGCGCCTCGAGGTCCTCGGCGGTGGCGTGGTCGCGAACCGGACGCTCTCCGTCGACCCGGGCGAGTCCGTCGCGGTCGACTTCGGCGCGTGCCTGCCGGCGAACTCGTACGTCGCCCGTCTCGTGACGCTCGACGGCGACGTCCTCGTCGCCGACCAGGTCGACGTCGAGCGAGCGACGCCGCTGGTCGCGCTCACCGAGGACCCTCTCGAGGCGTACGCCGAGCGCGCGACCCGCGACGAGACGGTCCGCGTCGACGCCAGCCTCCACCGCTGCGTCGACCGGGCGACGCTCGCCCTCGTCCCGGCGTCAGACGGCGAGACCAGCGGCGAGCGCGAGGCGGTCTGGGCGGTGACCCTCCGCGACACCGACGGCGACGGGTCGGTGTCGCTCTCGTGGGACGTCGACGCACCGCCCGGCGAGGCGGTCACCGTCGGCGCGCGGACCACACTCGTGTCCCGGCAGTTCGACACCGAAAGCGTCCAGTACGGCGCGTACCGCCTGCTGACGACGACCCCGGACGGCGACGGAGAGACCGGTCGCGTGACCGTTTCGTTCGCGGAACCGACGGTCGACGTCTACGGCGTGAACGGCACCCTGACCGCGGACGCGGCGCTCTCGGGGGCACGGGACGCGGAGCCGCTCGTCGGGGAGCACGCCGTCCGGGTCGTCGACGGCGACTGGGTCGTCCTCCGGTTCGACGTCGACGGGACGCTCTCGGAACTGCCGTCGAACGCGTCGCTCGTCGCGCCGGCGACCCACGGGAACGCGACGGTTCGCGTCCGCGACGCCGTCGCCGGCCCGGAGACCGACGCCGCCGAGGTCGACCTGGCGAACGCCACCCGATGGTTCGACGCCGAGACGGGGACGCTCTGGTACGCGTACCGCGCGGACCAGACGAACGACGCGAACGTCTTCGAGTACGCCGCGCTCGGCGAGACGTGGAACGCGACCGCGCGGACGACGGTCCGGGCGGTCGACGCCGTGACCCTGGACGTCGAACCCGACGGACGGCTCGCGCCGGAGACCGTCACGCTGGACGGCGACACCGCGCTCCCGCCAGGTACGAACCTCACGGTCACCGTGCGCACCGCCGCTGGTGTCGTGGCGCGCGACGGGGTCGTCGCCGGCCCCGGCCGGTTCGATGCGACCCTCGACCTCTCGGCAGTCCCGAACGGGACGAACGCGTCGGTCGTCGTCACGCGCGACGACCGCGTCGTCCACCAGCGCGCCGTCACCGTCGTCTCGGAGCCGGTCCTGGAACTCCGGGGGTTCCGCGCGAACGACGGCGACGACCAGCTCCGCGCCGACGAGCGGAACGTCGTCCGGGCGTTCCTCTGGAACCGCGGGAACGCCGCGGGGAACGCGACCGTCGTCGTCTCGGTCGGGAACCGGACGCGTACCCGCAACGTGACCCTCCCACCGTCGGAGACTCGGGGGGTCGCGGTCACGTTCCCGCCCGCGGCGATCCCGGACCGCGACCGCGTCGACGTCTCGGTCGCGGTCGCCGGCGAGACGACGAACCGCTCGCACCTCGTCGTCCCCGCGGCGTCGACGCCGACGGCGACGCCCGCGACGACGACCGCGAGCGGGACCGAGCCGTGGCCGACGCTCGCCGGAACGAACCGCACCCCCGGAGACGGCTCCACGCCCGGGTTCGGCGCGGTCGCCGCCGTCGCGGCGCTCGGTGCGGCGCTCGCCGTCGTCGCCGGACGCGCCCGAGACGACGACTGACCGTCGCCTCGGTCGACCCGTCGCCAGACCACCGGCCAGCCATTGAGTCGTTCGGCGCGGCCGACGACCGACCGACTCCAGCGAGTCGAGCGAGTCGTTCGCCGGGGGCGACAGCGGCGAGAGCGAACCACCAGCACCGGGCGTCGGAAGCCGAGGGATTCATCCACGAGGCCACGAAACCCCCTTCGCATGCGTTGGGTGTGGGTGGCGCTCGCGACGACGATGCTGGCCGGTGCGGTCGTCGCCGGGACGACGACGGTCGGTGCGGCCGCCGCCGGGACGACGGGTGGAGCGGCCGCCGGCAGCGACGCGTTCGGCGAACGACCCCCGAACGTTGCGTTCGACGAGTCGAGAGCCTCGAGCGCCGCGTTCGACCGACCGCGAGACGAGTCGGACGGGGTCTTCGTCGAGACGAACGCCACGTACACCTCGGACGAACCGGTGACCGTCACCATCGGCGGACAGCAACGCAGTCTCTACGCGGTGTACGTCTACGACGAGAACGGGACGCGCGCCGGCTCGAAACGGGTGTCGCTCACCGCCGACGAGCAGACGGTCTCGTTCGACGCGCTCTCCCCCGGGTCGTACCGCGTGGTCGTCCTGGCCGCGAACTCCGGCGAACAGGTGTCGGTGACGTTCGGCGTCGACGGCGCGTACGAGCCCGGGGTCGTCCCCGAGGTGACCGTCGAACAGCCCGCCGACGTCGTCTCCGTTCCCGTCTCGCTTCCGAACGGGACGACGCGCGCGACCGTCGACGTCGCGGGCGACCGCGGCGCGTACCGCGCGACCGCGACCGTCGTCGACCGGGACGGCGACGGCGAGGTCGTCCTCGAATGGAACACGTTCTACGCCGGACGCGGACGCGTCGCGCTCCGCACGGCCGGCGACGACGCTGTCGTCGACGCCAGCCGGGAACGCGACCTCGACGGGTTCCTCCGCGAAGGCGAGTACCACCTGACGGCGCGCGCGAACGGTACCGTCCTCGACCGTGGCGCGATCATCGTCGACCTGGAACCGCTCTACACCGGGCGGATGGGCGTCTTCGAGGCACCCGCCGCCGGGTCGCCGACCGAGAGCTTCGAACAGCGAGTCTCGACGGGGAGGGTGGAGACCGACGAGTGGCTGTTCGTCGTCGTCGAGACCCAGGGCGTGTTCGGTGCGGTGAACGCGACCCGCGATCTGCGGTCGGTCGGCCCCGACCAGGTCGTGCTCTCCATCACGCCCCAGAACGGGAACGAGGGCGTTCGGCTCACCGACGCCGATTACGTGGCCGTCGAGGAGGACCGTATCGTCGTCGGGTTCGCGCCCGAGTCGGACGCGCTCGCCGTCGACACCGCGTACGACGTCGACTTCCGGATCGCGCGAACGCACCCCTACCGGGCCGGCGACGAGGTGATGAGCGTGAACGTCGAGATAGTCGCCGCCGGCACCGAACCGGACCGACCGGTCGTCGCCCTGGAGTCCGTGAGCGCGCCCGAGAGCGTCCCCGCCGACGGAACGGCGAACTTCACCGTCACGCTCGTGAACCGCGGCGAACGCACCGGGACGGTCCCCGTCTCCGTCACGATCGGCGGGCACGTCACCGAACGCGACGTCGTCGTTCCGGGGAACGGGCAGGCCGTCGTCGACCTGTCCTTCGACGCGTCGCGCGTCCTCGAAGGGAACCGCCAGTACGTCGTCGAGGCGAACGGCTCGCGCGAAACCGGGACGCTCGCCGTCGGCGAGACGGGCGACGAGCCGACGCTCGGCGACCGCGACGACGACGACGAGTCGATTCCCGGGTTCGGGCCGGTCGCGGCGGGCGTCGCACTCGCCGCGGTCGCGCTCGGAGCACGACGTCGCGGTCGGACGTCGCGCTGAGGCCGCGTCGTCGTTGCCGGGTGGTCGTCGCCGAGTGGTCGCCGGGTGGTCGCCGGGTGGTCGCCGCGGTCAGTCGTCGACCGCGCGAGTCCCGGCGTGTCCGGTGCCGACGAGCGACGTGACACCGTCCTCTATCGGGCACGCGAGAAGGAGCGAATGTGGGGTCGCTTACGCGAGCCAGTCCTCGGGTTTCGTGTCGTAGTCCACGTCGTCCGCCGCGAGGTGACTCACCTGCTCCCAGGGGACGTCGAACTCCTCGAACTCCTCGCCGTCGAACCGGAAGCGCTTCCCCTGCTCGCTGGGCTCGGGCTCCTTGTTCCGGCGGCGCGCCACCTCCCGGTCGTGGTCGCTCAGCTCCTTCACGATGGTCAGGAGGTTCACCGGCCGCCCCCAGAGCTCGAACACGCGTTCGAGCACCTGCTTCGCCTGCTTCACGTCCAGCATCACGCCGTTGTACTGGTGGCCGAGCAGGAGCTCGTTCCGGTTGTCGAAGTTCCCGTCGTACACCGCGATCGTCGGCTTCCCGAAGTTCGTGAACTGCAGGAGCAGCTTCTTCTTCACGTCCTCCGCGTCGACGCTCGCCACGCGATTCTGGCCGGTCGCGTGACTGTACTCGTACGTGAAGTAGTCGTTCGCGTCCACGAACTCCTGCGTGAGGAACTCGTCGAGGAACGTCACGTCGTTGTGACTCTGCCGGATCTCGCGCATCCGCTCCCAGCCCGCCGAGAAGTCGACGTCGGCGAGCGCCTCCTCGACGCTCTCGTACCGCGCGTCGTCGAAGAGGTACCGTCCGATCTGCTCCAGTTCGCTCTGGGTCGCGCGCTCGACGAACGTCCGAGACCCGCGCTTGACGAGCGAGAAGTGCCGGCGCGCCAATCCCTCGGGGGTCAGGACCTTCCACGGGTACGCCTCGACGTCCACGTCGCCCGCCTGCGCGGCGGCGAGCGCGTCCTCGTCGACGTACGCCGCGGGGACGTCCTCGAGCGCGTCGAGGGACCCTCGCTCGATGCTATCGAGCGCCGCCGGCGGTTCGAGCGCGTCCATGACCGCGTCGAAGTCCACGACGTCGTCGAGGTTCCGCCACGTCACACCGTCGACGCGGAGGAGGCGCTCGAGGACCTCGCGGCGGTTCGAGCGGTTCTCGACGTACTCCCACAGCTCCATCCCGAGCTTGTAGGGATTCAGTCCCGGTGACCCGAGGACGCGAGCCATGTGGTCCGCGTAGTTCAGGAACTCGTCCGCGCCGGCGAACCCCTCGTCCGTCATCATGAGGGACTCCCAGTACGCCGCCCACCCCTCGTTCATCACCTTCGTCATCTTCTGCGGCGCGAAGTAGTACGCCTCCGCGCGCAGCATGTCCAGGACGTCGGCCTGCCACTCCGTCATGTCCGTCGCCCGACCGGCGTCCGCGTCGAACCGCTTCCCGTGCTTCCGGAGGAACCCCAAGATGTCCTTCTGTGGCGTCGCCGGGAACGACGCGGGTTCGTCCTCGTCCTCCGCGAGGAACTCGTCGTCGAACACCTGCCGGCGCACCTCCTCCGAGAGGTCGAGGTCCGCGAGCTTGTCCGTGACCGACTCGTCGAGCTCCTCCCCGGTCTCGCCGCCGCCCGCCTCCACGGGCGCGTACGGCTCGTGCTGGTCGATGTTGTCCTCGAGCACGAGCGCGTTGTCGATCCAGCGCTCGACGGCCGCGCGCTCGATATCCGGGTCGCTCATGTAGCCAGCGATGGCGTTCGCGTGCCGCTCCAGCATCGCCGCCGCGTCCGCGCCCTCGCCGAACAACTGGAACCACTCGTTGTTCGCGAAGAAGTCGCTATGAGCTTCGACGTGCGTGATGACGGCCTTCTGGTCCGCGATCGTGTTCGACTCCTGGAGGAACGCGTGCGCCGGGTCGTCGTTGTTCACGATCTCGAACGCCTTCCCGCCCGCGTACTGGCCTTGCTTCTGCTGGCGGTCGTACTGCATCCCCCACCGCCAATGGGGATAGCGATGCTGGAACCCGCCGTACGCGATGAGCTCGTTCATCTCGTCGTAGTCGACGACCCAGTAGTTCACGTCGTACGGCGCCAGCCCGAGCTTCACCGCGAGGTTCCGCGCCTCCGCGACCGGCTCCTCGAGGTCGCCCGCGATCCGCTGCTTCTTGAATCGGTCCTTTTCGCTCATACCGACTCACCTCCCGTCGCTCCGCGGTCGTGGGTCGTCATTCGCTATCGTCCTCCGTGGAGAGGATGTCGTAGATCGCGTCCGTCACGTCCTCCGGGCCGGAGACGTACGCCACCGCGACGTTGTCGCTGTCCCCGAAGTGACTCTGTACCTCCTCGGCGTGCGTCGCGTTGATCGCCGTCCCCGTCGGCTGGGTCTCGACGTACGCGTGCAGGTTCGCCGGAATCTGTTCCATGAGTGGAATCACGTTCTCCTCGGTGTCGTTGCTCGAGTTCTCGCTGTCGCCCGCCGCGAACACGTACCGGTTCCACTCGCTCCAGGGGTACTCCTCGAGCAACTGGGCGGCGAGCTCGTACGCGCTCGATATCTTCGTTCCGCCACCGGAACGGATGCCGAAGAACTCCTCGCGCTCGACCCGCCACGCCTCCGCGTCGTGCGCGATGTACACGAACTCGGCGTTGTCGTACTTCCCGGTGAGGTACCAGTCCAGTGGCGTGAACACGCGCTCGACGAGCTCGCGCTTCTTCTCCCGCATCGACCCGGAGACGTCGCGGATGTTCACCACGACGACGTTCTTCTCCTTCTCCTCGATTATCTCCGGGTGCCGGTAGCGTTCGTCCTCGCGACGGAACGGCACGTGCTTGATGCCCTCGCGCTGGAGCTTCGCCTGGATCGGTTCCCGGTCGACGTTCGCCTCGACCTCGTCGATGCTCTCCCACGTCGTCTTCTCGTCGTCGGGAATCTTCGAGTACGCGTCCACGAGCCACGCCTTGCTCACGGGGATGGACTCGCCGCGCGCCCACTCGAAGGCCGTCTGGGGGCCGACGCCGTCGACCTTGAGGACCTCCTTCAGGTACGCCTCGTCGAAGTCCATCGCCATCTTCCGCTTGAGGCCCTCCTTGAACATCCGCTCGAAGTCGAGCGTCGAGTTCGGCCCGGAGCGCGTGAGGTCCGTGTACGGCCCTTCCTTCTCCTCGACGACGCGCTTGCCCTTCGGGTCGAGGTCGAGCCCGAGCTCCTCGTCGAGCTCCTCCGCGAACTCCTCGGGGTCCATCTCGTAGTACTCGTGCTCGCCGGACTCCTCGCCGGGGTCGCCCTCCTCGTCGCCGTCCCCGGGCTGGGGCTGGGGTTGGCCGACGGGGTCGCCCTCCTCGGCGCCCTCGCCCTGGCCGACGCCGCCCTGGTCGAGCTGGTCGTACTCGAACGCGGGCAGGTCCACGATCTTGATCGGGATGCGGACGTCGTCGCTCCCGCTCGCACCGAGTTCGCCGTACTGGATGAACTCGGCGAGGTCCTCGCGGCGCTGTTCACCGACCTCCCGGAACCGTTCGAGGTCGTCTTTCAGTCCCATCTGTAAGCCACCTGTCCCATGACGTGTCTGCTCGTGAGTTCCGCGGACGCCGCCGAGTACCCGTAGTGCTCGACGAGCGCGTCTATCGTCTGTTCCTTCGCTCGCTCCGTCTCCGTCCCGCCCGGGGGGTCCTCCCACTGGCGGGGGTCGAAGTCCTCGTACGTCCGACGGACGTCGTCCCAGTCGTTCTCCTCCAGGACCGCCTTGATGACGGGAATCGCCGTCAACTCGACGTCGCTCACGCTGAAGTCGTCACCGCGTTGCTCCCACGCGTACCGGTTCAGCGCCGTGATGACCTTCTCGCGTCGGAACGCCACGACGTCCTCGCTCGGGTCACCGCCCGCGCCGTAGTCCGCGTCGTCGAACCGCCCGAGGTGCTCGACCTCGAACACCTTCATCAGGAGCGGGTCCGGGTCGACGCGCTCCCCGCGGTCGTTCGTGATCGGGTCGTCCGTCTCGAGCGCGTACACGTGCTCGACGTACTCCTCGACCGTCGACTCGTCGACGCGACGGTCGTGCATCATCGCGTCCAGGACGTCCGTCTCCTGCTCGGCAAACACGTGGTTCTTCACCTCGGCGACGCGGGACTCGAACTCCGAGCGCTCGCCGGCCGAGAACACCGGGGCGTCCGACAGCCCTTCGACCATCGCGTTCAGGACGTCGCGAGGCATGACCACGCTCGCGACGTCGTACTCCGGATGATGTCGGTCGCGGTCCTCGTGCAGGAGGTCCGCGAGCACGTCCCGCGTGAACGTCACCGGGATGCCGTGCTTCCCGTCCTCGTCGCCCTCGACGAAGTCGAAGTCATCGGCGTCCCGACGCGTGTCGCCGTCCTGGAGGTACCCGCGGTCGTACAGGACCGCCTTGTCCACGAGGTCGAGGTCGCTCGGGAGGTCACCGTCCTCCAGGCGCGAGACGACCGCGTACAGCGCCGCCGCCTCGACCGTGTGCGGCGCGAACTCCTTCGGGACGAGCTCGCCGTCCCCGGTCTTCACGGAGATGACGACCGGTTCGCGGATGCGGGACTCGAGGTCGTCGTACGTCGTCGCCGTCCACACGTCCGTCTCCCCGGTCAGCTCCCGCCGGATGAGCTCCGTCTCCAGGCTGAGGTTCGTCAGGTACCGGAACTCGTGCTTGTCCAACCGTCGCTTCAACGCCTTCAACGGGTCCATGCCCTGTCGGTCCGCGTGCTGGTTCAGCGTCGCCTCCAGGTCCGGGTTCGAGATGATGAGTAACTGGCTGTCGACGTCCATCCCGATGCCCTTGTCGAGCTTCACCGACCCCTCGTCGGGGACGTTCAGGAGCTTCTGGAGGAGGTCCGCGTGCTGGGCGGCGTCCTCGACGACCGTCAGCAGGCCGTTGCCCTGACTGAGGACGCCGTCGTAACTGAACGCCTGCGGGTTCTTCCGACCCCGCGAGTCGAGCTTCTGGAGCATCCCGCGCATCCACGACCCGACGAGGCGCTCCTTCGGGCTGCCGTCGTCCTCGCTGTGGAGGATGCCGATACCCTGCCCGACGTCGACGACGTAGTTCTTCACGCGCAGGTGCTGTGGGTCGCTGATCGCGCTGAACAACGCGTCGCGACCCTGCCGGCGGTACCGCTCCTCGAGGACGTCGTACGCCTCCCGCGAGAACGGATCGAGGCGTTCCTCGACGCGGATCGGGAGGTCGTCGCTCCCGTCGTTCACCGCCGCCAGGATGTCCGAACGCACCGACTCCGGGAACGCCGAGAGCGGATGCACCTGCACCGGGCTCTCGTACCAGTTCTCCTCGGCGGCCGCGGCCGACGCGTTCGCGTCCTCGCCGTACGCCAGCCCACGACCGCCCGAACTCGCGCTCGCGACGTTCCACTCGAGCGTGTACCGTCGACCCGCCGGCGTCTTCGAGTACTCGCGCAGGCCGTTGACGAGACAGCGCTTCAGCTCCGACTTCCCGGTTGCCGTCGGCCCGTCGAACCACAGGATCTTCTCGTGCTTCCCACGACCCGCCGCGATCGTGCGGAGGTCGTCGACGAACGCGTTCAACACCTGCGTGTTCCCGAGGACAGCGTGCTCGCCGTCGTTGTGCGGGTCGTCGAAGAACCGATACCGCTCGGTCTCCTCGCCCTCCTCGACGACCGTCCGGGTCCCCATCGACTCGATCGCCTCCAGGAGGTACTTCGACGCGTGACTCGCGACCGTCGGCCGCTCGAGCACGCGGTCCACGTACTCCGGGAGGCTCATCGGGGCCTCGTACGTCGCCTCCAGCTCGCGGTCGACCGCCGAGACGAAGTCCTCGCCGCCCGCCATCAGTCACTCATCTCGGACTTGGCGACCTCCGCGCCGGCGAACTCGAGGACCTCCTTCGCGCCGCCACGCGAGTAGCCCTGGTCCTCGAGCGCGTCGACCCACGAGTTCCGTTCGTCGTCGTCGCTCTCGTTCGCCGACACGAGGGCGCTGAAGTTGATGTTGTGCTTCTTGTCCTCCCAGAGCTTGCGTTCGAGCGCCCGACGCAGCCGCTCGTTGTCCGTCGGGTCGAACGTGTCACCGGTGCGAGCGCGGCGACTCACCCAGTTACTGACCTCCTGGCGGAAGTCGTCCTTCCGGTCCTCCGGGATGTCGAGCTTCTCCTCGACGCTCCGGAGGAACGTCTCGTCGGGCTCCTGCATCTGCCCGGTGATCTCGTCCTCGACGCGGTCGTCGTCGATGTACGCCATCACGTGGTCCATATACTTCTCGCCCTGCCGCTGTATCTCGTCCACGTCGTACGCGAGCGCGTGCCGGACGTCCTCGATCGCGCGCTCCTTGTACTCCTCCCGGACGAGTTCGAGGTACCGGTAGTACGTCTCGAAGTTCTCCTCGGGGATGGAGCCGTGATGCTCGAGGTTCTCCTCGAAGAAGTTGAACACCGTCAACGGCGACAGGAACCCGCGACTGCGGTGCTTGGAGTCCATGATCGCCTCCGCGATTTCGTCGCCGATGAACCGCGGACTCACGCCCTCCATCCCCTCGCCGATCTCCGCCTTCGCCTCCGCCTCCTCGCGGAGCTTCTTCACGTCGATGTCGTCACCGTCGTCGATCTCGCCGTTGTACGCCTTCGCCTTCTGGAGCATCTCGACGGTGTCGTTGTCGGGCTCCTCGATGCGCGTCAGGACCGCGAACAGGCCCGCCATCTCCATCGCGTGCGGCTCGATGTTGATGTCCGGGACGTCCGCGTTCGAGAGCATCTTCAGGTAGATCTGGGCCTCCTCCTCGTACCCGAGGACGTACGGGAAGTCGATCCGCTTCGTGCGGTCGTTGAACGCCTCCATCTTCTCGTCGCCCTTCTTGTCCTTGTACTCGGGCATGTTCGTCCGGCCGACGATCACCTGGTCGATGTCGATCCGCGGGTTGTTCTTCGGTTTGATAGTCATCTCCTGGGTGGCGTGCAGGAAGTCGTAGAGGAACTCGCGCTGGAGCTTGAGGAGCTCCTCGCCCGAGAACAGCCCGCGGTTCGCGTTACAGAACGCGCCCGAGTAGTCGAACGCTCGCGGGTCGGATTCGCCGTAGATCGCGATCTTCGAGTAGTTGACGTCGCCCGTGAGCTCGGTCTCGTCCTGGTTCTTCTTGTCCTTCGGTTCGAACGTCTCCAGGCACTGGCGCTTGTTCTCGTTCGCGACGAGCCGGACGACCTCGACGTGGTTCTCGAGGACGCTCTCGAGGTCGTCGTCGTAGTACGCGAGCAGCTCGTCCATGTAGAACTCGCTCTCGGGGTCGAGGCTCTGCTCGTTCCGGATCGTGTACGGGGCATCCAGTTCGTCGTTGAGGTCCGCGATGACGGCCTTGCGTTGCTCCCGGGGGAGGAGGACGAGCGGGTCCTGGTTCATCGGGGAGCGCACGGTCGCGTCGGCGGGGTCCTGGTCGTGGATGACGTCGGTGAGGTTCGTCCACCGGAACGTGTACATCCGGCCGTCGTCGCGGAGGGTGTAGTCCTCGAAGTACTCGCGGACCTGTTTGTCGAAGTGGCTCTTCCCGGAGCCGACCGGGCCCAGCAGGAGTTTGATGCGTCGTTCGGGGCCGAGTCGGCGGGCGCCGGACTTGACCTTGTTGACGAACTCGTGGATGCTCTCGTGGATGACGCGCCCGAAGAACGTGTTCTCGCCGTCGTTCAGGGGGTCCTCGCTCGCGAGTTCGTACTCGACGACGCCGGCGTCCTCGTCGTACTCGGTGCCGTAGTGGTCGAACATGTCGGCGACTCGTTGGTGGGCGTTGCGCGCCACCTTCGGGTCGGCGTAGCACTCGTCGAGGTACCACTGGAAGCTCTTGGTCTCCCGCAGGTCTGCGGGGATCGACTCCTTGTAGTCCTGGCTGAGGTCGCTTAGTCTCGTGTTCTTGGTCATGCTTTCACGGGCGAGCACGTTCGACCAGGGGCCCCCACGTCCTGGGTCGGTGGTGCTCGCTGTCCTCGGTCGTCGACCGGTGCCGTGGTGGTGTGCGCGGGCGGGTGTCCGCGAGCACACTCCAACCGTGGTCATTGTGGGCGTTTGTCATACCCGCGGCCGTGGCCGGCCATCGAGGCGGTTCACGCGTCGAGGGCCAGGGGCAGCGAGCGGGGGCGGCAGTCGGTCGGTCGACCGAGTCGTACACTAATGGTTGGACCCGCCAGCAATAAGTCTGCCTCCAACACTTATATAACATCGAATTTACCCTTATAAATACCATCGATATCGGTTCGTTGGGAGCGCCCGGCGCGCCGACCGCGACGAGCGTTTCGCACCGGGTCACTCGGCGCACGGAACCGAGATGCCCTTACGCCACGCGTCCCTCCCGACCGGTATGAGCGACCTCCCGGAGCCACCGTCGGGCTGGACGGTGTGGAACGTCGACCCGGACGGCCGCGCCGTCCTCGCGTACCGCCCCGACGTCTTCAACACCACCGACCACCCGCCGGAGTGCCTCCCGACCCTGTACGTCTCCCAGGGCCGCCGGAATCACCGACGCCCCGGCGTCGACCGCCCCGAGGCCGCGACCGGCGACTGGTTCGTCCGCCTCTACTTCGAACCCGACGTCTCCGTCGACGAGACCATGCGGTATCCAGACCGCGACGCCGCCGTCGACGCCGCGTACGCCCTCGCCGCCGACTTCCACGCGGGCGACGTCGACCCGCGCGACGTCTACCAGGTACCCAGACCCGAGTACTTCGACGCCCTCGACGAACTCACCGGCTGCCTCGACGACTGAACGCTCGGCGTCACCACTCACGGCCGTCCTCCGCACTCACGTGACGCCGTTCGAACTCACGCGACGTCGTCCGGCTCGGTGACCACGTCGAACCGCGCACCGCCGGCCTCGCTCTCGGTCGCCGCGAGCCGCCAGCCGTGGGCGTCGGCTATCTCGCGGACGATAGCCAGCCCGAACCCCGTACCGTCGACGGCCGTCGAGAACCCGCGCTCGAACACGCGCTCGCGGTCACACTCCGGGAGACCCGGCCCGTCGTCCGCGACGAAGAACCCGCGCCCGTCGGGGATATCACCGACCGTCACCGCGAGCGCGCCACCGCCGGACTCGACCGCGTCCTCACCGCCCGCCGGGCCGCCAGTGGCGTCACCGTCCGCGGCGTTCCCGGACTCCGTCCGGGAGCAGGGAGAGCCGTGCTCGACCGCGTTCCGGAACAGGTTCTCGAAGAGCTGGCCGAGTCGGCCCTCGTCGGCGCGCACCGTCCCCGTCGCCGTCACCGAGAGCGACGCCGACCCCGTGTCGACGTGTCCCCAGTACGACTCGGCGACCGACGCGAGCGCCACCTCCGCGTCCGCCTCCACGGGACTCCCCTCTCGGGCGAGCACCAGCAGGTCGTCGATGAGCTGTCGCATCCGGTCGTGTTCGGTCGCCACCACCGCCAGGTCGTCGTCGTCGCGGTTCTCGCGCGCGAGCGCCAGCCGTCCCGCCGCCACGTTCAGCGGGTTCCGGAGGTCGTGACTGACGACGTCGACGAACTGCTCCAGGCGTCCGTTCTGGCGCTCAAGGGTCCGCCGTCGTCGCTCGAGCTCCGCCTCGTACCGGATGCGGTCGATGGTGCGCGCCGTGTGCGCGACGAGCAACTCCGCGAACTCGACGTCGCGCTCGTCGAACCCGTCGACGTCCGTCGACACCGCCTGGAACACCCCGACGTCGCCGACGGGGACGCTCATCCCCGACCGGTACGACGCGCTCGCGGGGTCGCTCTCGTCGTCGGGCGTTATCTCGTCCACCCGATGGGACTCGCCCGTCTGGAACGTCTTCCCGGCGAGCCCCTGGTCGACCCGGAGGCGACGTACGCCATCCGCCGGCGACCTGGACGACAACGCCACCGGCTCCAGCCAGCCGTCCTCGTGGAGGATGACGCTACACATCTCGAACTCGAGGACGTCCTCAGCCGCCCGGACGGTTCGCTCGCAGGCCACGGTCACGTCGTCACACGCCTGTATCTCCGCGGCCGCGTCGTGTAACGTCTTCAGCGTCTCCTCGTGGCCCGAACCCATACCCGTCGTTCAGGCGTCCGCCGGCAATAAGCGGACGGGTGTCCGCGCGCCAACAAGAACCGGACGGGTGCCCTCGCGCCGGCACGGCGTCGACGCGGTCGACCACCGGGGCGCGGGGACAGCGTAATACGCCTCCACGCAGTACGGTCGGGCATGTCCACCGTCACGCTCCTCGGGTCGCGCCTCGTCGAGGCGGGCGCCGAGTTCGTCTACCAGGGCGAAGCGCCCGGCTGTGAGGGATGCCCGTACCGCGACCAGTGCCTGAACCTCACCCCGGGCGTCAAGTACGAGGTGACGTCGGTCCGCGACGGCGCACAGACCCTCGAGTGCGCGGTCCACGACGAGGGCGTGCGCGCCGTCGAGGTCGAACCCGCGACGGTCGTCGCGAACGTCCCGAGCGCGAACGCGTACGCCGGCTCGAAGACCCAGCTCGCCGGCGAGTGCCCGTACACGGAGTGTCCGAGCCACGAGTTCTGCGAGCCCGACGGCGCCGACCTCGACGGCGAGTACCGCATCGAGCGCACGAAGGGCGACCCACCCCACGAGTTCTGCTACCTCGACCGCGACCTCACGATGGTCGAGTTCGAAGCCCCCGACCAGTAGCGGTCTCACCGCCCGCGGCGACCGGTCGCACCCGATAGCGACCACGACCGCAGGCCGCGTCGACCACGTCCCGGGTCGGCTCGGCCGCGTCTCGGGTCAGCTCGGCCACGACCGCGGGCCGGGGCGACCGGGCGACTTTTCTCCCGTCCACCGCGAGATGCTGGCATGACCGACGATTCCGAGCGCGCCGCCGCGGACGGGACCGACGCCGCTCCCGAGGCCTTGGACGCGCGCGTCGTGCTCGCCGACGAACTGGCGTCGATACGCGATCTGGCGTCGCGAGCGAGCGCGTTCGTCGCGCTCCCGGAACCGCGCGTGCTCGTCGAGGACGTCCGGTCGCGGCCGCTCGACGAGCGGTTCCGGACTAGCGCGACGGCGCACGCCGAACGCCTCGGCGTCGACGACCTCACACCGGCGGGCGTGCGAGCGCTCGCGGACGACGTCCCCGTGGACGACCCCGTCGACCGCGCGACGACGTTCCTCGTGCGACGCGGCGGCCGCATCCAGGGCCGTTTCCTCGGGCAGTTCTCGCGCGACCCCGAGTCGCCCCGCGAGCACCTCGTCCTCGCGACCGCCGCCGGCCACCTCCAGCGCGCGGCCGCGGACCTCGAGCTCGCCGCGGAGACCGGCGACGGCGACCTCGCGCACCACGCGAGCGTCGTGCTCGCGCTCGCAGCCGCCCTGTTCGCGCTCGCCGAGGACGGCCTCGGCGCACCCGCCGACCGCGACCCCGACGACGCCGCGACCGACGACCCGCTCCCCGAGTGGTTCTGCCGCGAGGTCGCGCTCGCCGACCACCACCGGACGCTCGCCCGCGGCGACGACCCCGCACTCGACCCGCTCGACCGCGACGGCGACGACCTCGAGCACCTGCTCGTCGTGCAAGGCGCGACGCTCGCCGTCACCGAACTCGACGCCAAACCCCACGCCGTCGCCGACCGCGCCGACGTCCCCCTCGAACACCTCGTCGGCGTCCTCGCCAGCGAGTAACTCACCCGCGACCCGCGGCGGAATCGCGACTCGACCGCACCCATCGGCAGCCTCCTCGGCCGCGACGTGGCTTCTGACGGTGGCATCGGCGCGCTAACGCTGCCACCACCACTGCCCGACCAGCTCGAGACCGTGCTCCGTGACGTCCGTGTACGGGTCGTGGCCGGGGGCGTCGTAGTCGACGGTGAACGACCACGTCTCGCCCGCGCCCAAGTCGACGACGCTGGCGTCGCCGCTGTCGACGAGGACGCCGTCGTCGTAGAACTTCACGCGCGCCCCGAGGTAGTCCATCCGGTCGCCATCGTTCCGGACGGTCGCCTCGACAGTCGCTTCCACGTCGTTCGTGACCAGCGACTGCGACGTGATTGTCGCGTCGTTCGCGGCCTCGGTCGACCCCGCGAGTTTCGCATCCGTCTCGACCGCATGGGACGCGACCGCCGACGCCTCGCCAGCGAGCGGAACGACGCGCTCGAACGTCTCGCCGACGTCCACGAAGAACTGGCCGCCCTGCTCCATCGCGATCAACTCGCCGCTCGCGTCGTAGAACTCCGGTGTGAACGCCGCGTATTCGAGCGCTTGGCCGCTCACGTTCCGCGCCGTCACCCGGAGTGCGGCGCGCTGCGCCGGCCCGGAACCGATGACGGACAGTTGCCGGTCGAGCACCTCGATCGGGCCGGACCCGGGAGTCTGGAGCGACGGAACGCGGCCGCGGATGACGTACGGCAGCGCGTCCGCCGTCGCACTCGCGGTCGCGTCCATGTCCGCCGTGGACACGAACCCGTCGCGTCCCGTGAGCGACGCCGGTGTCTCGCCGCTCGCGTCGAGCGCGTGCATCGCGACCACGACGATCGCTTCCCCGTCGAGCGTCACTCGACTCGCGTGCACGAGCACGAACACGTCGGCGTCGGTCACCCCGGCGTAGGACGTGAGCGTGGTTGACGAGTCCAGCAGCGTCGCGGTGCGACTCGCGACCACCGACAGCTGGCGCTGCCAGCCCGCCGCATCCGGCGACCCGCCGAACAACAGCGGGAGCGCGCCCGTCATCGCGTCGTCGGCTGCGGTCGCGTGCGGCCACGGATGCAGCTCCCCGACAGATCCGGAGACGACGTCCGCGAGCGCACCGTCGACGTACGGATTGTACTGGTCGTCGTCGACGACCGCCTCCGGAGTCGAGAGCACCGCGAACCCCGCGGGCGTCACCACCGCGGACGGCCGGCGATACGACGCGACGTGACTGGTCGCCGTCACCGAACTCGACGAGGACGTCGTCGTCTCGAGCGGATAGCTCGCCGCGACGCTCCGGTCGTCCAGGCGGTCGTACCCGAGCAGGCCCGCATCCGAATCGAGTCCCGCGGGATTCGCCGCGAACGACGTCTCCAGCGACGCGGTCGTCGTCGCCGTTCCGGTCCCCGCCGGCGGTGACGTCAGCGTGTCCGTCTCTCTCGATGCCTCGTTACAGCCCGCGACGCTCGCCGCGATGCCGGTCGTGGTCACAGCACGAAGGAACGTCCGGCGGCTTCTCGACGCCATCGACCGGTCGCTGTCGCGACCCCTGTCGGGTCCGTCTGGAGCCGTCATCGCTCCCAGCTCCGTTCGGTCCGTCCGACGAACCGGCTCTGCGTGTGATCGAGGCGGTCCATCGACGCGGGGAGGTCCTCCGGCATCCGCGAGTAAGTGCGCGCGTAGAACGCCGTGAGCACTCGATTCCCGCGGCTCGCTGGCGTCGTGTACGAGAACGTCACCGTCGCGTCCGATTGCGGCTGGAACTCGACGGACCGATGCTCGACGAACGACGCGGTGCTCAGCAGACTCGGCAGGTTCATGTCCTTCGTGTCGTTGAATGGGAAGCCGGTGAACACGCCGTCGACCTCCCCGATGACTGGGAGCCCATCCAGTACGAACTCCTCGTACCCGTCGAGTCGCGAGTCCGACAGCGCGTCTGCACCGACGAGCGTCCCCCAGCCGGACTTCTGTGGCGGCATCCCGGCCGCGTCGTAGAGCCGGAGCGTGTAGTCCCCCGCGGGCGCGTCGGTCAGGTCGCCATCGACGGAGAACGTCCGGTCGTCGTCGACCAGCCAGGAGCCAGCGAACTGGATGGTGTCGCTGTCGAGCATCTCCGCGCCACGCTCGTAGCCGACGCCGAAGATCCGGGCGCCCCCCGGGAGCGTCGTGAATCCCGTGAGCGTCTGCCCGGTGTCGCGCGCCAACTGGACTGCGCCGTCCGCGGTGTCGACGGTCGCAGTCGGCGCGTAGTGCTCGACGAACAGCTCGACGGTGGCGTTCGCGCTCGAGAACGTTCCGGCGTTCCCGACCGTGACGTCGACGTCGTACGCGGTATCGGGCTCGAGCCGACCCGGGTCCGTGTCCGACGGCGTCGAGACGGTCAGGCCCGCGCTCGACTGCGGCGGTGGGCTGCCGTCAGATCGCTGCGACACCGGTCGGTCGCCGCGGAACCCGGCGTGTGGGACCGACAGTTCGAGCGACCCGACGAACTCGCCGGGGTCGGGAGTCTCTGCCCGCCCGCCGTACGTGTCGGTGATGGTCGCCGCCTGCCGTCGTCGGTTCGCGGTCTGTTTCTCGGTCTGCAGCGTTCGAATCGTGTCCTCCAGTTCGGCGAGGACGTGGTCTGTATCGTCGTGTGGCATTCGTGGACACCTAGTTGTCCGGGTAGAGGTCGGCGGTCACGCGGTCGCCGAGCGACGGCGGGTCGCCGCTGCAGTTCTCGAGGGCTTCGTACGTCGGGTGCGCCATCCCGCGGTCCCCGCTCAGGTTCATGTCGGGGACGTCCACGCCCTCGTCGACGAAGTTCTCGTAGAGCTGTGCCGTCAACTCGACCGCGTTGCCGAGGACGTCGCTCGTCATCCGGTTCATGTGCGCGTCCAGGTCCGTGATGGAGCTCAGGTTCACCACCGCGCCACCGGCCTGATTGATCGATCCGTCGACGTAGTGACTCGGCGGCTCCGTGTGGTAACTGTCCGGTGCGCCCGTTCGCGTCTCCCGTTCTGGCGCCGTCGGCGGGTACAGGAGGTGTGCGACGTTCTCGAGTCCGTCCACGTCGGCGGTGTGCGCGAGTTCGGCTTTCCCCGTCTCGCTCAACGCCTGCACGGGCCACGGCCACGAGGTCGAGAGCGTCTTCCCTCGTGCGTCCGGTCGAGTCGGGTCGGTCATGTGCTGGACTTGCTTGCGGTCGAGGTGTTTGCTGAGCGGGAATCCGAACCCGAGGAGCGACGCGAGGAACTGGAACTTCTCCCAGGAGTCGTACAGCGCGTCGTAGATCTTCGAGAGGAGGAAGTGCAGTGCTTCGCTCGCGAGCGTCGTAATCCGACTGATCACCCAGTCGATGGCCGACAGCGCGAGCGCGAGCCCGCTCAGCACGGCTTCGGCGAGTTCCTTCAGGAAGTTCCCCAGACCGTTCAGGACGTTCCCGATGCCGCCGCCACCGCCGCCGCCACCGCCACCGCCACCGCTCCCGTCGAAGACGTCCGATACCTGGTCTTTGAAGTTCTCCCAGGCGTCCTTCGTCGGGTTCGACGGCGGTTCGTACCGCGGGATCTCCACGTCGAGTGCGGACGTCTCCGTCGACTTCCGGAAGTACCGGTACCAGTTCCGGTACGACGAGTCGATCTCGACCGGTGACAGCGTCCCGTACTGCGAGCCGTACACGGTGTCGGTTGCGGACGAGAACGCGTTCGCGATGTTGTCGGGGAGGTGCGGACTCCCGTTCTTCGTGAACTTCTGGTTCTCGTGGATGCCGCTACGCACCAGCTCCTCGCCGTGGTACGCTTTGTGCGCCCAGGTGTCTTGGAACTTCTCGACCGTGTTGTGTCGCTGGGCGTGGGTGCGGTAGGGGCCGCGAACGATCATGTTCACGTAGGAATGCCCGACGACGTCGGCGGCGAAGTGCGAGAGGTACCCGATGGCGTACGCACGAACCTGGTCGTCGGTCTGCCCTTCCTCGAGGAGTCGCGACGCGAACTGACCGGTCTGTCGATAGTGAAGGGTGTCGAACCACCACCAGCCGTCCTTGTCGTCGAGACAGTTCTGGACCGGGCTGTCGTAGAAGCTGAAGACGTCTATCGCGTCGAGCAACTGCGTCTTGATGAATCCCTTGACGTTCGCGGTCAGCGCACCGACGACGCTCGATAGCATCGTCGCCATGTCCTTGATATCGCTGAGCGTGTGCGAGCTCGCGACGGCATCGTCGGCGAACTCTTGGACGTCTTCGATAATCGGGAACGCGTCGAGGAGCGTCTGTTTGAACTCCGCGATGGTGTCGGCGACGTCCACCATCGTCTGGACGATGTTCTTGTTGACGACCGGGAAGTCGCTGAGGTTGAAGAACAGGAAGTCCGGGCCCTGCGACCCGAACGTTAACGCCGTCTGGTTGTTCTCGATGACTGACGCGGCTGTGCCGTGCTGCCGGCTTCGAAACTCGTCCGCGAGGTGCTCGCTGACGATGTTGTGTACAGCTGGCCCTGGCATGTTAACATCCACCACAAACGGCGCATACTTAAAGTTACGCACAATTAGAGGTCCGAAACTCGACTTCGGGCTGTCGACCCGAAGAAAATACGACCGGATACCGGCTCGTCTCGAGGAGACGACGGCGGCGTCCCCGAACCGCGGCTGCGGACGACAGCGTCTCGGGAGCGTCTTACCCGACGACGCCGACGCGTTCGGCGGAGTACCCGAACAGCTCGTCGTAGCCGTGCGCGGACATCAATACCGGATAGAACTCGGTGTCGGCGACGTGCGCGCGGTCGTCGACGCTCGCGAACGTCGTCCCCGGGTCCACGCGCGAGAAGTTCTCGACGTGCACCTCGTGGGTCGACCCGGGTTCCTTCGGGACGCGCTCGAACAACCGGAACACGGGGACCTCTCGGGACTGCGTGTGCCCAGGGATGACGCCCTGGGCTTTCAGGAACGCGCGGACGATGTCGTACGCGTTCTCCGCCGCGCCCGTCGACCCCTGGTAGCCGCACTCGACCTCGACGCACTCGGGGGCCGAGGCGAAGATGCGGCCCTCGACGAAGTTCGCGCTGTCGACGAGCGCCGCCACCGGGAGCCGCGGGACGACCGCTCGCGCGAAGTCGTGGACGCCGTCCGCGACCGCGAACGGCTCCGCGGTCGACTGCGTCGAGTGCAGCGCGAGCACGCGACAGCCTTCGAGTTCCTCGCCGAGCCGGTACGCGAGCCGCGCCTCGTGCGTCTCGGCCTCGGGCGCCCCCGGGAACGCGCGGTTCATGTCCTCGTCGAGGTACCGGACGCCGGCGTCGAGCGCGCGCTCGTTCGCCACGACGAGCTTCGCCGGTCGTTCGACCGGCGGACTCGTCGCGAGCAGTCGCTCGACGGCGTGCACGCCACAGGGCTCGTCCCCGTGGATGGCCGCCACGACCGCAACCTCCGGTTCCCCGTCCCCGAGCGTCTCGACGCGCATCGTTCGTCCTACGCCAGTACTCGCTCCCCGAAAAACAGTGCGGTCGACGACGCGTCACGCCACCACCGTCGACCGCGCGCGCCGCCGGAACCGGCAGGCCCTTACTCCGCGACGCCCAGGCCTCGGTCGTGCAGGAGGACGCCGCCGCTGGAGACGCCGACGACGCTTCCGACGCCGCCGACGCCACTGACGCTGCCGACGCCACCGACCGGTCGAGCGCGGACGCCGAAGATACGGCGGAAGCGGGCGCAGACGCCGAGAGCGAGTCGGTCGAGGGCGTCGACACCGAGCACGTGATGAACCTCACGTTCGTGCTGACGCTGCTGTTCGGCGTCCCGACCGTCGTCGTGCTCTCGCTGTTCGTGCCCCTCGACGGCTGGGACGAGATCATCTCGTTCGTCGTGCGCACCGGCGCAGCGATCTGGTTACTCACCGCCGTCACGCTGTACGTCCGCGAACGCCGCCGGGCCTGACCGACGCCGCACAGGACTCGCTGAACGGCAGTCCGTCAGCGGCCGTCTTCGTCGGACGCTCGCCGATCGAGCGGGTCCTCGAGTTCGCCCATCACGGCCTCGAGCGCGTCGGTCGCCGTGAGCAGCCCGACGACCTCGCCGTCCTCGAGGACGAGCGCGAGCTCCTGGTCCTCGGCCTGGAACTGATCGAACGCGTCGCTGACGGTCGTGTCCGCGGCGAGCGTCGTCGGCGGTGCGGCGAGGTCCGCGAACGACCGGTCGCCGGCCTTGAGCGCCTCGAACTCGTCGATGATGGAGGGCGAGTAGACGACGCCGCGGAAGTCGGCGAGGTCGTCGCCGACGAGCGGGAAGCGCGTGTGAGGCGTGTCCCGGATGCGTTCGAGGTTCTCCTCGACGGAGTCGCTCGTCGAGAGCGCGATCACGTCGCTCGCGTCCACCATGACGTCCCTGATGGGAAGTGAACCGACCTGGATGGCGTTCAGGACCTCGTCGCGGCGTTCCTCGGCGAGTTCGCCCTCTTCGAGCAGCGAGTGGACGCGGTTCCGGAGTTGCGCGCGGGACTCGATGACGTCCTCCTCGGTCTCCAGCCACGCCCCCGTCATCTCGACGCCGAACAGGCGGAGCGTCATCTTCGCGACCCAGTCGCCGAGCGTGATGAGCGGCGAGATGAGGACGTAGAACCAGTGCAGTGGGGCGGCGCCGTACCGGCACACGAACCGGGAGCGCTCGACGCCGAGGTACGTCGGCGTCTGCTCGCCGTGCGTGAGGTGGACGAGGTTGATGATGAAGTACGCGATGATGGCGCCGGCGCCGACGGTCGCGAGCGTCGAGCCCTCCGGGAACAGCGGCTCGAACAGCGCGGCGAGCGCTGGTTCGGCGACGATACCGACCGCGATGCTGGAGGCGGTGATGCCGACCTGGCACGTCGTCAGGTACAGTTCGAGCTCCTGGGTCATCTCCCAGGCGCGTTCGAGTCTGGCGTCACCGTCGACGAACTCGTCCTCGGTGAACTGGCGCGCTCGCGTCAGCGCGAACTCGATGGCGACGAAGAAACCGTTCGCGAGGATGAGCAGGACGCCTGCGACGAGACGCAACGCTATCTCAGGTGGGTTCATGTTGGTCGCACCAGACGACTCGCCGCGCGAGCCATTAGAAAGCTCCGACAAACTATTTAAATATGACTTTGTCGAAAGCGCGGAATACGTCGGTTAGATTGGCACCACGACAACAGCTCGTGGACAGAGTTATTCCGGTGGCGGAGTAACTCGCGGAGAGATGGCCGTTCGAGAACTCGACGAACTGGACGAGGAGATACTCCATCGGCTGCAGGCGGCGGCCCGAGAGACGTCGTCGACGGACGTCGCGGCGTCGCTCGACGTGTCCGCGAGCACGGTCAGGAACCGCATCCAGCGGCTCGAAGCCGACGGCATCCTCCGCGGCTATCACGCGGACGTCGACTACGAGGCCGCGGGCTACCAGCTGTTCACGCTCATCGTCTGTACGGCACCGATACCCGAGCGCGAGGAACTCGCGGCGGCCGCGGCGGAGGTGCCGGGCGTGGTCGAGGTCCAGGAGGTGATGAAGGGCGAGTCGAACGTCCGCGTTCGCGCGGTGGGCGAGGACGGCGACGACCTGACGCGCATCGGCGAGGACCTGGACGAACTGGGGCTG
Organism: Halorubellus amylolyticus; assembly: GCF_034808145.1. Classification (NCBI taxonomy): domain Archaea; kingdom Methanobacteriati; phylum Methanobacteriota; class Halobacteria; order Halobacteriales; family Halorubellaceae; genus Halorubellus; species Halorubellus amylolyticus. The sequence goes on from NZ_JAXHGM010000007.1 coordinate 48,899, forward strand.
CACGTCTCCGACGAGGACCTGATACGCGCCACCCACCGGAGCCCCTACGCCGGGTTCGACGCCGACGTAGAAGCCGACGCGGACGCCGACGAGTGACCGCTCCTCGGACGCGGTCGTCGACGACGTCAGCGGTCGGCGGCGTGGAGGTCGTCGGCCCACGCGAACGCGGTGCCGGCGGCGTCGGCGGTCTCGGCGTCGCGTTCGCTGTCGCCGACGAACACGACGTCGTCGGGAGCGAGCGCGAGTCGGTCGACGGTCGCGAGCAACGGCTCGGGGTGGGGTTTGTGGTTCGCGACGGTGTCGCGGCCGACGACGGCGTCGACGTGGTCGGCGACGTCGTGGACGTCGAGCGCGACGTACGCTGCGGCCTCGCAGTTGAGCGTGCAGACGCCGACCGGGCGCGTCTCCGGGGCGAGCGCGTCCGCGAGCGGGAGGCGCGTCGAGGTGCGCGCGCCGTCGCGTTCGTGCCGCGAGATGACGGTCTCGACGGCCTCCCCGAGGCCGTTCGCGTCCGCGTCGGCCATGAGCGCCCAGAGGTCTCTGCTCTCGGGGTCGACGCCGGCGTCGCGGTACGCGGCCGCGGCGTCCGTCCGAACGGCGTCCCACGCGACCTCGAGGCGGACGAGGGTTCCGTCGAGGTCGTACACGACGCCCGCGTAGTCTTCGAGCACGCTCGGCCGTAGGTCGGCGCGGCTGTTACCGGTGTCGGTGCGCGCGACGGTCACGCCACCGGCGTGTCGGCGGGGTCGACGCGGACCAGCCGACGTGGAACGTACCGACTTCCGAAATCGGGTGCTACTCGGATTTCAGTAAATGGTTTAATGCAGGAGTCCGTCTACCGTGATATGCCAAGCGACGACCTCCGCAACACGATAGAGCGCGTGGGGGACCGGTTCAATCTCGGTGAGTACGAGATCGACGCGTACCTCACCGTCCTCGAACACGGCCAGCTCACCGCGAGCGAGATCGCGGACCGGACCGAGATTCCGCAGCCGCGCGTGTACGACACCGTCCGGTCGCTCTCGGACCGCGGGCTCGTCGAACTCCGCGAGTCCCGCCCGATGAAGATCATCGCGGTCGACCCCGACGACGCGTTCGCGGACGTCACGTCGTCGCTCGACGAGATGATCGACGAACTCGAAGCGCGCTACACGGCGCCCGCTCGCGACACCGAAGCCGTCTCGCTCGTGAAGTCCCGGTCGACGATACTGCGATACCTCGAGGAGGTCATCGACGCCGCGGACTACGAGCTCGCGCTCTCCCTGACGCCCGACCTCCTCGAGCGCTTCTCGGACCTCCTCAAGCAGCGGAACCACGAGGGCGTCAGCATCGAGCTCCTCGTCACGCCCGCCGCGGGCGCGCCCGACCCCGACGAGTTCGACTACGCGGAGGTCGCGACGACCGCGCGCGCTCGCCGCGGCATCACGACGCCCGTCATCGCGGTCGCCGACGGCGAGTACTCCATCTACGCGACCCAGGACGCGCTGCGCGACGACCAGGACCGCTACGGCGTCATCTTCAACCGGTCCGCGCTCGGGTTCCTCGTCTCCGGGTTCTTCGGCACCGTCCTCTGGACGACCGCCGAGGAGCTGTACGCCGACGGCGAGAACCGGCCGTACCCGCGTCGGTACGCGAGCATCCGTCGGTGCGTGAAGGACGTCGTCGCCGAGGGCGGCGAGTTCTACGCGACCATCGACGGCCGCGATGTCGAGACCGGGACGCCTCGCGTCGTCAGCGGGAAGGTCGCGGACGTCGCGTTCGAGACGACCGAGGAGGTCGCGACGCTCACGCTCACCGACGAGGACACCGACGACCGCGTGACCGTCGGCGGCCAGGTCGCGGCGTTCGAGGACGTCGAGGCGCACGAGATTCGCATCGGGCGGGACAGCCCACCGAAGCACCTGGACTGAGCGACTGACGCTTCGAGCAGACGGCCGCTCCCTGGCGGCCGTCTCTGTGATGCTGGCAGGCGGCTGGTTCTGGTCTTGGTGTTGTGTTCAGCGGCCGGTGAGGCGGGCGCGGAGGCGTGGGAGGACGGGGCCGGTGGCGATGCGGTACCCGAGGGCGAGGGGGGCGACGGCGAGCGCGAGGAACGCGAGGAAGAGGAGGAGGTCGGTGGTGGTGAGGAGGTGCGCGACCGGTGCGTCGGTGCCGATGAGGACGGGGAGTTCGTAGGCGACGGGGACGAGCGCGAGGAGTGCGGCGAGCGCGTAGCACGCGGTGGCGGCGACGGCGCGGCGCGTGGGGCGCGTGTAGAGGAGACCGGCGGTGGCGAGCGCCCCGACGGTGAACGCGGGGAGGCGGCCGACGAGGTCGGCGCTCAGCCACGCGGTCGCGGTGCCGAGGCCGACGGCGGCGGCGAGGACGAACGCGGTCGTGACCGCGTCGTGGCCGTCGCCGACGGCGCGCGCGACGCGGTCGCGGAGCGCGGGCTCGGTCGCCATCAGGCCGCCCTCCGGTCCGCGCCGTCTCGGTCCCGCCGGACCGCCTCCCGCGGCGGGGTCGTCTCGGGGTCGGGCATCGATTCGAGCTCGTCGAACTGGGGCTCCGGCCCGGTCCGCCAGTCGCCGCGTGGCGCCTCCCCGCGGTCGAGTTGCGTGAACTGCTCCAGGAGCACCATCGTCACCCACGGGTCGCCGCCGAGGACGTTCGAGCCGGACTGGAGACCCGCCGGCCGGGTCTTCCCGGCGGTGTTGTCCTCGAAGACGTTCCCGCCGTCCTCGGGTGCGCCGACGGCGAGGTCTGCGCGTCCGGACCCGGAGACGTCGTTGTCCCGGAAGACGTTCCCCGCAGGCGGGTAGACGTTGTCGTCGACCATCGGGACGGCAGCGATTCCGAAGTTCGCGTGGTCGCGGACCGTGTTCCCGACGACCTCGTTGTTCCTCCCGCCGGCGACGTTGATGCCGGTTCCGAAGGCGGCGTACCCGAACGACTCGTCGGGCGCGTCCGCGTTGTCGTTGCCCTCGACGAGGTTGTTCTCGATGCGCGCGCTGTCCTGTGGCGGGTCCGCCTCGCTATCCAGCGAGTTCGGGACGATACCGCCCATGTTCCGCCGGAACGTCGAGTCCTTCACTGTCAGGTACCCGCCGGCGTTCGTCCCCGAGTAGCCGATGGCGTTGTGCTCGCTCCGGACGTCCGCGATGATGGCGTGACAGGGCTTGCACTGGCCGATGTAGAACCCCGAGTCGGTGTGCCCGGACGCGTAGGAGTGCTCGTAGCGGCCGTGCTCGCTCGCGATGTTGTACACGCCGTACACCTGATTGTTGTACGCGGTGAGGTAGGACCCGCGCCAGCCCGACACCGACGACCAGAAGAACCCGTTCCGGACGTAGTGCCGCGCGGTCATGTTCTCGACGACGACGTCGTCGACGGTCGCGAGCACGCCGTCCTCGCGCTTGAACTCGCCGTCGAGCACGACGTCGTTCCGGCTGGTGCCGCGGATTGTCAGGCGCGGGGTGTCCGTGACCTCGACGGCCTCGCGGTACGTGCCGGGTCCGACGAGCACGAGGTCCTCGGGGTCGGCGGCGTTCACCGCGGCCTGGATGGTGTCGTACGCGTCGGGGACGCGACGGACGGTGTAGTCCTCGTACGCCCGTGGTTCGGGTCGCTCGGGCTGTGCGGCCGGAAGGTCGTCGCCGTCGTCCTGACTGGCGCTGCCGGCGAGCGCGTTCCCGACGACCGCGTCGGCCGCGACCGCGGCCGCGCCGAGGGCGCCCGCACCGCCGACCGCCCGGAGGACGTCGCGGCGCCGCGTCACGCCGACCACTCCCTGCTAAATGAGGACATGCCTCGTGGTTCGGCGGGCGCGTACCTAAAACTACCCGCGCGGTTCGAGCGAGCGGTCGGTCAGCGGACGCCGCCCGCCGCCACGAGCAATCGGTCAGCGAACGCGGACGCCGCCTTTCATGCCGAGCGTTCGATGTGGTTCGCAGTAGTACGCGTACGTTCCCGCGTCGTCGAACGTGTACTCGAACGTCGCGCTCTCGGTGTCGTGGTACTCGCTCGCGAACGCGCCGTCGCGGTCGACGACGTTGTGTCGACCGCCTCGTCCCGTCCACTCCCAGACGACGGTCGTTCCGACGTCGACCGTGACCGCGAGCGGGTCGAACGCCAGTCCGTCGTTGCCCGCGCCGACCGTCACCGCGACCTCGTCCTCGCCCGTGCGGTCGACCGGGCCGTCGTACTCGGCGAGGTCGCCGAGCCAGTCGTCGAGAGACGGGCCGTCGTCGCCGCCGGACCCGCCGCTCAGACAGCCCGCGAGTCCCGCAAGGGCTGTGGACGCGGTCGCCGCCACCAGCGACCGTCGTCCCAACGACCGTCGTCCGCACGACCGCGCCTGCTCGTCGTCGACTCCGTCGTCCGTCGAACTGGAGGGTTGCACGTCCCGTTTTGTACGGGGGCCGCGTAGTAACTGTTGTGCGTCGCCGCTCGCTCCTCGTCCGTTCGGCCGCCGTCGCGTCCGCCGCGACCGCCGGGGCGGTCGCCACGAGCGCCGCGGGCTGTCTCGCCATCGGGAACGACGGCTACGAGCCGCCGGCGCGCGTCGAGAACCCACCGCAGGGCGTCTACCGGCCCGTTGCGGCACCGCGACTGCGCACGGTCGGCGTCGCCGACGCGGGTCCGTTCCGGCTGGCGCTCGCGTACGGCCCGCCAGTGCGGTTCTGGGAGGTCGTCGGCGAGCAGACGTACCGCAGAGCGGTCGACCCCGCGGACGACGTCCACCTGGTCGCGCTCGCGTGGGACGCCGAGACGGGCGTCGTCCTCCCCGAGGTCGGCCTGACCGTGGAGGTCACGCACGACGATGCACTCGTCGCGCAGGAGGCGGTGTACGCGATGGTCTCGCAGGGCATGGGCTTCCACTACGGCGACAACTTCGCGCTCGACGGCGACGGCGCGTACGCGGCGACGGTCGCCGTCGGCGGCCTCCAGGGTCGCCGCACCGGCGCGTTCGCGGGACGGTTCGGCGAGCGGGCGAGCCACACGTTCGCGTTCGAGTACCGGCGAGCCGAGCGCGACGCGCTCGACGTCGTCCGCGCCGACGACCCCGGCACGCGCGGCGCGCTCTCGACGGACCCGCCGGCGTCGATGCCCGCGGCCGTCGTCCCGAGCGACCCGCCGGGGGCGCGCGTGGGGCGAGCGCGGACCGCGGACGTCGACCTCGACGTTCGCGCCCTCACCGGCCGCGCGGCTCGCGAACGCGTCGACGCCGACGTCGACGCTGATGTCGACGCCGACGCATCGGCGGGCGACTACCTCGCGGTGCTCGCACGCACGCCGTACAACGACCTCGTCCTCCCCGGGATGGGGCTGCGCGCGACCGTCGAGCGCGCGGACGGGACGACGACCGAACGCATCCTCGACCGGACGCTCGACCCCGCGCTCGGCTACCACTACGGGACCGGCGTTCGCGCACTCGAAGACGCCACCGCGGTCGGCATCGAGACGCTCACACCCCCGCAGGTCGCGCGCCACGAGGGTTACGAGACCGCGTTCCTCGATATCGGAGCCGTCCGCGTCACCCGCGAGTGACACCGGGCACTCGACGTCGACCCGAGCACTCGATGCCGACGGGAAAAGGGAGCGACCGCGTCAGAGGCCGATGACGTCGTCGAGTTCGACGTCCTCGACGTGGCCGTCGCAGACGACGCACGCGTCGATGTCTTCCGGACCCTGTCCGCCTTCCATGTGGAGGTTCCCGCAGTCGATGCAGACGACTGGTTCAGCGTCGAGCATGCGGCCGGCGTTTCTCGCGTCGGATAGTTGACTGTTGGGGGTCGATGCGTCGGGACGTTGTGGCGGTCAGTTCGCGATAGCGCCGAGTTCCTCGTGGAGTGCGGCGGCGAGTTCCTCGAAGCGGTCGCGGGTGAGTGGGTCGGTGGTGACGAAGACGCCGTGGTCGCCGTGGATGACGCGCGTGAGGTAGCCGTCGTCGAACACGCGGATGGTGAAGTTGTAGTCGCCGAGTTCGCTGTCGTCGTAGTCGGTCTGCGAGCGGAAGCCGAGGCGTTCGGTGTCCGCGAAGCCGGCGACGTCCGCGTCGGCCTCGAGGTCGTCGCGGAGGTAGATTTGCTCGACGTCGTCGGGCGTGAAGTACGTGACGCTGCGGACGCCGTCGCCGACGACGGTGCGCGCGGTTCGGACGAGCTGGCTCTCGGTCTCGTCGCTGAGGTGGTCAGTGCCCATACCCGAACCATCGTCCGACCCACGGAAGAACCGTGTCAGTCGTTATCAATCCCTGAGAGCGATGGTCCGGGTCCGACGCGAACTGCGGCGGGCCGAGCGCCACGCGATCAGAGCGATTCCACGCCCTCGTCGGTGATGACGGCGTCGACGAGGGCCGCGGGCGTGGCGTCGTACGCGGGGTTCTCGACGCTGAACCCCTCGGCGGGTTCGCGCATCACCTCGCTCGGCGAGCGGAACTCGTTCTCGAACACGAACCCGTCATCGATCACCTTCGCGGCGCTCCCGACGACGACCACGGGGACGTCCAGACGCGCGCCGGTCGCGGCGATGGGGAACGTCCCGACGCGATTGTAGAGCGTGTCGCCGACGATACAGTCCATGCCGACGACGACGACGTCCACCTCGTCCATGTAGTACCCGGCGGCGGCGTCCGATATCAGGTGGGTGTCGACGCGGTCGTACGCGGCGAGCTGGCGCGCGGACTTCCGCCCGAGGTACCGCGGGCGCGCCTCGGTCACGTACGCCTCCAGGTACTTGCCGTCCCGCGTCGCGCTCTCGACCGCCTCCAGCACCGTCGACGAGTAGTCGTGCGTGAGTATCGTCTGGCCGTCCTCGAGGTACTCGGCGGCGTTCTCCGCGGCCGCGTGCTTCCCGGCCTCGATGGTGTCGACGACGTCGTCGATGGCGTCCGTCGTCGCCGCCTTCGCCGCCGCGACGTCCCCGGGGTCGGCGTCCGCGACGCCCGCGACGACGTCCCGCATCGCGTTGTGGAGGCTCGCGTGACTCGGGTTCGCGCGCCGGAGCGCCTGCGCGTTCCGCTTCAGCGACCGCTCGTACTCCTCGACCGTCGCGAACTCGCGTTCGGTGAGGGCCGCGAGCGCTCGCGCGGCCTTCACGGCGACGACCGACGACGAGTGCGTCTGCATCTCCGCGATCTCTTCGACGGTCTCGTCTATCATACCTCGACGAACTCCCACGGCCGCAATAGGCCTTTCCACCGCCCGCGGAACCGGGGTCATTCGAGCCGACTTGCTGGGTGCCGAACAAAGCGCCCGCGTCGCGTCAGAGCGGTTCACGTCGTGGACGCGTTCGTGCACGTGAAACCCCGGTCAGGTCGACGACCGTTCCGACTCCTGCCCGATGCCGGGATTCCACCGGAGCCACCCCCAGCAGTAGACGAGGAAGAATGGGGCGAAGAACAGTGTTCGGACGAGCCCATACGGCGTCGTGGGGCTGTATAGGTCCTCGATCGGTGTGGGTTCGAGACCGAGCGTACTCACGACGAGTGGCGACACCGCGACCTCGAAAAGGGCGATGATGAGCAGTGACAACGAGATCGCCCCGAGCACGAACACGTAGACGTACATCTCGCTCTCCCGCATCGTGATTCACCACCGAAGTGGAAAGTATAACAGTTGCGGCGGACGCGCGGTCCGGCGTCAGGACGCGACGGGCGCGTCCCCCGTGGCGATGCGCGCGATGGCGGTGCTGGCGACGACCGCGATGGCGACCTCGAGGCCGCCGGCGACGAGGAACGCGGCGAGGAACCCGTACTCGGCGGTGACGAGGCCGCCGACGAGGAAGCCGCTGAGCATCCCGAGGCTCCCGAAGACGTTGAACCCGCCCATCGCGGACGCGCGCTCGCCGGCGGGGACGACGTCGGTGACGAGCGCCATCGTCGCCGGGGAGACGAACGCGCCGCAGACGCCGACGGCGACGAGGAGCGCGGCAGCGAGCGCGTACGTCGGTGCGAGGCCGACGGCGACGATGGCGACGCCGTAGCAGATGCTCCCGACGACGACGGGGAGGTATCGCCCGACGCGGTCCGAGAGCGACCCGACGGGGTACTGGAGGGCGGCGAACGGCAGGAAGAACAGTGCGAGCGTGAGGCCGGCGGTGGCGGCGTCGACGTCGAACGCCTCGCGGACGTACGCGACGCCGGCGAGCGCAAAGAACCCGGCGGTGAGGCGGTCGACGTACCCGAACGCGTAGGGGACGAGGAGCGCTGGCCGGCGGCGGACGCGGTCGACGACGGTGCCGACGGGGAGCCCGCCACCGCCGCCGCGGTCCGGGACGGTCGCGGCGAGCGCACCCGCGGCGACGAGGACGACCGCACCGCCGTACAGCGGATAGAGCGGGTCGCTGGCGGCGAGCTGGCCGCCGACGACCGCGCCGAGTGCCGCGCCGAGCCCGATGGCGGTTCCGGCGGCCCCCATGTTCCGGCCGTTCCCGCCCGAGAGGTCCATGAGCATCGTGATGGCGAGCGAGAACGCGCCGATGGTGAACGCGCCGCCGACGAGCCGGAGCGCGAGCACGACCCCGAACCCGACGCCGGCGCTCGGCGCGAGCGCGACGGCGACGTAGCTCGCGGCCCCGCCGACCGCGCCGACGACGACGAACGGGACGCGACGGCCGACCGAGTCGCTGAGGACGCCCCACGCGACGGCGAACGCGACGAACGCGGCGAACTCCGCGACGAGGAACCACGTCGGGGCGAGGATGCCGTCGCCGCCGCCGACCGCCGCGACGGTCTCCTCGAGTCCGGGGTAGAGGAACACCTGCGAGACGAGGACGCCCCACACCACGAGCCCGAGCCGGACGCGGTCGAGACGCGTGCCGCGGGCGTCGCGAGCGCTCGCTGCCTCCTTCTCGCCCGCGCCGGCGGCCGTTTCGGTCACGTCCGCCGGTACGTCCCGCCACCTCACGACCTTGTCGGTCTCGCGTCGACGCGCTCGGGGTCCGACGCGCTCGGCGCGCCCTCGCCGGGACCGCCGACAGCGGTGACTGGGCATAAATCCGTCCGGCGCGTACGTCGAGTCGAGATGGTCTGGGTCACCTACCACTGTCCGTACTGCGGCGCCGTCACGGGCGTCGAGCGCGACGCGTACATGAACGACAAGTGCGTGACGCGCGAACCGCTCGACGGCTGGACGTACGCGGACGCCACGGACGACGTCGAAGCCGCTGACGGCGTCCGGTTCGTCTGCCTCGGCGACGGCGCACGCGACTCCGACGGCGACGCCACGGGCGCGTCGGCCGACCGCCGGCCCGCCGGCGAGGGCGGCGCGAACGACCCGCGCCCCGGCGAGGACGGCTGCGGGCGGACGTTCTACCTGAACTACGTGAAGTACGCGGACGGCGTCGAGGTCGACCATCGGACGCCGGACATCGACCGGCCGCGATTCGACTTCTCGCCCTGAGCGGCCGGCGTCATCGCGGCCAGAACGGACTGGGTGGCCGCCGAGGCCGGAACCGGCCACGTGACCCCCGCGGCCGGAACGGGCCGGATGGTCCGGCGCGGCCGTTCAGTCGAGGAACAGTCGGACGTCGTCGGCGAGCTCGCCGTCCTGTCCCGCTGGGACGGCGTCGAACCACGCGAGCGCGGCGTCGCCGTCGGTCTCGATGGCACCGGCCGCGTCTCCCGTCTCGCCGTCGACGCGCGCCGGGAAGACGACGTCGTACGTGTCCACGCGGCGAGCGTCCTCGTCGTCGTCGACCGTGAACCCCACGTGACGGATTCGTCTGGGGGCGTCGAGCGCGAGCGAGACCCCGAGCAGGTCGCCGAGGTCGCTGCGCGCGGTCGCCGCCCAGTCCCCACCGGCGGGGACGGTCGCGGCGGGGAGCGTCCAGCCGTGCGAGCCGTCGTCGTAACAGCACACGCGGCCGTCGCCGTCGGTGATGCCGACGACGGCGTGACTGTCGACCTGGTCGCGGAGCCCGTCGAACCGTTCGGCGTCGACCGCGTGACTCATGTCTCGCCAGTCGACGCTGTCGTCGTCGAAGAAGCGGCCCGGGTCGGAGAGCGAATCCATGCCGACCCCTCCGCTCGCGACACCCAAGAACCCCTCGCGTGGCGAACGCCCGACGAACCCAAGTTCCCGCCACCCCTGAGTGGGGGTATGCGCGACGACGTGCTCGACGAGCAGCGAGAACTTGTGGCACTCCTCGAAGACCGCGGCTGGGACGTCACGGAGGCCGAGGTGTCCGTGTACGAGTCGCCGTGGGAGGACGACGACGCGCCCGAGGCGACGCTCACCCTCACCGCGCGCAAACCGTTCGGCGACCACGGCGACGACGACGGCGACGGGGACGACGAGAACCCGTTCCGCGTGAAGTAACCCACGACGTCGCGCCGGGGAGCCTCCGCGACGTCCTATCAGGCAGCGTCCGCGACGTCGCGCCGGGCGTGATCGCGCGGTGGTACGAGGGGTGCCCGGTGCCGCGAGGCGGCGGTTTATGCCCGTCCCGCTCCAAGGCTCCGGTATGCCTATGAAGAAGTCGGGGACGGCCGACGCCTACGAGGTCGTTCGCGAGGACGACGACGGGTTCGGTTGGATCGCGTACCCCGATGAGGAGATGCAGCGCGCCAGTCACGCGTTCCGGACGGCCGACGGCGTGTACGTCGTCGACCCGGTCGACGTCGAGGACCTCGACGACCACCTCGCCGAACTCGGCGCGGTCGTCGGTGTCGTCCTCACGCTCGACCGCCACGAGCGCGACTGCGCCACGGTCGCACACCGTCACGACGTCCCCGTGTACGTCCCCGAGTTCTTCGGGGAGACGACGCTGGACGCCGAGACGAAGCCGCTCCGGGGCGTCCTCGACCGGTTCGACGTCATCCCGGTCGTGAACTGGCCGTTCTGGAACGAGATCGCGCTCTGGGACGACGACTCGGGCGAACTCTGGGTGAGCGAGGCCGTCGGGACCGTCGACTACTACACGACCGGCGACGAGGAGCTCGGCGTCCACCCGGCGCTGCGCGCGCTCCCGCCCCGGAAGAAGCTCGGTGACCTCTCGCCGGGCGAGCTCTACTGCGCGCACGGCGCCGGCATCACGCAGGGCGCGACGCGCGCCCTCCAGGACGCACTCGCCGGCTCTCGCAGACGCATGTTCGGGCTGTACGCGAAGACCCTGAAGAGCGCGCTCTCCTAGCTACCCATCCACTCACTGGAGTGCCAGTGGACCGTCACGCACGACGCGTCCGAGTCTCGACTCCTCCTCCGCCTGAACCCGCGGGAATCGCGCGCGGCCCGCGTCGGTCACGCCGGGACGGCGACGTAGAGGACGCCGCCGCCGACGATGGCGAGCGAGCCGAGAGCGACGCAGACGAGCCAGAACGAGACGCGTTCGACGACGCGCATCAGCGCGTCGATGGTGAGGTAGCCGACGACGCCGGCGACGACGAGCGCGAGGAGCGTCGGCGCGACCGCGACGCCGGGGAGCCCGCCCTGCTGGACGACCTCGAGCGCGCCAGCCGACAGTCCCGCAGGCACCGAGAGGAGGAAGGAGAGCCGGAACGCGCTCTCGCCGTCGTGCCCGCGGAAGAGGAGTGCGCTCGCGGTCGTCCCCGACCGCGACACGCCGGGGAGGATGGCGACGCCCTGCATCGCGCCGACGAACACCGCGTCGACCGCGTCCGGGTCGCGCTCCCCAGCGTCCAGCTCCGGGCTCGCGTACCGCTGGAGGAGCCCGGTGAGCACGAGGAGGACGCCGACGAGCGCGACGAACGCCCCACCCGCGAGTTCGCTCACCACGGCCTCCAGGGTCGCGTACGCCGCGATACCGACCACGCCCGACACCGCCATCGCTCCGACGAGGTACGTCAACACCGCGTGGTCGTCGAACGCGGACGCCGGCCGCCAGTCGAGCGCGCCCGCGAGCACCTCGCGGAACTCCTCGCGGTAGTACGCCGTCGCCGCGGCCGCCGTCGGCACGTGCAGGAAGAGCGCGTACCCGACCGCGTCCTCGGGCGACCGACCGAGCGCGCGGAGCGCGATGGCGACGTTCCCCTCGCTCGAAATCGGCAGCCACTCGAACACGCCCTGCACCAGCCCGACCAGGAACGCCACCACGAACTCTCCAGCCATGTCACGCGCTCGCGGCGGCGACCACATAGCCCCAACGGTTCGAGCCGCCCGCGAACACGACGACACCGCCACGATTCCGGGCGCCCGTGGACGCGACGATACCGCTGGAACGCCGTGGCGCCACCGACGGCCGCCAGACACCCGACGACCTTAGGGACCGTCGTCTCGTACGGCGACGTGTGATATACGCGACCCGCGGGCTCCTCGAGGTGCTTTGCGAGTTCGCCGACGACGCGGAACCGAACTCCGTCACCGCCGCCCTGGCGACGACGGCGGCCGGCGACCTCGACGGCGACATCGCCGACGCCGCCCCGGAGAAACCCGTCTTCACGGACTTCTACATGCCCCAGACCGGGGAGAGCATCACCGCCGTCTTCGGGATGAACCTCTCGACGCCCTCGGCGCAGACACAGGGCCGGTTCGTCTCCCACCCCGACGGCAACCCCGAGATATCCATCGAGGACGACCTGCACGCGTACGTGTTCGTCGCCGTTCCACCGTGGACGCCCGAGAACGTCGCCGTCTACGACCGGCGGAGCAACCGCGAGGAACTCGTCGTCGTCGACGCGGAACCGCCGGAAGCGGACATCTGACCGACAGACCCACCACCGGGAGCCGGCGGATTAGGGCAGTCAGATGCCGGGTGAGGCCGCTTACTGAAGGACGCGGAGAACCGGCGACCGCCAGGTCGCCGGATGCTGTAACAGTCTGGGTGGCCGTCGGATGCTGGAACAGTCTGCTTCCTTGAAGACGCGGGGGAACCGGCGGCCTGGAGGCCGCCGGACGCTAGAACAGTCCGCTTACTCGACGGTGACGCTCTTCGCGAGGTTCCGGGGTTTGTCGATGGCGCGCCCGAGTTCGTTCGCGACGTGGTACGCGAACAGCTGGAGGCCGACGTTCGCGACGAGCGGTTCGAGAGCGCCGAGGTCGGGGATCTCGATTTCGACGTCGAGGTAGTTCGCGGCGGCGTCGTACGACGAGAACCCGACGACGGGTGCGCCCCGGGACTCGACCTCCTTGACGTTGTTCAGGGTCTCCTTGGGTCGAGCACCGTCTGTGAGGACGGTGAGGACGGGCGTGTTCTCGGTGACGAGCGCGAGCGTCCCGTGCTTGAGTTCGCCCGACGGGAACCCCTCGGCGTGCACGTACGCGATCTCCTTGAGCTTCAGTGCGCCTTCGAGCGCGACGGCGGCACCGAGCTGTCGGCCGACGAAGAAGTACGCGTCCTCGTCGACGTACTCGCTCGCGACCGCCTCGAGTCGGTCGGACGCGTCGAGGAGCTGCTGGACGGCGCCCGGGAGTCCGCGGAGGTTCTCGAGGAGGTGGCTCGCGCGCTCGGACGGCAGGCTACCGCGCCGACGCCCGATGTGCACCGTCAGGAGGGAGAGCGCCGTCACCTGCGCGGCGAACGTCTTCGTCGCCGCGACACCGATCTCGGGGCCAGCGCGGATGTAGAGCGCGTCGTCGGCCTCCCTCGCCGCCGTGCTCCCGACGGTGTTCGTCACCGCGAGCGTCCGCGCACCAGCCTTCGCCGCCTTCCGCATCGCCGACAGCGTATCAGCCGTCTCCCCGGACTGCGTGACCGCGACAACGAGCGTCTCCCACGGGTCCCTGCCGCCCGTGAACTCGTACTCGCTCGCGACCTCCACGGTCACGCGGACGTCCGCGAACCGCTCCAGGAGCCGGCGCGCGTACAGGCCGGCGTGATAGCTCGTCCCGCACGCGACCAGCTGGATCTCCTCGACGTCCTCCAGGACGCTCGCGGGGAGGTCGAGGTCGAGGTCGACGTCGCCCGCGACCTCGTCCACGCGCCCGGAGAGCGTCTGCCTGAGCGCCCCGGGCTGCTCGTGGATCTCCTTGAGCATGTAGTGCTCGTACCCGCCTTTCTCGGCGGCTTCGGCCTCCCAGTCGACGGTCTTGGTCTCGCGGTCGACCCACGCGCCGTCCTGTCGGACGTCCACGGCGTCCCCGGAGACCCTGGCGACGTCGCCGTCCTCGAGGTACACGACGTCGCGCGTGTGCTCGACGAACGCCGTCACGTCGCTCGCGACGAAGTTCGCGCCGTCGCCGAGCCCGAGGACGAGCGGGCTGTCCTGGCGCGCGACCACGAGCTCCTCGCGGCCCGCGACGGTCACCGCCACCGCGTAGCTCCCCTCGAGCCGCGAGACGACCGCCTCGACGGCCGCGACGAGGTCGACGTCACCGAACCCACTGGACGCGCCGGCGGTCCGGTACGCGCTCGCGTCGCCGACCGTCTCTCCGTCAGCGTCGTGCGCATCGTCGACGTCCTCGTCGACGCGCCCGCCGTCGCTCGCCGCCTCGCGGCGCGCCGCGAGCTCGGCCTCGAGCAGGTGCGGGACGACCTCGGTGTCCGTCTCGCTCGAGAAGCCGTGCCCGGCCGCCTCGAGTTCGGCACGCAGCCGGTCGTAGTTCTCGACGATGCCGTTGTGGACGACAGCGACGTCACCCGTGCAGTCGGTGTGGGGGTGCGCGTTCGCGTCCGTCGGCTTCCCGTGCGTGCTCCAGCGCGTGTGCCCGACGCCGCACGTCGCCGGATGCGCGTCCGGGAGGTCGAGGTCGTCGATGACGCCCTGCTGCTTGTGGACGTCGACCGCGTCGTCCTCGACGAGCGCCACGCCCGCCGAGTCGTACCCGCGGTACTCGAGGTTCCGCAGGCCGTCGACGAGCACCGGAAGCGCTCGTCCGCCCCCGGTCGGCGTCCCGACGCCGCCGTCCTCGTCGCGGGCCGTCGCGTCGCCGCCGCGGTCGTCTCGATCGTCGCGTCCATTCCCCCAGTCGTCGTCCGAGGCGTACCCGATGATGCCACACATGCGTTATCCCCTCCTGACCTCGACGTCGCTCGGAACGCGTCCGGAGACCGTACAGCCCGCTTCGACGGTCGCGCCGTCCCCGAGGACGGTTCCCGCCGCGACGGTCGTTCCGCCGCCGACGGTGGCGTTGTCGCCGACGACCGCACCGAGCGCCACGTCCTCGTAGAGCGTTCCGTCGACGACCACGTCCGACTCGCCGCCGACGACGGTCGCGCCCGCGCCGACGTGCGCGTTCTCCGCAACGACTGCGTCCCGGACGACCGCACCGTCCTCGACGACCGCGTCCGCGAGCACGACCGCGTTCGACAGCACCGCGTTCGCCCCTATCGAGACGTTCTCGCCGAGCGAACACCCGCGCTTCACGGTCGCGTTCGCGTCCACGGACGTCCCCGCACCGACGTGCACGGGGGCCGCGACGTGCGCGCTCGCCGCGACACTGCCCTCGTTCGTACTCCCGTCGCGATCGAGGACGTTCCCCGTGACGCGCGTGACGTCCCAGAGGTGCGAGACGTCCTCCCAGAGTCCGCCGTACCGGACCGCGCGTACATCGCCATCGTCCACGAACGCCGCGAGCGTGTCCGGAATCCCTCGCTCGCCAGTGTCGTCCGTGGGCGTCTCCCGTATCGCGTCGAACACCGTCCGCTCGAACCCGTAGATGCCGGCGTTGATGAGTTCCGACGTCGCCTCCCGCGGCTTCTCCTCGATACCGACGACGCGGTCGCCGTCGAGTTCGACGACGCCGTACGCACCGGGGTCCGAAGCGCGCGTCACCGTCATCACCGCCCCGCCGTCGCGCTCCAGGCGGTCGCGGACGCTCGTCACCGCCGACGGGTCGATGATGCGGTCGCCGTTCAGGACGACGAACGCGTCGTCGACCACGGCCTCGGTCTGCGCGACCGCGTGCGCCGTCCCGAGTTGCTTCTCTTGGACGACGTACTCGACGTCGACGTCCCAGTCGTCGCCGTCACCAAAGTGCGTCTGGATGCGGTCGCGCGCGTACCCGACGACGAAGACGACCTCGTCGAGACCCGCGTCCGCTATCGCCTCCAGGACGTACTCCAGGAGCGGCTTCCCCGCGATGGGGAGCATCGGTTTCGGTCTGCGGTTCGTCAACGGCGTCAACCGTCGCCCCTCGCCCGCGGCGAGCACGACCGCCTTCACAGGTTCTCACCTCGGTCGCGCGTCACGGACTCGCCGGGTGTCGTCGTCGCACCGACGCCGAGTTTCACGCCGGCGTTCAGGCTCGCGTTGATACCGGTCTTCACGCCGTCCGCAGCGACCACGCCGAGCTTCCGACGGCCGGTATCGACGCGGTCGCCCTTGACGCCCATGCGGACGTTCTCGTCGTCGTGCCGGAGGTTCGCGACCTGCGTGCCGGCGCCGAGGTTCACGTCCCGACCGAGCACCGAATCGCCGACGTACGACAGGTGCGGGACCGTCGCGTCCGCCATCAGTATCGAGTTCTTCACCTCGACGGACGTCCCGGCCGTCGCACCCGGCATGAGGACCGTCGACCCGCGGACGTACGCGTTCGGTCCGACCGACGCGCCGGCCTTCACGACGACCGGCCCCTCGACGACGCTCCCCGTCCGCACCGTCGCACCGTCCTCGACCACGACCGGCCCCTCGACGGTCGCACCGTCCTCGACGACCCCCTGGACGTCCCGCTCCAGGTCGGCGAACAGGACCTCCTGCGCGTCGAGCAACTCCCAGGGACGCCCGACGTCCAGCCAGTCCCCGTCGTGCTCGACCACGCGGAAGTCCTTCCCGGCGGCCAGCATCCGCTCTATCGTCTCCGTGATCTCGTACTCGCCGCGCTCCGAGAGCCCGGTCTCCTCGATGAACGCGAACACGCTCGGGTCGAACGCGTACAGCCCGAGGTTCGCGAGCGTCGACGGCGGCTCCGGCGGCTTCTCCACGATACCGGTCGCGTAGCCGTCCGCGACGTCGACGACGCCGTAGTTCCGCGGGTCGTCGACGTGCATCGTCGCGATCGCGCTCTCGCCGTCAGCGGCCGCGGCCGCGAGCGCCGCCACGAGCGCGTCGTCGACGACCACGTCACCGTTCAGCGCGACGAACGGCTCGTCGACGACGTCGGCCGCCCGACCGATGGCGTGAGCCGTCCCCAACTGTTCGCCCTGCTCGACGTACTCCACGCCGACCCCGGCGTGCTCGCCGCCGAAGTGCTCCCGTATCGCGTCCGCCTCGTACCCGACGATGACCACGAACCCGTCCACGTACGGCGCACACGCATCCAGCACGCGCTCGACCATCGGCGTCCCAGCGACCGGGAGCATCGGCTTCGGGCGACTGTGCGTCAACGGCCGCATCCGCGTTCCCTCGCCCGCCGCGACGACCACCGCCTTCACGCGACCGACACCTCCATCGCGGACTGCGACCCGGCCACCAACGAGGACCAACCAGTTTCGTTCATACCTCCACATCCGACCGCCGGCACAAAAGTCACACCCTTACTCGGGGGCTCAGGGGTACGCTCGCCCGTTGCTTCAGGGACCGCATTGGCGCGCGACCGGAAGACCGGAGTCTGTCGGAGCGAAGCGTTCGCTCGCCGGCCATCCCCCGGGCTCCAATCGCACGCACGACTAGTCCGCGGTCTCCACGAGCTCCTCGCTCGCCGGATCGATCTCGCCGCGCAAGAGGGCCTCGGCGCGGTCGCGGTCCTCCGGGTAGCCGACGTCCACCCGCCATCCCTTCAAGCGGAGGGCGTCGATGGTGCGGCCGCTCCGGATGAGGAGGTCGATCGCGTCGCTGATCTCGTACTCGCCGCGGTTCGACGGCATCACCAGCCGGCACGCGTCGAAGATGGCGGGCGTGAACGTGTAGAACCCGGTCATGACGAGGTTGCTCGGCGGGTCCGCGGGCTTCTCGATGACGTCCGTAATTTCGCCGTACTTGTTCGTGTCGCAGACGCCGTAGCGCGAGGCGTCCTCCCAGGGGACCTCCTCGACGAGGAACGCCGCGTCCGCCCGCGACTCCTGATGGCGGTTCACGACGTCGGCGAGGTTCGCCTGGAAGACGTTGTCCCCGAGCATCAACATGAAGTCGCCATCCACGTACGGTTCCGCGCACAGGAGCGCGTCAGCGATCCCCTGCGGGTCCGCCTGCTCGGTGTACGTGACGGGGACGCCCTCGTACTCGTCACCGTAGAACTCCCGGATCTGGTCGCCGCGGTGACCGACGACCGTCACGAACTCCTCGGCGTCCAGCTCGCGCAGGCGGTCGAAGCAATGCGAGAGTATCGGTCTGCCGTTCACCGCCACGAGCCCCTTCGGTTTGTCCGCGGTCAACGGACGCAATCTGGTACCCTTCCCCGCCGCGAGCACGACAGCCTTCATACGCCACATCACCCCGTGTCGGGTCATTACTACGCGGCCGCTACCACCACCCACGACGACCCCGACTCATCGGTAGGACCGGCATAATTAACAGCAGTCGTCGACTCCCCACCACGTATGAACGTGAGCGTCGTCGGCAGCGGCTACGTCGGAACGACCATCGCAGCCTGCCTCGCCGACCTCGGACACGACGTCGTCGCCATCGACATCGACCAGAACGTCGTCGACAGCATCAACGCCGGCGAGTCACCAATCCACGAACCCGGCGTCGAAGAATGCATCGCACGCCACGCCGGCGACCGCCTCCGAGCGACCACCGACTACGCCGTCATCCCCGACACCGACCTGACGTTCCTCGCCATCCAGACCCCCTCGAACCCCGACGGCAGCATCGACACCAGCGCGCTCGAAGCCGCCAGCGAGATGACCGGCGACGCGCTCGCTGACGTGGACGAGCACGTCGTCGTCGTCAAGAGCACCGTCCTCCCCGACGTCGTCGACGACAGGCTCGCCCCCCGAACCCAGGC
Source organism: Halorubellus amylolyticus (assembly GCF_034808145.1). Taxonomy (NCBI): domain Archaea; kingdom Methanobacteriati; phylum Methanobacteriota; class Halobacteria; order Halobacteriales; family Halorubellaceae; genus Halorubellus; species Halorubellus amylolyticus. The sequence goes on from NZ_JAXHGM010000007.1 coordinate 67,663, forward strand.
CCACGCCGGCGACCGCGTCTCCGTCGCCACCAACCCCGAATTCCAGCGCGAAGGCAGCGCAGTCGCCGACTTCCTCCACCCCGACAAGCTCGTCTTCGGCACCGCCCCGGGCGACGAACGCGCGCTCGACGCTCTCCACGAGTGCTACGCGCCACTCCTCGACGCCCGCGCCGCCGACGGTCACGACGTCCCCATCGTCGAGACCGACCGCGCGACCGCGATCATGGTCAAGTACGCGAACAACGCCTTCCTCGCCGCCAAGGTCAGCCTCATCAACGACATCGGGAACGTCTGCAAGGAGTACGGCATCGACACCTACGACGTCGCCGACGCCATCGGTCTCGACGACCGCATCGGCGCGAAGTTCCTCCGCAGCGGCCTCGGCTGGGGCGGCAGCTGTTTCCCCAAGGACGTCGCCGCTATCGTCCACGCCGCCACCGAGCGAGGGTACGACCCCAAGATGCTTCAGGCCGCCATCGACGTCAACAACCACCAACCCGAACGCATGCTCGGGCTGCTGGAGAACCACATCGAAGTCGACGGCGCGCGCGTCGCCGTCCTCGGCCTCGCGTTCAAACCCGGCACCGACGACGTCCGCAACTCCCGCGCCATCCCCGTCATCCAGGGCCTCCAGGAGCGCGGCGCCACCGTCGTCGCCTACGACCCCATCGCGAGCGAGAACATGCGCGAACACTTCCCCGACATCGAATACGCCGACAGCGCCGCCACCGCACTCGACGACGCCGACGCCGCACTCCTCACGACCGACTGGGACGAATTCCAGGCACTCGACGACGAGTTCGACGCCATGCGCTCGCCAGTCGTCGTCGACGGCCGGCGTAGCATCGAGCCCCGCGACGGTATGACGTACGAAGGACTGACCTGGTGACTCGAGCACCCGCCTACGACTCGGGACATGCGGACCGCGAGTATCGCTTGGAGTAGCGTTCGACTACGTTGCGACGTCGACGTCTGCTCACCGGTCCCCGTCTTCCCGTTGGCTGTCCTGCGATCCGGCCATATCGTCCGCTCTCTCGGCTGGTTCCGGAGGTTCCAGCACGGCGACGAGCAGTCGACCAGCCCGCGTGTCCGCGGCTCGCTCTCCCCAGCTAATGAGGACGTCGAGAACTCGCCCCGGAACCGACTGCGCCCAGTACGGCACGAGCAGGTCGACGACGCGGTCGAGGAGCCAGATGACCGGTCCGGCGGAGAGGGTCTCGCGGAGGTCGATGACGACGACGTCCGGTTCGGGCTCCGTCGTCAGCCAGCGGTAGAGGAACGAGTGTGCCGCCCAGTCGCCTCCCTCTCGGCCTGCACGAGCAATCCCCGAGTGCTCGACGGCTTGAGAGAGCCTCGTCAGCGTCGAGGCGACCGCGGCCTCTCTCGCCCACGAGCCGAACGCTTCGGGGAACTCCCGTGCCCGCTGAACCCGCTCCCTGACCCATCGGACTATCGTCGACCCCTTCACTCCGCGGGAGAGGGCGCTGACGACGCTCGACCCAGACCAGCCGTCCGTCCCCGAAGCGAACACGAGTGACACCTACCCGACCACCGAGGTCCCGGTCGAATTCGTGGTGCTCGTCGGCGGGATGCGAACGACGGTTCCCTCGACGGTCACCGTCGAGAAATCGAGGAGGACCGTCCGACCCACCTGCAACGCCTCGCCGTGGAAGTACAGCCCGGCCGGCGTCTCCCTACCGGAGAGCTCGACGGTCAGCACGACGTCCTTCTTGACGGGGTGCTCGCGGCGATAGATGTCCCCCGACTCGCTGGTCAACGTGACGACCGCCGGATCGACTTGGACGTCAGTTACCCGCGCAGACACCGTACTCCCACTGCGCTCGACCATCCCAGTCGACAGGCTGTCCGCGACCTCGGGTGCGACGGACTCGAGCTGTATCTCGACCGACCTCGTCGTCGCCTCGCCGGGAAGCGACAGCGACCCTTGCGTCACCACGTTCCCCGTCAACTGATAGCTATCCGACTGGAACGGAATCGCCGTTCCCACCTGAACGAGGCGATCGCCGACGTACTGCTCACCGCTTCGGTCGACAGTGACGAGCTTCATCCCGAGAACGGCCATCAGCCGTCCGTCTTTCGAGGATGGATACGTACGAACGGTCGAGATTCTCGCGACCTCGTTCCCCGCAATCCGGTACGCGTCACCCTCGTCGATCGACTGCGCCGTCTCGGGTGAGACGGACGCTCGGAGCACTACCGACTCGGTCCCGGTTCGGACGGTCGCGTTCCCGACCGCCTGGATCTCGCCGGTCAGCTCGTACCCGTCGCTTCTGAAGCTGAAGTTCCGTCCGAGAGACACGCGCTGACCCGCGAAGGACGGCCCCGACCGATTCAGCGTCTCGACCGTCGCGCCGACGGTCACGTGACGAACGTTCGAACTGTTCCCGGGCGCGACGTGCACGTCGGTTATCGTCGCGACCGTGTCGCCACCGACGACGAACGTATCCCCTCGCGAGATCGCCTCCGCAGTAGCCGTCGAAACGCTCTCCGATACGGTAATCGAGGTCTCACTGATCTGCAGCGACTTTCCACTCTCGGCGTACGAGCGGACGATACCGTCGATCGTGTACTCGTCACTCCCCAGGCGAAGGTTCGTTCCACGCTGTATGGTCGTTCCCGCGAGAGAGAACACGGACCGCCCGGTTTCTCCGCTCTCGACCAACTGTCCGTCCATCCTGACCCGAACAGTCACCGTCGCGTTCTCGTCGCCCGACGGCGTCACGTACACGTCGGTCACCGTCGCGTTACTATCGGAGTTCGACGGTGACAACACGTCACCTTCCGAGATCAACTCGGTGACGTACGGTCGCTGCTCTCCCAGGTCGAGCGTCGCGTACCTCGTCGCATCCTCGGAAGAGGCGAACGGATTCACGAGCGCAACCCCAGCCGCGATCACGGCAACCACCAAGAGAACCACGAGTGCGTCGACGACGTTCACGACGCCGAAGAGATTTCCTTCGTCGTCGATTAGCTCCATCCCTCACTCACCACGTTCATAGTACGATACGTTCCAGAGGTGACCAACAAAACCGTTCCGGATGTGCGACAGTATCGCATCTCCCGCTGGTGCGTCTTTGCTTGGAATCCGGAGGGTCGTGCAGCGCCGAGCGGCAACCTGGAGACTTGAGTGGAACGTCTCGCGGTTTCCGCTACTGGCCGTACTCCAACCGAATCCCCGAAGCGGTGAATTCAATACGCGAGTCCGATACGGACCGCGTATGGTTTCCGCCCGAGAGGTTCGCGACCTACTCGACGACCGGCCGGACCTCGAATCCGCACTGGAGGCGGCACTCGCAGCGGAGCCGCCATGGACGTTCGACGACGTCGACGTGGACTCGGGCGTCTTCGGCGAACTCGTCAGCCGTGACGTTGTCGTCGAGGGCGACGCGGGGTATCGGCTCGCCGACCCCGAGGCCGTCCGACGGGCGCTCAACGACGACCTCGACGATGCCGCTGGTCGCGCGACCGGATTCGACCCAGAGATCCCGCGGTTCGACGTGGGTCGGCTGGAGCTTGCTGCCGTCGTCGGCGCGCTCGCACTCGTCCTCGTCCTTCGTCTCACTTCGGTCCCGCTCGTGTTCCAGGGTGACGCCGTGGTTCTCTCCTCGAACGACCCCTACTATTATCGGTACTGGCTCGAACAGCTCCTCTCGGACCCCGAAACGACGCTCTCGTCGCTACCGGGTACCGTCTCGAAGGGCGAGCCACTGATGCTCGCCGCGCTCTGGTTCGTAACCGTCGCGCTCGGTGGAACAGCGGTGACGGCGGGAACGGTCCTCGCGTGGTTTCCGGTCGTTTCAGCTGTTCTATCGGCCGCTCTCGTCTATGCGATCGCGGTAGTCGTAACCGACGACAGACGCATCGGAGTCGCTTCAGTCGTGATGCTCGCTGTGCTGCCGTCCCACGCCTTCCGCACAAGTGTCGGGTTCGCCGATCACCACGCCTTCGACTATCCCTGGCTCGCGCTGACTCTCCTTGGGACGGTGTTGATTGCCAATTGGGCGCGGTCAGAGGGAGCCACCGACGTTGGAGTCATCGGTGGTATCGCGTCTATCGGCGTCGGTGTCGCTGGCCAGACGCTCGCGTGGGAGGCCGGGCCACTGCTCATCGCCCCGCTCGGCGTGGCAATCGCAGCGATGAGCGTCACGGCCGTCAACCGGAACGAATCCGTCCTCACGTCCGTCGGCCCGATCGTCGCAGGTGTCGGCCTCGCAGCAGCACTCGCATGGTTCGGGCACTCGACGTACAGCTGGCACACGACGCTCGTCGCCAGCGCTCCACTCATGCTCACTCTCTCCGGTGGTGGCGTGCTGGTGGTGGGTGAACTCTGGTATCGGCTCGACCTCCCGACCGCTGGTCTCGTCGTCGTCGAACTGGTCGGCGTCGCTGCCGGCACGTTCGCGTTCCAATCGCTTCGCCCCGAGATGTGGTCTCGACTGACGTCGTCAGTGACGGAGCGCCTGCTCGCACGCCGGAATATCGCCGAAGTCCAGAGTCTCTTCAGCGACTCCGCCGGCTGGCTGCTCCTGTTCGGCTTCCTGCTCTTACTCGCGCTTCCCTACGTCGTGTGGGCGTCGTACCGGTTGCTGGACGACGATCGATGGACGCCCGTCGCCGTCTACGCGTGGTACCTCCTCGTACTCGCCGCGATTCAGGTTCGGTTCGCGGGTCAGCTCTCGCTTCTCGTCGCCGTGTTCGCCGGCTTCGGATTCATACACCTGGCAGCGTGGATCGACGTCGCCCGCCCGCCCGCGCCACTCTCCGGCGGTGTCGTCCAAAGACTCACCGTCCCGGACAGGCGACAGGCGCTCACTCTCGTCGGGTTGTTCGTTCTCATCTCCGGACTCAGCATCGTCCAGGTCCCAGTGAAGACGAGTCAGACGACCGCCCCGAACCAGGGGTACGACGCCGCGGCGTGGGTTGCAGAATACAGCGACGCTCACGACATGCAGTATCCGGAGAATTACGTGTTCAGTCAGTGGGCCCACAACCGGATGTACAATTACTTCGTGAGTGGTGAATCGAGGTCGTATGGCTTCGCTCGAAGCAACTACGCCGACTTCGTCACGTCGACGAACGAGACGAAGTGGTACGAGCGGATTCAGGACCGCGTCGGATTCATCGTGACGTCGACGGACGTCATTGCCAACGGCTCCACGCTCGGAACTCGACTGCATCGTCACAACGGTAGTCGGGCCGCGTCGACAGCCGGGCTCGCACACTATCGCCTGCTACACGCGGAGGACGGAGGAGCGTACAAGGTCTTCACGCTGGTCGAGGGTGCCGAGATACGTGGCGAGACAGAACCGAACTCGTCGGTGACGGTGCGGACGACAGTAACGCTCGAGTCGTACTCGTTCGAGTACGTTCGAGAGACGACTACGGACGCCAACGGGAGCTATTCGGTTCGAGTTCCGTACCCGGGGACGTATCGCGTGGCCGGAGAGTCGGTTCGCGTTCCCGAGGACGCTGTGCGGAACGGGACGCAAGTTCGACCGAACCACGAGAACGCGACCACCACGACCCTCTCGGGAAACTCGTTCCAGAGCGACTGGGTGCCGAAATATTCTGATTCGCAGCGGCGAATCGGTGATTCTGTAATCAGATACTCGCGCGTATAGCAGACGCTCCCGGACGGTATGTGGGATTGTTTGAAGAACTAACCGTGACAGTTCGCGGAGGCGCTGTGTCTCTTACTCGAGGTAGCCGAGGTCCTGGAGTTGTTCGGCGATTTCTTCGAATTCGGATTCGGTGAGGCCGTCGGATTGTTCGTGTTGGATGACGATGCTGCGGAGGAGGAAGCGGACGAGGTCGCTGGTGCTGGAGAAGCTGGTTCCTTCGATGGTGGTCTCGACGCGGTCGGCGAGGTCTTTGGGGATTGAGACGGTGGTGTAGTCGGTCATGGTGGTGGTGTGGGGGTGGAGGGTGAAGGGGTTTGCGTCCGACGGTGGTGGATGGGGTGGGTTCGGACAGTTTCTTCTGGGTTCGGTGGGTAGGGTGGTGTATGGGGATGCGGCCGCCTGCTGACGACGGTGACGAGGAGCCGGCGACCGTGGCGTTCGGTATCGCTGCGGTCGACGATCGGTTGGAGTCGTTCGACGTGTCGTATCCGGCGTCGAAGCGCGAGCTCCGGGAGTCGGTTGGGCACGTCGAGGTACCGTACGATACGCGCGGGCATTCGGTGCGGTTGGGTGAGGTGCTCGCGGAGGTGGAGCGCGAGCGGTTCGGGGACGAGCAGGAGTTGTTGAACGCGCTGCATCCGGTGTTCGAGCGGCGGCGACAGCAGGGGGCGTCGGTGTTGGAGCGCGTGCGGCGCGTGCTCCCGTTCTGAGGTGGTCGACCTCCGTGGGGCGGGGGCGTCTGGTTTCGCGAGTGCTAGTTGTCGAGCGCGTTGGCGGTCGTATTCGCGTCGTGGTCGTCGATTGACGCGTCGTCGGTCGCGGCGGTCCCGTCGTCGGTTCCGGTCGGCGCGTCGTCGCCGTCGCTCGTGGTGTCGGCGCGTGTGCGTTCGGCGTGGTCGTCGAACGTCGTCTGGACGGGCGTGGTTGCGTCGTCGTCGCTCGTCCCGATCTCTTCGCGTGCGATGCGTTCGAGGCGGTGGCGTTGTTCCTCGTGGAGGGAGACGAGGAGGTCGGCGAGGACGCCGAAGATGAGGAACTGGGCGCCGAGGATGAAGACGAAGCCGCCGGCGGGTGCGAGGACCTCGTGTGGCGTCTTGTTGACGAACCAGTCGTAGAGGACGAAGACGCCGATCGTGGTGCCGGCGAGCGTGAGGACGCCGCCGATGCTCCCGAAGTAGAAGAGGGGGTTGTGGGTCTTCGCGCGGAGGTAGAGCGTGAGGAGGATGCCGCCGCCGTCGCGGAACGGCCGGAGGTTCGATTCGCTCGCGTCGGGCCGCGAGACGTACGTGATGTCGACGACGTGGATGCGGTGGCCGTTCCGCCGGGCTTCGACGGCCATCTCGGTCTCGATGCCGAACCCGTCGGCGCTGAGGTTCATCTCGAAGAACGAGTCGCGAGTGAACGCGCGGTACCCCGAGAGGATGTCGCAGAGGTGCTGGCCGTGGATGGCGCCGAAGCCGCGGTTGATCATGGCGTTCCCGAACTGGTTGAGCCGCGGCATCGCGTCGCGTTCCATGTTCGCGAACCGGTCGCCGACGACGTGCTCGGCGCGGCCTTCGAGGACGGGTTCGACCATCCGGTGGGCGTCCTCGGGGAGGTACGTGCCGTCGCCGTCGAGCATGAGGACGACGGGTTTGTTCGTGTACGCGACGCCTTCGCGGACGGCCTGGCCTTTCCCGGAGCCACGGCCGCCTTCGGATTGCGTGATGACGGTGGCGCCGGCGTCGCTGGCGAGTTCTCGCGTGTCGTCCGTGGAGTGGCCGTCGACGACGAGGACGTCGTCGAACCCCTCGCTTTGCATGCCAGTGACGACCTCGTCGATGGTCTCGGCTTCGTTGTAGGTCGGCACCAGCACGCAGACGTCGTCGTACTCGCCCATTCTCTCTCGGGGATGCTCGCCACAGCGGCAAAAACCCTCGCGTTCCCTCGCTGGTCGATGGGTGGCTGGCCGACGGGTCCGCGGCTGGGATGCCGTCATCGTTTTGGCTTCCGGCGGGGAACGCGGGGGTATGAACTGGTTGGTCGTGGTCGCCGCGGTGGCGGTCGCGGTGACGTTCGCGCCGTATCTCGCGTTCGGTGTCCTCTACGCGCTCAAGCGGCCGTCGGGGTCGCCGGCGGCGAAGGAGCCGTCTGAACCGGCGGTGAGTATCGTGCTGCCGACGTACAACGAGTCCGGGATCGTCGAGCAGAAACTGGAGGACGTCCTGGCGCTCGAGTACCCGATGGAGAAGGTCGAGCTCGTGGTGGTGGATTCGTCGGACGACGAGACCCGCGACATCGTCCGCGGGTTCTTCGCGGACCGCGAGCACCCCGAACTGAACCTCATCGAGGAGGACGGGCGTCGCGGGCTCGCACCGGCGTTGAACGACGCGTACGCGGCCGCGGAGCACGAGATGGTGGTGAAGACCGACTGTGATTCGCTCCTGCCGGAGGACGTGCTCCGGGAGGCGGCGGCGAACCTCGCCGACCCCGAGGTCGCAGCTGTGACGGGCACGAACGTCGAGGTCCTTGGTGGGAGCGACGTCGAGTCCGGGTATCGGGGCGTGCAGAGCCACATCCAGACGCTGGAGAGCCACCTGGATTCGACGTTCATCTTCCACGGGCCGTTCTCGGCGTTCGAGAACGACGCCATCACGCCGATCGACCCGAACTCGCTCGCGGACGACACCGAGCTCGCGCTGCGCATCCGCCGGCAGGGCGACGACCATCGGGTGGTGTTCGACCCGGCGGTCCAGTACAAGGAGGCGAGTCACTCGGCGTTCCGGAAGCGCCGCACGCAGAAGGACCGCCGCGGGATGGGTCTCATCCGCTTGCTCGCGCAGCATCGCGACGCCCTCGGCGGGTACGGGAGCTACGGCCGGGTGGTGCTGCCGTTCAACTGGTGGTTCATGGTGGTGTCGCCGTGGCTCGTCATGCTCGACGTCGTCCTCGTCGCGGCGGCGGCCGCGGTCGCCGTCCAGCCGCTCGCGGGCGTCGGCGTTCTCGCCGCGCTCGGTGCGTTCGTCGCCCTCGGCTCCCGGGAGCTCCTCGGGCCGCTCGCGCCGCTGTACTCGCTGTTCGACACGCAGGTGTCGCTGTTCCGCGCGAGCATCGAACTCCTCCGCGGGAAGGGCGACGGGACGTGGGAGGTCGACGAGGAGCTCCGCGAAGCGTTCGACAACTAGGCCCGCGAGGCGTTCGCCGACTCCCCCCGGCGAGACGTTCGCCGACCTTGCCCTGCGACGCGTGCGACGACTGGCCGCGGCGAACCTTCTTGATGGTGTCGGGCGAATCCGACGGTATGCTCTCGGGGCTCTCCTGGTTGGCGCTCGAAGTGAAGGACCTGGCTGCGGCGAGCGAGTTCTGCGGCGACGTCCTCGGGATGGACGCCGTCGCGGACGCGGACCTGTCGTCGTCGCTCGCGCGGTCGGGCGAGCAGGTGGCGTTCGCGGCGGGCGACACCGCGCTCGTCTGTCGCCGCCCGGACGCGGTCCCGCGTGGCGGGCTCCACACGCACTACGCGATGAGTATCCCGGCGAGCGAGTACGACGACTGGTGGGCGCGCCTGGAGGCGGCGGGCTTCGACCTGGACGAGCACGTGTTCGGGGACGCGCGCTCGCTCTACCTGTACGACCCCGACGGGAACTGCGTGGAGCTCGGCCAGCAGTCCGTCGACGGGCCCGGTATCGACGGCGTGTTCGAGGTCGTCCTCGAGGTCACGGACCTGGCGGCCGCGGAGTCGTTCTACGCCGACCTCGGGTTCGAGACGGTCGACCGCGGCGCCGACCGCACCAGGGTCCGCATGCACGGGCCGATGGCGCTGGAACTCTGGGAGCCGCATCTCGGGCTCGCTGACGCCCGCGGCGGCGTCCACGTCGACCTCGGGTTCGCGACCGACGACCCGGAGCGAACCGTCGACGCCGTCGCGGCTCGCGTCACCGACCGGGAGCGACTCGACGACGACGGTGCCGGCGGAGACGGCGTCGCGGTCCGCGTCCGCGACCCCGACGGGCACGTCCTGACGTTCCACGAACCGTGACCTCGCCGCACCGCCCAGCCCCGCACTCCGGGACCGACGGCTCCACGCCGACCGTCACTTCTCGTCGTCCCCGTCCTCGTGGTCGCTGCTATGTTCTTCGTTCCTGCCGGTCTCGCGTTCGGGGCCTTCCGCGTCGGTTTCGGCGAACTCGACGTCGCCGTCGGTCGCCTGCTTCGCGTCTTTGGCGGCTTCCTTCGCCGCGTTCGTCTTGTCCTTGATCTCCTTCGACCGTTCCTTGACCTCGCTGGATTGCTCGCGGACGCGGTCGGTCGTCTCGTCGACCTCGTCGGCGACGGTCTTGACCTCGTCCGGGTCGACCGGCGGGTCGACGTCGGTCTCCGAAGCCGCTTCGTCGATGCTCTCCGCGGCGGTCTCGACCTTCGACCCGACGGCCTCGACCTCGTCGGCCGCCGATTCGACGGTCTCGGCGGTCTCCTCGAGCTCCTCGGCGGTCTGCTCGACGTCCGCGGCCGTGGTCTCGAGCTCGTCGGCGGCCTGCTGGACCTGTGCGCGGCCGCGGTCGAAGCTCCGGCCGAGCGCGATCACCTGCAGGAGGCCCGTGACGAGGAACAGCGCCACGGCGAGCATGCCGGCGTCCCAGAGGCGGTCATCGAGGGCCGCGTCGAGCGCAACGATCTCGACCCGGACGAGTGCGTTCGCGGCGAGAAGGACGACCGTCGCCACCAGGACCAACCGCTGGAACCGGAGGTAGTTCCGGTCGGCGGTCAGTCTCTCGACCGCGTTGCCGAACCTCCGAAGGATGTCTTCGCTCATACGGACGCGACGCACGGCCGACGTAAATAGCCGGGCGTGGTGGCCGTTCGACCGGTGGGTCGCGACCGTCTCGCCGTGGTTCGTCGTGCCCGACACCGACGGGCCGTGAGGAGCCGGACAGGGCCCCGTCAGTCGGCTGATTCGGGTGCGTACCACGCGAGGGCGATGCCGGCGAGGGCGACGACGAGGGCGGCGAGGAACGCGGTCTGGTACCCCGAGCGGGCGATTATCTCCCCGGCGGCGATGGGTGCGAGGAACGCGCCGAAGAGGCCGACGCTCGTCATGACGGAGATGGCGGTCGTCGTCACCTCGTCGGGGACGAGTTCGGTGACGTACGTGTACAGCAGGCCGAGCGCGAGCTGGATGGCGAACCCGGAGACGACGGTGAGTGCGACGACCGCTTCGACCGCGGTGAACGCGACGAACCCGCCGATCGCGGGAGCGGTGAGGAGGAACGAGAGCACGACGACGGGCCGTCGGCTGCCGTCGAAGACGCGGTCGGAGAGGACGCCGCCCGAGGTCCGGGAGACGACGCCCATCGCCGGGAACAGTGCGGTCAGGGCGCCGGCGAGCGCGAGCGAGACGCCGTCGAGTTCGCTCGTGAGGTAGCTCGGCAGCCAGGAGTTCACGAACAGGTACAGGGAGAACCCGAGGAAGGAGAGCGTCGACAGCGTCCACACGGCGCGGTTCGCGAACACGCTCCGGAACTGCGCTCGACTCGGCGCGGGCGCTTCGGTGGCGCCGCGGAACGACTCGCCGGCGGTCGCGGCGAGGAACGCGGCGACGCCGAGGACGGCGACGGTCGCGAAGAACGGGAAGATGGCGGGCCAGCCGAACGCGTCGGCGACGAGCGGACTCCCGAACTGGCCGAGCGCGAACCCGACGGGCGCGCTCGCGGTGAACGCGCTCACGGCGGTCGCGCGAACGTCCGCGTCGACCGCTTCGCCGACGAGGCTCGCGCCCGCGTTCCAGAACACGACGTACGCGAGCCCGCCGAGGACGCGGGACGCGATCAGCCACCAGTACGCGCCCGCGGCGGCCGCACTCCACCCCCAGACGCCGGCGGCGAGGAGCGCGACGGCGGCCGCCGTGACGGCGTTCCGGACGTCGACGCGGTCGAGCGCGACCCCGACCGGGATGCTCAGGACGACCGCGGTCAGGTACATGACGCTGACGAGCCACCCGACTGCGGTCGGCCCGATACCGAGGCCGTCGCGGACGAGCGGGACGACGCTCGCCGGCGCTATCTCGTACGCGCCGGCGGCCGCGGATAGGACGAACATCCCACCGACGAGCGTGATCGTTCGCACGTCCACCCCGGTGCGGGTTCGATAGCCGTCGCTCACTGAGTTGACGTTCGCGGCCGACGATATAGTTCGACTGGAAGCGGCGGACGCGGCCGCGGCCCACGCGGTCCGCCTCGAAGCCGTACCTCACCCGGTCAGCCACCCGACTGCGCCGCGGGAGTCGGCGGGCATCGACAAGGTGCGTCTAGAGGTCGCTGGTGTCGATGTCGATGCCGGGCGGGGAGACGATGAGGAACCCGCGGAAGTGGACGAGAGAACCGTCGTCCTCGCGGACGTCGCGCGCGAACCCGGCGGCGAGCTCGTTCACGTCGCCCTTGACGTCGAGGACGAGGACGTTCCCCGCCATGACGGTCTCGTACCACTCGCTGCCGGGCGTCGTGCCGTCGAGGACGCCAAGGCGGACGCTCCCGGTGAGGTCGGCGTCCTCGTCCTCGTCGTCGAGGTGGTCTTCGACGGCGCGGAGGTCGAGGTCGAAGTCGCTCATACACCACCTCTCGGGAGGCCTCGACTAAACAGTTCCGTCCCCTCGTCGCCCGAAAACAGCGTCTGACGACCGCGGTCGTGACTCCGGTCGCTGGGTCGGTTCGGCCGTCGGCGTCCGGGAATCCTTATCCGGACCGCAGGCGTCGGTTCGGGTATGGGACTCGACGTGGACGCGCCGCCGGTACCGGCGCTCGAGGAGGTCGACCCGAACGAGTACGACGACGCCGAGATCGTCGGCGACACGGACTACAAGCGCGAGGAACTGGAGGCGTTCCTCCGCGAGGGAGCGTGGGAGCGTGCGTTCGACGAGTGGGCGGCGGACACGGCCCTCGACGAGCGCGAGTTCGGTATCGCGACCGATCTGGCGATGTTCGCGGAGTTCGACTTCTTCTGGGACGGCTTCGCGGACCGCGTCGGCTACCACGCGCCCGGCATCCCGGAGGACTGGAAGGAACGCGACTATCACCCGGAACTCGACGAGTGGAGTACGGTGTCGTCGCTGAACGCGTCCTTGACGGAGTTCGGCCAGGTGGTGTGTGACGTGCTCAAGGACGAGTACGTCGACTGGGAGTCGGAGTACGAGCCGCCGGAGGACCTCCCGGACTTCTAGCGGCCGCCGCTACCGCGAGGGTGCTGCCGGTGCCGCTGGTGCTTCCGTTGCTACCGGTGCGCTCGGTGTGCCGGTGGTCGGGGGGGCGGAGAGCGTGTGCGGTCACTCTCTGCCGACGCCGACGCGTCGCGTCTCGCCGTCGCAGAGCGGGTCCGAGCACGAGTCGGACGCGCTGTCGAGTCGCTCGCCGCAGCGCGCACATTCGTACGTCTGTACCGTTCGCTCTTCTTTCGTGGTCTGTTCGTCCATCTCTACACGTTAGACATTGACACTCACAGTGATAAATCTGGCCCTGAGTGACGAATCGGTAAGTTCGGTGCTGGCGCTGCGGGTGGACGGGTGAACGACGCGAGAAGGACGACCGCTCTCGCGGTCGGGGTGCGGGCCGGCCAGCCCACGAATGACCGGCTCGCGGACGGAACGGCGGTCTGGCAGGGTCTCGTCGCGGGGCGCGTTACTCTCGTTCGACCCCGATGTTGCGTGGTGCGCCGTCGCAGAACGGGTCGTCGCACGTGTCAGCCCGGCTCTCGAGGCGTGCACCGCATCGCACGCACTCGTACTCGGGCTCGCCCGGCGTGTACGCGTCGGTTCGTACCATCGTAATGGGATGACACCGTTTCACAGGGTTAAGGGTTCCCCTGATACAACCAAATGCCCTCCAGAAGCACCCATATTGTTTAATCTCGTTCTAGGTGGTGGACTTTCGGTCAGTTCTCGCCGGGGGTAGCCGTCGCGTCCACGACCACGCGTTCGTCCGGCGCGCTCCCGTGGTCGTGATATCACCCGCCGCTCACGCGGTGGCGACCACGAGGAACGTCTCCGGGCGTTCGCTCGCGCGCTCGACCGCGAACCCGGCCGCCTCCAGGTCGGCGACGGCGTCCGCGAGCGCGAACCGCTCGTCGGTCGGCGGCCCGTCCTCGCCGTCCCCCTCGGCACTCCAGTCGACCGTCACCAGGTGCGCGCCGGATGCGAGGGTGCGGTGCAGTTCCGCGAGCCCGCTCGCGTCCGCGTACTCGTGGTGCGTCATCGTCGAATACGCCGCGTCCAGCTCGCCGTCGTCGAACGGCAGGTCCGAGACCGCCGCGGTCACGAACTCGACGTTCCCGGGCGCGCCCTTCTCGCGGTAGACGTCGTGCATCTCGCTCTGCACGTCGACCGCGTACATCGACCCGGCGAACGGCGCGACGTCGTCCGTGTAGAACCCCGTCCCGGACCCGAGGTCCGCGACCGTCTCCGACCCGTCGAGCGCGAGCGCCGCGACCAGTTCCTCGCGCGAACAGAAGCGATACCGCGACTCGTCCTCCAGCGCATCGGCGCGGTCGACCGGGAACGTGTGGAATCCCATACCCGACCGAATGCGCGCCGGGCACGTATCCCTGTGGTGTCCAGTGCTAGCACGGCCCGCCGGGATTGAAGTCGCTGGCGTCGGTTCGCTTACCAATGGTCAGCCTGTACGACGACCCCATCGAACTCGTCGACTCGCGGTACGAGGACTGGTGCGAGCGGTACGCGGCGGAACGCGACCGGTTACGGGACGCGCTCGCGGCCGCCAGCGTCGACGACCGCGTCCGCCGGATCGAACACGTCGGCTCCACGGCCGTCCCCGACCTGCCAGCGAAGGACGTCGTCGACGTCGACGTCGTCGTCGCCGACGACGCCGTCCCCGCGTGCACCGACGCGGTCGCGGACGCACTCGGTGGCACTCGCTACGAGAACGCGTCGACGTGGCACGTCGTCGCGCGACGCCACGACGGCCAGCGGTTCAACGTCCACGTCTTCGGCGTCACCGACGACGGCTGGCGGACGAGCGTCGCCACGCGCGACGTCCTCCGCGAACGCCCCGCGGCCCGCGATGAGTACGCCGACCTGAAGCGCGACCTCGCCGCCGACCACGACGACCTCGGCGCGTACTCCGAAGGCAAATCGGCGCTCGTCGACCGACTCCTCCGCGAGGCGCGGCACGCCGACGACCTCGCCTTCGACTTCGCGGTCCCCACTCCGGACTGACGGCGCCGCGCCCGCCAACGCCGTCCGCGAGACTACGGCGTAACGTCCGTCGTACACCGTCCGCGAGCCTACTCCGCCGGCGGAGCGACCCTGGTCGCGTCCGTTTCCAGGAGTTCGCGGAGCCCACCTGGATACAGCGGCTCGTCGCGCGCCTCGAGGTCGTCGAGCGTCGCCCACTCGGTCTCGTACGTGACGTCGCTGTCGTGCTCGACGCCGTGCATCGACCGCCGGTCGTAGCGCGCGTCGTCCGCGAACGCGACCTCGAACGCGAAACAGCACTCGTGGTTCCGGTTGCCGCAGAACTCGAAGCGGTTCTCGACGACGCCGAGGAATCCCTCGACGGTCATCGTCGCGTCGAGCTCCTCGTCGAACTCGCGCACGACCGCCTCGGCCGTCGTCTCACCGAACTCGACGCCCCCGCCCGGCGGCCGATAGAACACCTCGTCGTCGTCCGCGAACGGCCCGAGACGCGACACGAGGAGCTCCGGTTCGTCCGCCGCGGGCTCCCCGGGCGCGTTCCCATCGCGCCAGACGAGACCCAGCACCATCGGTCGAACGTCCCGCCAACTCCGGTCGTGGTCGCCGTCGTCGGCGCCAGCGCCGCCGTCATCGGCGTTGCCGTCGCCATCGTCGTCCGCGTCGTCGTCGGTTGCGTTCATGGACGCGGACGAACGCGAGACGCGGGCAAGAACCTACCGGAGTTCGGGGGCGACCTCGTCGCCGAGGCGCTCGATGCACTCGACCATCTCGTCGGTGCCGACGCCCGGGTGATACGTGCGGAAGATGAAGTGCGTGTCGTCGCCGAGCGCGTCGCGGTACGTCTGGAGCTCGTCGACGACCTGCTCCGGCGTCCCGAAGATCGCCTGCTCCTTGAGCTCTTGCTTGCGCTCGTCGTCGAGCTCGTCGACGGGCTCGCCGCTGAAGATCTCCGCGTACCGCCGCTGGATGTAGAAGTACCCGTCCTTCATCGTCTCCCACGCCTCCTCCTTCGAGTCGCCGACCCAGCCGTGCTTGATGACGTAGTTCGTGAACTCGCCGTCGATGCCCTCCTCCTCGCGGACGTTCGCGATGTCGTCGACGCGCTTCTTCAGGCCGCCTATCGAGAGCTTCGAGGGCGCGCACCACGCGTCCGCCTCCCGAGCGGCCCGACGCACCGCCGGTTTCGCGCCACCGCCGAGCATGATGGGGGCGTCGTCCCCGACGGGCTTCGGCGTCACGTTCACGTCCGGGTCGACGTCGTGGAACTCCGCGTCGTAGTCGAGCGAGCCCTCGCTCCACGCCGCCTTCAGGAGGTTCACCTGGTCCGCGAGGCGCTCGACGCGCTCCTCCTGCGGGACGCCGAACGCGTCGAACTCAGCGGGGTTCGACCCGATGGCGAGCCCGAGGGTCACGCGGTCGCCCGCGATGTTGTCCGCGGTCGCGACGTCCTCCGCGAGCCGCACGCCGTCGTACAGCGGCGCGAGCGCGATGCACGTCCCGATCTCGACGTCGTCGGTCGCGGCGGCGAGCGCGCCGAGGCTCGGCATCGTTCCCGAGAGGTAGCCGTCGTCCATGAAGTGGTGCTCGGACACCCACACCGAGTCCAGGCCCGCGTCGTCCGCGGTGCTCGCGACGGTGAGCATCTCGTCGTAGAGCTCGTTCATCGAGCGGTCGTCGTCCGGCCGCGACTGACAGGTGAACAGACCCGTGCCCAGTTCCATACGTCGTCGTTCCACCGCACGTATGAAAACTGTTCGTGACGCGGCCGCGGCGACCGGTCGGTCGTCGCGGGTGTCCGGTCAGTCGTCGCAGGCGTCCGGGCTCCCGGCGCCACGTCCCGAGGTCGCGTCGAGCGTACACTCGCCGTCGTCCGTGGACGCGCCGCCGCTGGACGGGCGAGAACGGCGACGGACGCGCCCGAGTTCCGCGCGTATCGTCTCGCGTTCGACGAGCGCGAACCCGGCGACGACGACGAGGAACCCGACGACGGTCGTCGACGAGATGGTCGCGTCGAGGAGCAGCCAGCCCATCGCCGCCGCGAACACGGGAACCACGTACGCGACGAGGTTCGTCCGGACGGGGCCGACGCGTTCGATGAGCCCGAAGTAGATGGCGTACGCGACGGCGGTCGAGGGGATGGCGACGAGGACGACGCTCCACGCGGTCGTGGCGCCGATGGCGAGGACCTGCCCCGGTGCTTCGCCGACGCCGACGCTGAGCGCGTGCAGGAGGACCGCGCCGACCGCCATCGCCCACGCGGTCAGCGACACGCTCTCCATCGTGGTGCCGACGCGCTGGAGGGCGACGCTCCCGAGGGCGACCGCGGCGGCCGCGCCGAGGACGAGCACCTGCCCGACCGCGCTCTCGTCCGCGAACGTCGACGGCGACGGCTGGACGATGAGCACCACGCCGGCGAGCGCCACCGCGATTCCGAGCGTCCCCAGCCACGACAGCCGGTCGCCGAGCAGCCACCACGCGAACACCGGCGCGAGCACCGGGTTCAGGCCGTACATCACCGACGCCGCCGCGGGCGTCGTCGTCTCCTGGCCGAGGAACAGCAGGCCGTTGTTCAGGACGACGAGGAACACCGCGGCGACGGCGATCCCGAGCACGTCCTCGCGGGTCCGCGGGAGCCACGTCGACCGCGGGCGGGCGACGGCGACGTACCCGAGGAGCGCGAGCGCCGCGAGGTCGAACCGGAGCCCGGCGAACAGTACCGGCGGAAGTTCGCGCAGGCCGGTCTTGATCGCGACGAACGACCCGCCGAACAGTCCGGCGAGGACGACGAACAGGGCGGCGTCGCGGTAGCGAGGCGGGACTGCCGCGCGCACCGCGGCCAACGACCCGCGCAGTGACCCGCTCGTCGCGGCCAACGACCCGCGCAGCGACCCGCTCACCGCGACCCTCCACGCGTCGGCATCGAAGTCATAGCAACTCGTAGGAGACGAACCCCGAAAGGGGCTTCGTGAGATGCGCCCGCACGTCCTGTGGGGCGTCTCGGCACGAACCAGGACCCGCTGTCACGCCGACGACCGGAGCGAGACGGTCACGGTCACTCGCCGGTGCGGAGATGATGGAAGACGTACGTCTGCACGTACCCCGCGTACCGGCCGCCGAAGCGCTCGCGGAGCGCGCGACTCGTCTCCGCGTAGTTCCCGCGGTCGCAGTCGGGGTAGTGGTCGGCGACGACGGTCTGCATCCACGTGTCCAGCGGGATGGCTTCGAGGTAGCCCAGCGAGAACAGGAGCACGCAGTCCGCGACCTTGTCGCCGACGCCGACGAACCGCGTCAGGTACTCGCGTGCGGCCTCGTAATCCCGGCCAATGGCGTCCTCGGGGTGAGCGTCGCCGTCCGCGACCATCTCCGCGGTCCGCTGGACGTACGGCGCGCGATACCCGAGGCCGAGGTCGCGGAGGGCCGCTTCGGTGGTCGCGGCGAGCTGCTCGGCCGTCGGGAACGCGTGATAGGTCTCTCCGCGGAAGGAGACGGTGTCGCCGTACGCGCGAGCGAGGCTGCTCACCATCTCGTGGATGCGTTCGACGCGCATCTGCGTCGAGCAGATGAACGAGACGAGGCACCCGAACGGCGGGTCGCGGACGAGTCGGAGGCCGGGGAACGCGTCGCGAGCGTCGTCGACGAGGTCGAGCGCAGGGGCGTCCGCGAAGATCTCGTCGAGGTCGTCGTCGAGCCTGAGGAGGTCGACGAGGCGTTCGTGGGCGTCCTCCGTGGACTCCCAGACGAGCGCGTCGTCGGTCTTCCTGACGCGAACGACCTCGCCCTCGGGGACCGCGTAGTACCACGGCGCCTCGTCGAGGTCGCGGTCGGTCGTCACGTCGCCCGCGTACGCGCCACCGTCTTCGCGCCGCCAGAGGTACGACTGCCCGCTCTCGAGTGTCGCCGCGAGATCCAGCCCGCCCGCGATGTCGGCGAGCGGGAAGCGCCCGGAGTGCATACCCGTCCGTCGGGGACCGCCGGGGTATCCGGCTTTCGGTCCCGGACTCCTCGCGCCCGTTTGCCCACCCCTCGTCGCGTCCGTCCCGCCGCCGTCCTGCGGTCACCCGGGTAACGCCAACCTTGATACCGATGGCAGCGAAACCCACGGGCACGCATGGATTGCAGAGTCGTCGTCGAAGCGGCGGTGCCCGTGTACGACGTGTCGACGGAGGACGAGGCCGTCCGCATCGCCATCTCGAAGACCGGCGCGATGCTGAACCCCGACCTCAACTACGTCGAGATAAACATGGGCGAGCGGGCGTGCCCGCACTGCCACGAGTCCATCGACCCCGCGTTCATCGCCGCGGACGAGAGTCTCGTCGCGCTGGAACTGGAGATGAAGGTGTTCAACGTCGAGCGCGAGGAGCACGCGTCCCGCATCGCCCGGAAGGAGATCGGGACGCAACTGGAGAACATCCCCCTGGAGGTGCTCTCCATCGAGGTCATCGACGACGAGGACGAGGCGACCGAGGAGGAGGAGGCAACCGACGACGATGTGACCGGCGACGACGAGTCGCAGGTCGTCGAGCACGAGGCCGATACCGCGGACGAACCCGACGTCGAGACCGCACACGAGAGCGGGGACGCGGGGAGCGCGGCGGACGACGAGGACGTCCTCCCGGAGTTCGAAGACCTCATCGAGTGACCACCGACCCGGCGGAACCGACCGTCACCACGGAAAGACTGACAGTCGCCACGGAACCGCTGACCGTCGCGACACCGGCGTGACTCCTGTTCGAACCCGAGCACCGAGAGCGACCGCTGGATAGGACCGCCAGTGAGGGTCCCGTGTGGGTCGGGTCGAGCAGGTGGCGTGTCGCGGAGGGAGTGATTCGGTGCGCGTCGAGGAGAGGGAGAGAGTGTCCCGGTGCGCGTCGAGAGACCCGGCGCTGTTCGGGAGCGAGTTACGGTAGAACGCGACTGAAGTCTCAGTCGGCGGTCGGAGCGACGGTCTCCGTCTCCGCCTCGTCGTCCATGTCAGAAGTGATGCCACCTGCGAGTGCAAACACCGCCGCCTTGTGGTCGGTTTTGGATTTGTGAATACTGGTTGGTCGGATACCGAGGGACTCGTATTCCTCGAGGTCGAGGTCGCCGTCGCTCCATGTGTCGTACTGTCCGGATACCTCCGCGAGAAGGCCGTGGAGGTGGATGAGCTCCTGCTTCTTCATAACCAAAACCATCTATCGGCCCCAGGGTTATATTATTATCCCGTGTCGCGTTAACACACTGCCCTTAGAGACCCGTGGTTATCGGGGGTAGCGGCCATGTGGCGTTCTCGACGGTGTTGAATTTAGGGTTCGGAGGAGTGTATTCGACGCGCGCGCGCCGGACCTCACAGCTGCCCGAGCATCGACCACGTACGTACCACGTCCCGATTCGGCTCGAACGCAACCGGCAGCCAACAGGTCTCGACGTGGACCAGTCACGGTCGCTTCCGTCGACGCGGTCGGCCGCGTCGGCGCCGACGAGACGGTGCGCGAGCGTGGGCGGAGGGGTCGAGTATGAAGCTTTTTGGAGTGCTCGGTCCGTACTCGGAGTATGGATTACGACGACCAGCTCGAGCGCGCGCTGGAGGAGACGCCGGACATCGAGGCCGGCGGTGATCGGTTCGACGTGCCCGACCCCGAGATTCGACAGGAGGGCAAGCTCACGGTGTACGAGAACTTCCAGGCGACGGTCGACCGCCTGAACCGCGACGAGGACCACGTGATGCAGTTCCTCCAGAACGAACTGGGGACGAGCGGTCACATCGACGAGAGCGGGCGCGCTCGGCTCAAGGGCGACTTCCGCGAGGTCCGCATCGAGGACGCACTGGAGGACTACGTCGAAGGGTACGTGCTGTGCTCGGAGTGCGGACTCCCGGACACGGTCTTCGAGCGCGAGGACGGCGTGCTCCTCATCCGCTGCGAGGCCTGCGGTGCGCAGTCCTCGACGGGCGTCTGACGGGAGCAGCTACGTTCTGCGACTGGACGACGAGCGGTCAGCCGAGTTGCTTGAGCGTCGAGAGGTCGTGGTCGGTCCGCATGAACTCGGCGGTGGGGCGACTCGCGTGACAGTTCGGGCAGTGGAACGTGTCGCCGGCTCCCGGGAGGTCCGCTGGCGCGGTCTCCCAGTCCTTGCCGCACTCGGGACAGAGAAGTCTCACGTACGTCTCGACCATGTCACCCTCTAACATCACGGGGGGTGAAAAAGATTGCCGCTGCGGGGGTCGGACCGTGCGGTGCCGTCCCACGATTCGGGGGTCAGGCGATCGCGACGCCGGCGTCGGACGCCTCGAGGAGCTCCTTGTAGCGGTTGCGGATGGTGACCTCGCTGACGTTCGCGACGTCGCCGACCTGGCTCTGCGTGACCTTCTCGTTGGTCAGGAGGCTCGCGGCGTACACGGCCGCTGCCGCGAGGCCGACGGGTGACTTCCCGGAGTGCAGGCCGGCCGACCGCGCGTTCTCCAGGAGCATCCGGGCGCGGCGTTCGCCCTCGTCGCTGAGGCCGAGCTCGCTCGCGAACCGCGGGACGTACTGGACGGGGTCGGCGGGCTGTATCTCGAGGTTGAGCTCGCGGACGACGTACCGGTACGTGCGGGTGAGCTCCATCTTTTCGACGCGCGAGACGAGCGCGATCTCGTCGAGGCTGCGGGGGGTGCCGGCCTGGCGGGCGGCGGCGTAGAGCGCGGCGGTGGCGACGCCCTCGATGCTGCGACCGGGGAGGAGGTCCTCGGCGAGCGCGCGGCGATAGATGACGCTCGCGGTCTCCCGGACGTTCTTCGGCAGCCCGAGGGCGCTGGCCATGCGGTCGATCTCGCCGAGGGCCTGCTTGAGGTTGCGTTCCTTCGAGTCGCGTGTGCGGAAGCGCTCGTTCCACGTGCGCAACCGCTGCATCTTCTGGCGTTGGCTGGCGCTGAGCTGGCGGCCGTAGGCGTCCTTGTTCTGCCAGCCGATGTTCGTCGAGAGGCCGTCGTCGTGCATCATCTTCGTGGTGGGGGCGCCGACGCGGGACTTCTGGTCGCGTTCGCTGGCGTCGAAGGCGCGCCACTCGGGGCCGCGGTCGACGGCGTCCTCCTCGACGACGAGCCCGCAGTCCTCGCAGACGCGTTCGCCGCGCGATTCGATGACGGCGACGGGGCCGCCACACTCGGGGCAGTGGCGTTCGTCGACCTGCTCGCTCGTGGTCTCCGTGGCCGTCTCCGCGTCCGTTCGTTCGGGTCGTGTGGTCGCGTGCTGTTCGACGTCGGTTGTGGTTGTGTCGCTCATGTGTTGGGTTCCTCTTCGGGTGCGGTCGGCTGCGGGGCGAGAAGAAAGACGAGCCCAGCAGGACTGTTCCTCACCCATAGTAAGTGCGACAAGCATATAAACCTTTGTCCTAGTTTATATAGGGTCGCTCGTTACGTACTTGAATCCGTCGGAGAAACGCGGAACGTTCAAGTCCGCTTCGGTCGCCGCGGGCGTCGGCCTCCAGCCCGCATCGGCGGCGGGCCGCGCGACCCGTCGCGCGAACCGTTCGCCTCCCGGAGGTGTCGGTCGTCGCGTTACCGGCGCCGTGCTAGGAACGCGGCCCCGAGCAGCGCGAGGACGGCGACGGCGACCCCGAAGCCGGGCGACCCGCCCGACCCGCTCTCGTCGTCCATCCCGCTCGTCTCATCGTCCATCATCGTCGTCTCTTCGCCCATCATCGTCGTCCCCTCGTCCATCGTCGTCATCGCCTCGCCGGTGAACGTCACGTCGCCCGCGGCGACGACCGCGCCGCCGTCGGCGACGTAGGGCGCGTCGTCCGCGCCCTCGCTGGAGACGAAGTCGTACGACTCGTCACCGTCGGTGTCCTGGTGCGGCATCGCGATGAGGGTCGTGTCCGCCTCGACCGGGGAGTCGAGGGTTATCTCGACGTCCTCGTGCGTCCCCGCCTCGAGGTACGTCGAGGTTCCGCGGACGCTCTCGAACACCGCGCCGTCCTGGAGCGTCGCGTCGTGGATCGTCACGAACCCGCCCTTGTTCATCGTCACGGAGTCGACGACCACCGTCTGGCCGTCGGTCTCCTGCGCGCTGAACGAGACGGTCGCCGCCGGCGTGACCGTCACCTGCGCTGTCGTCACGACCGCACCACCCGCTGCGACGTACGGACCGTCGCTGGCGCCCTCGCTCGTGAGGAAGTCGTACGTCTCGTCGCCGTCGGTCTCCTGATGCGCCATCGGGACGACCGTGGCGTTCGCCGACAGCGGCGAGTCCAGCATGACGGTCACGTTCTCGTGCGTGCCCGGCCCGAGGTACTCGCTCGTGCCGCGGACGCTGTCGAACACCGCACCGTCGAGCAGCGTGCCGTCGTGGACGGTGACGTACCCGCCGTCGTGGAGCGTCACCGAGTCGATGGTGACCATCGAGCCGTCGTTCGTCTGGTTGCTCGCGGTCACGACCGCCTGTACGCTCACACGAGCGGTGTCGACGACCGCCCCGCCGTTCGCGACGTAGGGCCCGTCGTCGGCGCCGTCGCTCGTCGTGAAGTCGTACGTCTCGTCGCCGTCGGTGTCCTTGTGCGCCATCGGGACGAGCGTCGCCGTCGACCGGACTGGCTCGTCGAGCGTGACCGTCACCGCCTCGTGGTGACCGGCCTCGAGGTACGCGCTCGTGCCGACGACGCTCCCGAACGTCTCGCCCGCGAACAGCGAGCTGTCGTGGACCGTCACGAACCCGCCCTCGCTGAGGTCGACGTCGGTCACCGTCACGGTCTGGCCGTCGCTCGTCTGGTCGTCCATCGACACGCTCGCGCTCACCGACACCGTGCCGACGTCGACGACCGCGCTCCCGTCCTGCGTGTACGGTCCGTCCTGGCTCCCGTTCGTCGTCAGGAAGTCGTACGTGTCGTCGCGGTCCGTGTCCTTGTGCGGCATCGCGACGAGCGCGGACTCGTTCTCGACGCCGTCGTCGAGGACGACCTCGACCTGCGCGTGGTAGCCGGGCGCGAGCTTCGCGCTCGTGCCGCGGACGCTGTCGAACACCGCGCCGTCGAGCAGCGAGGCGTCGTGAATCGTCACGAACCCGCCCTGGGGCACGAAGACGTCCTCGACGACGACGCGCTCACCGCCGCTCGTCTGGTTCGCGAGCGTCGCGTCGGCCGTGTTCGACTGCACGACGCTCATCGTGTCGACGACCGCGCTCCCCGCGGCGTCCGCGTACGGGCCGTCGTCGCTCCCCTCGCTCGTCGCGAAGTCGTACTCCTGATCGTCGTCGGTGTCCATGTGCGCCATCGGAACGAGCGTCGCGTTCCGCGTCACGGCGCTCTGGAGCGTGATGCGGACGTTCTCGTGTACGCCGGCCTCGAGGTAGTCGCTCGTGCCACGGATGCTCTCGAACACCGCACCGTCGGTGACGGAGGCGTCGTGGATGGTCACGAACCCGCCCTGCGAGAGTTCGACGCGGTCGACGACGATGACGCCGCCGTTCGTCGGGACGTCCGTCGCGGACACGGTCGCGGAGACCGTGACGTTCGCCGACGTCATCACGATATCGCCGTCCATCGTGTACGGCCCGTCGACCTCGCCGTTCGACGAGACGAACGTGTACGCGCGGTCGCCGTTCGTGTCCCGGTGCGCCATCGCGAACAGCGTGTCGTCCTCGCCGAGGGGCTCGTCGAGCGTCACGGTGACGTTCTCGTGCGTGCCCGCCTCGAGGTACTCGCTGGTGCCGCGGACGCTCCCGAGGACGTCGCCGTCCCCGAGCGTCGAGTCGTGGATGGTGACGAACCCGCCCTCGTCGAGCGTCACCCGGTCGACGGTGACTGTCGTCCCACCGGACGTTCCGCCGGAGAACTCGACCATCGCCTGCGTTTGTGCTGCCGTTTCGTTCGTCGCGTCTACAGTCTGCGTGCCGACAGCCGTCGCCGTCGCGACCCCGGAGATCGCGAACATGCAGACGACCAACAACACGGTGATGCGTGACCGCATACACGGTCCAACCACGACCTACTTAAAGAGGATATTCCGAACTACGGCCCGCCTCTCACCCAATTCTCCCCCCAAAACACCCCCGTCAGGCGAATCCAGGCGCGAATCACCGCAACCGCGAGCACGACCCCCCCCGCTCGAACGCAGTACTTAAAGCAGCGTTCGGACCGCGGCGTCGAGAGAACCAGAACCGGCGGAACCCAGGCCGGGGAGCCAGGGTCGACGAGGACAGGGCTGGCGAAGCAGGAGCGACGGAGTCAGGGCCGGTGACGTAAGAGCGGCGAGGAGGCCGGCGGACGTGGGAGGAAGGGAACCGCAGGGTGCGTGGGCGACGGTCGAGGAGCGTTCAGTCCCAGGCCGTCCACGCGAGGAAGCCGAGTGCGACCGCTTCGACGACGTGAATCGCCATCTGCCACTGCCAGACGATGTTCGGCACCGCACTCGACGCCCACCAGGCAGAGAGCTGCGGGTCGAGGATGTAGTAGTACACCACGCCGACGTTCTCCGCCAGCAACAGCAGCGCGAACACGAGGAGCCCCAGCGTGTGCTTCGAGCGGAACTTCGCGTAGTTCCGGCCCCACACGTACGTCAAGGCCAGCAGTAGCACCACGTTCACGCCCGCCGCAGCCTGTGCGACGGTCACCCAGATACTCATCTACACCACCGTACCGTGCTGCCGTGGATATACTCTTTCCCAATTTCGGCCACAGTCTCTTCCCCCTTCAGCGGTTTCGAGCCGCGAGCACGCTCGATGGCGGCGTCGCGACGTGTCGTGTTCCCTGTCATGCCTCCACCTCCGCGGCGACCTCCTCGACGACGTGCCAGTGGTCCCGCGCCTGCTCGGTCGGCAGGTAGACGGCGCCGTAGTCGTCGCCGGATTTCTTGACGACGTCGTTGTCGACGAGCACGTCGAGGTGGTGCCTGACGGTCTTGTAGTCCAGGTCCAGTGCCTCCGCGAGCTGATTGGCGTTCCGTGGTCGTTCGTCGATGGCGTCGAGCAGACGGATGCGGTTCTCACCGCCTCGCGTGCCCGTCAGCACGTACCACAGGACGCCCTCCATTCGTACGACTCGACTCGCTCCCCCCTCATGACTCTAACGACGGCGGGCGATTCCGGCCGGATCCGTCAACGACGCGACCGCGGGTCGACCCCGACCGGGTCGGGTGGGGCGTCGCGCGCCAGACCGCACCCGGGGATGGCCCTGGACGCGTCTCCGGTACCGGCGATACCTATTTGCGGTCGTCGCGAGAGGTGCGTGCATGGACGACCATCGCTTCGAGACGCGCGAGGTACACTCCCACGAGCGCCGGGACCCGTTCGGGGCGCTCATGCCACCGATATACGCGAACTCGACGTACGAGTACGCGTCGCCGACGGAGACCAAGGCCGGGTTCCGGTACTCGCGGGACGCGGTGCCGACGCGGACGGCGCTGGAGGAGTCGTTCGCGGCCTTCGAGGGCGGCGAGCACGCGAGCGCGTTCGCGTCCGGGATGGCCGCCATCGACGCCGTGTTCACGGCGACGCTGTCCGCGGGCGATCACGTCGTCGCCGCGGAGAACCTGTACGCGGAGACCCACGACCTCCTCACCGACGTCTACGCGGAGTACGGCGTCGAGATGACGAACGCCCCGGTGACGGACGTGGACGCTATCGCGGACGCGATGCGGCCGGAGACGGCGCTCGTGTACTTCGAATCGCCGACGAACCCGATGCTGAACGTCGGTGACATCGCGGCCGCGGCCGACGTCGCGCACGAGCACGACGCCCTGCTCGCGATCGACAACACGTTCGCGTCGCCGTACCTCCAGCGGCCGCTCGAACTCGGCGCCGACCTCGTCGTCGAGTCGCTCACGAAGTACCAGTGCGGGCACTCCGACGCCATCGCGGGCGCGGTCGCGACGAACGACGACGACCTCGCGGACGAGGTCGAGTACGTCCAGTACCGGCGTGGCGGGATTCCGAGTCCGTTCGAGTGCTTCCTCGTCCTCAGGGGGATGAAGACCCTGAGCTCGCGGATGGACCGCCACTGCGCGAACGCGCGAGCGGTCGTGGACGCGCTCGTCGCGAACGAGCACGTCACCGAGGTGTACTATCCGGGCCTGGAATCCCACGAGAACCACGACGTCGCGGCGCGCCAGATGGACGACTACGGTGCGATGGTCGCGTTCGAGCTCGACGGCGACGTCGACACCGTCACGGAGTTCGCCGCGGGCCTGGAGGTCGTCACGCTCGCGGAGAGCCTCGGCGGCGTCGAGAGCCTCGTGGAGGTGCCGGCGACGATGACCCACCAGGACCTCTCGGCGGCGGAGCTGGCGGCGGCGGGCATCCCGGAGACGCTCGTCCGGTTGAGCGTCGGCACGGAGCACGCTGACGACCTCGTCGCGGACGTGGAGCGCGCCATCGCGGCGGCGTTCGAGTAGCGATGCCCGACCCGAACCGAGGAGCCGACGGTGACCCCGACGCGGGCGGTGACGCCGACGCTGGCGCGGCCTATCCCGACGACGTCGCGGCGCTCGCGCGCGAACTCGTCCGGGTCCCGAGCGAGAACCCGCCGGGCGAGGAGCGAGCGGTCGCGGCGTACGTCGTCGGGTGGGCGCGAGCGCACGGCCTTGACGCGGAACGCCTCGACACGCCCGGGTACCCCGAGCGCCCGAACGCGGTCGTCGCGGTCGGGGACGTGGAGACGGCGTCGACCACCGTGGTCCTGAACGGCCACACGGACGTGGTCCCGGCGGGCAATGCCGACGCGTGGACGCACGACCCCTACGAGGGCGTGGTCGCGACGGCGGCCGACGGGGACGGCGGCGAGCGCGAGGTCCTGTACGGTCGCGGGAGCGCGGACATGAAGGCGGGGCTCTCGCTGGCACTCGTCACGGCGAACGCGTTCGCGGAGCGAGTCGACGCCGGCGACGGCGCCGGTTCGGACGCGGCCGAGGGCGCGCTCGTCGTGCACGCTGCCGCGGGCGAGGAGACAGGGATTCCGGGGACGCGGGCGTGCATCGAGGCGGGGTACGGCGGCGACTGCGCGGTCGTGCTCGAACCCACGGACCTGCGGGTGGCGACGAGCGCGAAGGGCGTCGTCACGTACCGCGTCACCGTCCGCGGCGAGTCGACGCACGCCAGTCACCCGGACGAGGGCGCGAACGCCATCGACGCCGCGCGAGCGCTCTTCGACCGCGTCGACGCGTACGACGCCGAGCTGCGCGAGCGCGAGGACGACCTCGTCGGTCGCGGGTACGCGAGCGTGACGAGCGTCGAGGCCGGCACCGACGGGAACATGGGCGTGATTCCCGGCCGCTTGACGTTCCTGCTGGACCGCAGGGTGCTCCCCGGCGAGTCCATCGAGGACGTGGACGCGGAGGTGGACGCGCTCCTCGACGCCGCGGCGCGCGAGGCCGACGTCGACGCCGGCCGCGAGACCGTCCAGTACTACGAGTCCGCGAGCATCCCCGCCGACCATCCGCTCGCGGAACTCGTCCGCGACGAGACCGGTGACCGCGCACCCGGCGAGCCGTGGGGGATGACCGCCGCGACGGACGCGCGCGAGTTCGCCGCCGCCGGAATCCCGGCGGTCGTCTGGGGGCCCGGCAGCCTCTCGCAGGCGCACACCGTCGACGAGCGCGTCCCGCTCGAAGAGGTCCGGGACGCCCGCGGCGTCCTCGAAGCCGTCGTCGAACGCGCCCTCGACGGCGCACTCGACGACTGACTCGACTGCGTACTCGCGGGCGAGGCGGCGGTCGCGTCCCGAGCGCGGTCAGGCCGTGTCCGCCGTCTCCTGGTCGTCCCGCGATGCGTCCGGCTGGTCGCGGTCGACGCGCAGCGGCTCGGCGTCCCAAGTGACGTCGAGTCGGTGACGGGCGACGTGCGGCGCGAGCGTCTCGCGCGTCGCGAGCCCGAGGTACTCGCCGTCGTCGACGACGGCGAGCAGCGAGATGCCGGCCTTGCGCATCCGGTCGGCGGCGAGCCCGACCGGCGTGCTCGGCGTGACCGTCACGACCGGGGTGGACATGCACGACGCCACGGTGTGTGTGGCGGCTCCCTCGGCGACGGCGGCGACCACGTCCGCTTCGGTGACGATGCCCGTGACGACGTCGCTCCCGTCGCGGACGACGAGCGCCGGGACGGCGGAATCGCGGAGCAACTCGGCCGCCTCGGGTATCGGTCGGTGCGACCCGACGACGGGCGCGCGTTCGTCCATCGCCTGGACCACTGGCACGTCTATCATCGTGCGAGACAATGACTTACAGCACTTAGGGATGCCGTACAATCGTCACTAAGGACCTAGAACGGGTTCGTCGGGCCACTGGAACCGAGCGGACGCGGGCAGTCGCCGCGCGCGAGCGAGGCACTGGCGTGATGGCGGCGGGTGGCCGTCAGTTCCTTACGGACTTCGTCGCTACCACCGCTCGTGTATCCGCACGAAGTTCGCGCTCTGGGGGAGCGCACGGGGAAGCCCAACGGAGGTGGCGACGATGCCGGTCCGGTCCACGGACCCCGACGGCGTCGTCGAGGATGGCGATGACGCGGGAGCGGACGCGCCGCCGATTGCTCGCGGCGCTCGGGAGCACCGGCGCGGTCGCGCTCGCGGGGTGCAGTCAGTCCGAGGACGCCGACACCGCGGCGACGAGCGCGGTCACGGCGTCGACCACCGCGACCGCCGCCACCACCACCCGGACCGTCACGGACACCGCGACGAGCGAACCCGCCGCGCCCGAACTGGCGAGCGCGTCGCTCGCCGCGGACCGCGTCGGCCAGTTCCAGCCGGTCGACCTGGAGTACGCGGTCGCCAACGCCGGCGGTGACGCCTTCGAGGGACACGCGGTCGTGACCGTCGACGGCGAGAGGGTCCACAGCGCCGGCGTGACCGTCGACGGCGGCGAGGAACTCTCCCGGACAGTCACCGTCCGGGTCGGCGTCCGCGGCGACCACGACGTCGCCGTCGCCGCCTACGGGGACGGCGAGAGCGACCCGTTCGCGACCGAGCGCACGTCCCTCGCGGTCGAGACGTACCCCGGGTCGTTCGTCGGCGTCGACGGCACGACGTTCACGTGCGGCGACGGCACGCTGTACTGCAACGGGGCGAACGACCAGCAGGTGATGGCCACGCAGATACCGCGCGAGCGCATCGACCGCGTGTTCGCGCTCGCCGACGACCTCGGGATGAACGTGATGCGCGTGTTCGGGTTCGCACCCGCCTGGAGCGCCGAAGCCGCCCAGCCCGCCCCCAGCGAGTACAACGAGCGGTTCTTCGAGCGCCTCGACCGCGTGGTCGCCGCCGCCAAGCGCCACGGCATCCGGCTGGTCGTCCCGCTCGTCGGGAACGCGCCCGGCCCGGACAGCGTCCCGCAGTACGTCGAGTGGGTGGACGGCGCCACCGAGCACAACGACTTCTACGAGCACGAGCGCTGTCGCGACCTCTACAAAGGGTACGTCGAGCACGTGCTCACGCGAACGAACCCGCTCACGGGACTCGAGTACCGCGAGGACCCGACCATCATGCTCTGGGAGCTCGGGAACGAACTGAACTGCCGGTGGCCGAAGAAGTACCCGCTCGACTGGATCCGGGAGATGGGTGCGTTCGTGAAGGACCTCGACGACGAGCACCTCCTGTCGACTGGCATCCGCGGGAACCAGTGGGGCGCGGACCCGAACGACAAGGAGTCGTACAAGGACGGCATCACTCGCGAGACGACCGTCATCAGGGACCACGACCCCGACGTGATCGACGCCGCGAGCGTCCACTTCTACCCGAAGACGTACGACATCGAGGACGACCGACTGCTCCGGGACTTCGTCACGAGCGTCCACGACACCCTCGACAAGCCCGTCTACATCGGCGAGTTCAACTGGCAGGTCGACCCGGACGAAGGCGGGTCGCTCGACGCCCGGAACGAGCACCTCGAGACGTGGTACGAGGTCTTCGCCGAGGAGAGCGTGAACGCGGCGTTCGTCCACGAGATCAGTACGCCCGACGTCGCCGCGGTCAAGGAGGGCACGCGCGGCGCGTACTCCATCCTCCCCGAGGAGGATGAGCGGACCGCCGAGTTGCTGCGCTCGCACAGCCGGTGGGTTCGAGAGCACTCGACGAGCGAGTGTCCGGGCGCGCGACCCGAAGACGGTGCCTGAGCGACCGCGCTACTGCGTGAACAGGTGGCCCTCGCGTGGGACGTCGAACAGGCCGACGCGCGCGCCGGCGTCGAGCCACGCGTGACCGTAGGAGAACGCGGCGAGCGCGTTCACCGGGTCGTCGTTCGCGCGGAAGTGCTCGCCGTCGTCGAGGTACGACGTCGCCATCTCCAGGCACTCCAGGGCGGCCTCGCCCATCGGCGTGTCCGCCGGGGCACACACCTCGACCTCGTCGAGTGCTTCGGCGAGCAGGTCGTGGTAGCGGTCGGTCTTCTCGTCGAGGTCCGCGGGCATACCGCGTCCGTCGCCCGCGCGGGACGTAAGCGCGTCGTCTCGACGCACCGGACCCCGGCCGCTGCCACGGGCTGAGAGCGGTTCCGGGGTGGTGGCCGCGGACGCTCTGGTTACCGGTTGGTTGCCGCGTACGCTCGGAATCTCCCGGACATTTGTCGCGTGGTGTCGACGGACGCGGTATGCGCGTCGTCCGCGTGCTCGTCCCAGACGACCGGCTGTCGACCGTGCGCGACCGCCTCGACGACGAGGGCGTCGACCACCTCGTGCTCGCCCAGAACGAGGCCGCCGACCGGTCGCTCGTCGAGTTCCCCATCCCAGCCGAGGGCGTCGACTTCGTCCTCGACGAACTGCGGGACGCCGGCGTCGACGACGAGTACGTCGTCGTGCTCGGCGCGGAGACGGTCGCGACGACGCACTACGACGACCTCGAACGACGGTTCGTCGCCGAGCAGGAGGAGGGGGACGCCATCGCGACCGAGGAGATCCGGTCGAAGGCGGTCGGGATGACGCCGAACGCGCGGACGTACTACGCGATGACGCTCCTGTCGGCGGTCGTCGCGACCGCCGGCCTGCTGCTGGACTCGCCCGCCATCGTCGTCGGGTCGATGGTCATCGCGCCCCAGGTCGGGTCGGCGATGGCGGCGAGCGTCGGCGCCGCGGTCGGCGACCGACGACTGCTCCTCGCGGGACTGCGCTCGCAGGTGCTCGGGCTCGCGCTCGCGATCTGTGCGGCGACCGCGTTCGGCCTCGGCCTGAAGACCGCGGCGTTCGTCCCGCCGTCGCTGAACGTCGACACCGTCACGCAGATCGCGTCGCGGATATCGCCGGGGTTCCTCTCCATCGCGGTCGGGCTCTGCGCTGGCGCCGCGGGCGCGTTCGGGCTCGCGACCGCGGTCCCGGTGTCCCTCGTGGGCGTCATGATCGCGGCCGCGCTCATCCCGGCGGCCGCGGCGACCGGCATCGGGGTCGCGTGGGGGTTCCCGCTGGTCGCGGTCGGCGCGTTCGTGCTCCTCGCGGCGAACGCGGTCGCGATCAACCTCGCCGCGCTCGGGACGTTCGCGTTCCTCGGGTACCGGCCGGAGGGCGGTGCTCGCGACCTCCTCGCGAGCGACCCGGTGGTGCCCGCGGTCCTCGTCGTCCTCGTCGTCGCGTTCGCGGTGCTCGGCGGGGCGACGGCGCGGCACGCGACCGTGGAGAACGCGGTGAACGACGCGGTCGGCGAGGTCCTCGACCGCGAGCCCTACGAACCGCTCGGGCTCGTCTCGGTCCGCGTCGGGTTCTCGCCCGCGACCGAACTCACGGGCGAGCAGCCGGTGACGGTCGTCGTCAGTCGCCCCGCGGACGTCCCGTATCCGGCGCTCGCGGACGCGATACGGCGAGCGGTCGCCGACAGCGTCGCGGGTCCGGTCGCGGTCACCGTCGAGTACGTCGAGCAGGTCGAGACCGAGCGCTCGGCCGTCGCCCCGCGAGGTCGGGTGGTCGAGCGGGACCGCCCGGAACGTTCACCGGGCGCCCGCCTCCGCTCGCGGCGTCTCGGGACAAGGCTTACGCGGGCGGCGAGTAACGGGCGTCGTGTATGCGTCCCCCGAACCCGCGACTCACCCTCCTCCTCGCCGGGCTCGCCGTCGTGAGTCTCGTCGCCGCGGTCCCGCTCTCGGCGCCGGGACACCTCGGCTACGGCTGCGGCGGTCCGCAGGGCGCGGACCTCGACCGCACCGATGCGGGCCAGTGGCTCGTCCTCCAGGGCGGCGAGTACCGCGACGGCGAGCCGCTCGTCGTCGCGCGGTACGGGGCCGACTGGCGGCGGCTCGCGCGTCACGAGCTCGAACTGCCCGCGAACGCGACCGCGGACGACGACGCCGTCCACCCGGTGTCGCTGACACCCTCGAAGCCCGAGGGCGGCGGGTTCTGGGTCGTCACGAACGACGACCGCGCGTACCGGTACGACCGCACCGGCGAGTTTACAGGAGACGTAAACCCGGCGCGGGCGGTGCGCGAGGGCGGCGACCCCGGCGTCGATAGCGCCCCCGCGGATGCCATCGACTGGGAGGTCGAGGGGTACGGTGACACGGTCGACGCCGAGGCCACTGCGTCCGAGTCCGACGTGGCCCGGAACTACGTCCTCGCGCGGGACGGGACGGTGCTCGCGTACACGTCGAACTGGCAGTACACGGGCGTCACGCACGAGGGCGTCGACGGGAACGATTGCTTCGGCGAGCGTCCCGCGTGGCCGTCCGCGTTCGAGCTGCTCGCCGCGACGACCGCGTTCGGGCTGGTCGGGCTCGCGCTGACGAGTTGGGTGGCGCGCGAGGACCTCGCGAGCGCCGCGGCGCTCGCAGTCGGGGGGCCCGTCGTCGCCGGGACGTTCTCGATGTACCTCCTGCCCGACGTCGCGAGCGCCGTCTACCGGCTCCCGGACGTCGCGCTCGGCGTCGGCCTCCTCGCGCCCGTCGCGTGGGCCGCGTGGCGGACCCGCGAGGACCCAGTCGTCGCCTTCCCCGCCCTCGTCCTGAGCGGGAGCGCGCTCGTCGCCGCGGGCGTCCGCTACCTGCTCGCGAGCGGCCTGCCGTGACCGGCTCGCGGGACGGCGTGCGAGGCGTTGGCGGGGGTGCGTGAGCCGTACAGGATAGCACAACCGGTAAAGTAGTTCGGCGAGTATTGGGCGATACATGACAGACTCGCCTCGCGTGGAGGTCTACACGAAGGAGAACTGCAGCTACTGCGAGAAAGCGAAGGCGCTGCTCGACGAGAAGGGCGTCGAGTACGAGGAGATCAACGTCACCGGCGACGACGAGAAGTTCGAGGAGATGGTCGAGCGAGCGAACGGCCGGAAGACCGCGCCCGAGGTGTTCATCGACGACGAGCTCATCGGCGGATGGGACGACACGAGCGCGCTCGACCAGGAGGGGAAGCTCGACGAGAAGCTGGGAATCGCTGAGGCGCCGTGCGCCTCGGAGAACGCGAACGGCGAGGCCGTGAGCGCGGACGGTGGCGACGAGATCGTCGAGCACCGGACGATGGTCATCGCCGGCACCGGAATCGCGGGCCTGAGCGCGGCTATCTACGCGGCGCGGTCGAACAACGACCCGCTCGTCATCGAGGGCGACGAACCCGGTGGCCAGCTCACGCTCACGACGGACGTCGAGAACTACCCGGGATTCCCGGAGGGCATCGGTGGGCCGGAGCTCATCAACAACATGAAAGAGCAGGCGAAGAAGTTCGGTGCCGAGACGAAGAACGGCATCATCGACGACGTCGTCGCTGGCGACCCCGAGAACGGGACGCCCCACCGGGTCGTCATGTCGAACGGCGACTGTTACACGGCCGACGCCGTCATCGCCGCGAGCGGTGCGTCCGCGCGGACGCTCGGCGTCCCCGGCGAGGACGACCTGATGGGGTACGGGCTGTCGACGTGCGCGACCTGCGACGGCGCGTTCTTCCGCGGCGAGGACATGCTCGTCGTCGGCGGCGGGGACGCCGCGATGGAGGAGGCGAACTTCCTCACGAAGTTCGCGAACAAGGTGTACATCGCGCATCGCCGCGACGAGTTCCGCGCGGAGGACGTCTGGATCGACCGCGTGATGGACAAGGTCGACGAGGGCGAGATAGAGGTGCTGTGGAACACCGAACTCACCGAGATCCACGGGAGTCAGGCCGACGGCGTCGACGAGGTGACGCTCGTCTCCCACCCCGACGGCCACCCGACGGAGAAGCTCGACGCGGGCGACGGCTCCGTCGAGGAGTACGAGATGGACGTCGGCGCGGTGTTCTACGCCATCGGCCACACGCCGAACACCGAGTACCTCGAAGGGACGGGCGTTGAGACGGACGCCGAGGGGTACCTCCTCACCGAGGGCGGCAGCGGTGGCGGGCAGACGGAGACGGGCGTCCCCGGCATCTACGGCGCTGGCGACGTCGTCGACCACCATTACCAGCAGGCGGCGACCGCGGCGGGGATGGGCGTGAAGGCGGCGCTCGACAGCGACGAGTTCCTCGAGGACCTCGAGCGTGCGCGCCGGAAGGCGACCACCGAGGGCGACGCGTCCGCGCAGGCCGACGACTGATACCAACGCGCGGGGTTTTTCACGCCGGCACTCTTCTCGGGTTGTATGGCAGACGACGACGTCGAGACTATCACGGTCAGTATCGATACAGACGGCGACGCGGACGCGGTCGAGCTCCCCGCGGGCCTCGTGGACGTGCTCGCCGAGCAGGGCCAGTCCCCGGCGGAGGTCGTCGGCGACATCACGCTCCTCTCGTTCGCGTCCCGCGCGCACCACCTCGTCCACCACGGCGAGGGCGACAATCCGGAGCTCGACGCCATCGAGCAGGAGACGATGGCGCTCTTCGAGGAGCGCTTCGGCGTGACGTTCGGCGAGGCGACCGGCCACCAGCACTGAACGCGCTCCCTTCTCGACCTTTCAGCGACCGCGAGCGACCGCTCTAGGCGTCCTTCCGGGCGTCCGCGACGTCGTACGCGAGGAGCACGCCGTCGTCGACGCGGGAGACGTCCCGGAGCGCGAGGTCGACGAACTCGGGGTCGGTGAAGCCGTCGCCGTCGGCGAGCGTCGGCGCGTCCCGGCCGCCGACGACCAACGAGCCGACGTAGACCGTGAGTTCGTCGACGAGGCCGGCGTCGAACAGCGAGAAGACGAGCTCCCCGCCACCCTCGGCCATCACCGAGTCGACGCCTCGGGATTCGAGGGCGGCGAGGCCGCCGGGGAGGTCGACGCGGCCGTCCTCGTCGGCGTCCACGACGACGACCTCGGTGGTGTCGGTCGTCAGGCGCGCGCATCGGTCACCGGGTGCGGCGTCGGTCGCGAGGACGTACGTCTCCGCGCGGTCGTCCACGACCGCCGCGTCCGGTGGCGTTCGAGCGCGCGAATCCACGACGACGCGCGCCGGCTGCGCGGCGTCCCCGTCGGCTTCGCGGGCGGCGACGCGGTCCTCGGCCTTGACCGTGAGACTCGGGTCGTCCGCGAGGACGGTGCCGACGCCGACCATCACGGCGCCGCTGTCCGCGCGGACCGCGTCCACGCGGTCGAAGTCCTCGCGCCCGGAGATGGCGACCTGCCGACGCTCTCGACTGGAGAGCTTCCCGTCCACGCTCGTCGCCGCGTTCACCACCACGTGCATACGCCCGAGTTCGGGAGCGCCCCGTAGGAGGGTTTCGGTGCCATGAGTAGCGGCCCGCACTTCCGCGGCCCCCGTTTCAGAGCGCGAGGACGCCGCCGGCGAGGAGGAACAGCGCGCCGGTCACCGCGAGGGCGGGCACGAGGAAGCGGTACATCGCCTGGAAGCCCGGGTCCGGTAGCTCCCCCGACTCCGGGTGGTTCGGTGGGACCGAGACCGCGACGGACGCGCCCTCGCGGTACTCGCTGGGGACTCCCGGCTCGCCGGGTCCGTCCTCGTCGAGCGAGTTCGGGTGAATCACGTCGAGCCCCTCGTACGGACGGCCGTCGTACCGGTACTCGTACTCGACGGCGACGGCGTGGTCGGCGTTCATCGCACCCGAATCGACGACCTCGGCGTCGACGACCGTCGCCCGGACGTCCTCGCCGGTCTCCCTGAGCTCCCGCGACCAAATCGAGGCCGTCACGACCAGGAGTATCACGCCGACTGTCGCGACGAGGAGACCGACAGAGACCATGACTGGTGCGTCGACC
The DNA here is from genome assembly GCF_034808145.1 of Halorubellus amylolyticus. NCBI lineage: Archaea > Methanobacteriati > Methanobacteriota > Halobacteria > Halobacteriales > Halorubellaceae > Halorubellus > Halorubellus amylolyticus. Next base: position 104,492 of record NZ_JAXHGM010000007.1, read on the forward strand.
GGCCGTTTCAAAGTCGTTCGGGTTCCTGACGGTCTCACGCGCCCCCACGAACTCTTTTTAACGCAGGAGGGCGAAGGCGCGTTCATGAGTCTCGACGACCGCGCCGAGGAGCTCGCCTCCGACCTCGGTGTCGACAAACAGGAGGTCAAAGAGGACCTCGAGAACCTGGTGTCGTACAGCGTGCCGATGGACGAAGCCGTGCAGAGCCTCCGCCGGAAGTACGGCGACGGCTCGAGCGGCGGCGGGAGCTCGTCGCCGACGACGATGGACGTCGCGGACGTGACGACCGAGAGCGGGAACGTCACGCTCACTGGGCGCGTCCTGATGATCGGGCGACGGTCCATCCGCTATCAGGGCGAGGACCAGACCATCTTCGAGGGCGAGTTCGCGGACGCCACGGGCACCATCGACTTCACCGCGTGGAACGACTTCGGGCTGGAGACCGGTGACACGCTCCAGGTCGGGAACGCGGGCGTCCGCGAGTGGGACGGCGAGCCGGAACTGAACCTCGGCGAGTCCACGAGCGTCAGCAAGCTCGAGGACGCGCTCGAGGTGCCCTACGACGTCGGTGGGGACCGCACGGTCCGTGACCTGTCGCCGGGCGACCGCGGGCGGAACGTCGAGGTCACCATCGAGGAGGTCGAGCGCCGCACCATCGACGGCCGCGACGGCGAGACGGACATCCTCAGTGGCGTGCTCGCGGACGAGACCGGCCGGCTGCCGTTCACGGACTGGACGGCGACGCCCGCCATCGAGAACGGTGGGAGCGTCCGCATCGAGAACGCGTACGTCCGCGAGTACCGCGGCGTCCCGGAGCTGAACGTCAGCGAGTTCTCGACGGTCACCGAGCTCGACCGCGACATCGAGGTCGGTGACGCGGTCGCGGCCGAGCGCATCTTCGATGCGGTCGTCGGCGGCGGCGTGTACGACGTCGAGGTGACGGGGAACCTCATCGAGGTCCGGGACGGCTCCGGGCTCATCCAGCGCTGCCCCGAGTGCAACCGCGTCGCGCAGAACGGCCAGTGCCGGAGTCACGGCGAGGTCGACGCGGAGGACGACATGCGCGTGAAGGCGATCCTCGACGACGGGACGGCGACGACGACGGTGGTCCTCGACCGAGAGCTGAGCGAGCGCGTGTACGGCGGGACCCTGGAGGAGGCGAAGGACCAGGCGCGGGAGGCGATGGACCAGGAGGTCGTCGCGGACAGCATCCGCGAGGAGATCGTCGGGCCGGAGTTCCGCGTTCGCGGACATCTGTCCGTCGACGAGTACGGTGGGAACCTGGACGCGAGCACGTTCGAGCGCGTTGAGGACGACCCGGCGGAGCGTGCGCGGGCGTTCCTCGCGGAGGTGGACGCATGACGGAGCTTCCCGGGAACCGCGAGACCGCGTATCGCGTGTTCGCCGCGGAGTTCGACGACGCGACCGTCGACTACCAGGAGGGAGAGGAGGAGCGCGCGCCGAACTACGTCGTGACGCCCACCGGAGCGCGTGCGAACCGCCTGTTCGTCGTCGGCGTCCTCACGGAGATCGAGGACGTGAACGACGACGTGCTGCGGGCGCGCATCGTCGACCCGACGGGCGCGTTCGTCGTCTACGCGGGCCAGTACCAGCCCGACGAGATGGCGGCTCTGGAGCGGTTGGACCCGCCGGCGTTCGTCGCGGTGACGGGGAAGGCGCGGACGTTCTCGCCGGACGACTCGGACCGCGTGTTCACGAGCATCCGGCCGGAGAGCATCAACACGGTCGACGCGGAGACCCGCGACCGCTGGGTGGTCCGGACCGCCGAGCACACCGTCAAGCGCGTCGGGACGCTCGCGGCGGCCGCGGGCCACGACGCTACCGGCGAGGACCTCCGGGAGATGCTCGAGTCACAGGGAGTACCGGCGCCGACGGCGTCGGGCGTCTCGCTCGCGCTCGAGCACTACGGGACGACGCCCGCGTACCTCGCCGGCGTCCGCGAACTCGCGGTGGACGCGGCCGAGGTGGTCGCGGGAGACCGCGACGAGGTCGACGCGTACGACCGGTCGCCGAGCGACGCGGGCGACGGCACGCACTCGTACGCCGACCTCGCCGGTGAACTCGTCGACGACGGGGCCGCGGCGAGTGCGCGCCCCGACCAGCCGGCTGCCGCCGAGACCGCCACGCCAACTGGTGAGGACGCTGCACCCGAACCGACCGACGAGACGGACGCGCCGAGCGCCGGCGAGGCCGTCGACGCGGACGCCACGACGGACACCGCCGCCGAGGACGCCGACACCGACGCCGACACGGCCGCTGACACCGAGACGGCTACCGAAACCGAGACAGCCACCGACACTGAGCCGGCCGACGACGGGGACACCACCGGAGAGGTCGCGGCCGACGCGACCACGGATACGACCGCCGACGCCGAACCGAGCGGAGACGCCGGAACGGGCGACGAGGAGTCCGGGACGGCCACGGCCGCCGTGGACGACGCGAGCGACGACGACGGTGACCACGAGGACGCGGCCGCTGACGCTGGCGACGACGACGCGGTTGACGAGGCCGCCGACGCTGGCGACGAAGACGCAACTGGCGGTGACGACGCGGCGGGCGGCGACGACGTGACCGGCGATGAGGCTGGCGACGAGAGCGTCGGCGACTTCGAGCCGGGGTCGCTCGGTGGCGACTCCGAGGCGACGAGCGACCAGATGTACGAGTTCGACGAGGAGGAGCGCCAGGAGATCGAGGACGAGTACGGGACGGAGTTCGCCTCGGGGAACGACGTCCCGGAGCCCGAGGAGAGCGACCTCGACGCGCCGGACCCGGAGGCGGTCGCCGGTGACGCCGACGCGGATTCGGACGCGGTCGAGACGACGGAGGCGGACGCGAGCGACGACGCGGACGAGGTCGACGACGGTGCGGCTGCGGACGACAGCGAGCCCACGGCGGACGACGAGCCCGTCGAGGACGTCGACGTGGACGCGTTCGTGATGGACGCGATGCGCGACATGGACGACGGCGACGGCGTCGACCGCGGCGCACTCCTCGACCGCGTCGCCGACGAGACCGGCGCCGACGCCGATGCCGTCGAGGACGCCATCCAGGACGCGCTGATGGGCGGACAGTGCTACGAGCCCGACGACGACGTCCTGAAGCCCATCTGACGGCGATGGGGCGCGACGCGGACGGCGACGCGGAGCAGCAGACCGACACCACGCGGACGGACTCGCCGGCGACCCCGCCGGTGACCGCGGTCGAGCCGGTCCCCGGTGAACCGGCGGCGGTCGTCGACGCCGACGGCAGGCGCGTGCTCGCCGTCGCGGACGTCCACGCCGGCATCGAGTCCGCGCTCCGCGACGAGCGCGGCGTGAACCTCGACTCGAACGCCGACGAGCGACGCGAGCGCCTGCAGGCGCTCGTCGCCGACACCGCGGCGACGGAACTCGTCGTCGTCGGCGACCTCATGCACTCCATCGGCGGTCCCGGTGGCGCCGAACGCGGCGAGATCGAGGTGCTCGTCGAGTCCATCGGCGTTCCGGTGACGGTCGTGAAGGGGAATCACGACGGCGACCTCGGCGAGTGGGCGGCGGTCGACGTCACCGATGCTACCGGCGTCCGAATCGGCGACGTCGGGTTCGCGCACGGTCACACGTGGCCAGCGCCCGACGTCCTCCGCGCCGACGTCGTCTGCGTCGGCCACGAGCACCCGCAGGTCCGCCTCACCGACGAGGTCGGCGGCCGTCGCGTCGAACGCGTCTGGCTCCGCGGGGGCCTCGACCCGGCGGCGTTCACCGACCGGTACGAGGCCGACGAGCTCCCCGACGCCACCGCGGCCGGCGACCTCGTCGTCTTCCCCGCGTTCAATGACCGCGCCGGCGGCACGTGGACGAACGTCGACGGCCGCGGGTTCCTCTCGCCGTTCCTCCCCGACGCCCTCCGCGACGGCCAGGCGTACCTCCTCGACGGGACCCGCCTCGGTCGCTACGACCACATCTGACCGAGCGCTCGACGCGCGCCGTCCTCGTTCAGTCGTCCTCGTCGACGCCGTCGACGTGTTCGAATGAGTCGCCGCCGTCGCCGACGGTCGGCGTGGAGTCGACGCCGCGTTCCCGAGGGAGGTCCGTGCGGACCGCGGCGAGCTCCGACTCGAGCGTCGCGACGCGATCGCGGAGTTCGCGCATCTCGGTGCGGAGCGCCGCGAGTTCGCGAGCCGGTACCTCGACGGTCGTCGCATCCGCCGTCGCGGCCGTCGGAGCGTCGGCCGACGCCTGGTCGGCTGCTACCGTGTCGTCGGTCGCGTCGGCCGCCACAGGGTCGTCGGTCGCGTCGTCGTCGACCGCGAGGTCGAGTAGCGGGTCGTGGCCGTCGTCGTCGGTGTGGTCGCCGTCGTCATCCGCTCCGGTGGCGTCAGCGTCGACGAACGTGGCTTCGGCCGCGTCCGCGGTGAAGTCGAACGGCGCTTCGTCCGCCGACGCCGTCGACGCGTCGACGCCCGCTCCGTCGTCAGCGGACGCCAGACCGTCGTCTGCGGATGCCGTTCCGTCGTCTGCAGTCACGTCGGCGTCCTCCGTGACGTCGGCGGCGAAGTCCAGTTCGGTGCCGTCCGTGGCGTCGGCGTCGTCGAACGAGAACGACTCGTCGTCGCCGTCGACGCTCGCGGGCACGAACCCGTCGGCGCCGTCGTCGTCGAACGCGTCGTCGCCCGCGACGAGGTCGTCGATGCTCGGCTCCTCGCTCGTATCCACGCCCGGGAGTTCGAGCTCGCGGAGCTCGTCCTCCAGCGCGTCCGTGTCGGTCTCCTGCTCGAACTCCGCCTGGAGCTCCGAGAACCGCTCCCCGTCCGCGTTCAGGACGACCTCGACGTCCTCGTCGTCCGGTTCGATGGAGACCTCCTCGGTGCCCTCGCGGGCCGCGGTCTCGGTCTCCTCCTCGGGTTCCGCGCCGATACCGGTCGCGTCCTCGCGGTCGCCGACGAGCGGCGACACTAAAGCGTCAGTCACCTGCTCGCGGTCCGTGAGCGCGCTCAACACCGCGTCGGTCCCGAGCGGCGTCTCCACGACCGCGTCCACGGTCGCGCGCTCCGCGTCGCCCGTGATGCGTCGCGCGACCACCTGGAACGCGTTCGCGAGCTCCTGCAGGAGGAGCGCGCCACCGCCGCCGTGATGCGTATCAGTGAGTGCCGCACGGAGGTAGACGTGGTTCTCGCCGACCACGTCCCGCCCACGGCCGCGGTCGCCGTCGGCGTCGACCTCGTCGTCGACGAGGTCGTCAAGGTCCGCGTGCGTCGGCGCGGCGATACGTCCCGTCCCGCGTCGCTCGACGGGGTACGCCCACGCGTGGTCGCCCATCGTTCCCGCCGGCTCGGTCACGTCCCCGTCGCGGTTGCCGTCGTCGCCATCGGGGGCCGGAAGCGCGGTCGCCGGTTCCGCGGGCTCCGCTCGCGCACCGGTCAGGGCCTCCTCGACGTCCGCGCGCAGGTCCTCCAGCGCGCTCGGGCCGACGCTCCGCAGCGAATCGTCGACGGTCGGCAAGCGAACCTCGTCACCGACGGGGTCGAGCGACGGGGCGTCCGGGTCGGTCGCGACCTTCACGTCCGGCCCCTTCAGGAGCTCGTGGACGCGACTCGGGTCGTCGATCCAGATCCCGTACAACGTCACGACCGGTCGCTCCGGGTCCAGTCGCGTGGTGAACGTCACGCGGCCGTCCTCGAACGCGGTCCACTGGTCCGCCCCGAAGTCCGCGTGAACGCCGACGCGATCCGGGTCGACCGCCGTCGGGAGACGGTCGACGACGCGGACGCCGACGGGGTCCTCCCGCTCGCTTCGAATCTCGAACTTCAGTGCCGGCAGCGCGAGCGTGTCGAGGTCCAGTCCCTTCCGGACGGTCACCCCGTCACTGGTGGCGTCGACCGTATGGTCGCCGTACCAGCCGGCTGACGCGTGCATGAATACTCATTCGGGGATACACTGGCATAGGACTGCCGCTCAGTTGAATCCAAGCCCTGGTTGAAACCAATGGTTATCTGGTAGGGTCGAAAGCATGAACTCACATGGCGCCGTTCCGACCACTCTCCGGCCCGTTTCGAACCACCTACCGGCGCGATGGTAACGTGCCCTTGAACGGCTAGCCCCGTCCGCTCGGCTCGTTCAAGCGCTACCTGAAGCCCGCGAGCGCCGAACGGGCGCGGGGCTTATGCTCGCGGCGTCGCTAGACCCGTCGATGACAGCACGCGGCGAGACGGCGTTCGGCGCGCTCGGTGACGCGGTCCGGGAGGCGCTGACCGAGCGCGGCTTCGCGGAACCGACGGCGACGCAGCGACGGGCCATCCCGCCGATCGCCGCCGGCGACCACGCGCTCGTCGTCGCCCCCACCGGGACCGGGAAGACCGAGACCGCGATGCTCCCAGTGTTCGACGCCTTGGCGCGAGACCGCGACGTCCACGGCATCCGGGCGCTGTACGTGACGCCGCTCCGGGCGCTGAACCGCGACATGCGCGACCGCCTGGAGTGGTGGGGCGAGTACCTCGACGTCGACGTCGACGTCCGCCACGGCGACACCACGGACTACCAGCGCCGCAAGCAGGCGACGGACCCGCCTGACGTGCTCGTGACGACGCCCGAGACCGTGCAGGCGATGCTCACCGGGTCCCGGCTCCGGGAGGCGCTGTCGGACCTCGAGCACGTCGTCGTGGACGAGGTCCACGAGCTCGCGGCGTCCAAGCGCGGCGCGCAACTCGCCATCGCGATGGAGCGCCTGCGTGCGCTCGCCGGGGACGTCCAGCGCATCGGGTTGTCCGCGACCGTCGGGGACCCCGACACCGTCGGCGCGTTCCTCACCGGGTCTCGTCCGTGCGCGGTCCGCGAGGTCGACGTCGGCTCCCAGCTCGACCTGCGCGTGACCGAACCCGAGGTCCGCGACGCGGACGCCGCGCTCGCGGGGCAGCTCGCGACCACCGAGCGCGTCGCCAGTCACGTCCGCGCCATCCGAGAGCTCGTCGCCGAGCACGAGTCCACGCTGATATTCGTGAACACGCGCCAGACCGCGGAGGCGCTCGGTTCGCGGTTCACGGAACTGGACTGCCCCATCGGCGTCCACCACGGCAGCCTCTCGAAGGACGCGCGCATCGAGGTCGAGGACGCGTTCAAGGCCGGCGAGCTCGACGGCCTGCTCTGCACGTCCTCGATGGAGCTGGGTATCGACGTCGGCCGGGTCGACCACGTCGTCCAGTACCAGAGCCCGCGGCAGGTGACGCGGCTCCTGCAGCGCGTCGGGCGCGCCGGCCACCGCAGTGACCAGGTCTCGAAGGGAACGGTCGTGACGACGCGCGAGGACGACACGTTCGAGGCCGCAGCCATCGCCCGACGCGCGAAGACCGGGGAGGTCGAGCCCGCGGGCATCCACGAGGGCAGCCTGGACGTCGTCGCGAACCAGCTCCCGGGGCTCGCGATGGACGGCGACCACGCCGACGGCGGCGCCGACGCCGCCTACGGGCCGAGCACCGTCGGCGAGGAGTCAGGCGGCGTCTCGGCGCGTGCGGCGTACGAGCTCGTCACGAGCGCGCAGCCGTTCGCGGACCTCACCGAGGACGCGTTCCGCGAGGTCGTCGAGGAACTGCACTCGAACCGCATCGTGTGGCTGGACGCGGGCGCGGACCGCATCGAGACCGCGGGCGGCACCCGCCAGTACGTGTACCAGAACCTCTCGATGATACCCGACGAGGAGACGTACGACGTCAACGACGTCGCCTCGAGCCGCCAGGTCGGGACGCTCGACGAGCGGTTCGTCGTGAACTTCGCCCAGCCCGGGGAGGTGTTCGTGCAGCGCGGCGAGATGTGGCGCATCGTCGAGGTGGACGACGACGACGGCGAGGTGAACGTCGCGCCCATCGAGGACCCCGCCGGCGAGGTACCGTCGTGGACGGGCTCGGAGATCCCGGTGCCGCCGGGCGTCGCGGGCGAGGTCGGCGAGATGCGCGCGGTCGCCGGCCCGCAGTTCGAGCGGGGCGCACCCCGCGACGCGGTCGCGACCGAGTTCGCCTCGCGGTACCCCGTCGACGAGCCGACGGTCGCGAGCGCGCTCGACCAGCTGGAACGCCACGTCGACGCCGACGCCCCGATGCCGACGACCGACCGACTCGTGGTCGAACAGCACGGCCGCACCGTCGTCGTGAACGCGCCCCTCGGGCACAAGGCGAACGAGACGCTCGGGCGCGTCCTCTCGTCGATGCTCGGCCAACGCACGGGGTCGTCGGTCGCGCTGGAGACCGACCCCTACAGGATAGAGCTCGAACTCCCGAGCGGCCTCGGGACGCCCGAGGTCGTCGAGGTGCTCGAGTCCACCGACCCCGCGCACGTCGAGTCCATTATCGAACTGTCGCTGAAGCGCTCGGACGCGCTGAAGTTCCGGCTCAGTCAGGTCGCGGCGAAGTTCGGCGCGCTCCGCACGTGGGAGGGGTCGACCGACGTCAGCCCGCAGTACCTCGTCGCCGCGCTCGAGGACACGCCCGTCTACGACGAGGCCGTCCGCGAGGTCTTCCACGAGGACCTCGCCGTCGAGCACGCCGGGGACGTCCTCGACCGCGTCCAGTCGGGGGACATCGCCGTCGAGACCGTCGGCGAACGCACGCCCATCGGGACCGCCGGGCACTCCTCCGGGAAGGAACTGCTCGCACCGGAGAACGCGGACGCGAGCGTCGTCCAGACCGTCAAGGAACGCCTGCAGGACGACAGGGTCGTGCTCCTGTGCGTGCACTGCGGCGAGTACAAGAAACGGACGAAGGTCAAGCGGGTGCGCGACCAGCCCGAGTGCGCCGAGTGCGGTTCGACGCGCATCGCCGCGCTCTCGCCGTGGGACGACGAGACCGTCCCTGCCGTCCGCGCGAGCGAGAAAGACGAGGAGCAGGACGAGCTGACGAAGAAGGCCCACCGCCGCGCGAACCTCGTCCAATCCCACGGCAAACAGGCCGTCGTCGCACTCAGCGCGCGCGGCGTCGGCCCGCACAACGCCGCGCGCATCATCGGCCAGCTCCGCGAGAACGAGACCGACTTCTACCGCGACATCCTCGCCCAGGAGAAACAGTTCGCCAGGACGCGGTCGTTCTGGGACTGACGGCCTGGGAGTCTCCGAGCGGCGCTCACAGCAGGTACTCGAAGACCGGATAAGAGGCGGCGACCGCCATCGACGGCGTCAACACCCACATCGTCACGATGCGCTTGGCCGCCGACGGGTCGAAGAGACTCCGCTCGTCGAGTTCCGCCGGCCCCTCGGAGCCGACGTCCGGGACGTCCGGGAGCTCCTCGGGCGTCTCGGGCGGTTCCTCGTGTCGCGCGATGTCCCCGATGGTCGGACTCGCAGGCGCCTCCTCGGCGCGTGAGGTGACGAGCGCGCCCGTCGCGACGTCCAGGTCCCCGCCGTCGGGCTTCGGCGTCGCCAACTCCGCGAGCGTCGCCGCGCGACTCGCCCGACCCCAGCCGAGACCGATGATAGTCGAGGTCGTACTCACCGCGAGACTCGCGGGAATCCCGGCGTAGGAGAGGAGCGTGATGACCGTGCCGCCGACGATGGACACGATGAGCGACGCGAGGATCGGGAGTTCCGTGATGTCGTCGCCGACCGTCTCCAGGGTGCGGCGGGCGATGGTGAAACTCCCCAGCGCGAACGCCCCCACCGCGAGCAGCACGCCCTGGTCGACGGTGAGCGTCCCGCCCTCGCCGACGAGCGGCGCCACGGCGTTCGCGGCGTTCGACGCGCCCGCCGAGAACGCCATATAGCAGCCGATGGCGACCACCGAGAGCGACCCGACGACGTCCTGAGCCGACGCGTTCGGATTGACGTACGGTCGCGGAATCGCTCCCGAGCGGTCGAGCTGGATGAAGTGGAGGTCGAACTTCGTGAACGCGACGTACCGGTCGAGGTACGGGTAGAGATAGCGGCCGACGACGAGACCGATGGCGAAGCTGATCAGTGGCGCGACGATCCACGCCGAGACGATGACGAACATCAGCGCCTGGTTGAGGGTGTCCGACGCGAGACCCAGGCCGACGATGGCGCCGACGGCCGTCATCGACGTCGACGCCGGAACGCCGTAGAGGTTCGAGACGAGTAGCGACAGCCCGGTGAAGAACAGGACGGCGACGCTCGCGACCGGCGTGAACTGGGCCGCCGGGACGATACTGCTGCTCATCGTGGCGATGACGTTCCGACCGACGGTCCACGCCCCCAGGAAGCCGAAGCCGACGAACAGGGTCGCTGCGGTCGCCTTCCGAACGAGCCGCGAGCCGACCGCCGGACCGAACGCCACGCCCGTCGACGACCCACCGATGTTGAACCCGACGAATACCGCGACGACGATACCCGCGACGACTAGCAGTGACACCATCTTGTTGTACCTTGACAACGTCTCGGGTCACGCTGATATAGTCCCGGGGTGACCGCTCGCCGGCGCTCATCCGAGCAGCCGAGCACGTCGTCGTCCACTGTGGGCTTCGGCCGTGGTCTCGAGGTCCCGTCGACGCGTTCGTCCGGTCGAGTGGTCGCGACCGAAACGCCTTCCCGGATGCCGTCCGGCGTTGGAGTATGCGACTCGCGCCCGGTGCGTACGACTACGCGGCCGTCCCCGCTGTGCTCGCACTCGTCCTCCTCGTCGCGTTCCCGCCGGCGAGCGTGGTGGCGCTCGCGCTCGCGTTCGCGGTGCTCGCGTTCTTCCGCGACCCCGAACGCACTCCGGCCGAGGGCGTGGCGCGCGACGCCGCCGTCGCCGCCGCCGACGGCACCGTCTCGGTCGTCCGGACGGAGACCGACGAGGACGGCCGGGAGCGCGTGCGCGTCGGCGTGTTCATGAACGTCACCGACGTGCACGTGAACCGCGCGCCGCTCCCCGGCACCGTCGAGGCGGTCGAGCACGTCCCCGGCGGCCACATGCCCGCGTTCACGAAGACCGCCGAACGCAACGAACGCCTCCACGTCGACGTCGGGGGCCTGAACAGCGAGAACGAGTACCGCCTCACGCAGATCGCGGGCACCGTCGCGCGACGCTGCCACAGCCACGTCGACGCGGGCGACGAACTCGCCGCCGGCGAGCGCTTCGGACACATCGCGTTCAGCTCGCGCGTCGACGTCCTCCTCCCGCCGCGGTTCGACGAGACCGACGTCCTCGTCGACGAAGGCGACCGGAGCGTCGCCGGCCGCACGCTCCTCGCTCGCGACCCCCGCGCCGCGTCCCACGACGGAGACGAACCCCAGTAACCACGCGACACCACCGCTCTCGCAGTACCCACGCGACACCACCCTTCTCGCACTCCCTCCGCGATACCACCGCTCTCCGGTTCTCGCGCGGCATCGCTCGTGGCCGTCGCTCGCGAGCGTGGAATCGACGGGGTAGGCCAAGTCGGGTCTCGTAGCGTTGCGTGTCAAATGCACGCGGGCAGTTCACCGACTGGCCGTGCCGTCGACCACTAGTCGACGACGTCGGTACAAGAGCCCTCCGGTCGACGCGCCGACGACGCGGACGCGGTCAGCCCCGCGCACGCCGCTGCGGTCAGCGGTCGAGCCGCTCGCGCGCCGCCTCGAAGTGCGCTCGCGTGATCTCCAGCTCGTCACCCATCTCGTTGGCCTCCTCGGGCGACCGACCCTCCGCTATCTCGCGGATGGCGCGCATCGACGCGTCCCGGACGAACGCGTCCAGCTCCGCGCCCGAGTACCCCTCGAGGTCCGCGGCGAGCGCGTCCAGGTCGACGTCCTCGGCGAGCGGCCGACCCTTCGCGACGACCGACAGTATCTCGCGACGGCCGGTCTCGTCCGGCTCCGGGACCTCGATGTGCGTGTCCAGCCGGCCCGGGCGAAGGAGCGCGCGGTCGATGGCTTCCTTGCGGTTCGTCGCCGCGACCACGACGAGGTTCGGGTTGTCCGCCAGCCCGTCCAGTTCCGTCAACAACTGGGAGACGACGCGGTCCGTGACGTCGTCCCCACCGCCCCCGCCGCCGCCCTCGCGGGACTTCGCGACCGAGTCGATCTCGTCGAGGAACACGATCGAGGGCGCGGCCTGCCGCGCACGATGGAACAGCTCGCGGACCGCCTTCTCGGACTCGCCGACGTAGCGGTCGAGCAACTCGGGGCCCTTCACCTCGATGAAGTTCACGCCGCTCTCGCCAGCGAGCGCTCGCGCCAGCAGCGTCTTCCCCGTCCCCGGCGGGCCGTACAGCAGCACGCCAGACGGCGGACTCGTGTTCGCCGCGTCGAACAGCGGGCCGTACGACAGCGGCCACTCCACGGCCTCCTCCAGCGTCTGCTTCGCCGTCGAGAGCCCGCCGACGTCCTCGAACGTGACGCTCGGCTGCTCGGCGACGTACTCGCGCATCGCCGACGGCTCGACCTCCGCCATCGCCCCGTCGAAGTTCGCTCGCGCGACGCTCGGATCGTCGCTCCAGGCCTTCCGCGCCTCCCCCTCCGCCGGCCGATTCCGGATGGCGTGCATCGCCGCCTCGCTCACGAGCACGTCCAGGTCCGCGCCGACGAACCCGTGCGTTCGCGACGCGAGCGTGTCGAGGTCGACGTCGTCCGCGAGCGGCATCCCGCGCGTGTGCACGTCCAGAATCTCTCGACGCCCGACCTCGCTCGGCACGCCGATCTCGATCTCGCGGTCGAACCGCCCGCCCCGCCGGAGCGCCGGGTCGATGTCGTCCACGCGGTTCGTCGCGCCGATGACGACCACGTCACCGCGGGACTCCAGGCCGTCCATGAGCGAGAGGAGCTGCGCGACGACCCGGTTCTCGACGTCGCCGTCGTCGTCGCGCTTCCCCGCCACCGAATCGATCTCGTCGAAGAAGACGATCGAGGGCGCGGTCTCGCGAGCCGTCTCGAACACCTCGCGGACGCGCTCCTCGCTCTCGCCCTTGTACTTCGACATGATCTCCGGGCCCGAGACCGTGTGGAACTCCGCGCTCACCTCGTTCGCGACCGCCTTCGCGATGAGCGTCTTCCCCGTCCCCGGCGGCCCGTACAGGAGGACGCCACGCGGCGGGTCGATGTTGAGCTTCTGGAACAGCTCCGGCTCGCTGAGCGGGAGCTCGATCATCTCCCGGACGCGCTCCAGTTCGTCCTCCAGGCCGCCGATGTCCTCGTAGGTCACGCCCGACTGCTCCTCCTCCTCGTCGCTCTCGCCTTCCTTCCATTCACCCGAGGAGTCGGCCTCGACGTCCCCGGACTGCCCGCCGTCGTTCGCACCCGGCGTCGGGTCGCTCTCGGCGTCGAACACCTCGTTCCGCACGCTCACGTTCGTGTGCCCTTCGACGCGAACCGGCCCGTCAGGTGTCGTCTCGACGACGTGGAACGGCGACTGACTGATGCGCTCCAATCGCACGTGCTCGCCGACGGAGACGGGACGCCCGTCGAGATCGCGGCGGACCGCGCGCTCGACGACGCCCGACGGGACCGACCCCATCTCGCTCGGCGGCGCGAGCGTCACCGACTGCGCGTCGTTTATCTCCCTCGCCGTCACCGTCACGAGCTCCCCGACCTTCGCGCCGGCGTTCGTCCGCGTATCCGCGTCGATACGTATCGTTCCCTCGTCCTGGTCGGTGTCCGCCGGCCAGAACTTCGCCGCCGTCACGTGCGTCCCCTCGATGACGACCGTGTCGCCGCTCAAGATACCGAGCTCGCGACGCGCGGCCTCCGAGAGCCGCGCCACGCCACGCCCGGCGTCGCGCTTCTCCGCCGCCCGCACGGTCAACGTCACGCCGTCGTCGCCGTCCGTACTCATAGCGGTTTTTTCTCGCCTGGATGACTTGAATCGCTCGGGACAGACCACTGAACCGGTCGCCGCGAGTCACCGGGATGCTCGGGACAAACCACTTGTCCGAGGGCGTCGTCGCCCTACGTATGGTCAGCGAGACAGAGCGCGACGGCGAGACGTGGTACGAGTGCGACGCCTGCGGCCTCATGTTCGACGACCAGTCCGACGCGAGCGCGCACGAGGCGAACTGCGACGCCGAGGACCCCTCCTACATCCAGTAGCACGCCGTCCCCCTCGCGGTCGGCCCGCCACAACGGCCGGTCTCGGACCGAGCCCTGCCACGCCGCCACGCGGTCAGTCCGCGCGTTCGCGGTGCTCCGCGGCCAGCTCTTCGGCCTGCTCGCGCGTCTGCACGGGCTTCCACCGCACCTGCGTCGCGCCCCGAGGGCCGTACGATAAAGCGTCCTTCAACTCGTCGGGGAGCACGCCCCAGTCCACCGCGAGGACGGTGCCGTCGTCGTCACCGAGCTCGTACACGCCCAGCCGGTCGGGCGCCGCCCCGACCGCCGACCGGTCGAGCGCCCGCCACTGTTTCCGGAGCGGCATCAGACGATCTCGTACGCGTGCTCGGCCGTCTCGTCCTCCGCGAACACGAACACGCGACCACGCGCGGTCTCCGGGTCCGCCTCCACCTCCACCGCGTACGCCTCCGCGCGCACCGTCACGCCCGGGAACAGCTCCTCCTCCGCGTCGTTCTCGAGCATCACGCGACCGACGCCCGTGTCCTCCAGGATGGACTCGTCCGTGTTCCGGTCGTTCACGTACATCAACACGCCCTCGGTCTCCGTCGGGTCCGTCACGAGAACCTGCGTCAACTTCCCCGGCGGCGCCCGCACCGACTCCTCCACCGTCTCCGGCGGACCATGATAGAACACCGTCCGCCCGTCCAGATACTCGACGACCACGCCGTCCTCGGTGAGTTCCACGCCGAGCGTCGACGGCGCGACGTCAGCTCGAAAAGTCATGCTCGAACGTAGGAGGCTCGCACGCAAAAACCACTCCGTTTCCGGCCGACCCCGCGAGACCGCGCTCCCCGGCCTCGCGCGGTCGACCCCAGCGACCTCAGGCGGGCTTGAACGTCTTCGCGATAGCGGAGACGACCGCGTTCAGGACCGCGTCGCGCTCTCCGGCGAGGTACTCGAGATGGCCCTCGCGTCCACCGACGACCTCGATACCGGCCTCGGGTGCCGCACCCGCTGCCTGCTCGGCGACCCGGCGAACGTCCAGGGACTCCTCGGACCGCAGCCGCATGTCGTCGCGACCCATCCCGACCGTGACGACCGGCTCGTCGTACTCCTCGCGGAGCGTCCGGTGGAGCTCGTCCACGAGCAGCGCCTCCGGCGGGAAGTCGAACCGATGCGAGAACGCGTCCGTGTCCACGACCGCGAACGTCACGCCTTCGGCGGTCCGTTCCGTGAGGTTCCGGCGCGCCGTCTCGACCTCCTTCTCCATCTTCTCGCGGAACTGACTGCTCACGTGCCCGGACAGGCCCTCGCGGCGACCGAACAGGAGGTCGTCCACGAGCTCGCGCTTGTCCTTGTACGACTGGTAGAACGCCTCCAGGGCGACCGCCTGCCGGAGCTCAGTGACGTCCTCGACGTCGTAGTCGGCGTCGCGCGCCAGAGCCACGTAGCCCTCAGGGGTGTCCTCCCAGTAACTCACCGCGGGCAGGTGCGAGAGGTCCTCGCGGACGGACTCGTTCACGTGCGCCGCGACGTTCGCCGCGAGCGCGGTCGTCGTCACCGCATCATCGGCGCCCGCCGTATGCGGGTTCACGTACGCCGCGAGCCCGTCGAGGACGTCCTCGTCGGGCGTCGTCGCGTCCACCGCGACGCGCTCCACGTCGTAGACGTCGAGGAACTCGTAGCCCTCGACCGACTCGGCGGTCGACCCGGCGTCCGCGAGGACGACGAGCGGGAACTGCTCGCCGTGTCGCTCGCGGTCCGAGAGCATCTCCGTGACGTCGTCCGTCGCCGCGTCCATCCCGTAGAACGGGTCGTCGAGCGGTCGGCGCTCGAAGAAGTGGTACTCGGCATCGTCGCGCGCGTGCTCCTCGCGGACGAGCGGGAGGACGGCGCGCTCGATGGCGGCGCCCGCCGCGTAGCCGTCCGCCGTCGCGGTGTGACGCACGACCACGGGGCGTCCCGTGAACACGGCCTGCCGGATGGTCGCCGCGACGTCCCGGATCTCGTCGCCGACCGCCGCGACGGACTCGTGGTCCGCGAGCAGGTCGACCGCGCCGGGGTCGGCCTCGGCGGCGAGCGCGTCTTCGAGGCGCGTGCGGACCGCGTCCGCCTCGTCGCCCTCGAGGACGTTCAGGACCTCCGTCTCGATCTGGAGGTCGCCGTTGTGCCGCTCGACCTCGCCGTCGATGCGGACGACGTCGTCAACCTCGACGTCCGGGTACGCGCGAACGCCAGCGGACTCGAACGCCGCCGCCTCGATGACCGCGGTCTCGTCGCGCAGCTCGAACACCGTCGGGCCCGAGGTCTGCCGGATGCTCACGACCTCGCCCTCGACGCGGACGACCTGCCCGACGTCGTCGGCGACGGCCTCGAGCGTCGTCCGCGACAGCTCCTCGCTCGCCGCGTCGTCCTCGTCGTCGGCCGCGGCGTCGTCGTGCTCTTCGCTTCCGGTGTCCTCGTCCGCCGCATCGACCGCATCGTCTGCATCGACCGCGTCGTCCGCGTCCCCGTCGTCCGCATCGCCAGCGTCCGCGGACGCCTCGGCCGCCGCGTCCGCGTCCTCGCCATCGTCGCTCCGCGTGGCGGGTGCGGCGCCGGCGTCCGGGTCGGCCTCGGTCGTCGTCGTATCGTCGGTCTCGGCCTCGCCGGCGCTCGGCGCGTCGGACTCGGTCGTCCCCTCGGGCTCGGCGTCCGCCGCGGAAGGCGTGCGCGTCTCGGTGTTCCCCGAGCGCGACGCACCCTCAGAAGGGCGGTCGTCGTCCTCGTCGTCCGCGTCGGGCAGCTCGTCGCCCTGCGGCGTCTGGACCAGGTGGCCGCGGAACTCGCGCTTGCGCTGGCGGATCGACCAGCCGAGGTCGACGTTCCCGTTGTCGCGGACGTCCGTCACCTGCACGTAGACGCTATCGCCCGGCTCCCAGTCGAGGGAATCCAGGCGCTTGTCCAGTTCGCTCCGATGCAGGAGACCGGTGACGTGGTCGCCGATGTCGACGAACACGCCGAACTCGGCGTAGCCGTCGACGGTGCCTTCGTAGTAGCGTCCGGGCGTGAGCTGTTCGGGGTTGCTGCCTTCGAACTCGAAGACGGCGTCCTCTTCGTGACTCGAACAGATGTGCCCGTCCACGGGCGTACCGCAGATGATACAGTTACCCATTTGCTCTGGTAGAAGGAACCCGGCCTAAAACTGTTGTCGAAAACCGCTCGCGCTCGACGAACCTCGAACTGACGGTGTCGACGACCCGGCACCGCTCGCTTCGCGGCCCCGTATATCGCCCGACTGAACGGGGTCGATCGGTCGGCGCTGATTCCTCGTCGCGAACCTTTACGGAACGTGCAGGCGTATCTCGGCACGACCATGGAAATCACCTGGTACGGTCACTCCACGTTCGGCGTCGAACTCGGCGAGGCCAGCCTCCTCATCGACCCGTTCTTCGACAACCCGAAGACCGACACGGACCCGGCCGACCTCGAGCCGGACTACGTCCTCCTCACACACGGGCACGCCGACCACGTCGGGCACGTCGGGCACTACGAGGGCGCGACGCTCGTCGCGACGCCCGAGGTCGTCGAGTACTGCCGCGACGAGTTCGGCGACTACGAGGCCGTCGGCGGCATGGGGATGAACATCGGCGGGACCGTCGAGTGCGGGGACGCGTACGTCACGATGCATCGCGCGGACCACACGAACGGGATGGAGACCGGCTACGGGACGAGTGGCGGGATGCCCGCCGGGTTCGTCGTCTCGGACACGAAGCCGACACAGGTCAGTGACGAGGACTCCGTCGCGTTCTATCACGCCGGGGACACGGGACTGATGACGGAGATGCGCGACGTCATCGCGCCGTTCCTCGAACCGGACGTCGCCGCCGTCCCGATCGGCGATCACTTCACGATGGGGCCGTGGCAGGCCGCGGTCGCGGTCGACTGGCTGGACGTCGACCACGCGCTCCCCATCCACTACGACACGTTCCCGCCCATCGAGCAGGACCCCCAGGACTTCGCGAAGGAGGTGACGGCGACCGGGAGCGACGCCGAGGTGCACGTCCTCGAGGGCGACGAGACGTTCGACCTCAGCGAGAACCGCATGGACTGACCGCGAGCCCACGACCACGGACTACCGACCGCCGACCACCGACCGCCACGTCGCACCGGTTCCCGGGCCTCGTCGACGCGCGGAACCCACCTCTCTCGGGCCGGCTCTCGCGGGGGCACGCCACCGCGTTCTCACGCCAACGGAGTCCCACGAGAACGCGTCCCCACGGGAGCGCGTGGCGAAGCCCTCCGGCGACGAAACGCTTAATTACTGGGGACCATTGAGAAGGTGAAAACGGTGATTCTCTATGGAACTACATGTCGACGATACGGCGGCCCAGAACGAAGCGATAAGCACCCACACCGGTCGGTCCTTCCGGCCGCTGGACCCGGCACCCGAACAGATCGCGCTCGCCGACCTCGCGCACGGGCTGTCTAACGTCTGCCGCGGCGCGGGCCAGACCGCGTTCTTCTACAGCGTCGCCCTGCACTCCATCCACGTGACCGAGGAGCTGAAGCGCGCCGGCGAGAGCGAGCGGGTCCAGTTCTACGGGCTCCTGCACGACGCCGCGGAGGCGTACGTCACGGACGTCCCCAGCCCCCTCAAACGCCACCTGCCGGGGTACCGCGAGATCGAGGACGACATCCAGGCCGCGGTCTGGGCGGCGTTCGACGTTGCCCCGCCCAGCGACGAGCAGTACCGCGCCGTCAAGCGCGCCGACCGCGCGCTCGGCCAGTACGAACTCCCCGAGCTCTTCCCCCAGCAGACCTGGGAGGGCGAACGCCCCGACCTCGACTACGACCTCCGCGCAGACGCCCGGTTCGACGTCCCGCGACGGTTCGAGGCGATGGCCGGCGACCTCGCCGACCGCGTCGGCGCGAACATTCCGAACTGAGCGACGCTTTCGGCGTTCCCGTGAGGCGCAGTCGAACTGCTGGCGAGGACGCCACCGACGTCGACCGTCCTGCACCTAACTTCCTCGTGGACCGGCGTTCCGGTGACGACGAGTCCCGGTCTACCCAGAGATTCCCCGCCTGCATTGTGTGTCAATAAAACGTTAGATATCGGGGCGCTCCTCGGGTTCGGACTCAAGTACAGTTATAACAGATAGTTGTAGTGATTCCGGTATGGAAACAGAGCCGTCTCCAGAGCTGAATTCGCACCTCCGGGCGATTCGAACTGCGATCGTCGGTGTAGCGCTGGGAGTGGTTACTGCTGCCCTTATCGTTCATAATGAACCCTTGGCATTCCCGCTGCTCATCATGACGTGTCTTGTTTCGGGGTACGCGTTCGTCCCGACTCTCCGGGCCTGAACTGCCCGATGTCGAGGATTCACCCTCCCAATGTGAGCGTAGACGCCGTCACTTCGTCGCGTCCGCGACCCAGTCGCCGTAGGCGTCGAGCAGCCCGCTCTCGTCGAACCGCTCGATGCACGGGACGTCGTAGGGGTGGAGTTCCGCGACGCGCGCTTCGAGGTCGTCGTAGCGGTCGTCGGTGGTCTTCGCGAGCAGGACCACCTCGTCGTCGCGCTGGATGGCGTCCGCGCCGTCGGCGGCGCCCTCGTCGGCGTCGGTCCAGCGGTACGTGGAGCGGCACTTCAACTGGTTCACGCACGCGGCGAGGCGCTCCTCGACGAGTGCGGTCGCGAGGTCGGCGGCGGCGTCGGGCGGTGCGGTGACGAACGCGGTCGGCATCGTCACGCGAGCACCTGCCGGGCGGGACGTTCGCTCGCGTGCATCGCTACTCGATGGGGCGGAACGACCCGTCGATGTCCCACTCGTGCACGCAGTGAACGTCGCCGACAGCGCTCGCGTCCTCGCGGTCGGGGACGCGCCACGTGTCGTGGTCGTCGTCCCATACCTCGCGTCGCCCGCAGCGCTCGCACTCGCGTTCGTCGGGTTTCCGTAGGTCGGCCATGCGTCGTCGTCGTCGCCGCGTGAACTTGAACGTTCACCGTCGCGGCGAATCTCGTCGAGCGACGCGGCCGGTCCGGGCCGTTCGACGCTCCGGCCGCGGCCGGTTTCGTTCCGAGCGTGGCCGTCCGACGACGGGTCGCGGGTCGTGCGGTCGCCGACCGGGGAAACGCTGATGTTGGAACGGAGACACGTTCTGCGTATGGGCAGTCACTGGTCCCCTCTGGAGGTGTCGCACTGATGCCCGGTGCAGGCCGGTCGAACTCCCGCACGATGCGGGTCGTCGGTGCGCTCGTCGCCATCGTCGCCGTCCTCGGCGGCGCGTTCGGCGACTGGAGCTTCGACGGCCTCGCCGACGGCCCCCTCCCGGTCGTCATCGGCGTCGTCGCGGCCGCGCTCGCGCTCGGCGCGACGTGGTACGCGAGAACCGACTGAGCGAGCGCGTCGACGCCCGGAACGGTCCGAACGCGAACGCGAGTAACCGCCCGTCTGTCCGGGCGCGAGCAACTGTCCGCCTTCGGCTCAGTAGACGGCGTCGAGGACGTCGTCGTCGAGCTCGGGGAACCCGGCGAGGTACTCGCGGCGCTCCTCGCGCAACTCGGCGGCCGCGGCGTCGTAGTCGTCGACGTGGTCGGGAACGCAGAACTCGTCAACGTCGATACCGGGAACGCGACTGGGGACGGTCATGCCCGTGCGGTCGTCGCGCTCCCAGTCGACGCTCCCGCGCGCGAGCTCGCGGAGGATGGTGACGGACTCGCGGACGCCGACGTCCTGCGGGTCCTCGGTCGTCCCGACGCAGCCCGTGTTGAGGACGTAGCACTCGACGTCGAGGTCGCGAACGAGCTCGCGGAACCGGTTCCCCTCCTCGCCCTCGCTCCCCATGATGAACGGGTTCGTGCCGACGACGCGGATCGCCTCGCCCGCGGCGTCCGGGTCGCCCGCGCTCGTCTGGATGGACTCGCCGAGCATGAACGCGACCGCGGCCTCGGTCTCGTCGAGCTTCGCGACCGGCGGCATCAGCGGGTTGCGGGTGATGAAGAACACCTGGTCGACGCCCTCGAGGTCGACGTCGTCCGCGGCGCTGTCGAGGTGCTCGCGCTGGACGACCGCCCGCGAGTTCGTCCCGTACCGGTCCTCGTCGAAGTGCACGGTGCCGTCGTCGTCCACCGCGACGTTCTCGAGGACCGCGGACTCGTGGGTCGCGGCGTCGTACAGCGCCTCCTGTTCGTCGCGGTCCAGCCCGATGGTCTTGATGTAGAGACCGGCGCCTTCGCTACCCGCGACCTCGCCGTCGGGCGTGAGCGCGCACACGTCGTCCTGGAGCATCGTCGCGGACTCGCCGTCGCCCTCGTCGAGCCAGAGACCGTGCGCGGTCAGCGTCGACTTCCCGGTCGCGGACAGCCCGAGGAACACCTGTCCCTTCGTCTGGAGGTCGCCCGCGTCGTCGCGGACGGTCACGCGCTTCGAGCCGGCGTGCAGGCCGAGCCCTCCCTTCCGCTTGGCTTCGAGCATGAACAGCCGGAGGAAGCTCTTCTTCGCCTCGCCCGTGTAGTCGCTGCCGACGACCGCGGTCACGCCCTCCTCGGCGAGCACGCGGATGGCGACCTCGTCGGCGTCGGGCACCTGCACCGTCACGTAGTCCGGCTCGACGGGCTCGCCCCCGGTGTCGACGGGCTCGAAGAGCTTCGCCCACGCGAGCGCGATCCGGCCGTACTCGCGGGGCACGAACAGCCGACAGACCGACGACGCGTCCTCGTGGCGACCCATCCGGCGGTCGAGGCACACCCACTCGCCGTCACCGATGCGGTCGACGGCGTCCGCGACGACGCGGTAGTCCTCGGCCGCGAACTCGTCGTCGACGGTGGTCTTCGTCCGGTCGGCGCTCCGCGACCGGTACTCGCTCACGTAGCTCGGCGAGCCGTACTCCGTCGTCGTCTCGAGGTGGGAGGAGGCCTCGCGGAGCGCGTCGAGCGACGGGTTGTACGTCACGTTCGACGCCGACCGCGGGTCCGGTAGGTCCGACCGTCGTGTGACGGTCGCAGGTATCCCCATGTCTGACATCGTGATTGATTAGATTGCGTAACGCTGTATAAATATGCTGGAAGTATTCGGCGAGTAGGCGGTGGCTTCGCGCCCGAATCGACGACGGATTCGCGCCACGCCCTCCCACGGTCCGAATCGGGCGAGGAGGACGTCAGCGACCGTCACCTGTAAGTCACGGCTCCGCGTGGGTCAGCGCATGATTAAGCTGGTGAACATGCTCGTCCGCGCGGACGACCTGACCCACGAGGAGTTCGTCGAGTACTGGTACGAGGAGCACGTCCCGCTCGCCGAGGACCTGCCGCACGCGAAGAAGTACGCGACGAGCGTCGCCACTGACCCCGAGCGCAGCGCGTACGACGGCGTCGTCGAACTGTACTTCGAGGACATGGGCGACCTGCAGGCGGCGTTCGAGTCGGACGTCGGCCGCGAGGTCCAGGCGGACCTCGAGCACTTCGCGAAACCCGACGAAGGGCCGACGCTGTACGTCGAGGAGACGGTGCAGTTCGACGAGACCGCCGACGCGGCGGCAAGCGATTCGGACGCGGCGGCCGACTCCGGAGGCGACGCGGCATGAACACGGCCGAACGCGTCGTCGAGACCCTGGACGCGCTCGACGTCGAGTACGTCTTCGGGTACCCGGGCGGTCGCGTCATCGAACTGTTCGAGACCATCGCGCACGGCGACAGCGACGTCACGGTCGTCCGGCCGCGCGACGAGCGCGAGGCGAGCCAGATGGCCGAAGCGTACGGGCGGATGACGAGTACGCCCGCCGTACTCGCCGGACAGGGCCCCTGGATCGGGAGTCTCGGGAACATGGGGCAGATGGAGGCGCGACTGGCGTCGTCGCCGCTCGTGACGCTCACCGAAGCGAGCGAGCGCGGGGACTACTCGACGCTCGCGCCCTACCAGCAGTCCCGCGGCGACTACGGCGGGCTGTCGCTGCCGAAGATCCTCGACGGCGTGACGAAGGAGTGGTGGTTCCCGCGCACGAGCACGGAGACGGTCCGGTCGGTCCAGCTCGCGTTCAAGCACGCGACCGCCGGCCGGCCCGGTCCCACCGCGGTCATCCTCGACGGTGACGCGGTGAGCGACGAGTTCCCCGAGGACGCGACCCCGTCGGTGTGGGACGACGAGCGCCAGGTCCGGAACTGGCAGAGCCAGCCGACCGACCGCGACGTCGCGACCGCGGTCGAGCACCTCGAAGCCGCCGACCGGCCCGTGATAATCGCGGGGAACGGCGTCCACGCCGCTGGTGCGTACGCGGAACTGGAGGCGGTCGCGGACGCGTACGATGCCGTCGTCGCGACCTCCTATCTCGGGAAGTCCACCATCCCCGAGACGGACGAGCGCGCGGCGGGCGTCATCGGGTCGTTCGGCCACGAGGGCGCGAACCAGGTCGTCTCGGAGGCCGACACGCTCCTCGTCGTCGGCTGCCGCATGAACCCGATGGACACGAACTGGCAGGCGGCGTCGTTCATCCGCCCGGACGAGCAGACCATCATCCACGCGGACATCGACACGCGGAACGCCGGCTGGGTGTACCCCGCGGACGTCGGCCTCATCGGTGACGCCGCGGAGACGCTCCGCGCGCTCGCCGCGACCGGCGACGGCGAGAGCGGCGACGACGGCGACTGGGCGCTCGACCGCGCCGCGGAAGCGCGCGACGACTTCGCCGTGGAGAAATGCGAGAGCGACGCCGTCCCCATCAAACCCCACCGGGCGTGCAAGGCCATCGAGTCCGTCGTCGACGAGAACACGGTCGTCACCGCGGACTCCGGGAACAACCGGTTCTGGCTGCTGAACTACCTTCAGACCGACTCGACGGGGTCGTACTACGGCTCCGGTGGCGTCGGCGGCATGGGATGGGCTCAGCCCGCCGCGGTCACCGCCGCACTCCTCGGGAAGGACGCCATCGCGGTCGCGGGCGACGGCGGGTTCACGATGACGATGACCGCCGTCGAGACCGCGGTCGACCACGACGTCGCGCCGACGTTCGTCGTCCTGAACGACACGAGCCTCGGGATGGTCCGCCAGATGGACGAGGACATCGCTGGCGTCGAGTTCCACGACACCGACTTCGTCAAGATGGCCGAGGGGATGGGCGGCCGCGGCGTCCGCGTCACCGACCCGGACGACCTCGTGCCCGCGCTCGAGAACGCGAAGGGCGCGAGCAAGCCGACGGTCGTCGACGTCCGCATCGACCGCGACGAGGACATGGCCGACCAGCTCGCCTCGTCGTTCTACGACGAGGTCGGTGGCCTGCACGAGTAACGCGTGGCTCGCGACGGGTCCTCGCGACTCCACGCGACCCTCCACTCCGTCCGGCGGTCGGTCGACACGTCGGCGCTCCTCGACGTCCTCGTCGCCGCGTTCGCGCTCGGCGTCGCCGACCGCGGCTTCCTGCTCGCCGCCGCGACCGCACACGACGGTGCGACCGGCTACGTCTCGGCCTCCGCCGCGCAGGACTACGCCGGCTGGGGCGTCGCCGCACAGCTACGCGTCCTCCTCAGACCCGACGCACACGCCTGGTTCGGCGTCCTGTCCGTCATCCTCGCGTTCTGGCCGTTCGTCGCCGGGTCCGTCGTCGGGTACGCCGCCCGGTACGCGAGCGGGTCGTGATTCGGTACCACGTCGAGCGACCGACGCGCGATATCAGGCGGTCGCGGGCGACGGCGGGTTCACGATGACGATGACCGCCATTTCGTCCCTGTCAGGGCAGCGTTCGCACTGGGTGGAACTCCCTCGTTCCGGCTAGCAGTCGGCCCGAAAGCACAGGGAGCCTGCGGGATACCCCTCGCCTGCGTTCCCGTCACCGCCGTCGCGGTCGGCGGTCGGTTCGACGAGCTCCCGGAGTTCGAACCCGGCGTTGAGCAGCGGAGAAACGACGGCCTCGAACGACGCCGGTAGTACGTGCCTCGGTTGGCGCTGGGGCCGTCGCCGTAGACGACGTCGAAGCGTTCCGTGTCGCCGTAGGTCGGCTGGTCGGCGTACGAGTGGACCGTCGTTTCGGGGTCGCTCGGTTCGGGCTGGTGTTCGTTCCGGACGACGCAGAAGTCGTACGCGGGGTTGTGCGTGGAGACGACGAGCGTCCCGCCGTCGTCGAGGACGCGCGAGAACGCTTCGTAGGCCGCAGTCAGGTCTTCGACGTGGGAGAGGACGTGCTGGCAGAGGACGACGTCGACGCTGTCGTCGTCCAGCCAGTCGAGCGAATCCGTGACGTCGTCGCGTCTGAACGCCGCATCGGGGACTCGGTCGCGCGCCTCCTCGAGCATCTTCTCGCTCACGTCGACTCCGACGACGTCCGCGCCCGCGTCGACGAGCCGTTCGGAGTAGACGCCGGACCCACAGCCAGCGTCGAGGATGCGCTCGCCCGCCACGTCCGGCAGCATCGATTCGAGCGTCGACCAGAGGACGTCCTCGCGCGCTCCCATGTCGACGATCTCGTCCCACTTGTCGGCGATGGCGTCGTAGTGCTCGCTGATCTGCGGCTGGTCGCTCATGCAGGCCCTCCGCCGAAGACTTCTATAAAGGCTGGGACGGTGAAGCATTCGGTGACGCAAGCACGTTCGACGCGTCATCGCACTGCTCAGAACGGCAGGAGCGACCGGACCATCCAGTACGGCCCTTCGAGCTGGTTCTTGAAGGCGCCGACGACTGTCGTTCGCGGTGCGCTCGCGGGGTCGAGCGCGTTCGCGTCGGCGGCGTCGACGCGCACCACCTCGCCGGTGACCTCGCGGCGACCGTCGGCGTCGGTGACGCGCAGGCAGACGAGCGCGTCATCGGGGGTGCCGACGACGCGGTAGACGCCTCGCGGGGCGGGTCCGTCCGCTGGCGATTCGACGAACTCGCCCACCTGAACGGCGTTCGAGTCGACCATGCGACCACGTACTCGCGGCGCCGACGTAAACGTCGGTGCCGCCCCGGCGTTCGCCGAGTGTGCAACCTTTTTCGTGCCAGTGCGTGAACCACCGGTCGATGAGCGACAACACAGTCCTCGTTACCGGTGGCACGGGATTCATCGGGTCGTACGTCGCGAAGGACCTCGTCGAGCACGGGCACGACGTGGTCGCGTACGACCTGTCGACGGACGAGCGCATCCTCGAGAAGGTCGGCGTGGCCGACGAGGTCGAGACGCGTCGCGGCGACGTCACCGACCCGACGGACGTCGTGAACGCAGTTGCGGAGACCGGGACGACGCACATCGTCCACCTCGCGGCGCTCCTGACGAACACCGCGGAGGAGAACCCGCGCGCCGCGATGAACGTGAACGTCGAGGGCACGAGCAACATCTTCGAGGCGGCGCGCACGCTCGACGACCAGGTCGAGCGCGTCGCGTGGGCGTCGAGCGCGGCGATCTACGCACCGCCCCGGCACTACGACGACGGCGGCGACTGGTGGGTCACGGAGGACGACCTCACGTACCCCGACACGCTCTACGGCGCGACGAAGGAGTACAACGAGCACCAGGCCCGCGTCTACCGCGAGGAGTACGGCGTGAGCGACGTCGCGCTCCGCCCGACGGTCGCGTACGGCCCGTACCGCGAGACCGGTGGCTCCGCGTTCCTCGCGAACATCATCGAGAAGCCGGCGCTCGGCGAGCCGTTCGAGGTCGACTACGGCACCGAGGAGATCGACTGGCAGCACGTCGCCGACATCGCGCAGGCGTTCCGCCTCGGCGCGTTCGCGGACGAGGACGACCTCACCCAGCGCGTGTACAACGTCCGCGGCGAGCTCGCGAGCGTCCGCGAGGCCGCCGAGACCGTCGAGGGCATCATGCCCGACGCCGACATCACCGTGAACGACGACGGGGAACTCCCGTGGACGCAGCGCCTCGACATGACCGCCGCGCAGGAGGACCTCGGGTACGACCCCGAGTACGACCTCGACACCGGGTTCCGCGACTACATCAACGTCCTCCGCCAGGAGAACGGCCTCGACCCCGTCTGACCTCGTCGGACCGCCACGTCAGACGTCGACCGTCGTCGGCTCCGTTTCGGCCGCGTGTTCGAGCGCGGACGCGAGGACGACGGTCGCCGTACTCGTCGCCACACCGACGACGACCGGTGGGACCGTCGCGAGCACGGGGCCGAGGACGGCGGTGGCGTCGGCGAGGACGTGCCAGGTGACGACCGCGCCCAGTCCGGTCAGGACGCCCGCGAGCGCGCCCACGGTCGTCGTCCGCTCCCAGTGGAGTCCGAGGAGAATCGGCGCGAACAGTGCGCCGGCGAGCAGGGCAGCGTACAGTGCGACGATGAGCTGGACGAGCCCGCCGAGGAGCGACGGCCGGACGACGAACGCGAGCGGGACGACCGCGGCGAGGGCCGTCGCAGCACGTGTGGCGACCAGCACGTCGTCGACCGACTCCAGTCGGTCGAAGCCGCCCGTCGGTCGGAACACGGCGGCGTAGAGGTCGTACGCGAGCGCCGACGAGGAGACGAGTAGCACCGAGTCGATGGTGCTCAGGACTGCGGCGAGCACGGCGAGCAACAGCAGTCCACCCGCCAACGGGCCGAACAGGGACATCGCGAGTTCGGCGACCGCGGTGTCGGGGTTCGCGAGCTCGGGGAACGCGACGCGTGCGACGAGTCCGAGGACGGCGATGCAACCGGCGACGAACGCCTGCAGGACTATCGAGCGCCTGATCGCGGACGTGACGGTGTCGGGGTCCCGCATCGCGTAGATGCGACTGACCTCGTAGGGCGCGACGGTCATCCCGAGCCCGAACGCGAGCGCGAACCCGAGGATTCGCGTCGGCGCCATCCCCCACTCCAAGAGGGTCGCGTCGACCGTGCGGACGCCGTCGAGGAGTTCGCCGACGCCACCGACGTGGTGGACGCCGACGACGACGGCGACCGCGAGCGCCACCACCATCAGCGCCATCTGGAGCGCGTCGGTGACGATGCTGGCGCGAATCCCACCCGTGGACGTGTACGCGAGCGCGACGGCGACGATGGCGAGCGCGCCGTACAGGCGCGGGATGCCGAGGACGGATTCGAGGACGACGGCGCCGGCGACGTACTGGGCGGCGGTGTAGACGAGGTAGACGACGGCGATGGCGGTGGCGACGAGCGCTCGCGACCGCGCTCCGTTCGCGCCGTCGTCGTCGAACCGGTCGGCGACGAAGTCCGGAACCGTCATGCCGGCGAACGCCCGGAGCTGCGGGGCGACGAGGTACATGGAGACGAGCCACCCGAGCCAGATGCCCGGCCAGATGGCGAGGAAGCTGACGCCGACCGCGTAGTGGATGCCGACGGTGCCGACGAGCGTCCCCGCGCTCATCTGGGTGGCCGCGAGCGACGCAGCGCCGACGGACGCGCCGACGTCGCGGTCCCCGACGAAGAACCGCTTCACGTCCCCGGAGACGGACGGGCGGTTCGACGGCCCGCCGTCCGCCGCTACGTCGGGTGACCGGTCGCCTGCGTCCGCCGACCCGTCATCCGCGCCCGTCGACCCATTGGCCGCGCCCGTCGGCCCGTCGCCATCGGAGGGAGAATCCCTCGGCATACGAGAGAACAGTTCATAACTGAGTCCAAACGACATAAACCGTTTGGGCCCGAAAACGGGTTCATGACACTCGGTCGTGAGGAGGTGACGGTCCTCCACGTCGACGACGACGAGGCCCTCCTCTCGCTGCTGGAGGCGATGATGGAACGCGTCGACCACCAGTTCTCGGTTTCGACGCTCCAGCGACCGACCGAAGCTCTCGAGCGACTCGACGACGGGGACATCGACTGCGTCGTCTGCGACTACGACATGCCCCGGATGAACGGACTGGAGGTCTTGAAGGCGATCCGCGAGGAGTACCCGGACCTGCCGTTCATCCTCTACACCGGGAAGGGGAGCGAGGAGATCGCGAGCGACGCCATCTCCGCTGGCGTGACGGACTACCTCCAGAAGGGCTCGGGGAGCGAGCACTACGAGTTGCTCGCGAACCGCATCCGGAAGTACGTCGAACGGTATCGCGCGAACCGCGAGTACGAGCTCACCGAGGAACGGTATCGTCGACTCGTCGAGCAGTCGATGGTCGGCATCGGGCTCTCGCAGGACGGCGTGTTCGAGTACGTGAACCCGAAGTTCGCGGACATCTTCGGGTACGAAACGGCGGAACTCACGGGAGCATCCATCGAAACCGTCGTCGCGCCGTCGGACGAGGACCGCGTGCGCCGTGCCCTGGCGTCCCGCGAAGCCGGCGACGTCGAAAGCGTCCACTACGTCATCACGGGCCAGCACAAGGACGGCGAGCGCTTCGACGTCGAGGTGAACGGGAGTCGCGTGACCTACGACGACGGCCCGGCGGTGCTGGGGCTCGTCCAACCGCTCTCGACCCGTCGTCGGGCCGAGGCGTCGGTGGACGCGGCGACGCGGACCGAGCTCCGGGTTCGACTGGAGCACGCGCTCGCGGAGCTCTCCGACGGCGGACGCGATGGCGACGCGGTTCGAGATTCCATCGTCGCGGCTCTGGAGGTGCTCGGGAAGCCCGACGACGGCGGCGAGGCGGCCGACCGAGCGAGCGTCGACCTCGCGAGCGCCTGCCGGAGCGCGCTGTCGGCGTCCGACTCGGACGTCGACCTCACCGTCGAGACGTCCCGTCTCGTCGTCGGGAGCCAGACCGCAGTCGAGCAGCTGTTCCGCTCGCTCTGGGACGTCTGGGGCGAGACGGGCGTGGCGCCGACCGCGACGCTCGACGTCACCGAGGACGGCTTCGAGGTCGCGTTCCGGCCGAGCTCCGCGCCGGCGGGGTTCGAGCATCCACCGAATCCGCCGGCTGTCGGTCGCGCCGCGGAACTCCTCGGGTGGGACGTCCACGTGTCGAGGACGGCCGAGGGCGGACGGACGTACGCGTTCCACGGCGTCGGCGACGGCTGATTCCGACGGTGTGGTCGACCACGCGAGAATCGGGAGGGAGAGGGGTGTAACCGGCCGAACGGTCGCCCGTGGACGGACACCGGGGTAACGTCGTAGATGCCCGGCCCAGACTCACGAGTCATAGCTACGGAATGGCTGTGGCTCGGGTTCCGTCGTCGACCGGGTCACACAGACCCGATTTCACCAGCGGGGAAATATTTATTATCTGAAAACTGGACCGTTGACCATGGAGAGACGGAGGTACCTCGGTGCACTGGCGGGTGTCGTGGCGTCGACGGCGGTGGCGGGCTGTCTGCAGGGGGAAGCCGTGCTCCACGAGAATCGGATCACGGCGACGACGCCGACCAAGGAGTGGACGGTCGACCTGGAGGAAGGGAACAACATGCGACTCGAGGTGAACAAGGAGGACGACGACGGCGTCGCGACCGTCACCGGATACGTTCATCGGTCCGACACGGGCGAGGAGGTCGTGGCGACGTCCGCGAGCAGCGGACACGAGCGGTTCGACGTCCCGGCGACGGGGACGTACGTCGTCTCCATTGAGGTGAACGGTGGAACCGGCGAGATAATCCTCCGGGACATGAACTGAACGACGTCGACGCGCTCGGCGGTGGCGCCCTCGCCGCCGGCGTCCTCGTGCTCGCCGCGGTGCGGGCGCAAAAACGCTGACCTCGGGGCTGGTCCGGCGGTGCGCGAGTGCTCGCTGGTCGTCGTCGGTTCGCAGAAGGCGCAGGGCGTTCGACCGCCACCCACCGGGGTCACGGTGACTGTACGTGGCCGTCGCGGCTAGCGCGGGATGGCGGCGTTCTCCATGTCGCCGCCGCACTTGCTGCAGGTTCGTTCGACGTGCGGTGTCTGGCGGCCGCACGCTGTGCACTCGTACCGAGACATCACCTGCGTCATGTGGTAACAATCGACGCGTCCCGTCATAAGGGTTGTGGGGGTATCGAGTCTCGCAACGAGACCACCGAGAACGCCCGAAGGGACCCGCCAGCCGACCGCCCGCGCTAGTCCTGTGTCTGGCTGTACTCGTCGACCCACTCCTTCAGCGTGATACCCATCGCGGCGTCCGTGATGGCGTTCGAGGACGCCGAGTTCGCGGACTTCACGAGCTCGGCCTCAAGCGTCCGCGTCGGGACCTCGCCGAGGAAGTGCGGGATGGCGCGCTGCACGCTGATGGGCGCCCCGACCTCGTGCGCGAGCGCGTACCCCGAGATGGAGTGCGGGACCGCCTCGGTCGCGTAGTGCTCGCGGTCCGGGTCGACGAGCAGTTCGGCGTCGACGTGGTCGACGTACTCGTAGCACTTCCCGACGTCGTGCAGCAGGCACGCCGCGACGACGACGTCGACGTCGACGTCCGCCCCGTGGAACTCCCGCTGGACGTGCGCCGACTCCAGCGCGACCTTCGTGACGCCGCGGACGTGCTCGACGTTCGACACCTCGTGGATGTTCCACGCGTACGGGATGTCCGCGATGTCCTGCCAGCCGCCGCGTTCCAGCCCGAGCGTCCACGCCTCGACGACCTGCTCGCGGAGCGCGTCGTCACCGATCTCCGCGAGCTCCGGGTACGCGTCCCGGACCTGCGCCTCGTAGTCCGGCGCGTCGGTGGCGTCGTCGTCGCCCATCAGTACCCCTCGGCGTCGACCTCGTCCTTCTGGACGACCTCTCGGCCGATGAACCGCGGGCGCTTCTCGACCGCGAGGAAGTTGTTCACGTCCTCGCGGGCCGCCGCGGCGACCTCGCGGGTCGGGTCGTAGTCGCGGGAGCCTTCGCTCCCGAGGGCCTCGTGGAGGTCGTCGAGCGTCTCGAAGTACAGTTCGGCAACGCCGTCGAACTCGGCGTTCTCCGGGTCCGTCGGGTACACGGTCTGGTAGCGGACGACGCCCTCGATGTCCTTCGCGAGCGGACTGTGGTTGTTCTCCCAGTAGTCGCGGAACTCGTCGTGGGTCATCCCGTCCTTGCGGACGAGGAACGCCGAGTGCTTGTAGAGGCCGTCCGTGTCGCCGTCGACCTCGTCCTTCCAGACCTTCTCCTCGCCGATGAAGCGCGGTCGCTCGTTCACCGCGAGGAAGTTGTTCACGTCCTCGCGGGCCGCCGCGGCGACCTCGCGGGTCGGGTCGTAGTCGCGACTGCCTTCGCTCCCGAGGGCCTCGT
The DNA here is from genome assembly GCF_034808145.1 of Halorubellus amylolyticus. Taxonomy (NCBI): domain Archaea; kingdom Methanobacteriati; phylum Methanobacteriota; class Halobacteria; order Halobacteriales; family Halorubellaceae; genus Halorubellus; species Halorubellus amylolyticus. The sequence continues at coordinate 136,439 of NZ_JAXHGM010000007.1, forward strand.
GGAGGTCGTCGAGCGTCTCGAAGTACAGCTCAGCGAGCCCGTCGAACTCGCTGTTCTCGGGGTCGTTCGGGTACACCGTGTGGTAGCGGACGACGCCCTCGATGTCCTTCGCGAGCGGCGAATGCTGGTTCTTCCAGTAGTCGGTGAACTCCTCGTGAGTCATGTCGTCCTTCCGGACGAGACAGGCGACGTGCTTGAACATACGTTCGAGTCGACGCCCGGCGAGCCGATAAAATGGGGGGAACCGTCGCGGCGTGCTCCCGCGACGGTCCGTGGGGCGTTATCGCATCTCGTCGAGCGTGTAGACGGTGTCGGACATGATCCAGGCGTCGTCCTCGTCGGCTTCCTCGATGGAGATCGCGTAGAACGAGTCACGGCCGTCGTCGACCGTGATGTGGTAGCCCTCGCTCGTGAGGACTGGGCCGGCCACGGGAGCTGATTCAGGCATATTCACACGTTCCCTCGGGGAGGGCCATGGATAACGGGCACGGTTTCGGTCGTTCGCGGCCCGAGACCGCCCTTGAGGGCGGTACGCGGGGTCGCCGGCTGGTGGTTTCCGTGCGGATGCAGCGCTCCTCGGGACGAACCGCCGTCCGCGTCGCTGCGGACCGCGTTCAGTGCCCGCCGCGGTGGTCGTGGACGCGTTTGACCTTCCCGACCTCGGTGCGGTCGATGGTGTCGGGCGGGACGACGTCGACCTCGTCGGGCGTGAGGCCGAGGGCGTCGGCGAGCCGGTCGGTGACGTCGCTCGCGAGGTCGTTCCGGGTGGGGGCGGCGACGTCGTGGTCGGGGTCCACCTCGACGGTCACCTCGATGGTGTCGAGGCGCTGCTGTCGGTAGACGTCGATGCGGTACTGGGGGGCGAGCGCGTCGAACTCGAGGAGGACGTGCTCTATCTCCGTCGGGTAGACGTTGACGCCGCGGACGACGAGGAGGTCGTCGCTCCGCCCGACGACCCGGATGCGCGAGTGGGTTCGGCCGCACTCGCAGCGGTCGGTGGTGCGTTCGACGACGTCCCCGGTCCGGTAGCGGAGGACGGGGACGGCTTCCTTCTGGAGCCCGGTGAGGACGAGTTCGCCGCGGTCGCCGTCGGGGACGCGCTCGCCGGTGTCGGGGTCGACGACCTCGACGAGGTAGTGGTCCTCCCAGACGTGCATGCCGTCGGTGGCTTCGGCGCATTCGGTGGCGACGCCGGGCCCGTAGAGCTCGGTGAGGCCGTAGTTCTCCGTGACGACGGCGTCGAACGCGTCCGCTATCTCCTCGCGCATCGCCGCGGTCGAGGCTTCGGCGCCGACGGGGACGTGCGTGATGGGGAGGTCGCGCGGGTCGCCGCCGCGGTCGCGGACGTGGTCGGCGAGGTAGAGCGCGTAGCTCGGCATGCAGACGAACCCGGAGACGCCGAGGTCCCGGACGAGGTCGGCCTGGCGGCTCGTGTTCCCGCCGCCGGCGGGGACGACGCACGCGCCGAGTTCCTCGACCGCGTCGTGCCAGCCGAGACCGCCCGTGAAGAGGCCGTACCCGCACGCGTTCTGGACGACGTCGCCCGGTCGGAGGCCCGCAGCGTACAGCGAGCGGGCGCCGAGCGCACGCCACTTCTCGAGGTCGCCCGCGGTGTACGCGACGAGCTTCGGCTTGCCCGTGGTCCCCGAGGAGGCGTGGACGCGCCGGAGGTCCTCGCGCGGAACTGCGAACAGGCCGTCGGGGTAGTTGTCGCGGAAGTCCGCTTTCGTGGTGAACGGGAGGTCGGGGAGGGTCGCGTGCGCGAGGTCACCGGGTTCGAGTCCGGCGTCGGCGAAGCGCTCGCGGTACAGCTCGACGCTCGTGGCGCGTTCGGCCGCTCGCCGGAGGTGTTCGCGCTGGCGGTCGCGGAGGCGTTCGCGCGAGACGGCCTCCACGTCGTGGTACGTCATAGCTACACGCGCGTCGGCGAAGACGAAAAGCGTTGCCCGCGACCGCTGTCGGCGGCAGGAACCCACCCGTGTTGCAGTCGACGCGCACCGCGGCTTGGACGCCAACCGTTAACCTCTCGCACGGAGAACCCCGACGCATGCCGACAGACCCATCGACCGTCGACGACGAGCGAAGGGCCGACGACGGCGACCGCACGGACGCGACCGTCCTCCAGGGACTCGTCGACGACCTCCTCGTGCAGGACGCCGACCGCCACGAGCGCGCACTCGCCGAACTCGCCGCGGTCGGCGACGAGCGCGTCGTCGCGCACCTCGTCGACGCCGCCGCCCTCCAAGCGGTCGCGAGCGACTGGGAGAACCTGGGATTCCCCGAGGTGTTCAGGGGCCGCGACCCACCGTACGCGTTCCAGCACCCGGAGACGCGGTTCCCGGGCGTCCTCGACGCACTCTGCGCGGTCGCTCCCCCGGAGTTCGACCAGCCCGGCGTCGCCTGGCTCCAGTGGGAGTCCTGGTACACGCAGACCGACCCCGACACGCTCGACGGCTACGTCGACTGGAAGGTCCGCTTCTACCGCACGTACCACCCGACCGTCGGGCACCTCCTCGACGTCGAGCCGAAGCACCCCGACTTCGACGGCGTCCGCTGGGGGAGCACCGACCCGACCGTCCTCCATCCGCTGAACTTCCCGGACTGGACGACCGACGACGCGCACCTGGCGGACGACGACCTCGTCTACGGGTTCCGCGCCGACGACGCCGCGTACGCCGTCCCGCGCTACCTCCTCTTCCCCCACGAGTTCGCGAACCTCGACGTCGGCGACGACCCGCTCGCACTCACCTACTGCACGATGTGTAACTCGCCGATCCTCTACGACGCCACGGTCGAGAACGGAAGCGTCGACGCCCCCCGCCAGTTCGCCTCGACCGGCTGCCTCTGGAACGGGAACAAGCTCATGTACGACGAGGAGACCCTCACGCTCTGGAACCAGCAGACCGGAACGCCCATCGCTGGCCCCGACTACGCTCGCCACTGCGACCCGAACGAACCCGACGTCGCGCTGGAGTTCCGCCCGGTCACGCAGACGACGTGGGGCGAGTGGCGCGACGACCACCCCGACTCGGCGGTCGTCTCTAGGGACACCGGCTACGACCTCGACTACGAGTTCTACCGCGACTACGACGGGTTCGTGAAGCGCCACTACTGGGAGAACGACGACGTCTTCCATCCCGGCGTCCGCGCCGAGGAGAGCGCGCTCGACGACCGCACCGCCGTCTACGGCGTCGAGAGCGACGACGGCCTGCACGCGTTCGTCGTCGAGCGCGTCCGCGACGCGTGGCCGGTCGCGGACGAGATAGACGGCCGCGCCGTGGTCGCGCTCCCGTTCGACGGCGACGTCGCGGTCTACGACGCCCCCGGCGGCTCCCTGGAACGGGCCGACGCCGCGGACGACGGCGCGGTCCTCGTCGACGGCGACGGCCGCCGCTGGCGGCCGACCCACGACGCGCTCGTCCCCGCAGACGACGAGGGGTCACCGAGGGACCGCGTCTCCGGGCGGCACGGCCTCTGGCTCGCGTTCCGCCCGCACTACGAGACCGTCCACGTCGCCGGAACCGACTCGCCCGGAACCACCGGGAGCGACGAGGAGGCACCGGAGCGATGACTCACGGCACCCCCATCCGCGTGGAGCACACCGGTATCGCGGTCGCGGACTTCGACGCCGCCGAGAGCGTCCTCCAGGTGCTCGGCGCGCACAAGTACGTCGACGACACCGGCCCCGACGACGGGTTCCGCTGGGCCGGGTACGTCCTCGGGGACGCCAGCCGGCTCGAACTCGTCACGCCGCTCGACGACGACAACTTCATCCGCGAGTTCCTCGACCGGCACGGTCCCGGCCTCCACCACGTCACGTTCGAGGTCGCGGACATGGACGCGGTCGTCGACGCCTGCGAGGCGAACGACATCACCGTCGTCGACCGCGCGCAGTACGACACCTACGAGGAGGCGTTCCTGTCGCCCGCGAACCCGACGGGCGTCCTCTTCCAGTTCATGCGGTACCGCGACGGGTACGCCGACAAGTACGACAGTCCCGACACGTACGTGAACGGGATGCCCGTCCGCGACGCGTTCGCGGACGAGGACTGACCGCCCGGCGAACCCCTGGGCGTCGTCGCGCTCGCCGCGACGCGAACCGTTAGGTGCGCCGCGAGCGACCGCCTCGACATGACGACACCGTCCGTGACGCTCCCGAGCGGCGACGCACTCCCACTCGTCGGGATGGGCACGTACAAGCTCGAAGGCGCCGCCGTCCGCGACCCCGTCCACGCGGCGCTCGACGCCGGCTACGACCACGTCGACACCGCGGAAGGCTACGCGAACGAGGACGCGCTCGGTGACGCGCTCGCCGCGAGCGACGTCGACCGCGACGACGTCTTCCTCACCTCGAAGGTCCTCCCGAAGCACCTCGCGTACGAGAGCGTCATCGACGCCTGCGAGCGCACGCTCGACGCGCTCGGCGTCGACGCCCTCGACCTGTACCTGATTCACTGGCCGAACCCCGCCATCTCGATGCGGGAGACGCTCGACGCCATGGCGACCCTGCACGACCGCGGGCTCGTCCGGAACGTCGGCGTGTCGAACTTCGACACCTACCAGCTCGGGGTCGCCCTGCACGTCTCGGACGTCCCCATCGCCGTGAACCAGATCGAGTACCACCCGTGGCTCCAGCGCCCGCAACTCGTCGACTTCTGCCGCGAGCGCGACGTCGCCGTCGAGGCCGCGGCACCGCTCGCCCGCGGCGAGTTCCTCGACGACGACGCGCTCGTCGATATCGCCGCGAAACACGAGAAGACGCCCGCGCAGGTCGCCCTCCGGTGGGCGATCGAGGACGACGTCGTCGTCCTCCCGAAATCGAGTTCGCCCGAACACGTCCGCGAGAACCACGACGTCCTCGACTTCGAACTCGACCCCGAGGACCGCGAGCGCATCGACGCGCTCGACCGCGACCACGCCGTCTACGACGACCGCGAGCGCGACTGGACGCGCGACGTCTTCGGCATCGCCGAGTGAGGAGGCCGGTGCGAAGCGCGGTCGCGCGCTCGCGGTCAGTCCGCGAAGGAGACGCCGAGGTAGCGTTCGACGGTCTCCTCGTCCGCGCGCAGGTCCGCTGGCGTGGCCTCGTGAACGATCTGGCCGTGCGCGAGGACGTACACGCGGTCGGCGAGGTCGAGCGCGACGCGGACGTTCTGCTCGACGAGCAGGACGGTGATGCCGGCGTCGCGGACCTCCTCGACGACCTCCATCACGCGGTCGACGATCATCGGCGCGAGCCCCTCCGTGGGTTCGTCGAGCATCAGGAGGTCGGCGCCGGAGACGAGCGCGCGAGCGATCGAGAGCATCTGTTGCTCGCCGCCCGAGAGGTCGCTCCCGCGGTTCTCGCGGCGTTCGCCCAGGTTCTCGAACGTGTCGTACACCCACGCGAGGTCACGGCGGTTCTCGGTGTCGGCACCGCCGTAGCTCGCGAGCTCCAGGTTCTCCTCGACGGAGAGCCCCGGGAAGATGCGCCGTTCCTCGGGAACGAGACCGATGCCGCGACGCACGGTCTCCACCGGGCCGAGGTCCGTGACGTCCTCACCGCGGTACGTGACGGTGCCGTCCCACGGTTCGACCGACCCGAGGACCGTCCGGAGGGTCGTGGTCTTCCCGACGCCGTTCCGGCCGACGAGCGCGACGATCTCGCCCTCGTCGACGTGCGCGTCGATGCCTTCGAGGACGCGCGTCTCGCCGTACCCCGACTGGACGTCGTCGAGTTCCAGCATGCTCATCGCTCGACACCTCGCTCGTGGTTGTCGTGGTCGACTCCCGTCACCTCGTTCGCTCGCGGTTGCGGTCCATTCATGCGTGACTCCCTCCGAGGTACGCCGCCTGCACCTCTTCGTTGCTCGCGACCTCCTCGGGCGTCCCCGTCGTCACCACGCTCCCGCGGTTGAGGACGGTGATGCGGTCGGAGACGTCCATCACGAGGTCGATGTCGTGCTCGATGAGCAGCAGCGTCTGGTCCGCGAGGACGTCGTCGACGAGGTCCATCGTCGCCGCCGTCTCCTCGACGCCCATCCCCGCGGTCGGTTCGTCGAGCAGGACGACCTCGGGGTCGGTCGCGAGCACCAGTCCGATCTCGAGTCGGCGCTGGTCGCCGTACGCGAGCGTCGAGGCGCGCGTCGCCGCCTTCTCGCCGAGTCCGACGTCCTCGAGCACGCGCTGGGCGTGCTCCGTGACGTCCTCGAACCGGGTCTTGTCGCGGAACAACTGCGCGCCCGCGCTCATCCGTCGACTCGGGATCGATTGCGCGGCGAGCCGGACGTTCTCCAGGACGGTCAACCCGCCGAAGACGTTCGTTATCTGGAACGACCGGCCGATGCCGCGACGCACGCGCTCGTAGCTCGGGAGGTCCGTGACGTCCTCGCCGTCGAACACCACCTGGCCGTCGCTCGCACGGAGCGCGCCCGTGATGGTGTTGAACAGCGTCGTCTTCCCGGCACCGTTCGGGCCGATTACGCTCCGGAACTCGCCGGCCTCGACCGAGAGGTTCACGTGGTCGACCGCGACGAGCTCGTCGAACCGCCGCGTCAGGTCGTGCGTCTCGAGGATGGCCATCAGTCGCCCACCTCCGGGTCGGTCGACTCGGTGACGGATTCGCCGCCGCCGCCACCGCCCGCGCCGAATCGCGCGCGGAGCGTCTCCGGGAGCGACACGAGCCCTTCGGGGACGTAGATGACGAACACGACGAAGATGAGGCCGAGGATGCCCTCCCACTGCGAGAGCAGTTCCCCGGCGAGTCCGGGCGTGGACTCGCCGAACGTCAGGAGCACCTCCTTCAGGCCGAGGAACGCGCCGGCGCCGAGCATCGGCCCGTACAGCGTCCCCATACCACCGAGCAGGGTCATGACGATGACCTCGCCGGACTTCAACCAGAACAGGAACGACGGGCCGACGCCGAAGCTGTTCACGGTCGCGAGCCCGCCCGCGAGCCCGGCGAGCCCACCGGACACCATGAACGCACGGCGCTTGTACGCGACCGTGTCGTACCCGAGGAACTCCGCGCGGTCCTCGCTCTCGCGGATCGCCTGCAGGACGCTCCCGAACGGCGCGCGCATCATCTGGCGCGCGACTAGGTACGAGCCGACGACGAGCGCGAGGACGACGTAGTAGAACAGCTCGACGTCGCCGAACAGGCTCACCTGCCCGACCTCGCCGATGCCGATGCCGTACGTCGGGTCGTAGCCCGTGTAGAGTCCGTCGCTGCCGCCGGTCGCGTCGAACTTCGTCACGGCGTTGTACGCCAGTTGCGCGAACCCGAGCGTGATCATCGCGAAGTACACGCCGGAGACGCGGATGGAGAGGTAGCCGACGAACCACGCCACGGCGAGCGAGAGCACGATGCCCGCGAGCAACCCGACCCAGAAGACCTGGGTGACGTACAGCGACATCATCACGGTCGCGTACGCGCCGACGCCGTAGAAGAGGACGTGCCCGAGCGACACGAGCCCGGCGTACCCCATCACGAAGTCGAGACTGAGCGCGAACAACGCCCAGACGAGGATGTTCAGGACGAGCGAGTTCGGGATGTAACTGGAGTAGACGACGCCGATGCCGAGCGGCACGAGCGCGAGGACGCCGACGAGCCCGACGGCGAGGTACCGTCGCGTCGTCGTGTCGAGGACGCCGTCGCCACCGCCGGTCAACAGGTCGCCCTCCTCGCCGCCCTGGTTCTGCCATTCGGGGTTCCCGAACAGCCCCTGCGGTTTGACGAGGAGGATGCCGACCATGAGGAGGTAGACGACGACGCCCGTGAGCGCCGGGACGTACGTCTGCGTGAGCGTCTGCACGATCCCGATTCCGAGCCCGCCCGCGACCGCCCCGCGGAAGCTCCCGAGTCCGCCGAGGACGACGACGACGAACGCCGGGATGATGATCGAGTTCCCCATGCCGAGCGCGACCTCCTGCTTCGCGCCGAGGACGATGCCCGCGACCGCGGCGAGCATGCAACCGAACGCGAACACGAGCGTGTAGTACCGGTCGATGTCGATACCGAGCGCGCGCACCATCCCGCGGTCCTGCGCGCCGCCGCGGATGATGATACCGACGCGAGTCTCCGTCAGCGCCAGCCACGTCCCGAGCGCGAGGACGCCGCCCGCGACGATGACGAAGTAGTTGTACAGCGAGTACTGGAAGCCCGCGATCGTGACCGGGCCCGCGAGCAGCGCGGGTTTCGCGAAGTTCTGCGGTTGCGTCCCCCAGATGAGTTCGATCGCGTCGGCGATGACGAGCACGAGCCCGAACGTCAACAGGATGTGGTAGAGCGGGTTCCGGCCGTACAGCGGACGGATCGTGATGCGCTCGGTGAGGCCACCGACGACGCCCACGATGAGCGGTGCGACGACGAGCGCGATCCAGAAGCCGCCCGACGCACCACCGATAGCACCCGCTATGCCGACCGCGAGGTACGCGCCGAGCGCGTAGAACTCGCCGTGCGCGAAGTTGATGACGTCCATCACGCCGAAGATGATGGACAACCCCGCGGCGAGCAGGACGTACACCATCCCGACGCTCAGGCCGTTCAGGAGCTGCGTCAGCAGCGCGCCTCCCGTGACCATTATAGGGAACAGTTCGTCGATTCGCAGGAGGGGATTGCGTCCTCTCCGCTGAACTTCTCGATGAGTTCGACGTCCGCGACCTCACCCGAGTCCGGTTCGACGTTCTGTCCGACCCACACGGGGTTCATCGCTTGCTGGTCGCACTCGCGATACCGGTTCGTGCCGAGGACGCTGTTCGTCTCCAGTCCGGCGAGGGCGTCCTTGACCTCCGTCGGGTCGGTCGAATCGGCCTCCTGGATGCCCATCGCGGTCATGCGGATGGAGTCGTAGCCGACGCGCGCGAAGTTCCCGGGTGCACCGTCGTCGGGGTACTCGCTCGTGTACGCGTCGACGAACTGCTGGTTCCATCCGGTCTCGAGGCTCGCGTTGTACCGGACGCCGCTGTAGATCCCGTAGCCGGCGGTGCCGAGGCCGGCGCGGAGGGACTGGAACGACGCGGTGGTCGTGATGATCTCGACGTCGTCGCCGAGGCCCGCGCTCGCCGCCTGGTTCCCGAACCGCACGAAGTCCCCGCCGGTGGAGCCGACGACGAGCACGTCCGCGTCCGAGCTCTGGATCTGGGAGATGTAGGACTCGTAGTTCTGTGCGCCGAGTTCGGCGCGCGACACGCCGACCTCGTTGAACTCCGCGTCCGCGGACTTCATGCGCGACCGCCACTCTCGGAGCACCGACTGCCCGTACGCGTAGTCCGCGATGTGGAACCAGACGTCGGACCCGAGGTTCTCGAGCGCCCACACCGCAGCGCCCTCGGCGATCTGGGCGGTGTTCGTCTCGGAGCGGAACACGTACTCGTTACAGCTCTCGCCGGTGATGGGGATCGCTGCCGCGCCCGGGTTATAGATCACCTCGTTCTCCTGAGCGAACGAGTTGAGCGCGAGCCCGACCTGACTGGAGATCGCGCCCATGACGAAGTCCGCGCCGTCCTGTTCGACGAGCTGGGACGCGGCCTGCGTCGCGGTCGACGCCCCGGTCTCGGTGTCGCCGTAGACGCCCTCTATCTCGTAGCCGAAGTCGTCGCTCTCGTTCAGGTGCTGGATGGCGAGCTCCGCGCCGTGGCGCTGGAACGGACCGAGCGACGAGTAGCTCCCCGAGATCGGGCTGACGACGCCGTAGGTGACGGTGCCGCCACCGCTGCCGCCGATGTTCGAGAGGCACCCGGAGAGCCCGGCGACGCCAGCGACGCCAGCGGCCTTCAGGACGTCGCGTCTGTCGACGCGGCCCCTGGATGCTCGCCGTTCCGTGCCACCATCCGTTCGAATGGTATTGTCTGCCACATGCTGTCTGCGTCGGGAGTCCTCTAAAGCGTAGTCGTTTATATCACGAACTTTTCTTCGAAACAGGGCGACCGCAGGTGATTCACCGGCAAGATTGACGACGACCGTCGGCGGGACGCGGTCGGGAGACGTGACGGGGACGAGTACCTGCCGCGGCCTGAACCTATATACTGGCGGGCGATATCGTTTCACACATGGTCTACAACGAGGTCGAGACCGCCAGTCGGGACGAGCTCCACGAGCTCCAGACCGAACGCCTCCGGGAGACGGTCGAGCGCGTCTACGAGAACGTGCCGTGGTACCGCGACCACTTCGAGGACGCCGGCGTCGCGCCCGCGGACGTCGACGACATCGACGACCTCTCCGCGCTCCCGTTCACCACCAAGGAGGACATCCGCGACAACTACCCCGACGGGCTCTTCGCAGTCCCCCACGAGGACCTGCGGCGGATCCACGCGTCCTCCGGGACCACGGGCAAGCCGAAAATCGTCGCGTACACCGAGGACGACCTCGGCGTCTGGCACGAGGTCATGGCGCGGTCGCTGTACGCCGCCGGCGTCCGCGAGGGCGACATCGTCCAGAACGGGTACGGGTACGGGCTCTTCACGGGCGGCCTCGGGTTCCACGACGGCGTGGAGGAACTCGGCGCGTGCGTCATCCCGACCGGCGGCGGGAACACCACCCGCCAGATCGACATGCTCCAGGACATGGGTTCGGACGTGCTCTCCTGCACGCCCTCGTACTGCCTCTACCTCGAAGAGCGCGCCGAGGACATGGGTATCGACCTCTCCGAGCTCGACCTGGAGCGCGTCATCATCGGCGCGGAACCGTTCACCGACCCGATGCGCGACGAGATCGAGGCGGCCCTCGGCGTCACCGCCATCGACGTCTACGGCCTCAGCGAGATCATCGGTCCCGGCGTCTCCATCGAGTGCGAGCACGCCCAGGACGGCCTGCATCTCTGGGAGGACCACTTCTACCCGGAGGTCGTCGACCCTGAGACCGGCGAGGTCCTCCCCGAGGGCGAGGAGGGCGAACTCGTCGTCACGAGCCTCACGAAGCAAGCGTTCCCGATGATCCGGTACCGGACCGGCGACATGACCCGCCTCAACTACGATACCTGTGACTGCGGGCGCACGATGGTCCGCATGGACAACGTCACCGGGCGCGCGGACGACCTCCTCATCGTCCGCGGCGTCAACGTCTACCCGAGCCAGATCGAGGAGGTCATGGTCGACATCGCCGACGTCGCACCGCACTACCGCATCGACCTCTACCGCGAGGGGAACCTCGACACGCTCGAACTCACCGTCGAGCACGCACACGACTACGACGACAGCCACGAGGCCCTCGAGGACGACATCGAAGCGCGACTCAAGGAGGTGCTGGACGTCAAACCCGACGAGGTCGAGGTCGTCGGCCCCGGCGTCATCGACCGCACCGAGGTCGGGAAGGTGAAGCGCGTCTACGACCACAGAGATGAGTGAACTCATCTCCGCCCCCGTTCGCTATCGCTCACGGGGACATCGGGACGAGTAGTCAGCCTCCGTCCTCGTTCGCCCCGTAACGCCTTCGGGCGTCGGCGTCGAAGCACGCACCATGGCCGACGCGAACGCGACCGCGGACGCGCCGACGACGTACGGTGGGCTGTCGCCGGTCGACGCGCTCGCGCTCGTCGGGAACGAGACGCGCGCCGGCATCCTCCTCGCGCTCTCGAACGCGCGGGAGAGCGAGGGCGACCCGCCCGTGCTCTCGTTCTCCGAGCTCCGCGAGCGCGTCGCGCCCGACGTCCCGTCGAGCCAGTTCAACTACCACCTCCAGGAGCTCGTCGGCCAGTACGTCGAACGCCGCGACGGCGGCACCCCCGACGGCGACGTCGCGACGCTCCACGACGATCGCGGCGCCGGGTACGCGCTCCACTCCGAGGGCACGTTCCTGACGCGTCTCGTTCGCGCCGGAACGTTCACCGGGCCGCGGACGCGCGGCCCCGTCCCGCTCGACGTCGACTGCTATCACTGCGGTGCGGGTCTCGCGCTCGAGTACGCGAACTGGATCGCGGAGGTCCAGTGCGACGACTGCGAGCACGTGTACGAACACAACCTCACTCCGCCGGGCGTCCTCGCGGCGGACCCCGAGGTGATGCTCGCGCAGGTCGCCGCGTTCAATCGCGCGCACCGGCTCGCGTTCGCTCGCGGCTCCTGTCCGCTCTGCGGGCACCGCGTGACCGCGTCGTTCGTCGACCCGGCGAGCACGTCGTATCCGCGCCCCGACCACCGCGAGGTCCTCGTGCACCGCGGCTGCGAGCACTGCGGGCACCTCGACTACCTCACCGTCGGCGAGCTCCTCCTGCGCGACCCCGCCGTCGTCTCGTTCTGCTGGACGCACGGCGAGGACGTCACCACCGCACGGCTCTGGGACCTCGCGTTCGCGATGACCGACGACGCGGTCACCGTCCGCGACCGCGACCCGTGGCGGGTCGCGTTCTCGCTCGACCGCGGCGCCGACCGACTGGAGGTCGTCCTCGACGACGACGTCACCGTCGTCGAACGCACTCGAACGTGACCCCGGAGTCTCCGTTCGTTCGCGCGGGGAACCCAGCTCGTCCCGCCTTCGAGAGAACCGTAATCGATGCCGACAGCGACCGAGGTCGCCCGTAACCGCCCGTTACGCGTTCGTGTCGGCGAGCGAGTCGTTGTTTCGTCCTGATTAACGATGCCGTAGTTTTATGCAGTTACTTCGAGGAATCATGACGTATGATGGACGAGCGAACGCGGCGAGCCGGCGAGCGCGCGGCGCAGGCACGCCGCCGTGCGTTCTCCGAGGGCAACGTCACGCCGAGTCGTGCGCGACCCCTCGGCGTCGTCCCCGTCCTCCTCCTGTGTCTCGTCGGCGCGGTCGTCGACGGGTACGCCGTCGTCGCGTTCGCCGCTGGACCGGGGTTCGCGGTCGTGAACCTCGGGCTCGCCGCGAGCGCGCTCGTCGCCGCGTTCGCGCTCACGACGGAGCTCTCGTGGGCGTGGACCGTGACGTGGATGTACCTCGCGCTCCACGTCTTCGTGGACTTCCTCACGGTCGACGTCGTCGGTCCGGTCGGCTTCGGTATCGCCGCCGTGTACGCCCTCGCGTTGACGTACGCGAGCGCACGCCGTATCGGCGAGGTCGCTGGTTGACGGCGGTCGGGCCGCGTGGTTCAGGCGTCGAGGCGGTAGACGCGACCGCGGAACGTCGCGACGCGGTCGCCGCCAGCGGTCACCTCGACCTCGTACTCGGCGGTCCGCCCGCTGACGTGGGTCTCCTCGGCCGTCGCGGTCAGGGTGTCGCCGACGTCGACGGGCTCCAGGTACGAGACGTTCGTCTCCAGGGCGACCGCGGGGTCGCCGCGGGAGTTCGACGCCGCGGCGAACGCGGCGTCCGCGACCGAGTACACCGCGCCGCCGTGGGGCGTCCCGTGGAAGTTCAGGAGGTCCTCGGTGACGACGAGTTCGGTGACGGCGTACCCGGGTTCGAGCGCGGCGAGGTCGATGCCGAGCGTCTCGCAGTACGCGTCGCTCCGGATGCGGTCCGCGACCTCGTCGGGGACGTGCTCGCGACCGTCGGCGGTGTCGTCGCTCATGAGTCAGTCGACGGCGACCGACAGCAAAACCCTACCGGCAGTGGCGTCGCGCTCGGCCGACAGCGGAACCCGACCGCGGTGGGTCCGCCGTCGGGACGGGTCGGTCAGACGTTCCGCTCGATGGTGTCGGCGAGCTTTCGTTCGGCGTCCTCGGCGTCCGCGGTCGCGAGGTCGAAGCGCGCGCGACGCTCGTCGGTCTCAGCCATCTCCGCGAGCAGCCCGCCGCGGCGGTCGACCTCGGCCTGGACGGTGAGCGCGTCCCCGCCGGGGACGAACACGAGCTCGATCTCGTCGAGGTCGCTCGCGTACGGGCCGCTCCGGGCGCGGAACTCGAACTCCTGCAGGAACGGCTGGCTGGTCCCCCAGGCCGCGCGCTGGCATTCGGACGTCGAGAACGATAGCCCGAGCGCGTCCGCGGCGTCGAACACCGCCTGCATGCGCTCGGTCGGCTCGACCTCGATGGGGTCCTCGTCGGTGGGGTCGACCGCCCAGTCGATGTCGAGTCCGGTCTTCAGGTGGACTGTCGGGCCGCCACGGGTGACGGGCGTCGACCGTGGAACCTCGAGGTCGACGCTGAACTCGCGGCGCTCGCCCTCGCCGACGGTGAACGACTCCCGGAGCGTCGACGTGCCCAGGACCGTCGACTCGTACCCCTCGTCGTCGCGGTAGCGCGTGACGAACGCGAAGTCGACGCGGTCTATCTCCTGTTCGGTCGACCCGCCTTCGACGTCGACGGTCGCGGCGACCGTCTCGCCCGGACGGAGGGTCGTCCGCGGCAGGACGGTGTCGACGGTCGCGGAGCCGATGCCGACGCTGGAGAGGATTCGCTTCATGTTCGCCGCTGACTCGGGCACCGACATATGTCTTCTGACGCGACTCGTCGGCGGGACGCGGATCGGCCGTTGCGCACGGCGGCGGGTCCAGGTACTTTCTTGGTGTCCCGGAGCGCGCGTTCTTGTATGTACGAGCGAACGTTCATGGAGGGGACGCGCGGCACCCAGGCGGTCGACTGGGAGGAGCGCATCGACGTGAAGCGCATGCGGACCGAACGCTACGAGAAGGCGCTCGACCGCCTCCAGGACTCGGAGCTTGGGTCGATGCTCCTGGTGTCGGACCCGAACATCCGGTACGTCACCGGACTGGCGATGACGGGCGGGAGCGGCGCGGACCACTACACGCTGCTGACGGAGGACGGCGACGTCGTCAACTGGGACACCGCGGACCACGCGAGCAACCAGCGGTTCAACTGCCCGTGGCTCACCGACGTCCGGTACGCGTGCCCGGGGCTCGGGAACGTCCCGCGCGCCAGCGGCCGCGACTCGGCGCGGGATTTCCTGAAACAGAAGATGGCTGACCTCGTGACCGAGGCGATGGCGGAGTACGGCGTCGACGACGCGCCCATGGGACTGGACGTCGGGAACGCCGGCCTGATGGACGCGTTCGAGCGCAACGACGTCGACGTCCGCACGAAGGCGTGCGTCGACCTGATGCACGACGCGCGGAAGGTGAAGACTCGCGACGAGGTCGAGTGCCTGCGGATGGTCGCCGCGATCTGCGAGGCCGGCTTCCAGCGCATCACGGAGACCGCCAAGCCCGGCATGAAGGAGAGCGAGGTCTGGGGCGAAGCCGTTCAGGAGCTGTGGCGTCACGGCGCGATGGCCCAGGGCGGATACGTCACCTCGGGGCCGAACACGTGGCCGAAGCACCAGGCGAACACGACGGACCGCCAGATGCGGCCCGGCGACATCGTGTACGCAGACTTCTACAACATCGGGTACCTCGGCTACCGCTCCTGCTACTACCGGACGTTCAGCCTCGGCGAGCCGACGCAGGCCCAGAAAGACGCGTACGAGATCGCGCGGGACAACCTCTACGACGTCCTGGAACGCATCGAGCCTGGCGCGACCACCGACGAGATCTGCAAGGGCTTCCCGGACATGGAAGGCGAGCACGCGGACTGGTACGACGCCGACGAGCACTGGCAGATGACGACGAACCACTGGGCGCACGGCCTCGGCCTCCAGCTCTACGAGCAGCCGCTCATCTGGCGCGGCCTGAGCCCCGAGCACCCCATCGAGATCGAGGAGGGGATGACGATGGCCGTCGAGACGATGGAGCCCGCGGAACGCC
The DNA here is from genome assembly GCF_034808145.1 of Halorubellus amylolyticus. NCBI lineage: Archaea > Methanobacteriati > Methanobacteriota > Halobacteria > Halobacteriales > Halorubellaceae > Halorubellus > Halorubellus amylolyticus. The sequence goes on from NZ_JAXHGM010000007.1 coordinate 152,017, forward strand.
AGGGCGTCCGCGTCGAGGAGATGGTCGTCGTCCGCGAGAACGGCGTCGAGATACTCAGCGAGTGGCCGGTCGAGGAGATCACGCGCATCGACCACTGAGCCTCCCGCCGTCGACGACTGACTGCGCGGTCGGCGACTACCGCTTTGCTTCTCGCTGGAAGTGCGTCCAGTCGCTCGCGGCGTCGATCGCTGGCGGGTCGCGCATCTCGACGGCGGTCGCCTCGGCGCGGACGGTCGGGTCGCCGTCCTCGGGGCCGGCCTCGCAGACGACCTGGGTCTTCGGGCCGACGTCGCCGTCCACCCACGCGCGGAGGTGGATGGGTTCGTCCATCGGCGTGGGTGCGAGGTACTGCGTCGTCAGTTCGCCGGTGACGTACATGTGCAGCGGGTCGTCGTCGAGGAGCGGGCGTCCCGCGTCCGCGTACCGGAAGGTCAGGGCGGTCCAGATGCTGTGGCAGTCGACGAGGCTCGCGGGGAGGCCGCCGTACGCGAACTCGGGGTAGCCGGCGGCGTGGGTCGGCTCGGGGTCGAACGTCGCGACGAGCGCGTCGCAGTCGTCGTCGAGGTAGCTCTCGAGCTGGTGGCCGTCGGGGTTCGCCTGCCCGCAGCCGTAGCACGTGTTGTGCGGCCACGCGGCCTGCACGGGCTTGTCCGCGGGCCAGACCTCGGAGGTCGTCTCCGCCTGCGCGTCGTTCATTCCACGAGCCGGTACGCTCGAACCGGTCTTGAGGGTTGGGAAGCCGCCGCGGTCGCGGGTCGACGACCTAGAGATACTTGAGGTAGACGCGTTCGTCGTAGCCGTCGCCGCCGATGGTGGTGGTGTCGGTGGCGACGTGCTCGAACCCGAGGCGTTCGTAGAACGCGGTCCCGGGGTCGTTGCGGGCGAGGACCATCGCTTCGGCGCGGTCGCAGCCGCGGTCGCGGAACGCGTCGAGGGCGGCGTCGACGAGGCCGCGGCCGAGGCCGTCGCCGCGGGCGTCGGGGTGGACGTACGCGCGCAGGAGGACGCCGCGGTCGCCGTCGACGACGGCGTGGACGAATCCGACGACATCGGCGTCGCGGTCCTCGTCGTCCCCTGGGCCGTCGCCGGTATCGGTGGCGTCTCGTCGGTCGGCGACGAGGACGAGCGCGTCGCCGCGGCGGACGTCGGCGGCGAGCTGGTCGGCGTCGTACCACGCGTCGACGGTGTCGGTGATTGCCTCGCGGTTCACGACGGTCGGGTAGTCCGACTCCCAGGCGGTTCGGGCGACGTCGCGGATGGGCTCGACGTCGGCCGCGGTCGCTTCCCGGTAGGTGACGCTCGCGATGCTTGCCATGTGTTACCGTACGACGTCGGGCGTCCAAAGCGTTGCGGACGTCAGGCAGTCTCCGAAGCGTTGCGGACGCCGCGCCCGGTCGGGCGTCGCACCCCTCGCTCGGCTCGGCCTACTCGGCTCGCCAGCCTCGCGGCGAGTCGTTGAGGCGCTCGCAGCCGTCCTCCGTGACGACGACGAGGTCCTCGATGCGGACGCCGAAGCGGTCCTCGAGGTAGACGCCGGGTTCTATCGAGCACACCATCCCCGGTTCGAGCTCGCGGTCGTTGCCGTCGACGACGTACGGCGGTTCGTGGACGTCCAGGCCGACGCCGTGGCCGGTGCGGTGGAAGAACGCGTCGCCGTAGCCGGCCGCCTCGATGACCGCGCGCGCCGCCGCGTCGACCGCCCCCGCCTCGACGCCCGGTTCGACCGCCTCGACGCCCGCCTGCTGGGCGTCGCGGACGACCTCGTGGACGCGCTCGAACTCGTCGGGCGGGTCGCCCGCGAACACGACGGTGCGCGTCTGGTCGCCGGGGTAGCCGTCGACGAACCCGCCGAAGTCGAGCACGACGGGGTCGCCGCGCTCGATGACGCGGTCGCCGTGCGTGTGATGGGGCATCGCCCCGTTCGGCCCGCTGCCGACGATGACCGGGAACGCCGGGCCACTCGCGCCACGCTCCCGGAGCTCGCGCTCCAGCTCGCCGGCGAGGTCGCTCTCGGTCATCCCGACCACGTCCTCGCCGCGGGCGCGCACCCACTCGCTCACGTCGTCCGCCACCGCGCCCGCGCGCCGGAGCGCCGCCAGTTCCGCGTCGTCCTTCCGGACGCGCACCGGTTCGAGCGCCTCGCTCGCGAGCCCCCACGACGCGCCCGGGAGCACGTCGCGGAGGTCCTGCGTGAACGTCGCCCACATCGAGTCGTCCACGAGCACGCGCGGCGCGCTCCCCGAGTCGACCCCGAGGTCGTCGAGGACGCCCGCGACGACCCGCATGGGGTCCTCGCCGTCGCCGTACGCGCGAACGTCGGCCACCCACGACTCGTGGCGGACCTGGGTCTCGTAGAGGTCCGGGACGACGAAGACGGGGTCACCGGTGCGCCCGAGCAACAGGAACAGGTGGCGTTCGGCGGGCTCCTCGTCGAACCCCGAGACGTAGTCGAGGTTCGAGCTCGGGAACAGGACGGCCAGGTCGGCGTCGGCCGCGCGGAGCGCGTCCTGCACGCGGTCGGTCCGGTCGCGGAACACCGCCTCGTCGAAGTGCTCGGTCATGTCCGACCGGTGGAGCGGCCGACGCTTCAGGGTTCCCCACCACGACCGCCCCGCCGCCTCTCACCCACCCCGACCGCACCCGGCGTCCCCTCGGTTCGAGACGCGCCGCGGTCCCCACGGTTCAAGAGGCAGGCGGTCGGATACTGGAGTATGACCGACCGAACGCGAGCGCACGTCCACGTCTCCGGGCGCGTCCAGGGCGTGTTCTTCCGAGACACGACCCGGCAGACCGCGCAGGCCGAGGGCGTGGACGGCTGGGTGCGGAACCTCGACGACGGTCGCGTCGAGGCGGTGTTCGAGGGCGACGCCGACGCCGTCGACGCGATGGTCGAGTTCTGTCACGACGGGTCGCCCGCCGCGCGCGTCGACGACGTCGACGTCGAGTACGGCGACCCCGAGGGCGTCGACGGGTTCCGCGTGCGTCGCTAGGTTCGAAGGGCGGCCGTCGCGGGAATCGACGACGCGTCGACGCCTTCTTTTTCACCCCGGCGGGCGAACCGCCACGCATGATATCCAGCGACCGGATGGCGGTCGTCGACGCGAACGCAGCGGCGCTCGGCGTGCCGCGGAAGCAACTCATGGAGTCCTCCGGGCACGCCGTCGCGCGCGTCGTCCGCGAGCACGCCGACGCCGGCGACCGCGCGGTCGTCGTCGCCGGCCGTGGGAACAACGGCGGCGACGCGTTCGTCGCCGCGCGCTTCCTGGACGAGATGGACGTGACGACGCTCCTGCTCGGGCGCGCGTCCGCCATCGGCACCAGCATCGCTCGCGAGAACTGGGACGCGCTCCAGGCCGGCGAGTACGACGCGCGCGAGGTCGGCGACTCCACCGCGCTCTCGCTCCCCGAGTGCGACGTCGTCGTCGACGCGATGCTCGGGACGGGCGTCGCGGGCGCGCTCCGGGAGCCCGCGGCGACCGCCGCACGAGCGATCAACGACGCGGACGCGACCGTCGTCGCCGTCGACGTCCCGAGCGGCGTCGACGCCGACACCGGCGAGAGCGAGGGGGTCGCCGTCGACGCCGACCACGTGGTGACGTTCCACGACCAGAAACCGGGGCTCGTCGACGTCGACGCCGACGTGACGGTCGCGGACATCGGCATCCCCGCGGCCGCGGAGACGTTCGTCGAACGCGGCGACCTCCGGGCGGTCTCCCGACCGGCGGACGCGCACAAGGGCGACTTCGGGCGCGTGCTCGTCGTCGGCGGCGGCCCCTACACGGGCGCGCCGGCGCTCAGCGGGCAGGCGGCGATGCGCGCCGGCGCGGACCTCGCGTTCGTCGCCACGCCCAGTCGCGTCGCCGACGTGGTCCAGGGGTACGAGGAGGGGCTCATCGTCCGCGAACTCGCCGGCGACCTCGTGCTCGAACGCCACGTCGACCAGCTCATCGACGAGGCCCTGGACGCGGACTGCGTCGTCCTCGGGCCCGGCCTCGGCGCGTCCGAAGGCACGCTCGACGCCGTCCGGGACTTCCTCGAACTCTACGACGGCAGGGTGGTGGTGGACGCGGACGCGCTCCGGGTGGTCCCGGACGTCGACACCGACGCCGACCTCCTCTGCACGCCCCACCAGGGCGAGTTCGCGCGGATGGGTGGCGAGCCCGCCGAGGACTGGCGCGAGCGCGCCGAGAACGTCGAGGCGCTCGCCGCGGACCTCGACGCGACGCTCCTCGTGAAGGGCGCGCACGACGTCGTGAGCGACGGCGAGACCACGCGCGTGAACCGCACCGGGAACCCGGGGATGACCGTCGGCGGGACCGGCGACGTGCTCGCGGGCGTCTGCGGCGCGCTGTTCGCGACCCACGACGCCGTCACCGCGGGCGCGGTCGGCGCGTACGTGAACGGTGCGGCCGGCGACGCCGTCGTCGACGACCAGGGGTACGGCCTCCTCGCGAGCGACCTGCTCGCCGAGCTGCCGCGAGCGACGTGGGGCGAGACCGATGCCTGAGGGCGACGACGGTGACCGCCGTGATGCCGACGCTCCGGCCCCGGACGCCGACAGCGAGGACCTGACGCACGTCTCCGACGGCGAGGCGAGCATGGTGGACGTCGGCTCGAAGCCGGAGACGGCGCGGCGCGCGGTCGCCCGCGGTCGGCTCGCGCTCTCGCCGGCGTCGATAGCCGCCATCCGCGCGGACGACGTCGAGAAGGGCGACGTGCTCGCGACCGCTCGCGTCGGCGCCATCCAGGCGGTCAAGCACACGTGGGAGACGATCCCGCTCTGTCACCAGATCCCGGTCACGAACGTCGACGTCGACTTCGCGGTCGACGATGACGCGGTCGCGCTCTCGGTCGCCGTGGAGACCACCGGGAAGACCGGCTGCGAGATGGAGGCGCTCGAAGGCGTGACGACGGGACTGAACGTCGTGTTCGACATGGTGAAGGCCGTCGAGAAGGACGACGACGGCGAGTACCCGACGGCGTGCGTCGAGGACGTCCGCGTCGTCGAGAAGACCAAGCGCTCGCTCGCGGACTGACCGGGAGATGGTCCGTCGCTGACGGCCGGAGAACGGCCGGTCGTAGACGGCCTGGCAGACAGTCGGTCCCGGTACCGTGGGCTCCGTCGGGGTGGATGGTCGGAGAAGCGGTCGCGGCGCGGCGGTGCTGTCGGCGCGTTCAGGGAGCGGTGTGCTCGTAGGCGTGCTCCGTGGCCTCGACGAGGCGGTCGACCGGGAGCGTGAACCCGAACCGACGGGTGATGAGTGCCAGCGGGAGGAGCGCGATGCCCATCGCGATGGTGACCTGATACAGCGCGAACAGCGCGGCAGCGGATGCCCGTTCTATCATCGAACTTCACCCGGACCTACCCGACTGGCTATATAAGTCTGTCGGGCGGATTCCGGGGCAAGATGGGTGTGTTCCTCTCGCACGACCCGACGCAGTCTGCGGGTTCAAGCGGAGTTGTCTCCGAGACGACCTGAGTGGTGTTCGGGGCGTCCGTACGGGTCTCCAACCTCGCGCCAACCACGGTCGTTCGCCCCTCGTCTCCGTGACGTCGCCATAACTTACGCAATGATGGGACACGCCGGCTCGGTTCGAGTGAGGGCGCGGGACGCGGGGACCGGTGGTGGGTCGAGTGACGGTGCGGGTCGTGGCACGCCACGCCGGCCCGTGGGGCGGACGAACCGCAAACCTAGCCTTACTCGAACCCACACGGGTTGGTATGAGCAATTACCTCGTTGCGATGGAAGCCGCGTGGTTGGTTCGTGACGTCGACAACGTCGAGGACGCCATCGGGGTTGCGGTGAGCGAAGCCGGGAAGCGACTGAACGACAAGGGGAAGGAGTACGTTGAGGTGAACGTCGGCGGCACGCAGTGTCCGGCGTGCGCCGAGGTGTTCGACTCTGCGTTCGTGGCGGCCGACACCGCGCTCGTCGGCCTCCTCCTGGAGATGGACGTGTTCAACGCGGACAGCGAGGAGCACGCGAAGCGCATCGCGAAGAGCGAGGTCGGGGGCGCGCTGCGGGACGTCCCGCTCTCGGTCGTCGAGACGATTCTGACCGAGGAAGACGAGGACGAAGACGACCAGTAGCCGCGACCGACAACACTTTTATTACTTCGGGTAATCGCGTTCGGGTATGGAACTGCCGACGGAGGAGGAGTTGCGGGAGCGCCGGGAGGCGCTCGACCTCACACAGAGCGAACTCGCGGACGCCGCGGACGTCTCCCAGCCGCTCGTCGCCCGCATCGAGGGCGGTGACGTCGACCCGCGGCTCTCGACGCTTCGCCGGATCGTCGAGGCGCTCAACGAAGCCGAGGGCGAGATCCGGCGAGCGCGAGACATCATGCACGTCGACGTCTACACCGTCCGGATGGACGATAGCGTCGCCGGTGCGATAGACATCATGGGCGAGGCCGGGTTCAGTCAGCTCCCGGTCGTCGACGAGACCGGAACGCCCGTCGGAATCATCTCGAACAGCGACATCCGCGAGCACCGCGAGGACCGCGACGTCGAATCCCTCCCGGTCGCGGACGTCATGAACGAGGGGTTCGCGACCGTCGCGCCCGAGGCGACCGTCGACGAGGTCGACAACTACCTCGACCACCAGGACGCCGTCATCGTCAAGGACGGCGGCAAGCTCGTCGGAATCGTCACCGAGGCGGACATCGCCACGCACCTCCCGGTCTGACCAGTCGCGGCGGCGGGTGGCCGTCGCTCGACGTCGGCCGACCGAACGCACCGCCTAAGTATCACCGACGGTAATCGCCGCGTATGGTATCCGGATCGACGACCAGGCGTGGCGCCGGGCTCGTCGTCATCGTCGGCGCGTTCGTCCTCCTGTACGCACTCGCCGCGAGGAACGACCTCACGCCGGCGTTCGTCGCCTCGACGCTCCCCCTGTTCGGGCTCGGAGCGGCGCTCGTCGTCGGCGGCGGACTCGTCCGCCGGTACGTCCACCACCTCCACGGACCGACGGACTGAGCACCAACTACGCGTGTTTGTACCGCGGCCCGCGTCCGAGTAGCTGGCAGTCATCGTGGAGTTCACCATCGACGCGGACGCGTTCGACGCGGCGCGAACAGCGGTCTGAGTCTGAGAAAGGCGCTCGACGAGCATACGGGCGGCGACGGCGTCCAGCGGCGGTCGCGGTCGCTACAGTTCCATCCCGCGGACGGCGACGCAGTCGCCCTCCGCGACCCCGCCGATGACGCGGCCGTCCTCGGTCGCGTCAGCGAGCGCCGCGCCCTCGCCCTCCGGCACCGCCGCGACGAACCCGGTCCCCATGTTGAACGTCTCGTACATCTCGCGCGGCGCGACGTCCCCGAGCTCCTGGACGACCGCGAACACGTCCTGTGCCGGGAACGGGTCGTCGATCTCGTACCGGAACTCGCCCATCCGGGAGAGGTTCCGCCAGCCGCCGCCCGTGACGTGCGCCGCCGCGCGAACGTCGTGCTCGCGCATCGGCCCGAGGAGGTCCGTGTAGATCCGCGTCGGCTCCAGGAGGGCCTCCCCGACGGTCCGCTCGGGGTCGGCGGGGAACGGATCGTCGTACTCGTACTCGGACCGGACCGCCTTCCGGGCGAGCGTCAGACCGTTCGAGTGGATGCCCGAGGACGGCCACGCGACGAGTTCGTCGCCGACCCGGGCGTCACCGTCGAACACCTCGTCCTTCCCCGCGAGCCCCGCGGCGGTCCCCGCGAGGTCGAGCCCGGACACGACCTCGGGCATCACCGCCGTCTCGCCGCCCAGGAGGGAGACGTCCGCGCGCTCGGCGGCCACCCGGAGGCCCTCGCCGACCTGCTCCGCGAACCCCTCGTCGGGTTCGTCGACCGCGAGGTAGTCGACGAACGCGACCGGTTGCACGCCCGCGGCGACGAGGTCGTTCACGTTCATCGCCATGCAGTCGATGCCGACCGTCGAGTAGTCCTCGAGCGCCTCCGCGACGAGGAGCTTCGTCCCGACGCCGTCGGTCGCGAGCGACAGGAACTGGTCGCCGATGTCGAGCAGTCCGGCGTACTCGGTCTCGACGACGTTCCCGACCGCCGAGAGCAGGGCGGCGGTCGCCTGCTCGCTCTCCTCGACGTCCACGCCCGCGTCCGCGTACGTCATCCCCTCGTCGTCGTCGGTCGATTCGGTCGCGTCGGCGTTCCCCTCGGCCGCGTCTTCGGTCATGCGTGAACGCCCGCCCGGCCGGCACATAGGTCCGTCGGAATCCCCGACCGCCGACGCCGTGACGTCGGTGAATCCAGGGACCCCGACCGCCGACGCCGTGACGTCGGGGAATCCCGCACGGATTCTAGAGAGAACCCGGAAAACCCTCTTGCCCGGGAGGTGCCTTCCTTCCAGTCAGCATGCCACTCTCCCGCGACGACGCGCTCGTCGTCCTCGCCGCCGGCGTCCTCTCGGTCGTCGGGAACGTCGCAGCGGTCGGGTTCGCGACGACCAGGCTCGTCCTCGGTCGCGTCGACGCCGTCGTCGTGAACGCGACGCCGTCCGCGCTCGTCACGTTCAGCATCCAGCAACTCGGGAGCGCCGGCAACCTCCTGCATCTCGCGCTCTCGGCGGCCGTCACCGTCGGCGCCTTCGCCGCGGTCGCACTCGGCGGACTCGCCGTCGCCAGGCGGACCGAGACGACCGCCGCGGGCGTCACCGCGACCGCTGGCGTCGCCGCCCTCGGCGCGTACGCCGCGACCGCGTCACCGCTCGCCGCCGTCGGCTCCGGCGTCGGCGCGAGCGTCCCCGTCGCGGTGGCGGTCGCGCGCTCGCCCGGGTCGACCGTCGACCTCGACCGACGCCGCACCATCGAGTTCGTCGGGAGCGTCTCCGCGCTCGCCGCCGTCGGGTCCGCGGCAGGCGTCCTCCGAACGCCCGAATCCGCCGCCGACGTCGGCGGGCGGGAACCCCGCGAGATGCTCGACGCCGCCGCCGCGGCCTCGTTCGACGTCGACGGCCTCGGCGGCCTGGTCTCCACGCGGCGCGCGCACTACGAGGTCGACATCAACGCCATCGACCCGTCACCCAGCGCCGGCACGCACACCCTCACCGTCACCGGCGCGGTCGACGCGGAACGCGAGTTCACGATGGCGCAACTCCGCGCGCTCCCCACCGAGAGCCGCTACAACACGCTCCGGTGCGTCGGCGACGACCTGAACGGCGAGAAGATAGACACCGCCGTCTGGACCGGCACGCCGACCGACGTCCTCCTCGAAGGGCTCGAACCGGAGGGCGACTGCGAGTGCGTGATGCTGCGCGCCGCCGACGGCTACCACGTCCAGTTCCCGCTCGACGCGCTCCGCGGCGGCCTGCTCGCGTACGGCATGAACGGGAAAGAGCTCCCGAAGGGCCACGGGTTCCCGGTTCGCGCGCTCGTCCCCGGACACTGGGGCGAGACGAACGTCAAGTGGCTCACGGAGATCGAGTTCCTCGACGAGGCCGCCGACGGCTACTGGGAGAAGCGAGGCTGGCAGGGGACCGGCCCGGTCGAGACGGTCGCGAAGATCCACGCGACGGAGCGCCACGGCGACGGCCGCGTCACCGTCGCCGGACCCGCGTACGCCGGGACCCGTGGCGTCGAGCGCGTCGAGGTCTCGACCGACGACGGCGACACCTGGCAGGACGCCGCCCTCACCGACCCCCTGCCCGGCGACGACGTCTGGCGACAGTGGCGGGCGACCGTCGAGCTCGACGAGCCGACGGAGGTCGTCGCGCGAGCCACCGACGGCACCGGCCGCCTCCAGCCCGCCGAGCAGTCCGGGTCCTACCCGAGCGGCGCGTCCGGGTGGGTCTCCACCGAGGTTCGACCGTGACGGCGTCACGGCGACGACCGCCCGATGCGACGGTGATTTAACCGATGTGTTCGATACGGAGAACAGACAGGTATGGAGAAGGCGCTCTGGTACCTCCTGGTCGGGACGCGGGGCGGCCAGAGCCGCGTGCAGATAATCCGCGCCATCGAGGACCGACCGCGGAACGCGAACCAGCTCTCGGAGGTCGTCGACCTGGACTACAACACCGTCCGCTATCACCTCGACACGCTCCTGGAGCACGACGTCGTCGAGAAGGGCGACGAGGACTACGGCGCGCTGTACTTCCTGACCGACCGGTTCGAGCACCACAGAGCGGACTTCGAGCGGATCACGGAGGAGATGGACTAATATGGCAATGAGCACCCTGCTGGTCGTCGCGAGCGCGTTCTCGGCGGTGAACGCCGTACTGCTTCTCACCCTCACCGCGGTGTGGGTGCGCAACTACCGGACGTTCCGGACGTCATTGACGGCCGGCCTCGTCGCGTTCGCCGCCGTCATGCTCCTCGAGAACGTCACCGCGCTGTACTTCTTCTTCTCCACGAACATGCTGTACAGCGGCGACACGGTCGTCCACCAGGCCGTCGCCGCGCTGCGGGGCCTCCAGTTCGTCGCACTCGTCTTCCTGACGTGGGTGACGCTGAAGTGACGCGAGTGCGTTCCCGCGGGCCGCTCTCGTTCGTCGGGTGGCCTGCGGGTTACCGACTCGGCATTAGTTTGATGATATCTCCGGTCGACACGTCTCACGAGGGGGTTGTCAATGGTTGACGGGGGGCCTGCAAGCGTCCTGCTACCGACCGTCAGGTGGACCGAAGCGTGCGAACAGATGGCCGCGCAACTCCGCCCGGACGACGAGCTCCTCGTCGTCTGCGACGGCCCCGATGACCCAGTCGCGGACCACGACCCGCCCGACGGCGTCGAGATACTCCAGGCGGGCGACCCCGAGGGGTGCTCCGGGAAAGCCAACGCCATCGCGTGCGGCCTCGAAGCGGCGTCGAACGACCGGTTCGTGTGGACGGACGCCGACTTCGAGCGCGAGGACGACTGGCTCGACCGACTCGTCCGGGCGGGACAGCGCCACGGGCCGGCGACGGCAGTCCCCATCTGGTACGGTGACGGCTTCTGGACGCTGCTGGAGGCCTGGACGCTCGTCTTCTCGTCGCTGCTCATCTACCTCGACGTCGGGAGCACCGGCAACATCGGCTGGGGCGGCGGGCTGACGTTCCGACGCGACGAACTCGACGTCTCCGTCGAGCAACTCGCCGCGGAACTCCGACAGGTGCTCAGCGACGACGGCCTCGTCTCCCAGCACCTCGCGGACATCCACCCGGTCCGCTCGATGGTGACGCCCGTCCGCGTCACCGGCGACCTCTCGACGTCTATCGCACGCGTGGTGCGGTTCAATCGCCTCACGCACGTCCACGAGGGCATGTACGGCGACCTCGCCGTCGCTCTCCTCGCCGTCTGCGCGGCCGTCGTCGCCCCACTGTACGTCGCCTTCGCCGTGACGGTGCTGACCGGCGCCGCGTACGCCGTCCTCCGGTTCCGCCGACCGACCTTCCTGCTCGCGTTCCCCGGCCTGTTCCTCGTCCCGCTCGCGATGCTCGCCGGAATCCTCGGCGTGGAGTTCGAATGGGCCGGACGCCGCTATCGGCTCGACGGCGAGTACGACGTCACCGTCGTCGACGACGCCGGCTGAACGACGACCATCACCGGCACCCCCGCCCGGACGGACTGAATCGCGGACCGACCGGTCGCGCCGGACCGAGTCACGAACTGACTCGAATCAACCAGTTCCTATTTAGGCTCCGTCCCGCAACTCCGTTCGAGAGCCGATAACATGACACGCGAGACAGACGACTCGCGCACCGTCCTGTTCGTCGTCGCCGACGCGGACACGCCGGTCGTCGACCACGTCGCGCGCGAGCTGGCGGTCCGCGTCCGCACCGAGGCCGGGTTCGAGGCGGCGCGAACCCGGCTCGCTGCCGGCGGCGTCGACTGTCTCGTCGTCCAGATCGACGCGCTCGCCGGCGACGCCGCCGGGTTCCTCGACGACGTCGACACCATCGCGCCGAGCTGCCCGGTCGTCGTCCTCACCGACGGCGAGACGACGGCGTCGGCCGACGTCCTCGACCGCGCGACGACGCTCGTCGAGACCCCCACCGACCCGGACAGCCTGGCGTTCCTCGGCGAGAAGATCCGGTCCGCGCTCGGGGACGGCCCCGCCGAACAGGACGAGCTCGGACTCTACCGGACGCTCGTCGAGACCGCGCGCGACGGCCTCTACCGGCTCGACGCGAACGGCGACGTCGCGTACGCCAACGAGTCGTTTGCGTCGATGCTCGGCTACGACCGCAGCGAGATACTCGGCACGCACGGGTCGACGGCGATGGCCGAGGACGAGCTCGAACGCGGCCAGCGCGTCATCCAGCGGGTGCTCGACGACGACGAACGCGAGAGCGAGATACTCGACATGGAGATGGTCCGCAAGGACGGCGAGCGCGTCATCGTCGCCGTCCACTTCGTCGTCCTCACGACCGACGACGGCGCGTACGACGGCGTCGTCGGCGTCGTCCGCGACGTCACCGACCGCCGCGAGCGCGAGCGCGAACTCCGACGGAAGAACGAACGCCTGGAGGCGTTCGCCTCGACGGTCAGCCACGACCTCCGGAACCCGCTGAACGTCGCGAACGGCCACCTCGCGCTCGCCCGCGAATCGTTCGAGAGCGAGAACCTGGCGGAGGTCGCGGACGCACTCGACCGGATGGACGCCCTCGTCGAGGACCTGCTCGCGCTCGCACGCGCCGGAGAACGCGTCAACGAGACCGAGCCGGTCGCGCTCGGACCGCTGGTCGACGCGTGCTGGTCGACCGTCGCGACCGGCGACGCGACGCTCGCGAACGAGACGACCGGGACGCTCCACGCCGACCCGTCGCGACTCCGACAGCTCCTCGAGAACCTCCTCCGGAACGCGATCGAGCACGCCTCTCCCTGCTCCCAGGCGGAACCCGGGAACGCAGTCGAACACGGCGAGATAGACGAGAACGACCGTGACGGCGTCCACGTCACCGTCGGTGCCCTCGACGACGGCCACGGGTTCTACGTCGCCGACGACGGCCCCGGCATCCCGCCCGAGGACCGCGACACCGTCTTCGAGTCCGGCGTCACGTCGAACGACGGCGGAACCGGATTCGGGCTCGCCATCGTCCAGGACATCGTGGACGCGCACGGCTGGACGGTCGACGTCGTCGAGAGCGACGCGGGCGGCGCGCGCTTCGAACTCCGCGTCCCCGACGCCGACTGACCGCCGGCAGCCCACGCACGCGACGGTCCCCTCAGATCGCGATGGGGACGACGTCGGTGAACAGGACGAGCGCGGCGAGTCCGCCCATGACGGCGAACGCCACCGCGAACACGCCGAGGTTCCAGTCCTTGACGGTCTTCCCGTCGAGCGGCCCGAACGGGATCATGTTGAAGCCCGCGAGGAAGGCGTTGATCCAGACGCCGAGGCTCGCCACGGCCCCCAGGATGCCGTCGGTGGGCGCGACGACGAAGAGCGCGAAGAAGACGCCCGCGAGGACGAGGTTCGTCACCGGGCCCGCGATGGCGATGAGGCCGTTCTGCTTCGGCGTGACGTTCCCACGGTGATAGACAGCGCCGGGTGCGGCGAACAGGAACCCGACCATCGCGGACAGTATCGCGAGCCCGAGCATCTGGTAGTCCGCGCGGAACTCCGCTATCTGCCCGAAGCGCTGTGCGACGACCTTGTGCGCGAGCTCGTGGAGGAGGAAGGCGACGCCCGCGGTGAGCGCGCACATCCCGAAGAGGGTCGCGACGACCACGACGTCCCCCGAGAACAGCGCGTTCCGGAACAGGAGGAGGACGAACGCGACCGAGAGCGCGATCCACGCGAGCCCGAGGTCGCGGAGCTCGGTACTGGAGGTCCTCACAGGCCGACGACCCCGCGGACGATGTCTATCCCGTTCTCCGCACCCGCCACGAGGAGGTCGAGGACGCCCTGGATGCCGCCGACCTCGGGCGCGAGCCACGGCAGGACGACGACCGGGAAGAGGACGCTCGCGACGAGACTCCCGATGTTCGCCGCCGCGACCACCATGATGAGGCGGAACAGCGGCACCGCGAAGAGGTTCCGGACGACGTCCATGAGCGGTGACTCCTGGTCGTCCAGGATGTCGTTGAGCTTCCCGATGTCCCCGACGTTCACGGGCGCCTTCCGGAGTTCGACGTAGCCCGCGAACCACCCGGGCGCGAGCAGCGGGTTGAGGCTCGTCATCCACGCGACCGCGCCGGCGACGCTCGCGCTCGACCAGTGCCCGCCCGCGAGCTTCGTGAGGACGAACGCGAACGTCCCGTTGAACAGGAACCACCCCGCGAACAGCCGCAGGAGGAACGCGTCCTCGGCGCCGCCGAGGACGAGCAGGGAGAAGAACGCGACGAACCCGAGCGTGATGAAGTACCCGAACAGCTTCGGGATGGAGAACCGCGACCCGGACTCCGTGCCGACGAGGTCGTCCATCGGCGGGAGGCGGTCGGGATGCTGGAGGTACTCCTCGATGCCAGCACGGTGCCCGGCGCCGACGACCGCGACGACGTCGTACCCCTTCTCGCGGAGCGCGACGAGGTTGTGCGCGATGAACGCGTCGCGCTCGTCGATGAGCGCGCTCGCGCCACCCGGGCTGAACTGCCGGAACTCCTCCATCATCACCGAGACGACGTCCGCGTCCGTCATCCGGTCGATGTCGAACTCCTCGACGTCCTCGTCGCTCCCGACCCCGAGCGCGTCGAAGACGACGCCGAGGGCGACGCCAACGCCGACACCGCCACCGACGCCGAGGAATCCGCCGGCGAGCAGGTTCCGGAGCGGTCCGGCGACGAACGTCCCGAGGTACTGGTCGAGGACGCCCGTCACCGCGACCATGGCGCCGACGCCGATTCCGACCGCGGCGGCGGCGACCAGGCTCGTCCACTCGTCGAGGTACCCGTCGGTCAGCGAGAGCGACGCGTACCCCGTCACGGCGGCGGCGAGGCCGCCCGAGGCGAGCGAGAGCAGGCCGGCGTCCGTGACGGCGCCCGCGAGCGGCAGCCCGAACCCGAGCAGGGGTGCGAGGAGCACGCCGAGGACGAGCCCGACGGTTACGCCGACGAGCCGCGGGTCCGCGGCGCCGAACGCGAGGCCGCTCGCCGTCTTGACCTTCTCGAAGAACGTCATCCGCTTCCAGAACCGCTGGATGGTCGTCTGGATGTCGCGGTCGACGAGCGCCACGCCGAGACCGCGTTCCTCGGCGGACTCGACCGCGGCGAGCATGTCCGCACCCGGTGCCGTGTCGAACCGGTCACCGAGCCGCGCCTGCACGTAACTCAGCATCCAGTACGCGA
This sequence comes from Halorubellus amylolyticus, assembly GCF_034808145.1. Lineage (NCBI taxonomy): Archaea > Methanobacteriati > Methanobacteriota > Halobacteria > Halobacteriales > Halorubellaceae > Halorubellus > Halorubellus amylolyticus. The sequence continues at coordinate 167,218 of NZ_JAXHGM010000007.1, forward strand.
TGAACTGGAAGACGGTGTTCCCCGACAGCAGGTCCGTCGGGTCGAGGTCGTCGGGCGTCTCCCCGCGGAACTGTCGATACCGGCCCTCGTCGAGTTCGACCGCGACGACGTCCGGGTGCCGGTCCTCGATGGTGCGTTCGACCTCGTCGACGGACTCCTGGGAGACGTGCGCCGTCCCGAGAACGTGCACGCTCCCCTCGCCGTCCGCAGGGTCCGGTGTCGTCGGCCCCGGCGTCGGCGGTGCCACGTCAGTCATCACTCCACGCTACCGGGTGCCCTCATAAACACGTGTCGGACCGTGCCAGCGACCCACGCACGCCCTGCTGGTGGTTCCCGACAGCCGGCCGCGCGTCTCGGCGCGCGAAGCCGGCAGCGTCCGCTCGCGGGGCTCGCCGCCGCGACCCGAACCGATACCACGCTGGTCGCCGTACGCTCACGCATGACACTCCCGAATGGCGTCCACGACCTCGCCGTCCCGTACGAGCGCGACGGCCACGAACTCGCACTCCACCCCGTCGCCGTCGAGACTGCTCGCGGACTCGTCCTCGTCGACGTCGGCCTCCCCGGTTCCGTCCCGAAGATACGCGAGGCGCTCGACGCCGCCGGGTTCGCGCTCGCCGAGGTCTCGACCGTCGTCCTCACGCACCACGACGGCGACCACGCCGGCGCACTCGCGGCACTCGACGCCGAAGCGGACGCGTTCGTCGCCGCACACGCCGACGAATCCCCCTACGTCGACGGCCGCGAGTTCCCGGTCAAGGCCGACCCCGACGGCGACCGGTATCCGCCCGCGGCCGTCGACCTGGAACTCGTCGGCGGCGAGACCCTGAACACGACCGTCGGCCCGATGCGCGTCGTGAACACGCCCGGGCACAGCCCCGGCCACGTCTCGCTGTACCTCCCCGACCACCGACTCCTGTTCGCGGGCGACGCGCTCGTCGCCGACCACGGCGACGACCGCCTCCACGGCCCGAAACCCCAGTACACGCCCGACCGGGAGCGCGCCCACGAATCCGTCGGGACGCTCGCCGACCTCGACGTCGCCCGCACGCTCTGCTATCACGGCGGGCTCGTCGACGACGGCACCGACCGCATCGCCGAACTCGCAGCACGACCGCTCGACGAGTGACAGCGGACGGGCGAACCGGCATCGAAGGGTTCGCCGACGCCGCGGCTACGCGAGTGGAGAACGGTTGAAGAAGCCGGGAGCCGCTTAGATGCGGCCGACCGATTCGACGCTGATGGACTCGACGCCCTCGACCTCGGTGAAGCCCTCCTCGACGGCTTCCGTGCCACCCGCGTCGTCGGGCACGATGACCGTCGGCAGGAGTGCGACGAGACCGAACGCGACGTCGTCACGCTCGACGCCGTTGATCTTCGCGCCCTCGGGGAGCGAATCCTCGAGGCGGTCCTGGAGGTCGTCCAGGTCGATCTCGGGGCTCTGCGGCATGACCTTGATCTTCGCGGCGACCTTCCCCATGGTTAGGGCCCCATGAACCCGCAGTCCGGGCACTCGTAGAGGTTGCTCTGTTTTCGGCACTTCGCGCATCGGAAGATGATCTGCCCGCAGTCGGGGCACTTGAAGCGCGCGGCGTTCGTGCCTGCGATGTTGAGGCCGCAGGAGACGCACCGGCGCTGCTCTGCTGATTGCGACTCGCTCATACAACACCCTGTGAGGCGTTTGGGTATAACGGTTGTCTTTCGAATCGACTCGTCGAGCATCCGGCGGCCGTCAGGCCGCCGGTTCTGGTAGGGGGGAGACTGTCGACTGTACGAGGGTTCGGTGGTGGGTCGGTGCGTGTTCAGCCGGTGAGGGCGATGGGGAGGGTGAGGACGCTCATGAGGTGGACGCGTTTGACGCCGAGGCGAACCGGTGCGAGGCCGATGACGGTGGCGATGGCGAACAGACAGCAGCCGACGACGCCGGCGAACGTCCAGGCGGCGAGCGCGAGGGCGGTGAGGGCGAGCGCGACCACGGTCCGCTGGTCGGCGTCGCCGACGACGGCGAGGTAGCGGTCGCCGACGGTGACGACGACGAGCGCGCCGACGACGCCGGCGACGACGACCGCTGCGACGAGGACGGGCAGGACGAGCGGCGCGCCGATCTCGTCGAACGCGACGAGCACGCCGGTTCGAGGGCTGTCGAACGCGACGAGCGCGAACACCGCGAAGATCGCGTTCGCGGTGTTGACGCCGGAGACGGTGGCGAGGTAGCCGCGGTCGCCGGCGTCGCCGGGGACGACCGCGAGCGCGAGGACGGCGGCGACGCCGCTGGAGACGCCGGGGAGGTACCCGACCGCGCCACCGCCCGCGGTGCCGGCGAGCGCGGCGCCGGCGAGCGCGACCGGCGACCCCCTGACGGCGGCGTCGCCCTGCGGCGGGACGCCGTCGCCGTCGAGCGCGTCCAGGAGCACTGGCGCACCGAACAACCCGCCGAAGATGGCGGCGAGCACGCTCTCGCCGAGCGGCCCGGAGACGTCGACGTCGAGCGCGAGCACGCCGAACCCACCAGCGACCGCCGCGACCACGACCGCCGCGCCGCGATGCCACCACGACCGCTCGGTCGCCGCGAGCGCGAGCGTCGCGACGACGAGCACGACCGCGAGATGCTCGTTCAGGACCGGGACGAGCACGCGCATCGCCGTCGTCACCGGCCACGCCGCGACGAGCGCGAGCGCACACGCTCCCAGACTCCCGAGCGCCGACACCCGGAGCGCCTCGCGCCCCCGGCCCTCCAGGACGAGTCGATGCCCCGGCAGCGCCGTCGCCGCCATCGCCGCGTCCGGCACCCCCAGCGAGATAGCGGGCACCACGTCCACGAACGAATGCGTCACCCCCGCGCCGAGCACCGCAACCCCGACCGCGAGCGGACTCCCCGGCACCGACGGCGCCACGCCCGCGAGCAGGAGCGCGAACGCGTTCGCGTGCACGCCCGGCGTCAACCCCGACACGCACCCGAGGCTCACGCCGACCGCCAGCCCGACGACGACGTCCACGCCCACCATCACCGACCGTGGCCGCGCCCCCACGGAAGAACCCACGCACCGCCATCCCCCTCACGCCGACTCGCCGCTCGCAGTACAGCGCCACCGCTCGCAGTACAGCACCATCGCTCGCAGCACAGCGCCACCGCTCACCGGCCGGCACGCGAAAGAAATGTCGGGAACTGGTCGAGCGCGCGTTCAGCCGAAGAGGTCGCCGAGGCCCTCGCCGCTGGCGTCCTCGTCCTCGTCGTCGTCGCTCGTGTCCGGGACGTCAGACGTCTCCTCGACGTCCTCGTCCTCGTCGTCGCCGCCTTCGTCGGCGGACTCGTCGCCACCTTCCGCGGCTGCGCCGCCCGCTGCGGCGCCACCGGCGGGAACCGCGGCCGCCTCGGCGACGGCCTCGTCGACGTCCACGTCCTCGAGCGCTGCGACGAGCGCCTTGACGCGGGATTCCTCCACGTCGACGCCGGCGGCCTCGAGCACGCCCGTGATGTTGTCTTCGTTGATCTCTTCGCCCGTCTCGTTCAGGATGAGTGCTGCGTAAACGTACTCCATTGTGAATTATCCGAACATGTTGCCGAGCGCGTCGCCACCGGCCTCCTCGTCGTCGTCATCGTCGTCGTCGGAGTCCTCGGCGTCCGCCTCGGTATCGTCTTCTTCAGTAGTCGATTCGTCCTCGCCCTCGTCGGGCACGTCCTCGGCGGCCGCTGTCGGCGCCTCCACGTCCTGGAGGTCCTCGGGGAGCGCCTCAGGGTCGTCGACCTGCGCCGCGAGCGCACGCACCTGCGCGTCCGCCTTCGCGACGAGGTCGTCCGCGAGGTCCGGGCTCTCGATAGCGGCCTGCAGGCCGACGGACTTCGCGTCGCCCGTCGCCTTCGCGAGCAGCGTCGACGCCGTCTGCGCGGTCGGATAGACCGCGTTGACGGAGAGGTTCCGCGCTCGCGCGGCAGCCGTCGCGACGTCGTCCGCGTACGCGTCGACGTCGATGTCCAGGTCCTCGGGGGCGAACATGACGCCCTCGGAGAACACGGCACGGAGGTCGAGACCGACCTCCTTCGGTTCGATACCGAGTTCCGAGAGGACGTTCGAGAGGTCGTCGGAGACCTCCTCGCCGGCCGAGAGGACCGTCGAGTCCTCCGTCACCTGAATCGAGCCTTCCATGATGCGCGCTTGCGCACCGACCTGCTGGAGCTCGCCGACGAACGGCCCGGGGTCGACGCCGGTGTCGCCCTCCGGGATGACGATGTCGTTCGGCGCGACCTCGCCCGCGTTGATCGGGGCGGGCGTCTTCGACGCTTCGAGCGTCTTGTAGAGCCCGAACGGGTTGTCGTTCGTCCCGATGAGACCGACCTGACCGGCGATGTGCTCGGTCAGGTCCTCGACGCCGTCGTCGACCTCTTCGAGCGCGCGCACCAGCAGCGTGTTGCGGCTGACGCGCAGTTCCGTGCTCGGCCAGAGGTCCGCGCGCATCGCCTGGAGCTGTCGGCTCGGGATGCCCGCGATGTTGACGACACCGACCGAGTCGTAGGACTCGATGGTCTCGACGAGGTCCGCGACCTCCTCTCGCTTCCACTCGGGGAGGTTCTCCGTCTTCCGTTCGGCCTCGGCGCTCATGCGGGCACCTCCACGCTCGGCCCCATCGTCGTCTTCACGAAGATGGAGTCGATGTTGAGCGGGCCCTTCTCGAGGTTCGCCTCGAGCCGACGGATGATGACGTCGATGTTGTCGCCGATGTCCTCGTCGTCCATGTCCTCCGCGCCGACGCGCGTGTGGAACGTCCGACGGTCACCGGAACGGAGCTGGACCGTGTTCTTCATGCGTTCGACGGTTTCGACGACGTCGTCGTCCGGACCGAGCGGGGTCGGCATCTTCCCGCGCGGACCGAGGATGGTCCCGAGGTAGCGACCGACGTCCTGCATCTTCGCCTCTTCGGCGATGAAGAAGTCGGTCTCTCCAGCGAGATCCTTCGCGGCGTCGTCGTCGTCTCCGAGGTCGGCCAGATCGTCGCCGTCGAGAACCTCGTCGGCGACGTCTTCGGCGCGGAGCCCCGTCTCGCCGTCCGCGATGACGACGATCCGAGTCTCTTGGCCTGTTCCGGCCGGCAATACCACTGACTCGTCGATACGCTTCGACGGGTCGTTGAGGTCGAGGTCGCGCAGGTTAATCGCGAGGTCCACCGTCTCCCGGAAGTTCCGGTCGGGTGCGTCCTCGAGTGCGCGAGAGACTGCATTCTCTATATCCTGGTCTGCCATCGTTCACCTCCGTAGTACGCGTAGTGCTCCTACGGGTCAGTGAAACAGGCGAAGCCTGTCTCGCTTGGAACGTGACCCAACGGACTCTTAAACCCGTCGAAGTGCTGGACCTACGGGAGAGCGCCGCAGGGGCTTGCGTGGTGCGCGTGCGAGCGAGTGCGGTGAATCGCCCAGTGCACTCATATGGGTGTCCATCGTGGGTCCGTTCAGATGCGACTCTCGACGACGCTCGTCGCGCTCCTGGTCGCGCTCTCTCTCGTCCTCGGAATCACGGTCTACGCGGGGTTCGCGCTCCATACGGACGACATCGTCCAGGGCGAGCGTGCGAGCGTGAACGGGACGGCGGCGACGGTCGCGCACAACCTCCACGCGCAACTCGAATCCAAGGAGCAGGTGGTGCGCGTTGGGTCGCGAGCGAGCGGTCTCGCCCGGCACGGGAGCGCCATCCAGATTGGAGCGCTGGACGAGTTCCTGGCGGCGTCGCGGCTCGACGGGGCGAGCGTCGTCGACGCGAACGGCACGGTGACGGCGTTCGCGTCGGAGGATACGAACGCGACGGAGCGCGAGCGCATCGTCGGCGGGGACCTGAGTCATCGACGGTACGTGCGGGTGGCGTTGAACGGGACGATGCACGTGAGCGACCCGTTCCGCGCGGATTCGGGGAACCTGATCGTCGTCATCAGTGCACCCATCCGCGACGGCACGGACGTCGTCGGAACGCTGAACGCCGCCATCCACCTCGAGGACCCCGAGGAGGACCAGCACGGCGTGTTCTCGGACATCAGTCACCTCGTCGACCCCGGGCAGACCGTGACGGTTCGGTCGCACGGCACGTCGCTCTACGCGGAGGACCCCCTCGACGGGCGGACGTTCCGCGCGACGGAACCGGTCCCGCAGACGGACTGGGTGGTCGTCGTCGAACACGACCGGTCGTCGGTCGCGAACCGCCTGCGGTCGGTGTCGCTCGTACAGGGGGTCGCGCTCCTCGTCGTGCTCTGTTCGGTCGGCGCGGTCGGGTACTGGACGTACCGGACGAACATCCGGCAGATCGCTGACCTCCGCGCCGGCCTGACCGCGCTCGAGAGCGGCGAGTACGACGTGGACGTGGCGCTCTCGGGGACCGAGGAGTGGGACGAGATCGGCGAGCGGTTCGACCGCGTCGGCGCGCGCCTCGAACAGCGCGAGAGCCAGCTCAGAGTCCTGAACCGCGTCCTCCGGCACAACGTCAGGAACGAGATGAACCTCGTGCTCGGGCACTCGCAGTCGCTTCGCGAGGACGACGCGGACGTGGACCTGCACGTCTCGGCTATCGAGGCCGCGGTTCAGGACACCCTCGAGATAAGCGACAACGCGCGGATGATAGAGGACCGCATCCGAGCGGTCACGGACCGGCGCGCCCCGGCTCCGCTCTCGTCGGTGGTCGCGGAAGCGACCGCGACCGCGGACGCGCCGTCGGCGGCGAACGTCACCGTCGACGTGCCGGACGGCGTCGTCCTCGCGGACGGGGACGCGGTCCGCACCGCGCTCGCCGAGATCGTCGAGAACGCCTGCATCCACAACGACCGGCCGCCCGCGGACCGCGACGTCGCCATCACCGCACGCGACGACGACGACCACGTCCGCATCACCGTCAGCGACAACGGACCCGGACTCCCCGACATCGAAAGCGACCTGCTCGCTGGCGGCCTCGACGCGTCGCCCGTCGATCACGGCGACGGCCTCGGACACTGGATCGCTCGCTGGCTCGTCGAACGCGCCGACGGCACCATCACGACGACGACGAACGGCGACGGGACCGTCGTCCACATCGACGTGCCGACGATCTACTCGGAGAACTGAGGCGCGGTCGCCACAATAAACACGGCGGTCGCTCGCGGTCGCCCCGGAACGAGTGAGAGAACCCTGAGAGTCAGGCGTCAACGAACGTGTCGTCGTACTCGCCCGCGTCGATGCGCTCCTTGAACTCGCGCGGATTCTCGCCTTCGATGGTCACGCCGAGGGACGTACACGTCCCGACGACCTCCTTGGCCGCCTGCTTGGCGTCGTACGCGAGCAGGTCGGTGAGCTTCTGTTCGGCGATCTGCTTGACCTGGTCGACGGTGAGGTCCGCGACGAACTCCTCGTGGGGTTCGCCGCTCCCGGTGTCGAACCCGGCCTCGTCCTTGATGAGCTCCGCGGTCGGGGGAACACCGACCTCGATGCTGAACGAGCCGTCGTCGTCGTAGTCGACGGTCACGGGGACTTCCGTCCCGTCGAACGCTTCCGTCTGTTCGTTTATCTCACTGACGACGGCCTGCACGTCCACGGGTGTGGGGCCGAGCTCGGGACCGAGCGGCGGGCCAGGGTCGGCCTGTCCACCCGGAACGAGGACTTCGATGGTTCCAGCCATACCCGATACGTGCCTCGGGCGAGTTTTAACCCTTACTTTTCTCGCGCGAGCCGCGAGCGGGTCTGCACTGCCCGTGGTTCGAACGTGACGGTCCCCGGCCGCGCTGGGGCGTGATATCGTTCCGCAACGGTAACGCTTACCCGCGGTCCGAGTGTACGAGAGAGTGTATGTCCAAGCAAGTTCATTCCGTCTCCGAGGAAGGGTTCAGTACGACGACCACAATCCGCGACTTCGAGCAGACGGTCGACGCGACGGGCGAGGACGCACCGGACACGCTCGAGACACTCCTCAGCACGTACGCGGCGTGCTTCGTTCCCGCGCTCCGCGTCGCCGCGGAGCAGCGCCAGGCCGGCGACCTCGGGCACGTCGAGATCGACGTGACCGGTGACCTGAACGAGGACGACAAGCTCGCCGCCATCAGCTTCGACGTCGCCGTGGAGGGCGACGTCGGCGACAAGGCGGAGGCGGTCGTCTCGCGAGCGGAGGAACTCTGTAAGGTCCACGACGCGCTGAAGACGGACCTCTACGCGGACATCTCGCTCGAAGGCGACGCGTTCTGAGACGCCCCGTCGCGCTCGCCGCGCCAGCGGTGGTGGTCGCGCGCGGTCACCGACGGACGACAGCCGCTTTCTCTTCGACCGGTCGCAGCGGAACGCTGATACGACGCGTGGGCGTACCCGGAGGTATGACCGAAGAGTGGACGAACCGCGTCGTCGGCGAGCGGATGGCGGTCGACCAGGAGTTCAACGACCGCGTCACTGGGTCGGAGTTCTCGAACCAGGAGTGGAGTCTCATCATGAGCGCCACGCAGTACACCATCGACGACCCGGAGTCCCCCGGGTCGGCGAGCATCGTCGTCGACCGCGACGAGACGAACCTCGAAGCCATCATGCCCGAGTTGGAGAACATCCAGGAGCAGATGGGTGCGCTCGGCGGGGCGGGCGGCGGGAAGAGCGACGTCGGCGGGCGTGGCGACGCTGGCGGGGGCTTCTTCGACGCCGTCATGCGCGCGCTCGGCATGGGTGATGACGGGTCGAGCGACGACGACCACGCCGCTCGCGCCGAAACCGCGCGCGAGCTCGCCGGCGAGTACGGTCGCGAGCTCCAGAGTCACCTCGAATCGAAGGGCCGCTGGGAGGAGGTGTGCGCCATCGCCGCCGCCGAGGACGGGGGCGGTGCCGAGACCGAGGGCGCTGACCGCTCCAGCGCGAACGACGAGCCCTCGGCCTAGTCGGTGTAGCAGGCGAGGGTCTGGCCGCGCTCCCACGGGTCGGGGTCGAGCGCGCCCGCAGGACCGCGGCCGTCGGCGGCGGCGCGGAAGACGCGCTCCGCGTCGAGGTAGTAGACGGTTCGCGTCGTTCCCTGCTCGCGGGTCGCGACGTCGCTCTCGTACACGTAGTGCTCGTAGCGGTATCGACGCCGGTAGACGACGCTCGCGCCGGGACTGGCGTAGGTTCGCCGGTCGATGGTCTCGATGGTGATGGGGCCCGTGGTCGTGGTTCCCGCGTCTCCGGTGTGGTCGCGGTAGGCGCGCTCGTACGCGTCCGCGTAGTCGATGACGTTCCCGACGTCGTCGATGGGGGGCGGTCCGGTGGGGTACGTCGAGCTGTTGGGTGCCGAGGACGGTTCGCCGACGTCGGGCCCCGGCCGGTTCGCGACGCTGCAGTCGCCGGGCGGTGGTCGAGTGCCGGCACAGCCCGCCGCGGCCGTGGTGAATCCGACGCCGACAGCCGCGAGCACCTGTCGGCGCGTTCGTGGCACTGCTAGCGAGTGACGTGACCGCGACAAGAGTCTTCGGGTGGGGTCGCGCTAGAGTTCGTCGAGGATGGCGGCGGCGACGTCCTCGGTGCCGGCGTCGCCGCCGAGGTCGGGCGTCCGCGGGCCGTCCTCGAGGACGGATTCGACGGCGTCGCGGACGCGTCCCCCTTCCTCGTCGTACCCGAGGTGCTCCAGGCACATCGCGGCGGAGAGCACGGTCGCGCTCGGGTTCGCGACGCCGTCGCCGGCGATGTCGGGCGCGCTCCCGTGCACGGGCTCGAACAGGCCGTTCTCGCGGCCGACGTTCGCGCTCGGGAGGAGGCCGAGGCCGCCGACGAGCCCCGCGGCGAGGTCCGAGAGGACGTCGCCGGCGAGGTTCGGACAGATGACGACGCCGTAGTCGGTCGGACGCTGGACGAGGTGCATCGCGAGGGCGTCCATCAGCGCCTCCTCGACGTCGCTCGCGTCGACCGCGGCGTGCTCGCGTGCGACGTCGCGGCAGCGCGCGAGGAATCGCCCGTCGGTCTCGCGCATCACGTTCGCCTTGTGCGCGACGGTGACGTCCTCGTAGCCGTTCTCGACGGCGTAGTCGAACCCGAACGCGGCGATGTCCCTGGATGCGTCGTCGGTGACGACGCGCGTGAGCGTCGACACGCCGTCGGTTATCTCGTCCTCAATGCCCGCGTAGACGCCTTCGGTGTTCTCGCGGACGAACACGAGGTCGGTCTCCGGCTGGAGGGCGTCGACGCCCGGGTACGCGCGCGCCGGGCGCACGTTCGCGAACGAGTCCACCGCCTCGCGGAGCGGGAGCACGACGTCGGCCGCGGTCTCGCCGGCGGCACCGAAGACGGTCGCGTCCGCGTCCGCGACCGTCTCGTAGGTCTCGTCGGGGAGCGGGTCGCCGGTCTCCGCGGCGACCGCGTCGCCGGCGTCGGCGTGCACGAACTCGAAGTCACCGACCGCGTCGAGGACGTCGACCGCGACGGGGACGACCTCCCGGCCGACGCCGTCGCCGGGGACGACCGCGATCCGTTCGGCGGTCACGCGTCCTCACCACGGCCAGCGTCGTTCCGGGCGCGTGCGTTCGCGACGACGTCGTCGGCGACGTACGGCAGGGTCGCGGCGGTGTCCGCGACCGCCTCCGCGTTCGCCTTCATCAACGCGGTCGTGTCCCAGACGCCCTCGACGAGCGCCTTCCGCTGGGCGTCGTCGACGGTCACGTCCACCGTCTCGTCGCCGTACGTCACGGTCTCCGCGGCGACGTCGACGTCGATGGCTCCCGTCGGGTTCGCGTCCGCCCAGTCCTGGATGGCTTCGACCGTCGCCTCGTCAGCGGTGACCGTCGGGATGCCGAGCGCGAGGCAGTTCCCCGCGAAGATCTCCGCGAAGCTCTCCCCGACGAGCGCGTCGATACCCCACCGCATCAGCGCCTGCGGAGCGTGCTCGCGCGAGGACCCACAGCCGAAGTTCTTGTTCGTCACCATCACGCTCGCGTCCCGGAACCGCTCCTCGTTCATCGGGTGCGGCTTCTCCTCGTCGTCGTCGGTGAACCGCTGGTCGAAGAACGCGAACTGGCCGAGGCCGTCGAACGTCACCACCTTCAGGAAGCGCGCGGGGATGATCTGGTCGGTGTCGACGTCGTTCCCTCGGACCGGGATGCCGGTCCCGGAGACATGCTCGACGACCTCAGCGGGCCCGTCGTCGTCCGCCCCGTCGTTCGGCGAACCGCCGTCGCTCGGTGGGCCGCCGTCGATGGGCGTCATACCTCGGTCACCTCCTCGGGGTCGACGCGGTCGACGTCGCGGATGTCCGTCACCTCGCCGTGGACGGCGGCGGCCGCGACCATCTGCGGGTTCATCAGGACGGTCTTGCCGTCCTTGCTCCCCATCCGGCCGACGAAGTTCCGGTTCGACGAGGACGCACACACCTCCGGGCCCTCCAGCTGGTCCTCGTTCATCCCGAGGCACATCGAGCAGCCGGCGTTGCGCCACTCGAACCCGGCGTCGCGGAACACGTCCGCGAGCCCCTCGTCCTCGGCGGCCTGCTGGACGCGCTGACTGCCGGGGACGACGAGCGCGCGCACGTCGTCGTGGACCTCGCGGCCCGCGACGACGCGCGCCGCCCGCCGCAGGTCCGGGAGCCGCGCGTTCGTGCACGACCCGAGGAACGCGACGTCCACCTGGTAGCCGGCCATGGTGTCGCCGGGCTCGACGCCCATGTGCTCCTGTGCACGCCGTGCGGTCTCGACCTTGTCCGCGGGCAGGGACTCGGGGTCGGGAATCGGTTCGTCGACGAACACGCCCTGGCCGGGGGTCGTCCCCCACGTCACCATCGGCGCGAGCGCGTCCCCGTCGATCTCGACGACGTCGTCGTACTCGGCGTCGTCGTCGCTCGCGACGGACTCCCAGTACGCCTTCAGGTCATCGAACGCGTCGCCCTCGGGGACGCGGTCGCGGCCCTCCAGGAACTCGTACGTCGTCTCGTCGGGGTTCACGTACCCGGCGCGAGCGCCGCCCTCGACGCTCATGTTGCAGATGCTCATCCGCCCTTCCATGCCGAGCGCGTCGACCGCCGAACCGCCGTACTCGTAGACGTACCCGACGCCGCCGTCGGTGCCGAGCTTGCGGATTATCTGGAGGATGACGTCCTTCGCCTCCACGCCGTCGCCGAGCTCGCCCGTGACCTCGATGCGGCGGACGTCCTGCTTCTCCATCGCGATACAGCCCGTCGCGAGCACGTCCCGGATCTGGCTGGTGCCGATGCCGAACGCGAGCGCGCCGAACGCGCCGTGCGTGCTCGTGTGCGAGTCCCCGCAGACGATCGTCTTCCCGGGCTGGGTGAGGCCCTGCTCGGGGCCGACGACGTGCACGATGCCCTGGTCGCCCGTGTCCGGATGCGAGAACTCGATGCCGGCGTCGCGGACGTTCGCCTCGAGCTCGGTCATCATCGTCTCCGCGGCGTCGTCGTCGAACGGTCGGGACTGGTCCGCGGTCGGCACGATGTGGTCGACCGTCGCGTGCGTCAACTCCGGATACGCGACCGCCATGTCGCGCTCCTCGAGCATCCCGAACGCCTGCGGGCTCGTCACCTCGTGCACGAGATGCAGCCCCACGAACAACTGGTCCTGCCCGGTCGGGAGCGTGTCCACTCGGTGACGCTCCCACACCTCGTCGTAGAGCGTGCCCTCGCTCATTCTTCGTCGACGACGTCGGCCGTGTCGCCGACGCGCTCGAACATGCGGTTCCCGTGGCCCCCGTCGGGCGCCTCGTGCGATACGTCCTTCATCGGTGTGGCGTCGTCGGACTCGGTGTCGCCGTCGTCGTCGAACGGCGCGTCCTCGTCACTGGCCTCGTCCACGTCGGTGCGCTCGTCGTCGACGGCGTCGCGTCGGCCGCCGTCGGCGACGATGGTGACGCCGTGCTCGAACACGGACCCCATCGACTCGTTCGTGTAGGGGTTGGTGTGGCTGACGGCTCGCATCGGGGTCGATTCGTCGTCGGTGTCTCGTCGGGTATCGGTCATTGTAGTGGTCGGTGGTGGGTCGGTCGGGTGTTCAGTCGTCCGCGGGCGCTGGCTCGGATTCGGCGTCGTCCTTCCACGAGAACAGCCCGCGGAGGTCCTCGCCGACGGCCTCGATCTCGTGGTTCTCCTCCGCTCGCTTGCGCTGCGTGTAGCTCGGCCGGCCGGCCTGGTTCTCCGCGATCCACTCGCGAGCGAACTCGCCGTTCTGGACCTCCTCGAGGACGGCCTCCATCTTCTCGCGGGCGTGGTCGTCGACGACGCGGTCGCCGCGCGTGAGTCCGCCGTACTCCGCGGTGTCGCTCACGGAGTGCCACATCCCGCCGAGCCCGTCCTCGTACATCAGGTCGACGATGAGCTTCAGTTCGTTCAGGCACTCGAAGTACGCCATCTCCGGGCTGTAGCCGGCGTCGACGAGCGTCTCGTAGCCCTGCTTGACGAGCGACGTGACGCCGCCACAGAGCACGGCCTGCTCGCCGAACAGGTCCGTCTCGGTCTCCTCCGCGAACGTCGTCTCGATGACGCCAGCTCGCGTGCACCCGATGCCCTTCGCGTACGCCAGCGCCTCCTGGGCGGCCTCGCCCGTCTCGTCCTGATAGACCGCGAGCAACCCGGGCGTGCCCTCGTCGCGCTCGTAGTTCCGCCGGACGATGTGACCGGGGGACTTCGGCGCGACGAGCGTCACGTCCACGCCCTCGGGCGGCTCTATCTGGTTGTAGTGCACGTTGAACCCATGCGCGAACTGGAGGGTGTCGCCCTCCTCGAGCGCCGGCTCGATAGCCTCGAACACCGCCGGCTGGACGGTGTCGGGGACGAGGACGCTCACCACGTCCGCTCGCTCGGCGGCCTCGCGCGGCGTCGCCACGTCCAGGCCGTCGTCCTCGGCGACCGGCCACGAGTCCGAGCTCTCGCGGAGCCCGACCACGACGTCGAACCCGCTCTCGTGGAGGTTCAACGCGTGGGCGTGCCCCTGGCTCCCGTACCCGAGTACCGCGACCGTCTTCGATTGGAGGTACGATTCGTCAGCGTCGTCGTCGTAGTACACCGTCGTACTGAAGTCGTCGTCTGTCATGCTTGCTCCGTGGTGGCGTCGTCCGTCGTTCGGTCTTTCGGTTCGTCCGTCCCGGCGGCTGCTCGTCCGGTCGGTTCGCCGCCGTCGGTCGCCGCCGCGGCCGCCTCCGTCCGCCCGGTCGTCCCCGTCGGCGGCGACCCGGCCGTACTGTCCGTCCCGCGCGCCTGCGCCGCCGTTCCGGTCCGCGTGATCTCGCGCACGCCGAACTGGCCGAGCGTGTCGATCGCGCCCTCGATCTTCTGTCTGGAGCCCGTGACCTCCACGGTCACCGTCTCCCGGGACGCGTCGACGGTCCGCGCGTCGTACATGTCCGCGACCGCCGCGACCTCGCTCGGGTCCGCGGCGTCGACCTTCACGATGGCGAGCTCGCGCCGGACCGCGTCCGGCTCCAGCTCCCGCACCGAGATGACCGGGACGAGCTTCCGCAGCTGCTTCTCGATCTGGTCGATTCCCGGGTCGGGCTCCTCGACGACGACCGTGATACGCGCACGGTCCGGGTCGTCCGTCGCACCGACGGTGAGGCTCTCGATGTTGAACTGCCGGCGACTGAAGAGGCTCGACACCTCCGAGAGCACGCCGGGTTCGTGCGCGACGAGCACGCTGATGACCGCGCGCCGCGGTTCGCGCTCCGCCTCGACCTCGGGGTCGACGCGGATTCCCTGCTTGTTCCGTCTGCCCTGCGGGCGCGGTCGCTCCTCGGGCGTCGGCCCGGCGAGCCCCTCGCGCTGGTGGTCGGCGCGCGCCATCGGCACCATGTCGTCGTGGTTCGTCGGCGTCGGCGTCGTCCCGTCGTCGCTCGCCGTCGCCGGGTCGGTCGGTTCCTCGTCCGCTGTCGTCTCGTCGTCGGTCATAACTGGTCCTCCTCCAGCGCGAACTGGCCGTTGTCCCCACCGCTGGGCACCATCGGGTAGACGTTCTCCGCCGGGTCGACGTGGAAGTCGACCACTGCGGGGCCGTCGTACGCGATGGACGCCTCGACGGCGTCCGCGACCTCGTCGTAGTCGTCGACCGCGATGCCCTTCGCCCCGAACGCCTCGGCGAGCTTCGCGAAGTCGGGACACCACCCGTACTCGCTGGCGGCGTGCCGACCGTCGAAGAACGCGTCCTGCCACTGGCGGACCATCCCGATGTACTCGTTGTTCAGGACCGCGACCGTGACGTCGAGGTTCTCGCGGACCGCGACCGCGAGCTCCTGCATCGTCATCAGGAACGACCCGTCGCCCTCGAACGCGACGACGGCGGCGTCCTCCTTGCCCTCCGCATCGGCGGCGATGCGCGCGCCGATCGCGGCCGGGAGCCCGTACCCCATCGTGCCGAGGCCGTGACTGCTCACCCACGTCCGCGGCTCGGTGTACGTCCAGTACTGCGCCGCCCACATCTGGTGCTGGCCGACGCCGGTCGTCACGATGGCGTCGTCGCCGGTCGCGGCGTCGTACGCCTCGACGACGAACTGCGGTTTGAGCGGTTCGTCAGTCGGCGCGGCGTACTCCATCGGGTACTCGGAC
The DNA here is from genome assembly GCF_034808145.1 of Halorubellus amylolyticus. Taxonomy (NCBI): domain Archaea; kingdom Methanobacteriati; phylum Methanobacteriota; class Halobacteria; order Halobacteriales; family Halorubellaceae; genus Halorubellus; species Halorubellus amylolyticus. The sequence continues at coordinate 182,697 of NZ_JAXHGM010000007.1, forward strand.
TGCCACTGCTTGACGGTGGCGCGCCACTTCGTCGCCGCCGGCTCCTCGTCCATCGCCGCGTCCAACTGGGTGAGGACGGTCGCCGCGTCCCCGACGAGCGGGTGGTCGGCCTCGACGTTCTTGCTGATCTCCGCCGGGTCGATGTCGACGTGGACGACCTCCGCGTCGGGCGCGAACGTCTCGATACCGCCAGTGAGTCGGTCGTCGAACCGACAGCCGACCGCGACCAGGCAGTCGGTGTGGGTGAGCGCCATGTTCGCGTATCCCGTTCCGTGCATGCCGCCCATCTCCAGGCTCAGCTCGTGGTCCTCGGGGAACGACCCGAGCGCCGGCATCGTCGTCACGACCGGGATCTCGTACTCGGTCGCGAACGCTCGCGCCTCCTCGGTCGCGTCGCCCTTGATGACGCCACCGCCGACGAGGAGCACGGGCTCGTTCGAGTCCTCGATTGTTCGCGCGGCGTCCTGCACCGCGTCCGCGGGCGCGCGCTCCTGAACGTGGTACGTGTCCGGGGGCGTCGCCGGCCCCGGCTCCTGGTCGGTGTCGCCCTGCGTGACGTCCTTCGGCAGGTCGACGAGCGTCGGCCCGGGCCGACCGGTGCTCGCGAGCGCGAACGCCTCGCCGACGTCGTCGCCGACGCGGTCCGAGCTCGCCGCGAACGTGTTGTCCTTCGTGATCGGCGCCGTGACGCCGGTCGTGTCCGTCTCCTGGAACGCGTCGTTCCCGACGAACTCCGTCGGCACCTGCCCCGTGAGCGCGACCATCGGGTCGCTGTCCATGTTCGCGTCCGCGATGCCGGTGACGAGGTTCGTCGCCCCCGGCCCCGAGGTCGCGAGGCAGACGCCGGGCGTCCCGGCGACGATCCCGTACGCGTCCGCGGCGTGCGCCGCGGCCTGCTCGTGCGCCATCATGTAGTGCGTCATCTCGGAGTCGAACACGGCGTCGTACACGGGCATGATGGCGCCGCCCTGCACGCCGAAGCAGTGCTCGACGCCGGCGTTCTCGAGCGACCGGACGACCGACTGCGCACCGGTCGTCACCGGCGTCTGCCCCGGCGCGTCCGCGTCCGCGCTCGAACCGGTGGTCGCGTCAGCGTCCTCCTCGGTAGGCGGAGTCGAGTCGTCGTCGGTCGCGGGCTCGGCGTCCGCCTCGGCCGCGGCCCGTGCGCGTTCACTCACGCGCACCACCTCGGGGGACGTGCTGTCGGCGCCGACCGGTCGCTGGCGGGGTCGGACTCCGTGGTGGCTGTCGGCTGTCGGTACGTCGCTGGCTGCGTGTGTCGTGCGTGTGTGGTGTGTGCTGCGGGCATCTGTCGTCGTGCTGTCGAACGGACTCGGTGGTGGTGGTCGAACGGTACGCGGGGTCGAAGGAGAGGGATGATAGGGGCGCTTACGCCCCTACAATACCGATGGTCCGTACGACGGCACCGTCGCTCCCGGCGAGGAGCGCGCTCGCGGTCGCGACGGTCGACTGCATGTACCTCCCGCTGAAGGCGAGCGGCCGTATAGGTCTTGCGGGCCGTGCAATCGTTACCGACGCGCGCTCGCGGTCGACGACCGCCCGCCGCCCCGACGCTCGCTGGCCGAGTCGTGGAACGGCCGCCGAACCGGTGGCTCGCGGGGGGTGCTGTCGGACGGACCGAGGCCCTCACGCGCGGACCTCCTCGTGGTCCTCCCTGGCGACGCCGACCTCGTGCGCGAACGCCTCGACGTCCTGCATCGTCACGCGCTCGTCGTCGGCGCCCTTGTCCTTCACGCGCCGCGTCACGGCGCGTACCTCCTCGTCGGTCGGCTCGAACCCGGCGTCGGTCAGGCGCTCGCGGACGCTGTGCGCGCCCGTGTGCTTGCCCATCACGAGCTCGCGGGTGGCGCCGACCATCGCGGGCGTCATCACGCCCGGCTCGAACGTGTCCGAGTTCTCGATGACGCCGGCGGCGTGGATGCCGGACTCGTGACTGAACGCGTTCGCGCCGGTCACCGGCTTGTTCCCCGGGACGTCCATCCCGGACTTCGCCTCCACGAGCTTCGACAGCGTCGTGATCTGCGTGGTGTCGATACCGGTGTCGGTCTGGTAGAGCGACTCGACCGCCATGACGTACTCCTCGTAGGCGGCGTTCCCGGCGCGCTCGCCGATGGAGTTCACCGACACCTGCGCCTGGTCGGCGCCCGCCTCGATGCCGGCGAGCGCGTTCGCGGTCGCCAGCCCGAAGTCGTCGTGCGTGTGCACGTCGATGTTCGCGGTCGTGTGGGCGTCCACCACCTCGATGAGGTCACCGAACCGGGTCGGGGTCGCGACCCCGCACGTGTCGGGGACGTTGATCCAGTCGACGCCGGCGTCGGTGACGGCCTCGACCATCTCGACGAGGTAGTCCTCGTCGGTGCGCGTCGCGTCCATCGGGGAGAACATCACGGTCGTCCCGGACTCGGCGACGCGCTCCACGGCCTCGACGGACCGGCGCTTGACGTCTTCGCGCGTCGAGTGCATGGAGTCCTCTATCTGGACGTCGCTCGTGCTCGCGAACACGTGGACCATGTCCACGCCGGCGTCCAGTGCGGCCTCGACGTCCTTGTCCACGACGCGCGCCAGCCCGCACGTCGTCGCGGACGTGCTCTCGGCGACGTCGCGGACGGCTTCGAACTCCGCGTCGGAGTTCACGGGGAACCCGGCCTCGATGACGTGGGTGCCCATGTCGTCGAGCGCCGCTGCTATCTCTCGCTTGTCTTCGTAGCTGAATGAAGTGCGCGGACTCTGTTCACCGTCGCGCAGCGTCGTGTCGAAGACGCGCGCGGCGTCGATCTCAGTCGTAGCGTCCAAAGTGCCCTTGAAGAACTCGATCGCCCTGACTGGTGTCAGAGCGGGACGTGTCGTTGGATGACATCGTACTCGCTCCCAGGGGGAAGGTGGTATTAAAGCGTTCCGCCCAGACAGTTCTTGCCGGCCTCCTCCCGTGGCCGACCATGGTCGACCCGTACAGAAACGCAAGACGGCGGCGTGTGAATACACCTTAAACATCCTTGGTCGCTACCGTGTGGTATGGTCTCGAACCGCGTTTGAACTATCGTGACGTACTTTCTCACGCATCCAGCGCGTGGCAACGAACCGCACTCGAGTTCGCGCGCGCCATCGACGGCCGCACTCGGGCTCGCCGACGCTCCCCGAGCTCGCGCCACGTCATCACCGACCGAAGGTTGTGATGCCCGGGACGAACGCGACGACCGCGACGGCCGCACCCGGGTTTACGCGAAACGTAAACCCGGCGTTCGCTGGGTTCCGGACGTATCCTCGTCCCGACCGGTTCGTCGTCCGCTTCCCGGGTGGCGTCCGCGCCCGTGCTGCGGGACGACGTGTGTCTGGTCGCGTTCAGATTAGCTGATTCCATGCGAAGGCGAATGATTTTAGCCACTCGTCAGCCGTTTCTGCCTTGGCGTG
>NZ_JAXHGM010000008.1:0-129632 GCF_034808145.1 Halorubellus amylolyticus
CTTGCAGGGTCGCTGAGGCCATACCATCTCAGCATTCACCCTGCTCTTTGGTGTGGGAATCGTTCTATGACACCCTCTCACAGCATCAAAGAAGAGTTTTTGAACTCAGAAAATGCAGTCAGCCGGCACTCGCCGAGTCTACTGAAAGGGCAAAACCATGGTATCTAGGAGAGGGTGACTGAAAGGATGTGTCGCCGACGGATGGGTGGATGACAGGTAATATGACGGCAGTGGTCTCATTTCTGACGCCGAACTGGCGACACACTCGGGTAGTAGCTACTAGGGTATCGTAGGTTTTCGGACTACTACAAGTGTTTCCACGAACTGCCAGTATCGGGCATCAATCCGGGTGACAAAGCGGGTGTCGCTGGAGGTTGGGGGTGACAGGCGATGCCGACGTCAGAGGTATGTCAGCCGTTAGCGTCCCTCCAGCGACACGATACACTGCACGGTCGCTGTATGTAGGCGTTATGGTAACAAACTACCCCACCGCGCCTCAAAGAGCGTCCACCGCCGACTCTCCACACTCACACATGGTGTCGAGAGTTCCGCAAACTCGTGGTGACCGCCGCAGTCTACAACCTCGAACAAGCACCCAAACAGTGAACCCCCGCCATCATCGGATTCAACAAAGCAGACGTATCAATATCCTCACTCCTTGAAGCCGGAGGCCCCGCCTCAAAACTGGTGAAATCCGGTGATCGTTCTGTCCGCCCCACCAACGATATCCTGCCACAGTAACGTCGGATCGGGGTCGAACTTGACGCGAAAGCGGTAGGCAGTCATCCCTGCAACTCCGCTCCCGTACGGAAGCTGGTGAGATCGTCGATACGCTGTTCGAGCTCCTCGATCTCCGCTCGGAGCTGGTTCGCCTCATCGTCCTCGCTGGCAGCGAGGCGGTCTTTCAACCCCTGCAATCGGGACTCTTTGACGTCTTCATCGACCTCCGCTTTACGAACGTATTCGCTTTCTTCGACCTCGTACACATCGGATTCCGAAAGCGTGGTGACTTCAAGGACTTCATCGACTTTCGAACGATCAACGCTCAGGACACGTTCACGGTCGATACCAGCGTTCTCAAGGTGGTCCAGCACCTCCTCGTCGTTTTTGAGCGAACGATTTCGGCGACTCGTCCGCTGGACGGAGCCATACTGTCCAGCGACCGGACGGTCGTGATGGAGTCGAGCAAGGAGGATATCCGCGACCTCCTGGCGGAACTCGTTGGCATCTCGCTGGACATCTGAAAGCAGGGTGTAGAGATTCACCAACGCATTCGTCTCCAGTTCAGAGAGATCAGTCATATCGTGACGTTCGAGTGCGTCAATAAGGAGGAGTGCATCCGAGTAGACATCAAGTCCGTCGGGCTCAGTCCGTTCCTCATCCGTGGCTTCCTGCTCTGCACCCAGCACCTGCGTTGCCGTCGCTACCTCTGATTGAGTGATAACGCCAGCGTCCTCATCAACCTCGAATCGGGGATGGACACTCCACACCGCTGGATATGGGTCGGCATCTGTCGGGAGACGATCAAGGTCAAACCCATTGGGGACGTCCTCAATTCGTCGATAGAGCGTTTCGAACTGGTCGCGCTGGAGCGGCCGCGTCTCGTTGCTGTCTTCGAACTGAATGATAACGCGAGCGTCCTGCACGTCAGTAATACGAAATCGGTGATGGGAGAGCGGCGTGATGAGCGTCGCACTCTCGGAAAGGCCGTCGAGTTCATCAAGGAGCGTGTGCCAGCTAGCGGTGAAAGACATATGCAGTAGTTGTGCGCCATCCCGATTAAAACCCGCTTGCTGTTCGAAACGTATCCGAAGTATCGTCGCCCATCTCGCACCGGACCGCCTACATCTCGCGGGCGTCGCGGTTTTCGGCCCGCACGCCGATTGTGCCACATTCGGTCAGCAGTGGTCAGAGTCACGGCGGCCGTGATCACAGTAGTTACGAACGACAGAGTTTATGAACTGCACCAGGCTGTCATATGTATTGAGAAGAGCGCCCTCAACTTCTGAGCGGTAGGATTTCCGATAGCAGCATTTGATTATTGGGGGATGTATTCAAGTTCGATGTCGGGGAGACCATAGGTTGGGGGATGAAGCTCTGCGAACGATTCATCGGCAGTGTAGATGGTCGGCTTTTGGTGCTGCCATCGATACGCCAAGCAAAACACGGGGACATCTTTCGGTTGGATATCGAGCAGATGTCCGAGCAGGTTTACTGGTGGGGCCTCTCGGATTTCCTGAAGGTCCATCTCTTCGACAGCTGCTTGATCGGGTTCCACAATTGATTGCGGTTTAGCAATTCGAACAGCGAAATTGGAGATCGTCTGTTCAACATCAGCCGCATCGACATGCTCAGATCGGTAGAAGGCTTCTCGCACCTCCTCAAAAATGTATGCGTCCAGCACGACTTGGCGGTCGCCGACTTCCGCACCGTTCACAAGCGCGGTAGCTTTTGGATGTGCTTCAGTGATTCCTAAAACCCAAATATTACTGTCGAAAACGTCCATCTAGGAGCCCGGCGTTACTCGTCGATGGATACGCGTCGCTCTTCGTCGCGCAGCTCGGGTAGCATCTGGTGAAGGTCCCACTCCACCCTCTCGTTGATCTGGCGCTGGGATCGCCGTGCTTCTTCAGTAGTACGGGTCGTCTGTTGCGCCGCCCGCAGTACTTCAGCGCCCTGTTCGGTCATAGTCATCTCATCCTATTAGGTCAAGATGCATTATTCTTGTGCAACCCGGCTTGACATCCTCCTCCGCGTGAACGCGCCACCCTTGCCCGCTACGACTTCCAGCTATTTCTGAGAACCCTTCAACAATCTGCTACCCAAGACCGTGCTGGTGGACTACCCCCTACCTACTCGCCGCCTTCGGCGGTTCCTTAAAGAAGGGGGGCTTACCGCCTGTAATTTGCTGAAGTATTTGACGACGTCGTCGTGTGGGACGCCGGTCGCGATAACGCTTGAGATGGGTACGTTCGTATCAAGAACCGGCTTCATTCACCAGATCCCCGCGCTTCATGCACTAACTCATCAACCTCCTCCATCGACAGTTCGACTGTTTCGGCTCGCTCTTCGACCCGCTGTTGGAACTCTTCGACCGATGGGAGCTCGAGTTTCTTCAAGACGAGCCCGTAGTCGGTTGGGACGACCATCAGCTTCGTGCCTCTTTCGAGGCCGAATTCCTCCCGTAGCCGGCTTGGAATCGTGATCTGGCCTTTCGATGTTACGGTGGTTACTTCAGGATCGTCAGTACTCATTAGATAGTTCTACGTAAGGATTTCTTACGCATTGGCTTGGATCCATCGGCCATCCACTACTACGAGCCACCACGGCCACGCACCGACAGACACCACCTGTAGTCAGCGACCCACCGCTGAAGGGGTGGGCTTGTCGGTGGACTCCCGTTCTGCCGACACCGGGGTGTCGGACGCCACTTCAGTAGCGCTCACGGTCATGATCCCCGACTTGAGGGCGTACTGACAGAACGCCCCTCCAGCAGGGGACTTCTGCCCCCGCTGGAGTTTGAGTGCGAGCTTCCGCGCCACATTCTTCGCCGCATTATAATCCGCATTCACCGAGTACGAGCAATCCAAGCACACGAACTGTTGGCCGTCACGATTCTCCTCCAGCGTACACCCGCACTTCGAGCACTGTTGGCTCGTATACGATGGCTCAACCTTTTCGACGACAAGTCCAGCAAGCTCAGCCTTGTTCTCGGTTTGTTCCTGCAGTTTGCGGAACGCCCACTGCTGGAACTTCTTCTCATCACTAATCCGGTCCCGTATCTGCTCGAGGCCCTCAAACGCGATGTGCGTACAGCCGTGGCGCTTGGCTTCTGCGACGAGTTCTTTGGAACATCGATGCAGGTAGTCCTCACTCCAGCGGCCGAACCGATCACCGATGCGCTGATACGTCAGGTGGGCGCTGCGTGTGCCAGTCTGTTGGAGGCTGGCACGACGCTTCTCGAATTCGCGGCGTTGGTGGTTGAGATAGTCGGCGTTCCCGATGAACGCACCCGTACTGGTGGCGGCGATGTGGTCGTCGACGTTGCAGTCCACGCCCAGGACTCTCGAATCCTGGGCTTTCTCAGGACTACTCGCGTCGAGTTCGCGTTCCATCGCCGCGTGCAGGTAGAACTCGTCGCCCTCACTATCGTAGTGGACGGTACTTGTTGAGAATGAGTAGTCGTCGTTCAGCAAGTACTGGCCGTGTGGTGTGCCTTCGGGGTCGTCGGGCAGGATGTAGTCGCATTCGACGCGGCCGTTGACGGTGGCGAGACTCACCTTCTCGCGGTAGTAGGTTGCCGCGCGCTTGTCGTAGACGATGCTGAACGTGTCGTATTCGGGCTGGCTGGTGTTCTCACCCTCGGCTAGTCTATCCACGCAGTTGCCAATATCGTCGGTGGCGCGTTTGATGGCCTTCTGGACGAGGTTGGCGTGGAGATAGTCAGTTTCTTCGCGGAGGTCGTCGTAGATGGCGGCTTCGGCTTTGTTTTTGCTGGTGATGCAGTCCTCGTCGGGATAGCGCCACGCCCACTCACTGGTGCGGTTGGCACAGTACTGGAATTTCTTGTTGGTGGCGTGGAGGTCGCTCTTACGGTCGTCGGGTACGTCAAGGCGAACGCGCACCGTTCGCGTTACCTCCCACACCATGTACGTCACAGAAATCGCTATACCTTATTACTAGCTTTGAATCCATTGGGGGAGTCGGCAATGCCGGTATCGGCGGGTTGTCGCACAAAGCGTACGCGCTTGCTCCCACCCCTGAAGGGGTGGGCTTCCGCGCTGCTACCGCTGTGAACCCCAACCCAAGCCATCACCAAAACGACAGCAAACTACACCCCTTCCTCGCTTACCGCTGTGGCGGTTCGCTCGCCGGGAGCTTCTTGCTTCGTGCGACACGATCCCGCCGCATTTATCGGATTCAACAGAGGGGAGGGGGTGTCGGAGTGTAACGAATCGGGCTACTCGAGTTGTGTGGTGATCTTACTCAGTCGGTCGTCTTCACCGACCTTATCAATGACTAGGTCTGGATCAACCGAGAGACTGTACATGTTCGTCATGCCACGTCCACGACCTCGGCCACGACGGTCGCCTTCGAGGATATTTCCATGGACAAGATCGTTGAGTTTCTCCCGGAAGGTTCCTTGTTGATACGTAGCCGCGCCGATCTGTTTCGTGAAACGCTTGTATCGACGATAGAGTTCTGTCGTTCCTTCGGGGGCGTCTCCGGCGCGCTCTGCTTCGAGAACAGTAAGAAGAGCAATCTTCCGCTGCGTCGTCTCACCGCGAATGCCTTTCCCGATGGTTTCTTCTTGGATTTCTTCGCGGGCCTCACGGACGTGGGATTCCTCAACGGTGTCACTGCCGTTGTCCAGAGCGAGGTCACATGCGGTCGATAGGAGATGAATTGCTTGGCGGGCGTCACCGGTGTCTTGCCCAGCAAGCGCAGCACAAAGTGGTATCACATCGTCTGAGATTACGTCGCTACGGAGATACTCGGAGTCTCTAATGTCGTCCTCAAAGTACGTATCGCGAAGTGCACGGCATGCGCGTCGGGAAAGAATATCGCGAAGCTGATTAGCGTCGTACGGACTGAAGACGACTTCGCGACTGCCGAGCGATGACCGGATATCCGCGTCAAGGTTCTCGTGGAACTGGTAGTCATTCGTGATGCCAATCACACCGATCGAGATACCGTCTATCGACGCGCGAGGGAGCTCGTAGAGGACGTAGTTATCCTCTTGAATGCCGTCAATCTCGTCGAGGACGATGATGACCATGCCACCAATCGCCTGAAGGTCGTCCGAGAGCATCTCGAACAACTCGACTTTCGTTGGGCCGCGCGGTTTCTCGACCGTCTTGTCGTAGCGCGCTTCACGAGCCTGTTTGACGAGATCCGCGAGGACGTTCCACGATTTCCCCGCGCCCTTACAGCTAACCCGAAGGACGGTGAGCGTGACGTCACCCTCCGTGTCGGCCCATTCCTGAAGTTGTTCCGTCTTCAGGTTGACCCCTACTGTCTTCCCCTGTCCCGTTGGACCGTAGACGAGGATGTTCCGAGGCGATCCACCGAGAGTGATTGGTCGGAGAGCAGAATGAATGCGGGAGAGTTCGTCTTCTCGCTCCGGAAGCTCGGTCGGTTTGTATGTATCCGGCTCCGGGTCGAGGACGTCGACATCTTCGTAGATTCCCTGTTCGGCGCCGAACGGTTCCATGATATCGACCCAATACACTACATTATGATAAAACCATGGGAGTGAACAGAGTGATGAGAGTGAACAGAGTGATGGAGGGGGTATCGGAGTGTATCAGGATCTGCACGAAGACCGAAGGGACAAACGGGGAGGTGAGACTGATCCGACTGGATGTTTGAGATTGAAGGTATCGGAGGGGGAGGGGGTATCGGAGTGTAACTCTCACGAAGGTCTTTCCCAGTAAGGACGAAAGAACGAATACAATAGAAGCTGTGAAACGGCTCAAAAGAGCTATTTAGGGACTGTTCTCTACGGAACAGTCGTTTCTCCATGCATGGTAGCATGAGCACAGTTATATTATTATAACGTTTTCTATTAACGTTAAGTAAGTAAGTGATAGTGTGGAGTGATTATAGAGCCTAGAAGACCTATTCTAACCAGTATTAGAATATATACAATGTCCCTGTTTTCCCGCAATTCTACTGGTCTTTATATTATCCGATCATTCGGTCCGAATTCCCTCCACTCTCGCTTTGATTTACACTCCGATACCCCCTCCCCCTGTCACCGGGCTGATTAACCAACAAGCCTGTCTTTTCGCAGATCTGTTGGTTAATCCTGATCCGATATCGTATTCAGGAGTCACCGCCAGCTCGTTGACCGGCTGGAACTCACGCTCGGTGATATCGGCATCACCGTCGAGCAAGTGAATGAGTGTGAGTCGAGTAGCGAGTGCCCCGCGTGTGGCAGCGATAATGTCACTCGTGAGGGCGACGCGTTCCGCTGCCATGCGTGCGAGTTAGACGCGCATAGTGACGTTGTCGGGGGGTGGAATCTGCTAGAAGCAGAGGTTGGGCCGATGGCGCGGCCCGCTGCCCTCGCAGCTGAACGCCCGAGGGATGCACCCAATCCTGGGGCGTACTGGGAGTGGAATGGATACGACTGGACACCCATGAATTTTGGGGAACAGTCGAGCATCGTGTTTAGTTTAGTGAGTTCCACCAGACGGCGAAGGCTTGCAACCACGATTCCGCTGTTGTTGGCTCGACGTGGCTGAAACTATTACTGAACGAGGAAGTTCGACGTTTTATCTCTCGAAAAATACGTTCGACAGCATTCCGATTCCCATGCCGAACGGTCTGGAATCGAAGCCCGACTCGCTGGAGTGCTGTTTTGAGATGCTGGGCGTGATCAACTAGAAACACGGCATCTTCAACGTCGTGTTTCTCGCGTAACTCCTGCAGGAATCGTTCAGTCAACGCCGTTGTTGTCGTCGGAAACAGCCGTACGTGCAGGAATCTGTTTGATTCGGGATTGACGGCAGCGTACAGCCAGTACTGCTGGCCGTCGATGCGGATCACCGTTTCGTCAACCGCAATCTGATCCGGACTGGCATCGCTGGCGGGCTATAGATCAGCTTTCTGCACCCAGTCATGGATGGCTTTCCGCGAGCGTTGGACACCGAACTTCTCAAGTTCTTTGACGGTATTCGAAAGTGAGAGTCCAGCCAGATGGAGGCGAATACCAAGCTGCATCAGCTCGCTCGGTGTCCGCTCTCGCTCCACAAACTCTAACTCGATCCAGTCGCTACAGCCACTGAGGCGGGTGATTTCTGCCATGAACCAGCTGAAAATCACTCTCGCCTCACTTTTCAGCCTTAACTAAACACGACCGTGCTTCCCTACCCCACATTTTCCCCTCTGCGTGGTGATAATGTATTGTGAATCACCCGTCTCTCCGGGGTTATGGAGCGGTCCTCGTTGTTGGTGTCGCGGTCATCTGTATGGGCGTGATTGCGCTCGGCTTCATCATGCCCACCCGACTCTTCGAAAGTACGGTGGGATTAGTCGCCTTCTTCGCCGCCACCCTCCTGATGGTCATCTGCGCAGTTGTTGCGAACCTCTACAATCTACGGGAAATTCTCCACGAGGAATTCGGCTGAATCTGCTTATTTAGGCGGTGTGGTAGAGCCTTCTCGATAGTATTTCTTATATAAGCAAGCCCATATATTATTCACTAGAAAATAACTCGCACAAAAAGCATATATGGCAGCATGGAACAATCCCTGATATCGTTCAAACACACATACCCAACTAACGAATGTCACAGCATACCGTCAACGCCACTGTCCCAATCAAGCCCGCCGATGCCTTATTCCCCAGCTGGGCAACCAGCATCAACGCATCCGGGCTCTTCCGTGAAGCAGTGGCCGAGCAAATGATGTATCGAGACATCGACCGCGACGAACTCTCGACGCTCACCGAAGAGACACTCACTGAAACCAGTCGGGGACCTCGACAACCTCCTCGAACAGACCTCCAGTATCGAGGACTTGGACACCCTGCTCGAAACGGATCCCAACTCCGACTAACAGATACACCACCAGATGAACAATCCACCCTCTGACTCGGCGAGCGATGCACCGGCCACTCAGTCGCTCTCGGCCAATACCCAGTCGTCCCAGTCCCTAAGCAGTAACCGTTTCAAACCGACTCTCACACAGGCGCGTCCACGAGTTATATCCCTCACGATGGGGCTCGCGTTCTTGGTCGTTGCCGTCGGTCCAGCCGCCGCACAGAGTCAGATCGGCAATGTGTACTGCGACACTGGCGTCGCCACCGGTATCGATCTCGTATTTGGGGCGATCGCAGGCCTCGGCCTGCCCGCAACCGGCTTCTACACTGGGAAAGCTGGTCTTTCATATATGCGCGCCGGCGGTAACCCTGAGAAGAAGAACGATGCCAAAGAAAAACTCGTCATGTCCGGTATCGGTTTTGGCATCGTCGTCCTCGCATTGATCTCGCCCACGCTCATCGACAAGGTCGGCAGTCAGATGGGGTTCGGGTTCTCGGGCTGCGTGAAGCCCTTCTAGCCCCCATCTGAGATAGCTAGCGAACTGTCCCCGCTCCCCTCGCCCGGAATAGAATGCACGCCCGAACGACAGGCGCCGCACTTGCCCTACTCCTTGTGAGTGGCACTGTTGGGATTGGCGTTGCAGGAGGCATAAATGTCGAAATACCATCTGATCCCGGGGATACAGTTCCTGACGATGGACCCGACTACGGCGTGAACAACAGCACCTTCCAGCGGCTCTGGTCGGAAGACGTCGACAACGGTAATCTCTCGGCCGACGATTTCAATGGGGCAAACGTCTCATCACGCGCCGAATTCGCTCACCGACTTGCCCAGTCGACAGATGTCCCGTTCGCTCGTCCACCTCAAGCCGCTTCAAACTGGAATAGTGGCGACTTCAGCGATTACAATCCTGGCGGCCAAGATACGTCTGTCTACCCTGCTAGTGCCTCCCTCGAAGACGGCGTGTACATCAAAGATGCGTATGCCAGTATCTTCGCCGTTCAACCCTCAACAGTTCTCCATCAGACAAACGGGGCGACACAATATGTTCCCCCAGAGGGACAGGTCCGGGCACTCAGTGACTACCGCGTTGCTGTTCCTGAGGGAGACCAGACCGGCCCACACCGTGAACGCTGGTCGATCGACCGCACGAGTATCGAATCTATGGAACTCTCCACAGATGGTCGAACTATCGACACCGGAAGCGGCCATCAGACTACGCTGCAGTACACCGACCTCTCGGGATCACCGCAGCTGATCGTCGAGACCAATATCACGGTAACGCTTCGTCATGTCACACTGGATTGCCCATCCTGGAACTCCACGAGATCCAGTTGTGGCGGGGATTGGAATCGCGTTGTCGAAACCGTTGAAGCATCAAAAACGGTATCGGCATCACAGACCGTCGTCGTTAATCAACTCTCCGGCATTTCTGGAAACCGCGTCCAGTTTGAGGCACGCGAGAACCAGGTCGGTGCTGTCGTCCATCCGAATACGGAATGGTCGACGATTACGATCGACGGCGATGTTCGGGCCCGAAGCAATTGGTGGTTCTACACGGCCGGACGATCCGGCTGGCAGACGATGTTCACGGGCACCGCGACCAACACGTCACGTGCTGAGTCGTCGGTGCGTCCCGTCCAAGTTCACGCGTTCCCGAGCCAGCAAGCGCCGTACGTACCGACCGAACCGACTGACGACGGGAAGCGGCCACTCGTTATCGAGGAAACGTGGGGCACAAAGCAGTCAGGGCCGTCGCTGCCGGCGAATATTGACCTCGGGTCTGCCAATCCGTACGTGAATGCAGATTCGATTGCCCTGAGTTCCACAACCCTCGACGAGAGCGCCTTCCGCGAGGTTACGGTGCAAGGAATCGTCCGCGGGCAATCACGAACGGTGTCCCTATCCGAGCAGCAGACCGTCCGAGAGACGAATCTCACCCTATCCGTCACCGAAGCTAATGCAACCCAGGCGGTCGTTCGTGCGATGGTCACCGAGAACGCAACCGGCGATGCTGTCACGACTGGCCGCGTGACAATCGGCAACCAGACCACGGCGCTCAACAGCAGCGGAATGGCCGCCGTTACCATCTCGAATCCGTCCCTGCTCGTTCGAGGCCAGTACACCTCGGATGCTTGGTGGCGGACTGACCAGCCCTATGCAGCGTCGAAAGACGTCGCGAAAACTCCCGCTAACTTCCCCGAGTTCCAGACGCTCATCGACCTCGTCGTTGTGACGATGCTCTGGTTCATCCCCGTTACTGTCCTGGTCTTCGGCTTCGACTACATGTCCGGCGGCACGCTGCTCGGACTTACAAACCGATCATGAACGACAACACAAGCTCACTTAGTCACGACAGGTGTGTCGACCGTCGAACAGTTCTTAGTGGCCTCAGCGGCGTTCTCGTTGCTCTCGCTGGCTGTTCCTCCTCGCCATCCGATACCAATAGTCCTAGTTCCGGGACATCGACACCTCCCGAAGGTGAAAGCAATACCTTTGCGAGCGTCGCGATGAACGAAACCGACCTCGTCGTTGAACTCGCCAGCGACACCGACGTGAATTCGGTGAATCTCATCAACCCGAATGGTGAGATGAATTCGCTTCAGCGGGTCCAAGAGGGAGCGACACAGGTTACATTTCAGCTGCTCGGTGAAGCTGAAGACGGGTACACGCCTGGTGACTACCGCGTCGTCGCTGTCGCTGATGACGAGACAATTGGTGAGACGACAATCTCCCTCCAACCCGAGGTCACGATTACAGATATCATGTGGGCGCAGAACCACCCAGATCTAAACTGGGATAAAGACCGGTCAACGTGGCGGCAATTCGCCGCTCTTACGGTCGAGAACACAGGGAACGCGCCGACGTATCTCACGGCACTTCAGTGGGCAGATTCGCCGCATACCAAGGTATCTCCGTCGGAGACGCTGACGCACAATTCTACTACCCTTCTACCGCCTGGAGAGACAACTATCTACTCTGCTGCTCCGATATATCAGACGGAAGATCCTACTGGTGTTCACGGGGCCATCGATTGTGGCAATCTGGAGACGGATGCGCTCACCGTCACAGGAGTCGTCCAGGCCGGGACGAATCCGTCGTACTCACAGACAATCGAGTATGGTGGGGAGAAATACTCGTGTGAACTAACCATCGTGGACGGCAGCCCGGCTGGCTCGACTCAAACGTCGTCGAACGGGAGTGGTACCTGATGGGGTGGATGGAAGAGCAGGTTGAGGACGCTATTGAGAATGTACTTACGAGCATTAAAGAGGCGCTCCTCGGGTTCGTGAACGACATTTTCGAGGCGCTTCTCAACCCAATTGTCGGCGTCCCCGCGCCGAAATCCAGCTCCCGGTACATCGTCGCCGGTACTCCCGATAATGCACCATGGCAGAGCTTGTACGCAGATTTCTATCTTCAGTACATCCTGCCGTTGACAATCATGTTACTGGTCGTCGGACTCGCGTACATCGGCCTCCGGTCGGGATCGATCAGTAGCTACCGTCGCAAGCGGCTGCTCCGACGGATAGGGCTCGTGTTCATGGGGTCGTTCGTCTGGTTCCCACTTGTATCGATTCCACTCCAGTTTGTCAATGCGGTAGGCCTCACACTTGCCCCAATCGACAGTATGTCGGCCGGATTCGGGAGTCTCATCGAGTCAGCAGTCGGTGGCCTCTTCGTCGTTCTCGCCATGGTGACCATCTCGAACTTCCTGCTTATTGTCGCTGCCATCGTCTATGGTCTTCGGTGGCTTGGCATCCTCGTTCTGACGCCGTTAATGCCGTTACTCGGTGTCTTCTGGGCCCTCGACGTCTGGCCACTCAGCCCGGTCTCGGAGATCGCTCGCCGCGCTGCTGGCATCTATCCGGGTCTCGTTCTCGCGGGACTTCCTGCTGCAGTCCTCTTCCGAATCGGCTGGCAGATGGATCTCACAGCGAGCGCAAGTGGAATCTTCTCGCTGTTCCTCGGACTGGTACTCATTCCCGCAGCCTGTATCGCTTCGATTATGACTGTCTACTGGTCTACCCCTGCGGTCCAGACGATCGCCCGACAGGGAACGACCAAGACAAATCCAGCGGTTGCCGCCTCAGCCGCGAAGAAAGGGGCAGGGAAATCGGTTCGCGGTGCCCGAAACGTGCATCGAGGATACGCCCAGAACGGGCGCGGCCCGGTGACACAGAGTGGGCAGACCCAGATCGGGAACGGCGATTCAAAAGCCTACAAACTCGGCTCGTCCGCACAGTCAGCGAAAGACCACGCAGGCCGCTACAACAACCTCCGGAAATCAAGGACAGGCCGGATGCGCGATAAGACGAAAGAAGACGTGAGTCAGGCTACACAGGCAGCGAAAGCCCGGTCGAAGCAGGCGTTCAGGAATACGAAAAACAAGGTTTCGCGGTGGTGACGATTCATGAGTACAAACACTGACGATCACGAGTATAGCGCACGACGGATTCATCAGTCCCTCGGCGGGACGACCGCGTTCTTCCGGGGGTACACCATCGGCGAGATCATGCTGTTCGTCGGCGTGGCGTTCGTCACGCTCGTCGGTGCAGCCTTCGTCCCGGCGACCTTTACGATCCCAATCCTCGGGTTCGGCATCATGCTTGGACTCCTCCTGGGATTACTCCACAAGGTGAAGCCCTCCTACCTGTGGCTCACCGAGTGGCTGGCCGCCCGCCTCGGCTGGGCAGTCAAGAACAAAGAGTACACTCACGGTGAGGACAATCGCGAGGTCCGTTCCCTGACCCGCGTTGGGCAGGTCTTTCCGCACGCTATCGAGCGGTCGGACGGCGCGCTCGTCGGCGCAATAAAAGTCGAGCCAGCGAACATGGCCCTCGAAGACGACGAGGCGTGGGCGAAAGCCGTGGACTCGCTCTCGGAATTCGTCAATGCGACCATCGACTTCCCCGTGAAGTTCTATATCACTAGCCGGGAGGTCGACCAGGACGACGCCGTCCGCGACCACCAGCGTCGCCTCGGTGACGCCGACGTCCGCTCGCGACCCGTGCTCAAGCGATTGCTCGAAGAGTATATCACCACCAACACCGACCAGAACGGCGATATCGACTCCGAAAGCACGACCATCCGAGAATACTACATCATCACCGCCGTTCGCAACGCCGATGTCGAACAGCTCGACGAAACCGGTGATAGCGTCCTCGCCTACCTCGCCGACATCCCTGTCGTGGGGCGCGTGTTTGGCCGATTCCAGTCCGATGGTTTCCCCGAGGCCGAACGCGACCGACTCAAAGAAGACAAGCTGGAATCCCGACTTGGACAGATCCGCCGCGGCGGGTCCTCGCTGTACCGATGTTCGGTCAGCTCGGTCGACGCCTACGACCTCACCCGTGTGACCAAAGAATACTGGACCGGACGCACTGAGGAGTACGGCGACATCACTGACGCAATCGGTACGTTCCCGGTCGTTTCACACGGCATTAGCGACGACGTGCCGTCGACGCCCGACCCAGACGACGTCGTCGACGCGATGGACGATAGCCAGTACAGCAGGCATAGTCCTTCGACCAACGGTCACGACCAAGGGAGCGACGAGTCGGACGTCGTTGTCGATGACCTTGGCAGTGAAGACAGTGAGGCCGCAGAGACGGACGACGAGGCGGACGTCGACTATGAGGACCGTCTCGATGACACGTCGACGATCCACCAATCGATTATCGCGCCGTCGACAGTCGACTGGGAAACAACCTACGCCGTCATCAACGACGACACATACGTTCGGACGTTCTGGATTGAGCAGTTCCCGGAGGAACCTGCTGACGGGATGCTCGAGCGATTGCTGCTAGAGACCGAATTGCAGACGGACATTAGCATCCATCTCGACCCGTTCGACAATCAGTCGGCCGAGGACATGATGGCCGACTGGATATCGGACTTGAAGGTCAACCAGCACGACTCGAACAGCCTCAAAGCCGAGGATCTCCAGGACGATATTGACCGTGGAAAGTTCATGCGGTCGCTTGTCCGCGCGAACAAAGCGTCGTTCTACCGCGGCGGCGTGTTCATCCGACTATCCGCCGAGAGCAAGCAGGAACTAGACAACCAGTCGACGCGCCTGCGCTCGATTGTCAAGGACGCTCCCGCGAACTGTACGCTCAAAGTAGCGAACCGCTGGCAGGAGGAGGGGCTTGCGACTGTCTCACCCCTCGGTCGGAATGAACTTGGTCGCGACCGGATGTCGACGCTAACGAACCAGGCAGTCGGCGCGATGTTCCCGTTCAGTTCGAACTACATGATGATGGAGGAGGGTGTTGAGTACGGCTACCACGGACATAACGGCTCACCGGTCCAAATTAATCCATGGGAGCTCGAAACCGGCCACAGTGAACTCGTCGTCGGGATGCCCGGTGCGGGGAAGACGTTCGGCGACATCATGCGCCACTTGCGAATGATGAAGCGCCAACAGGAGACGATGCTCGTCATGATTGACCCGGTCGGCGGGTTCAAAGGCATCGCTGACGCTCTGGACGCGAAGACGATCACGGTGGGTGGCGACACCCAGCTGAATCCTCTGGAGATACGCGAGACACCACAGGAAGTTCTCAACGCCGAGGACGGCATCTCACCGCTGTCCGCGAAGAAAGACGAGGTGTACGCTGTGCTCGAAAACTTCCTGACCGCTCGCGATATCAATCTCGGAACCGAAACGGGCGTACTCTCGTACGTCATCGACGAGGCGTACCGGCAAGCGGGTGTCGTCGAGGACGACGTGTCGACGCACACGCCCGAGAACTCGCCGACGATGACGGATGTCCATCGCATCCTCGCGGATATAGCGGAAAACCCCGACGAACATAACATCGCTGCGTCCGACTCTGCTCGTGAACGCGCCGCAGAGTACGCGGACGAGTTGGCGATCGCGTTCCAGCCCTTCCGTGAGGGCGGATCGTACGACAACCTCGCGGAGCGCTCGGAGGTCGATATTCTCAAAGGCGACAACAAGGTCGTCTATATCGACCTCGGGCAGATCGAGGGGAGTGCGTCGGGGATCGACCGCCAGACATTCTTGATGCAGTTGCTGTTGTCTACGGTCTACCAGCAAGCGAAGAAGACTGACCGCAATGTCGAACTCGCTATCGACGAGGCGCACTACCTCTTCGAGGATCAGGCGAATCTCGATTTCCTCGAAACGGCGTTCCGGCATCAGCGCCACGCCGGTCTGCGCATGGTGCTGCTGTCCCAGACTGCCCAAGAGTTCTACGAGACTGACCAGGCCGAGAAGATTCTCGGCATGTGCCCCATCAAGGTTTTCCACAAACTACCCGATTTGGATGACGAGACGGCCGACAAGATTGGATTGACGCGTGAGCAGCGCCAGTACGTTCGCGGGGCCGACGCAGGCAAGGAGGACCTTGGCTACAGTCAGGCGCTCGTTCGCGTCGAAGAACACGGAACATACCCGCTGCACGTCGTCGCTGACGAGTTCGAGAAGCGCGTCATTGACTACGAACCCAACGACCGCGCGTTCATCCAGCAGGCGATTAGTGCCGAGCCCGAGGATCTTGTCGACTTCGAGGGCTTCGTGGAGGATCAGGCGCAGATGAACGCGCTCACCAACCGCTACGACCTCTGCGAGGAAGAGGCCACTCGCATTCTTGATGAGGGGTTCACCGAGGACGAGATCGTCGATGCGGTCGTCGCGAACGCACGGCAGAACGACACGGTGGAGGCATCCGCATTCACTGACGGCGGAGACGACGCTGTCCAGTCCGATGAGGAGGGTACTGACGATGTTTAGGCAACTCCTGGGCGGCAACCCGCAGTACGACGCCACACAGTTGGAATTCGAAGAGCCGTTCGTCCAGCACCCAGAGAGTGCGCCGGGTATCTTGCTCAGGATTCGCCCGTTCAAAGAGAATCAGGGAGTCGTCGATGGCGCCGGACTGCTCCAGTCTGTCCACGACGTGACGACGAACTATCGGGGGAAGAACACGAGCGACCACCATTCCTTCGAGGTCTGGTTCGACGAGGGCAAGATCAAGTTCTACGTGCACGCTGCGACCGAGGCTGCTGCCGACAAGTTCCGTCGCCGTGTCGGAAACAACTACGCCAACAGTGAGGTGTTCCCTGTCGAAAGCGGGAATGCATTCCCCGTGATCGATCCTGGCGAGTACGTCGCTGGTGCGTGGCTCGAAATGGAGAAACTCCCGTACTACCCGATTCGCCACCACAACAGCGACGAATGGGCGAACGACCCGTACGGCGAAATCACGAGCGAGATGCTCTCACTCGACGACAGCACGGTCGTCACGCAGGTCGTCTTCCGACCGGCAAAGCAGTCCTGGACTGACGGCGACCGGTTCAAGCACAACAGCGTCGACGACCTTGCCCACGCTCTCCGCCAGGGAACCTCTGTGGGCTGGTTGAATCCCCGCACGCGGCCAGCGAGCGAAAAGGACAAGCAGGCCGCCAAAACCATCGAACAGCAGCGCGGCCAGCAGGCGTTCCACGTCAACATCCGCGTTCTCGCAGCGTCCACGGACAAAGACGAAGCCGAGTCCCGTGCCCGCGGTGTCGCCGGAATGTTCAGAAAATACTATAATGCAATTACTGAGCAGGGCCTCAACGATACGCCAGTATGGCATCGCAAGGACGGCAAGCGTGCGAACCAGCTCCGGCAGCACGTCGACAAAATGGCTAACCGCGAATGGACTGACCGTCGCATGATTATGACCGTCGACGAACTTGCTGGCGTTGCCCACATCCCGAACAACGAGATTGAGACGCCGAACATCGACTGGCGCTACACCCAGCGCGGCGACCGCGTTCCCGCCGATACGGACCAGTACGAGCAATCTGGGACTAGAAGGTGGACTGATGAGCGACCGGACAGACAGGGAGGACAGGATAGTGTTTGACCGATTCTTCGGTCGCGACGACAACCAAGACGCTACCTCGGATGCCACATCAGAGAGCGACGACACGCCACGGGAGGAGGGGACTGACGGAAGCCTCGAGGTTGACGCAGGTACGATAGCTGATACAAGTCCGAATCAACAGTCACTGCTTGGCGAAGCGTACGATATCACCGAGCAAGACACGGACTACGTAGGGAGTAAGCCTGTCATCACTGAAACGCTAAACGAGGGTACCGTCGCCGGCCCACACATCCGCGAGATGCTCGAATCAGGCGTCGATACAGCTCCATCACCACTCTGGATTGGGTACGATGAGGATGCCCAACGAGGGTTCCGCGAAGCCCCGCTCCGCTTCGAGTCGCTCTTCCGCCACATCTGGATCACGGGGACCACCGGCTACGGGAAGACTACAGAGTTGCTGAACATGATGGTCCAGTGGGCGTATTCAGGGTATGGGTTCGTCTACTTCGACCCGAAAGGCCGCGACTCACGCGAACTCCTGCGGATGCTGCCCGAGGACCGGCTCGATGACGTCGTCTGGATCGAACCTGGTTCATCCGAGCACGACAAGACGGTCGGGCTGAACTTCCTGGAAGTCCCCGACTGCGAGACCGAGGAGGAGCGTGAGAACGAGATCGAGAATCGCATCGAGAACCTGAAAGCGATCTTCGATACGGACGAGTACTGGGGAATCAACATGGAGTCGATCACCGAATCGATGGGTCGGGCAATGATGCAGTCTGACCAGCCGTTCTCGGTGATCGATATGTACTTCACGCTGTTGCACGCCGAGCGCCGTGAAGAGTTCGCCCATGATGTCGAAGATCCCTATGTCAGGGAGTTCTGCCTCGAAATTGCGCGAATGGACGACGAGACGGTCCGCCCGCTGCTCAAGCGCATCAAGTCGTGGGTCGAAAACTCGGTCATCCGGCGGATCATCTCCCACCGCGAGAGCACTATTGACTTCCGCGACATTATCGACAACGACCGGATCGTCATCGTCCGGACGCCCGTCGAGAACACGGACATCAAGAAGATGGTCACACTCGGCGTGATGCGAAACCTCTGGAGTGCTATCCAACAACGCTCCTACGAACACGATACCGATCCAGACCCCTACTTCGTGCTCTGTGACGAGTTCGACGACATCGCGAGCGAAAACCTCGACATCGAGTCGATGCTCGCTCGCGCCCGGTCGATGCGACTCTCCGTGACCCTCTCCTCTCAGTATCCCTCGCAGTTCGGTGAGGACACGCGCAAGGCGATGCAGAACAACTGCGACAACCTCATCGCCTTCTCCGTGAACGACGTCGACGACGCCCAGCTCTTGATGAAGCGATTCCGCGACTACACTGCCGAAGACCTCATCTCGACCGATCAGTACCAGGCCTGGACGAAACTCCCACTAGAGGGCGGTCGGTACTCCGAACCTGTCCTCCTCCGGACGTTCCCACCGTATCCCCCACTACGGTCATCGGATGCAGTCGACGATATCATCGAGGCGAGTTTGGACCGGTATGGAACCGACCCGTTGACCGACGCGGAGATTATGCAGAATCTCATCTACAGCGACGCCAACGAAGCAGCGGACCCGACGAAAATCTTGGCCGAGACAATGGCCGACGCGATTCGCGCTGTCCAAATCCGGAAAGACGTGCGGGAAGCGAACGGCTGGGTGGATGTTACCGCCGTCGACGAGGAACTCTTGATCCGCCTCGAGAACGCCCATCCCGACATCGACTACGCGGATGACGATCTGCCGGAGATACGTGATGCATCGCGGTTGATCGACGTCGAGTTACAGGACGGCGATGTCATGACGCGGCTATCCGAAGCCGGCGAAGCAAAAGTCCAACCTGAGACGGGCGACGTCGAGTCGGCAGGCGGGTCTGACCACGATGCGGTGCTCGTGGAGACCGAGCGGGCACTCACCGAGCGCGGGTTCAGTGTCGATATCTTGGAACAGGACGGCAGCGAGCAACCCGACGCCATCGCGACGCACCCAGATCACGACGTCGTGTTTAATATCGAGGCCGAGACGACGACGCCGGATCGGCCCGCGAAAGTCTTGCAGAACCTCAAACGAGCGCACGACGCAGATCGCATCCCGATTTTCGTCGTTCGCCCAGGTGACCCCGAAACAGAGTGGGCATCACGCGTCGAGAACATCCTCTCGGTACCGTTGCGAGAGCGGGCGGACGGCACCGAACAGTTCTACAACTGCGACGAGGTCGTGACCTTCGGCGGTGGTGCAACAGCCCACGGTGGCGTCACCGCTGTTCGACCCTGTACGTCCGACACGAATCGGACAGTCTGGAGACGCAAGAACGGTGAGCGTGTGCTGTCAGATGGCGAGACGGAGTTCGCCCGCGTTCCAGATGATGGCCCGCTCTCGAAAGATGACGTGCCAGCCTACTACAGCCACGGCCGCGAATCCGGCCAGTACACCGTCCACCAACCCGGCGAAACGCGGACGTACGAGTCGAGCGAGGAGTTCGAGGCGGAGTGGACACCTATCAAACGGCCGTTCCTCCCTGACGTCGACCTGCCAGACGAGGAGTATTCACGCGACAGCTACCTCGTGCTGATTCTGCCAAACGACGGCAGTCCCACACTCTTCCAGCAGGGTACTACTCACGAACTGCCAAAATCCCCGGATGACGAGGAGTTATGGCCTGACGAGCACGGTCAGACTGCAGGCTCAGGGAAGGCTGCTGAGTCAGCCTCGTCGTCTGGGTCACGTTCATCAGCAGCGGAGGCAGTAGAAATCGAGCCAGATAGTGACGGCATCGAGGCGTTCGCAGCGATGTACATCAGAGAAACTGATGGAGCGCAGGTCCCGAAAGCAACACTGTTTGAGGCGTACTCGAGGTGGACTGATCAGCACGACATCGATGGGACAAACGCGAGCTGGTTCGGTCGGAAGCTTGCGAAGGTTGTTGAGTATGGGGATGATCGTGTCAGAGACGGCGACGATCTGGTGACGGTCTACACCGGTATCGACCTAACCACAGACGGATCACAGCTCCTTGAATGACCGCACCTACCAGAACTATGATTGAAATTCAGGGGAGTAGATCACTGGATGCCTCGGAGCCCGCACCACTATCCCAAACATCCCACGTTAGCCATTCAAATCACCAATATCGGGTTTGTTATCGAGTTTGTTCAGGGCAGAGCAACCGTTCAGGTCACGAATCTGAGGGATGTTCAGGGGAAAACCGCAGTACGGGGGCAATATTCAGGGCAAATCGAAGGTCAAAACCAACTAGTATAGAACGGGTTGCCCCCGTTGGACAGGATAGCGAACAGCCTCCCGGCTTGTGGAGTGTTTATCAACATCGTGATAGTGGATGTGCGATGTCTAGATGGACGCTCACCGCGAGGGGAATCGATGGTGTCTGAGTCGTCGCTTGCTGTCTCGGTGCTCCCCGAGGGGTTACGTGAGCGCGAGCAGTGGGTGTGCTGGCGCGAAGAGGAGCGAGACGGCAAGCCAACGAAGATTCCGGTGACGCCGGGGGCTGGTGGGTTCGCGTCGTCGACGGAATCCGATACCTGGAGTGATTTCGAGACGGCACTCGAGTACACCGAGACAGAGCACGCGGACGGCGTCGGGTTCGTGTTCACCGACGACGACCCCGTCGTCGGCGTTGATTTGGACGACTGTCGCGATCCCGAGACCGGGGACGTCGACGATGCCGCGCGGGACATCATCGAGCGACTCGACTCCTACACGGAGGTGTCGCCGTCCGGCACCGGCTTCCACGTCCTGATTACCGGCACACTCCCCGAGGGGCGGAACCGTCGCGGGAGCGTCGAACTGTACGACACGGCCCGCTTTTTCACCGTCACTGGCGACCGCGTCGAGCGGACCCCCACGCGCGTTGCACGCCGGCAGGACGCGCTCATAGCGATTCACCGCGAGTACGTCCAGGACACCGAGCGTGACACAGCATCCGAGTCCGAGCAGCGTGATGGCACTGACGACCAGTCAACGGAGACCGATACGGTCGACGCCGGCGTTGACGTCGACCTCGAGGATGAGGAACTCCTCGAGAAAGCCCGGAATGCGTCGAACGGCGAGAAGTTCGAGCGGCTCTGGAACGGAGACACGGGCGGCTACGACAGCCACTCCGAGGCAGATATGGCGCTGTGCTGTTTGCTGGCGTTCTGGACCGGCGGTGACCAGACGCAGATGGACCAACTGTTCCGCCAGTCGGAACTCCACCGCGAGAAATGGGACGAGGTCCACTACGCTGATGGGTCGACGTACGGCAAGAAGACCATCGAGCGAGCGATTGCGACCACTTCAGAGTTCTACGAGCCGGACGCCGGCGACGACACCGCGGACGCCCACGACCCCGCTGCCGGCTCGTCTCCAGGTGTCGACGTCGGTGACTCGGAGCGCAGCCGTGCGTATCTGGTCGAGAAGAACCGGCTCTTGGGCGAGCGTATCGACGAACTCGAGGCGACACTGGCGGAGAAAACCGAGCGAATCGACACCCTCGAAGCAGAAGTCGAGCGTCTCACCGAGGAACTCGCAACCCGTGACCGAGAGCCAGGCGATCCCCAAGAATCGACCCCTGCCGATACTGGTGGGGGCGATAACGAGTCCGAGCCAGCGTCCGTATGGGGCCGGACGAAACGGTTGTTCGGAAGTGACTCGAAGTAACGTCGAGACCGCGACGTAGCGTTTCTCACCCCCGAGAAGGGTGACGGGGTTTCGAACTACCCCGAAACAACGCATGCATTCTGAGCGACAGCACCACCGAGACCGTTGTATTGACCGAGAACCAGCTAAGCCGAACGCATCTACATCACCCTGGTCCGACCTCCATCTTTCAGTCCCGAACGACCGGATCAATGCGTCGATCGTCACCTTCGTCAAGTGTGTTCTCGTCGAGCTTACTCACGAACACGTCGGCGCCGAGGACCGCTCCTCGACCGTCTGGGGCGAGAAAAAGACACAGTACATCGCCACTGATACGGCCGGCGAGACATTCACGAAACGCCATTTCGACGAACGACTCGGATGGCACGAGCAGACGATTCCTCGTGAGAGGGTTCGTGACAACCTGGTCAACCGACTCACACGGGCCGTGTCACTGGCGACGAACCGACGTCATGCTGCTCCTGTCGATAAGCCCCGATACCGTCCGTGTGAAGCCCCTGCGGCAGCTGCAAAAGGACTCACAAACTGGCAGTCGTTAACCAACAGACGCCCGTGTTTCGGCCGTAGCGTTGGTTAATGATACTGCGATGGGGATCATCTTCTGTTGCCTCCCACCCAGACCGTGCTTCCAGCAGTACGTTTGTCGGCGCCGTGAGGCGCGAGGCGCGCCTGCGAGCGTGCCGGAGTATGAATTCCATGACTGGTCCAGACATCCGTGACGACACAACAGACGATCACGAGCGATTCGAAACCAAACTCGTCGCACAAGACCGGGATGCAGCCCGAGTCTCGACGGCGGACATCGACGAGACGACGGCACAACGAATCGTCAGTGAACTTGTCGACAGTGATGTCGTCACTCCCGTCCCCGACGAACGGGTTCTCGTCCACGAACCGAGCGGCGAGGCGTTCAACTCGATCCTCCAACTCGCTGTCTTTCATCGAGGCTGGACCGCCGCTCGTGACGCCGACGAAGGAGGAGAGTGATGCAACAGACGCTCTCCGGCTGTGCGTTCTGCGATGTGGTTCCCGGTGCGGACATGGGGAGGCCTACACCTGGGGAAAAGACGAGCGAGTCACGCACCCGATCTGCGTCGACTGCGCGATCCAGTCGAGTCTCGATCCCGATGACCGTGACCACCATGCTTGCGACGGGTGTGGACTCGTCGTCGACGCACTTGCAGCGCTCACGCGGTTCCGGGTCGAACTCGGGCATCTGGAAGGCCCACTGTAGCGGTGTGCACGATGTAGTCCCGGTGGGCCGGCGACGTACTGAACGCGTGACCTCACGGAGCACCTCGTGGCCGAGTGACGCTTGGCCGAGTGAGGCTCACATCGTACACACGAAAACGGCTAAGTACGTTGGCTCACAATGTACACATCATGAGCACCGATAAGAAGCGCGTGCAGTTTCGGGCCCCCAATCGGCTCATCGATCGGGCCGACGCACTGGCCGCAGTCCTCGGGGAAGACCGAACAGACGTCCTCGTGACCGCGCTTCGGGAGTACCTCCAAGACGCCGCTCACGACGACGCACTCACCCAGGAGATCGCTGCCGCCTATTACGACGATGAGATCAGCTTCGAGCAGCTCAAAGCGCTCGTCGGCGCCGAGGAGGCGGCAAACCTCCAAGTGTTGAAACAGCAGTTGGACGAGGACTTCATCGACGAGGTCGCCGACGCATAGATGTCGCGGCTTATCGCAGACGCCTCCGCCCTCGTGAGTCTCGGGATCGTTACTGACGACGATCCTGATCCACTCGCACTCTGTCTCTCCCAGTATGAGGTCATCGTCCCAACGGCGGTCATCGATGAGCTCCGAGAGATCGCCTCCTACGATGACGTCCATGGACACGCTGCGTCCGCCGTCCTCGACAGGGTGGATGCATTCACGACACAGTCGGTTGATCTTGATGCCGAGTTTCCGCTCGATGACGGTGAGAACGCGGCGGTCACGCTCGCGAACGATCTCGATGCTGCGCTCCTCCTCTGTGACGAGTTCAACCAACTTGGCTTGATCCACGCCTCACTTGCTGATACCCGACTCGTCACGACACCGACGCTGCTCTCGGTTCTCGTTCGAACTGAACACCTATCAGCTCCCGATGCGCGGCTGCTCCTCGATGCGATCAGCGACGCCCGTAGCTGGGGCGCGAACAGTTACGTGCAGCGAGCTCGCTCATTGCTCGAAGAGTCCTGACACCATGGAAGATACTTCGAAGTGATTTGGAATGCCCGATGACGACGCTCTCTACGACGTTCGTGAACGAACCAAGAATCCCGAGCACGCATCAGTAGATGACGTGGTCGAACTCGTCCTCGAACGAGCGCAGCATCCCCGGACGGAGCACCGGGATGCACATCTCGACGAGATGATGGCGGCTGTCGTCGACAGGTACGGGACCGGCCCTGTCCGAACCGTTATCCATCGCATCCTCGTCGACCACTACCCCTTTCGGACTGCCACGCACGACCTCGAGATGCGTAACGTCGACGGTGTTCGTATCGGGACAGCAGCCGGCCAGTTCCTGACAGAATTGAACGCGCAGCACGACGATTGAAATACAGTTTCTGAAAGCCCTCGGCCGCTCGGCATCCCGCGACCACCGCTGCGCGCCTCGTGCCTGCGGTGCTTGCGGGGTCGGGGGACGGCCGAGGCGGCCTCGCCCTTTCTGAGTCCGCCAGCACCCGGCTGTAATATTGGTACCCTCCAACCTCCAACTGACAATTTCGATCGACAGTCGCCACTCACTCGGTGGCACATATATCTCAGGCATCCAAGCCTTATACCTGCGGGACCAACTGGTTCGTATGACTAAATCGCTCTCTGCCCAGGCTCTCGAAGAACTTCTTGGGGTATCCCCCGATATGCTGACGGTGGTAGACGAATCGGGCGTCATCAAGTACAAAAACCCAACCATCGAAGAGTACCTCGGATACACCCCTGAGGTCCTTATCGGGGACACCGTGTTTGACTACATCCACCCTGATGACCGCCAGCATGTGGCCGATACCTTCTACGAAACCGTCGAGGCTACTGAGGGCTACACCACGAGCGGCGTCGAACTTCGCTTCCGACACGCTGACGGGTCCTGGGTTTGGCTGGAAGCGCAAATGAGCAACAAGAAGGCGACCGAAATCGCGGGCTATGTCGTCGCCACCCACGAAATCTCCGAACGCAAGCGACATGAAGGAACGCTCGAACGGCTCCACGAAGCCACACGGGACCTGATGGCAGCAACGACTACCGACGAGGTCGCAACCATCGCGTCTGAGACTGCGACAGAGGTTCTGGGCCTCCCGATGAACTCGATCCACCTCTACAGCCCGGAGCAGGATGCCCTCGTCCCCGTTGCCTGGTCCGACCGAACGGAAGAAGTGCTGGGCGGGCCACCGCCTTCGATTCCCGCTGGGGAGAGTTTGGCCGGGCGTGCATACGCGATGAACACACTCGAGATATATGCTGACGTGCGCGAGGCTGACAACGTCCTGAATCCGGAGACCCCGCTTCGGAGCGAACTACACCTTCCCTTGGGCGACCACGGTGTGTTGATGGCAGGCTCGACGACCGTCGGCGACTTCGATACTTCCGACGAACACCTCGCGCAGGTCTTTGCGGCGAACTTGGAGGCCGCACTCGACCGGGTCGAGCGCGAGCAGGCGCTCACCGAGCGGAACGAGCGGCTCGACGAGTTCGCCGCGATCGTCTCACATGATCTCCGGAATCCCCTCAACATTATTGGGGGGCACCTTCAGTTATTGCAGGAGGAGCATGATAGCGACCATCTCGAGACGATGGCCGAGGCACACGGTCGGATGGAGACGCTCATTGAAGACCTGTTGTCGTTGGCTCGACAGGGCGACGACGTTGACGACCTGAACCCGGTGCAGTTGGGGGCGCTGGTGGAGGCGTGCTGGGGGAACGTTGAGACGGCCGACGCCCGATTACGGGTCGAGACCGACCAGACCGTCTTGGCAGACGAGAACCGACTGAAGGAACTTGTTGAGAACCTCGTTCGGAACGCCATCGAACATGGCGGTGAGGATGTGACCATTACGGTCGGCGATCTTTCTGGTGATGAAGGGTTCTACATTGAAGACGATGGACGTGGCATCCAAGAAGCCGACCGAGAGGAGGTGTTTACCAGTGGATTTTCGACAAACGCCGAGGGGACGGGGTTCGGACTGGTCATCGTGAAGCGCATTGTCGATGCCCACGGTTGGACGGTCACCGTGACTGAGGGAAGCCAGGGGGGAGCGCGGTTTGAGTTTCGCGTTCCGAGCGACGCTCGGTAGAGAGCCGTAGTTCGGCCGATCGGGCTGGTTTCAGTGGGCGCACCTACGGGGCAACGTCCGCGATTGAGACGGAATTTTTCCACCTGGAGCTCAGACGGCCCGCCCCGCTCGCCGCTGCCGCCCTCCGCCTCGCTCGCGACCGACCAGTCCGGGCGTGCGGGCGCTCTCCACACCGCCCGCGCCCGTTCCGGGCTAAAATGAATCTGGTCTCGACGCCAACGGGTAAGCGCGAGGGGTTGCGCGGCGTCGCTGCTCACCACCTACTGTGAGGGATCTGATCAAGGTGCCAAAGAACTGCTTACGGAATGGTTACTTTTCGTCGTAGAAATCACCGAATCCGCTAGTAAGTAGATATGCGGAGTAACCACCATTTTCGTGAGTTTGAATATCGAAAAAAGAAGTTCAATAAGACATTCGGGTTCGATTTTCCGTTCAGCAACAGTTCGTAGTCAGTGCGAACATTCGAGCCTGAGAAAGAACGAGAAGCGGGTTGAATGTACGCTGGCTGGCCTGTTTTTGAGACTATTATGTGTCTGAGCGGAGCCAGTTAATGAGGTTACCAGTCTCTTTGATAATCGTGTAGTAGAACGCTGCAAAAACGAGGAATCCAACAACCATGGTGGCCATCCAAGGGAGTTGACTCAGGTCAATCATATTCGAAAACCATTATGATGAAGTCATAAGTACTTTCCCGGTACTTACCGAAGCTACGACCACATCGAGGCGGGTTCTCACCAGCCTGATCGGGAGTGAAACAGGCGGTCAGAAGGTGGGCCCTTCTAGTGCTCCCTGGTGAGAGAACGAACAGCGTTACTGCTGCTGACCTGAACGTGTTGCATCGGTTCGGTTGCGAAATTCGATGGCCAGACCGAAAATCCCGCTGAGGACAAACAGTATCGCGAGCAGGAACCATTCACCGTCTAGATACTGTAACGTCCCGATTGCGATGAACCCACCATACGCGAGCGGCTGGTAGAGTGGATGGCTTCGAACTCCAGTCACCGTCGACGCTAACAGCATCGGAACCACGATCATCCAGAGGACGACGGAATACAGCGTCGGTGGGCCGGAGTACACGAATTCGAAATAGGTAGCCGTCGCGATGAGGATGGACATAACCAGCAGCGCCGCCGGCCGGACCTGTTCCCGGAGAGTATGGAGGGCAGCCATTCAGAACTTGGTTGGTCGCTCTGTTGTAAATAGATTGTCTGTACTACCAACCCACGCCAGAATATGGTAACCGTTGAGAACTTCAGCAGAGCCTCAGTCAGTGACCCGCACCCAAAGCGGTTCGCATACCATATCCAGCGAAACCTGTTCGACTGAGACACCAATTTATAATACTTGGCGAGAATATCATTCGATATGGGAACCTCTAACGACCTCACTGAATCTGAAATCCGGCGGGCGGTCACGGAGGGGGTGTCGAAGGCGGGGTTGTCCCTGCTCTCGACAATCTTTTGGACGGTTTTGGCAGCATTCACGGTGCTTGTTGGCCTACAGGCAGTCCAGATCGCATTCTACACGACTGGGCTGGCTGCTGTCGCCTTTGCTGCCGTCGGGGTACTGATTACAGCCGCGAGCATCTATCTGCTCTATCTCCTTCACTGGGCCGAATAATAGCTGAAACTCACTCTCAAGAGGTCCAGTTTAGGTATGGCTATCCGCCAGCAATTACGTCGTCTCCTTACAGGGATTATTTACAGTGCTGCTATCGTTCTCGGGGCTGGGATTCTCGTGGCTGATCCAACGAGTCCGCTACTCGGTATCCCAGTCCTCGTGGGTGGCGGCCTCATCATCCACGCTTTGAACACAGCCCACCTCGACGAACTGGGGTACGCGATAATGGGACTCTGGGCGACACTGCTCGTGCTCTCCGTCAGTACTGGTATCGCCAAGACGTTCCTTTTCAGCCGTACTCATGCGCCAATAGCTGAAATTCCAGCTGCGCAAGTAATTGGAACACTCGGCTTGACAATCGTCCTCGTTGGTAGCTACGTCTATCTACTTGATCGTGGGCGTTCGGACGTCCGTGATCCACCGTCTGCGTGACCGGCCAACTGTGTGACTTGGGCTGTCAGCTTGTTCTTATAGGACGCGACCGACCAGCACGAAGCCACCAACGGCAAGCGCGGCAACAGCAAGCGCGCCACCGAAAACCAACAGATCTCCCCGAGTGCTGCCGTTCTGGCGAATGCGATGGCGAGTGACTGGAGCGAGGGCGAGTGCAGCCCCAAGGAGGACCACGCCACCAACAGCCGGGAGGACAGCTGTCGGCACCCCAGCAGCAGCGTGGATCGCGGCAACGCCGAGCAGGACGACTGCAAGGACCACATCGAGGCCGCTTCCAGTGTATCGAACCGCGGCTGCGGCGGCCATATTCGTTGATTCAGATCGAATACTGAACTAGATTTGGCTCAATCAGGTTCCTTGGGTAGGTAGTACGCAACGGCCCGCCCCGCTCGCCGCGTGCCGCCCTCCGCTTGCTCACGGCTCCCTGCGGTCGCCGTTCGCGTCGCGGCGCTCCTGGTGGTCGCGCCGCGCTTCGCTCGCGACCGACCATTCCGGGCGGGCTTCCGCTCCAGTCGGTGCGGTTCCTGCCGGGCTAAAGTGAATGTGCCCTCGACGCCAGGCGCTTCACCCGTTCGGGTCCTGCGGACCTCGGCTTCGCCGACCGCGACGGACGTGGTTGCGTCGCGGCGAACGGGGAATGCGCTGGCCGCTCGCTCCGGGCGGGTCGCTGGAAGACTCACTTCGTTCGTCTTCCAAGCCCTGCCTCGCTGCTCGCGGGTCGCGGTGCTCCCCGCTCGCGAGCCCGTGGCCTCCCTGTGGTCGGCCACGCAGCGCTCGGCAGGACGGCGCGCGCGGCTGGTTGGGTTCCTCCGTTCGGACGCGCTCTCGCTCGCGCCCGGGAGGGCGCTCGCGAAGGCGCGAGCGAGAGCGCGCAGCTGGTGCTGTCGGTCGTTGTCGTCGGAAAACCGCGATGTCAGAGCATCGCGGTGTCGGGCGCTGAGCGCCTTCGTGGAAATCACCCTGTAAGTGATTCCAATGTCTAGTAACAACGCTAGCGGAAAGGTCGTTTCGGTCGATGAACAGGCATTCGAGAAAGCGGGCGGTCAGGCGGTCGATGAGGACGGCTTCCCGGTCGTCGACGAGACGCCGGAGTTCGAGGCCGCGGTCGAGCAGGAGACGCAGGCGAAGGTGGATGCGAACCACCCGGACGGGATCGCGGACACGAGCAAGGATCGGATTCACGGCGTCACCCTCGAACAGGAGGAGCGCATTCGGGCGCGGGAAGCCGAACTGGAGCGCATCAGTGCCCAGGCCGAGCTGGGAACGCAGGACGGTCGGGAGGAACGGACGCGAGAGATGGCGGCGGAGCGGAGTGCGAACCGGCGCCGGGAGTTCCAGCAGCGGCGAGCGAGCGTGGACCCGATGGCGGCGCCGGACCGGGATGATCCGCGGGCGTTGCTCACGCAGACGGAGTTGGCGGCAGTAAACGAGCAGGCGGTGCGGCTGGCCGAGAAACTGGCTGGCTGGTCACGAGCAGCGATTGGCCGGCGGCTGGGTGAAGCCGTCGTCGGTGGGAAAGACCTGACGAGTGCAGTCGTCGGGGTGTTCGAGGCGTTGCAGACGGCGCCAACAGGCACCGTGCCCATCGATGCCCTCGAGGACGTCGATCGCAACGAAGTGAGTGTCGAAGGTCAGATCGAGGTGCTCTGGGAGAGTGACTCGCCAGCCATCGCTCAAGTTGGCCTCATCGTGGACGACAGTGGGCAAACGAAGGTGACGATTTGGGAGAAGTCGAATGCCCCATGGATCGAGGAAGGCGAACAGGTGCGCATCCACGGGGCGGCGAGAAATTGGTACGAAGGACGCGTCTCACTGGCCGTCACTGGCTGGTCGACCCTTCATTTCCCCGAGCGCGGGCAGTGGTGGGACGCATAGCCAGTTGACGCAGCCGTCTTTTTTTGCTTTATGCCGAACCGACCCAGACCCCGCCACCCCCACCCTCCGCTCCGTGCTCGCTTCGCTGCGCGCGCAGCCACAACCTTAGGAACTGAGAAATTATCGGGGAGCGCTAGGGAGGACAACCTCTGTGTATTTGCCCGGCCGTATACTCTCTAGTAGAAATCGCGGATTCGTACTGTGTGGCCGCATCGACACATATGGTGGGTTCTTGTACAGCCAGCACGACCGCAGTGTGACCACAGCTTTCTTAGCAGTCTGTGGGGTATTGTGGTGCGATGGTCCCGACACCCTCCACGCCCTCCCGACGGGCCCTCCTCGCCGGCATCGGTGCCGGGCTTGCGACCGCGCTTGCCGGCTGCAGCGCGTCAGAGCCCCATCAGTCGCCGCCCGAGGACGGCACGCTCGTTACCGACTACGTCGCCGCGAAAACCCACTCGCCGACCGACCGACCAGTCGTCGCGCCGCGCGACGACGAGGCAGTAGGCGGCGAAGCCACGACGACGGCTGATCCACTCTCATTCCACGTCATCGAGAGCGAGAGTGCGGCGGAAGCCCTCGAATTCGCCGAGGATGCGACCGGTGTTGCGGCTGTTCGGCGACTTGTCGCGGAAACGGCGTACTCAGACGAGTCTGTCCTGCTCTATCAAACACGGATCGGGGAGTGCTATCGGTTCCAGCTGAACTACGTCGCTAAGGATATCGATGGCGATCCACGTATCGACTTCTGCCGTGTCGTTCGTGACGCCACGTTCGACTGCGAGCGCGACGCCCGCGACTACGTCGCCGCATTCGTGCGGCTACCGTTCCCTGCAGACGAGTACAGTGGGTTCTCCGTCAGTAGCGGTGGGAGTTGTGACCCGATTCCCGACCGCTACC
This sequence comes from Halorubellus amylolyticus, assembly GCF_034808145.1. Lineage (NCBI taxonomy): Archaea > Methanobacteriati > Methanobacteriota > Halobacteria > Halobacteriales > Halorubellaceae > Halorubellus > Halorubellus amylolyticus. Next base: position 31,246 of record NZ_JAXHGM010000008.1, read on the forward strand.
AGAACGAGAGTGAGTCAGCATGACTCGATTAACGCGTCGCGCGATGCTCGCGGCTACAGGAACTGCAGCCACGAGTGCGATCGCGGGCTGTAGCCGGTTCAACCCGCTCTCGAGTACGTCGAGCGTCGACTACGACGAGGCCGCACTCGCCGAGCTCCCCAGCGAGCTGCCCTCTATCCCCCCGCGAACGCCCGTCCAGCCACCGACGGCACACGTCGCGAGCGCTCGCGACCGGATTCGGTCCCTCCTCGACGCCGCGGAGCTCTCCCAGATCCCGAACGAGGTGGTACGTCGGACGCTCGCTCGCGAACGCGAGTACGCACGCGACGCGCTCCCTCAGGACGACAGTGGTAGTCGAGTCGACGCGCTGGCGGGGTTGACACATCCCCGATCGGAGGCGATGTTCGCTAACGCCGGGTTCGCCGCCTTCGAGGAGTCGCTGACGCCAAGCGATATCACTGCACGCCGTAAGCGCCACCGCCAGGACACCGAAGCGTTCCTCGCGGAGTACACGTACGTTGGTCCAGCCGACGATTCCGTGGCCGCACTCGCTGAACATATCAAGATTGCCGGCTGGGGCCAGACTGGCGCTCGTATCATCAGGACGAACGACTATGACGAGTACGAGAACACCGTCCTGCACGTCGCCGAACTCGCGAAAGATATTGAGTGGGGACGCGCATACGCTACCGATGCCCGCCGCCTCCACGACTACTACACGTCGACGCTCGACAACTCCCACGACTACGGGTCGCACTTTGCCAGCGTCGCGGATACCCTCGTCAACGATGTCGCCGCGTACGCAGACGAACCTGATTGGAAGGCATTGACGAGTGGGTTCGGTAGCGACATCGAGAACACTGCCGCTGAGAAACTTCTCCGGGAACTTTCGCGCTCGCGGTGGAATGCCGCGCAGACTGCCGTCCAGCGCCACGACAACGACCATCATGCACTCGTGGTTGCGCAGGCGATGCGCGCGCTCACAGCGGATCGCGCACTCGCTACCGCAACTGACGCCGTCTCGAATGGGGCGTACGGAATCCCCGAATCAGTCGAAGCGATCGCTACGGAACGGACTGCCGCCGTGGACGGACTTCAAAACCTCCTCGACAGTTCGCCTGCGGTGCTCGCACGTCGGCTCGCCCACCACGTCCACAACCCGATTCACAACGCCGACCGAAGCATCGACGACGGGACGATTGCTTCGCCTGGTCGCCACCTCTACGCAGAGTACGCCATCGCAAACCACTACGCTGCTGCCGTCCCTACCGTCCTCCGACGAGTCAGTGAAGCGCTCGAAGGCTGAGCTGTCGGCACGCTGTTTTCGACAGCGCGCTGTGTATCGCCGCACGCCTCTTCTTACGTGCGCCGTTCCGTTGTGAAGCAACGCGCAGCACCCGCTCCTGCACCGCAACTCGTGTTTCTCGACCCCCGGTGATCGGTGGGGGATCCGTCACGATGGCGGACACTCCAAACTCGGTGCGAACCAACGATGGCAAGTAGTGACAGCTACGAGCGCGGCTTCGACGAGGACGTACAGCACGACGGAAATCAGTGTCCCGAATGTGGGGGTCGCGTCACGACGAACGCGGTCGAAACAGTCTGCGAGGACTGTGGCCTGGTCATCGACGAACAGCGTATCGATCACGGGCCGGAGTGGCGGGCGTACGACGACGAGGAGTGCGAACGAACGGGTGCTCCACTCACTGCGGCCCGTCACGATCGCGGCCTGTCGACGGAGATCGGTCGCGGCACCGACGCGAAGGGGAACGAGATCTCTGGGCAGAAGCGACGGCGACTCGCGCGAATGCGCCGTGAGCAGACTCGGGGTCGCTGGCGGTCGAAAGCGGAACGGAACCTCGCCCACGGACTGGGCGAAGTGCGTCGGTTGGCGAGTGCCCTCGAACTCTCCAATTCGGTCCGCGACCAGGCGTGTCAGCTCTTCAGGAGCGCCCAAGACGAGGATCTGCTTCGTGGCAGATCCATCGAGGCCATCGCCGCGGCCAGCGTCTACGGGGCCTGCCGGTGCAACGGCCGCTCGCGGTTAGTGGACGACGTCAGCGAGATGGCCCGCGTCGCAGAGTCACGGGTCACGAACGCGTACAAAACGCTGAACGAAGAGCTGGGCCTCCCCGCTGAGCCCGTCTCCCCCAGCATGTTCGTGCCGCGACTCGCCTCAGACCTCGAGTGTCCGGACGAGATCCGACAGCGGGCCCGAGCGCTCGCGGAACAGGCCGAGGAGCGCGGCGTGACGACGGGCGTCCATCCGGCTGGGTTCGCCGCGGCCTGCCTCTACAAAGCGGGGCAGGAACAGGGAAAGTGGGTGACGCAAAGCGACGTTGCGGAGACAGGGAACGTCACGCCAACCACGGTTCGGGCGCATCACGAGACGTTAGAGGAGCATGTAGCCTGACAACGCTCCTGCACAGCTACTGGCGTTAGATAGTTTTCTCAGGAAATTATTTGTTCCTTGGCTGCGTAGCACCCAGTATGACCGAGACGTGGGACGACGTCAACGAGCAGGTCAAGGCGGACTGGAAGGACGACACCACGCCGTTCGAGCGGGTGTACGAAATCGTCGAACAAACCCACGACGGGCAGTCGGCCGCCGAGATCGCCGACCGGGCCCTCGTGAGCGAGCCGACGGCACGTCGCCACTGTAAGACGCTGGTGAACACAGGGTTCGCCGAGACGGAACAGGATGGCCAAACGACGCTGTACAAGCGCAACAGCGACCGGGTGTTGATGTCCCGGATCCGTGAGCTGCGTGAGGAAGTCGATCGCCCGGAGTTACTCGACAGCATCCGAGAGATGAAGGCGGAGATCCGGCGCTACGAGGACCACTACGACGTGGTGTCGCCGGAGGAACTCGCCCAGCAACTTGATGCCGGTGAGACGGAGGGCTGGGACGACCTGGCGGCGTGGCGGACGACGCGGCAGAATCTCGCCGTCGCACAAGCCGCGCTCGCCTACGACGAGGCCAGCCATCAGCTCGCGGTATGAACGGTGACGACCGTGCTGGCGAGTTCGGGCCGATATATCTCCCGGCGCTGCAGCGGATCCGAGATCTCTGGCTCGAGCTTGAGCCGCTCGTCGACGAAACAGGGTACGACGACGTTGTCGCACCCACGGAACTACAGATTAGTCTCAGCGACGGGCTCGCCGATGCCGAGAGCGCTCGGCTTGATATCCAGTGGAGCGAACTAGGGATGTACTCGTTTCACTACGTCGATAGCGACGACGTCAACTGGCGCTTCGACCGCCACCCGAACACGCACTCTCCCGAGATTCACTTCCATTCGCCGCCCGAGGCCACGACGACGGATGCCGAGCCGTCCTGTATCGACGTAACTGAAGTGTCACTCGTGACGCGTGCCGTTCACGCGATGTGGCGGGCAGCGTACGAGAATCGGGATCTGGATCGACTGAATAGCGCAGCAAATCCACCGTAAGGATACCCACCGGACGTGACCGCCCGGAGAACTTGGATGAGCTGTCCGGCCAGGAGGCACAGCGGTACCTTATCCGGTTCCTTGGTCGCCAGAATCTCGACGAACACAAGGAGATCTACGACGACCTCGCGACCGAATAAGTCTGTAGAATCGTCGACCACGCACAGCACTCGAGTTTGCCGGCTCTGGAGAACCACGCATCAGTTGATGGGTTTCTACCGTCAATTGCTCAGTACAGCCGGCCACCAACATCATCAGGACGCAAAAGAGTAGTTGGGATAATGCCCGTCAGTTCGTGCCCTGAGTGTAGCTCGACAGCGCACACGACCGGGAAAGGAACTGTGGACGGGGAGGCAGTCTATTTCTGGGAATGCACGGACTGCAAACATGAGTGGTCGGACACAATCCTATAACTCGAAACGCGCACAGTGCACAGTCCTACCGCCCGGCGATGGCCGCGACTTGGATAACGAACCAAGATGCGTTCAACAGCCCCGTTTTCCGTGGAGCGGGTTGGCCTGCTACGTGCGTTTCTCTCGGACGCCTTCACGGCCACGGGTCATATCCTCGCAGTTCGGGCACACCTGCGGTTCGTCGACCGAATCCGGTGTGAATACACGAACGTAGACCTCCGTGACATGGCCGCCGCAGTTCTGGCATTCCGCCATACCAGTAGCAGCCAGACCATCGACCATAGGCTTTCTGACAGCGACGACACGAACGAGTAGAGATAGCAAACAGCGCCCGCGACCCCTCCAGACCCAGTCTCGGGAACATCACAAATCAATACTTGTCGCAGAGATCGCCTGGCCATGGAGTAACCAATTTGCCGCTGTTGAAATCCTATTGATCAGATATTATGTACGGTGAAACAACCAGTAAGTGAGTGTGCGAATCCACCGGATGATTCAACGAGAGAGTGGTGGCAAAAAGATATACCACAAGGTGCAGTTGTTTCTACTATGAGCCCTCCTCTCTCACGTCGTCAGCTTCTCGCACTCGGTGGTTCAGTCGGGGCAACCTCCCTCGCCGGTTGCCTTGATTCCATTACAGGAAATGAACAGGAAGTCTGCTCTCCGGGGTACCGTGACGTCGGAGAAGTGTTCACAAAGCGGTCGATTGTAGACTATCTTCGGTATGCATCGTTGACGGTGCCACAATCTATTGCGCCAGGTGAGCAATTCGTGGCGACACTAACGAATCAATCCACTGACCCACTCACCACACTGGGGGAACCTCGATATATGATTCAGCGGTTAAGTCCTGACGGAACGTGGCGGAATACCATCGGCGTGCCCGAAGAGTACGAGTGGTCGCCGTCGCAACGAGTGCTGGAACCAGGCGAAGAACTCCGCTGGGAAATGGCACTTAGTGCCAACGAGCTTTCAGGCCCGTTCCAGCGGTGTACGATACACACACCAGCCACCTATCGGTTCATCTACTGGGGATTTTCCGAGCATGATGCAGGCATCGCACTCGCCGCTCCATTTGAGGTCGCTGAATAGCGGCGAGCATGATACACTCAGAGGCTGTACTTACCGTTTGTCGGGGTAGTCATAGACGGTGTGTGTGCCGTTTGATGACGCTCGCTGCCGAGGAGCACGATCAGTTACTCGGAAATCCTGTGGTGCCCGATCTCGTCTGATCCACAGTCAGGACATTGATCTGCGTCTGGTGGGAGCTTCGTTCCGCACTGGCGGCACTCAACGACGACCTCCGGCTCGTCACCGGGGAGTAGCCGAGCGAGTACCGCACGGACACTCATGAGTATCCGTTATTCCGGTAGCAGTGAGTTAATGGTACTGGTGCGGGATTTTCTCCGGAAATCCGGGGGTGTACAACCAGCAAATCCGCCAAAGGCTTATCTTCCAACCGGAGTGAACTCCACGTGAAAGGACCTGTCACACGCTCCTTTCACCCCTAGGCATGCCTACCGATGACTCGTCGCTTGGTCAGTGTCCGGACTGTGGCGACCCGATTACCTCTGCGTGGTTGCTTGTTGAATACAGCAAAGACGACGGGACTGACGGCGTTTGGGCAGAGTGTCCATCGTGTGGGGACGTTGTCGCGCCGGAGTAGCAAGACAGCACCATCAAGTGGCCTTCACAGCGTATCTCAATCAGAACACGAGAATGGAGATTCCCACCCAACTGCGGTGTCTATTCGCTGGCGCTGTCGAACAGCAAGACGGGACGTATCTCATTAAGATTCCCGAGCGCGAGATAGACCGTGGCGAGCTGCAGCAGGGCGAAACGTACCGCGTGGCTGTTCTCGGAGCAGCAGCCACCGACGACGCTGCCGAGACTCCCACCGACTCACAGCGCGGGCAGACGCCGAGCACGCCACCGGTTGCCGAAGGCGAGCAGCGTACCGTCGAAATCGAAGATATTGGCGATCAAGGAGACGGCATCACGCGTGTCGAGCGTGGCTTCGTCGTCATTGTCCCTGATACCGAGCGCGGCGAGCGTGTCACCGTCGAAATCACCGACGTCACTGAGAACGTTGCCTTTGCCGAGATCACCGAGCGCGAAAATCACGACTAACAATTCCCGGGTCTGATATCTGTCTGAGCGAGTGCTGGCCCGTGAGCTCGTCCTAGTAGACGATTGGTGTGGTGCAGCCAAACACTCAGTGACACTCTCGGGGAGAGGGCGTTCCATATACAGTAACTACTAGTAGACTCGGAGAGAGCGATATCAGTCGTATCACCGGCTCTTATTGGTGAAATCCCGGAGGTATAGTCTGCCGACGATTAACTTCTAGTGCCCTTCTCTTCACCAGTGTGTCCGGTGCAATAGCCGCTCAGTAGGTGGCGCATTTTGTATACTCACACTTAAAGAAGACAGTACAAGCTACACAAAGATAGGGCTACTCGGAGCGGAACGCTGTCACTCGTTCTACGGTAGCCGTACACTTTTTATGCGGTAGTACGTAGACTAATTCAGTATGTCACGGTCAAAGCTCATCGCAGGTGTCGCTATTGTTGCTTTCATTAGTATTCTTCTCCGTCGTCGTGGAGATGGAGCAGCGGAATCCGATAACTGATTCAACTGTACTTACCGAAGCTACGCATCACATCGAGACGGATTCTTACCAGCCTATTTGGAGTGAAACAGCCGCTTAGTCGGTGTGCACAATAACCGGAAAGCCAGTCGGCCAGTGTATGTAACACAGATGGTTTTTTAGCCGCAGTAACCACAGTTCGGGATATGCGTCGTGCCCTCCGGTACGCTGTGTCACTACTTGTTGGACTGTTAGTTACGGCATCCGTCGCAGAATTCGCTGCGACAGATCACTTGCTTACAATCTCACTATTACCGCTCTATGTGGCTGTGAGTTCAATGATGATAGCACATCGCCGAACGTTTATTTCTCTCTCTCGTGAGGCCGCCCCGGCAAGGAAGCGTGGAGCTATTGTTGGCGGTGTTAGTGCGTTCACCGGCGGATTCCTCCTACAGAGCTCGATCCCGGCAGGTGCCGCTGGGTTTGGGTTGATGTTTCTCGGCATGGCGACTACCGTTGCTGACTTCGACGACTTATAAGAAGTTGTGTAGGTTGATTCGGTCGCTGTACCGAACGATCTGTGGGTCGCCTGTACTTACCGACCTGCGTCAGAATATGTTATCCGTTGAGGATTTCAATAGAGCCGAACCGCTCTATGACACCCCCTGTCTGTAGGCTAATTAATGTGAGAGCCATTATTTAAACCCGAAGACGAAGCATGATACGGCCAGATCACTCTATGACCGACCAGTACGCCGACTACGAAGCCCTCCGACCGCTCGGCGAAGCGACCCACGTTCCCGACGATCAACTCGCCAGTAGTAGTGGCGAGCCCCGGCGGCAACGCTCTGGTGGCGTCGACGCGGGCTATCCAGACGACCCGACAGAAGGTGAGACCGAGTGCGATTCCTGTGGAGCGTCGATCCCCGCTGGCCAGTCGAAGTGCCGGTTCTGTCTCACGAACCATCTCGAAGCAGCCGACGATCAGGACACATCGACTGCCGAACAGACTCTCCTCCATATCATCCACATAGTCGTTGAGGCGTCGACGTTCTACGGCGCCGTCGGGAAGGGATCTGCTGCGGCCACCCTCCTCGCGAAGGCAGACGATGACCCAGTAGTCGATGACTGCAAGCTAATCTATGATCTCGACGAGGAACCGGCCCCACGGCTTGTCGATCAGTGGCCCTCGCTCCCCTCGGCGACACGGGTCACGTCTGAATGTGGTAATCAGCTGCTCGCGGCTGCTCGTGAGCGGACGGCGTGGACAGAGACGACGCAGTCCTGTCACGACGGCGAGCACACGACGTTCCTCTACGACGAAACCGGGAGCGAGGTTCGCACCGAAGCTCGTCTTGCAAGCCTACGTGAGGACGCAGACAACGACCTCTGGCTGGTGCCAGCGATTGCGCTCCAGAAATCCGTTGACAAGACCGATACCGAACAGCCACGACGCGAGCGCCCAAACAGAACTCACCTCGAGTGTCGAGAGTGTGATCGGGAGACTAAGCATCGATTCCGCGAATTCGAGGCTGTCCCCGATGACGAGTGGACCGGGCAGCCAATGTGGGGCTGTCAGCGGTGCGGCACGCCACGCTACGGGCCCGAACCCGAAGCCGATCAGTAAAGACGACGTCAAATTAACCAACAATTCTGGTGTCGGCTCGGAGTTGTTGGTTAACAGAAGCCAGCTCGCGACCACCCGACGATACCACACCTGCTGACTGCCCGCCGGTGTTTTTCGGCGCCGAGAATTGGCGGAGGCGCACACATGGATCCACGAGACACCCCCGGCTATCGACTCCACCGCGCGCTCAGTAGCCTCACCAGTATCGACAGCGACCAATTGGAGCCCGCTGATCGAGAGCGAATTAGCACCGCGACGACGCTCCTCGAGCAGGTAGATTTTCTCACCCAACCGAATACGACGAGGGACGGTGACATCAACAGAGAATCCTGACAGCTCGACGCATCGGCAGCGCAACGTCATGTGGCCGTCACAGCGTGAGCAGTTGCTCGCCCCCTGAAAGGGTGCGGGGGCGCGAGACCGCTCCCGAGAACAATCCATGGCAACATTGCAAGCCGCAACGACATCGACCGGCGCGCTCGTATCGGATCCACAGGCAGTCCGCGAGCTCTGTGAGAACCACTGCTTCGGGACGCTCAACTGGGAAGTGGACGACGACGGCGAACTCGTTATCTGGGGCTACGACAGCTTCGAAGTGTACGAGGCCCGTGAGAACGGTCTTCCTGACTACGACGGTGGCATCGTCACTCACGAGTTCCTCCGGTCGCTCGCGGAGTATCTCGAACCGAACGAAGAATTCGACATCCAGACAGCCGGATTTACCAAGTGCCGGTTTCCCGTGCTGGCGAAACGGTACGTCGTTCGCGACGGCGAAGTCCTCCACGCGGACCTCAGTTCCCCCGACCCGATCGACGAGTAGCGTTGTTCGTCCCCCGGGAGGGGTGCGGGGCGATCCAGTCGTGGGTCGTCCTGCAAGGAGATTGTTCAATGGGCCACCGCGCACTCGTTGCGTACGAACGCACAGACGGACAGTACACGCTCCACTACTCTCATTGGGGTGCAGCGAATCTCAAGCTCAAGCACCGAATCTCGGCCGAAACACCGTTCGGTGGCGACGACACCGACTCGAAGTGGGCGAAACAGCTGCTGGCGGAACTGGCCGATGGCCTCGAAGCAGATGGCGTCGACGGCTACCTCGCCGGCGAGGATCGTCCGTCGTCGGTCGTCAAGCCGAAGCCCCGTGCCACCGGGCTCACCCTCGACGAGATCGTCGCGGACCACCTCGACTATCTCCACCACGAGGCGATCTTCGTGGTGTCACCCACCTTCGAGGTGACCGCCTATCGGACGCTGTGGTTCGGGCTGCAGTACGACTCGGAGACGGTCGAACAGGGAGAGACCGTCGGGAACGGCGCGCTCGCGACGGTGCGCTGGTACGACGGCAAGCCGGTCGGCGACGGCCACCTACAGGGACAGTTCGCGGCCCTCAAAGACGTCGTCGGCGACATGCTCGATAAGGGCGTCTTCACGCCGTCAACGGCGATACAGTATCTGAAACGGAAGCTCGCTGAGCGGGTCGGAGACCGACAGGAGCTGCTCATTCCGACCGGAGAATCACCCTTCGAGACAGCGAGTCTCGGCAAGCCGTAACACCAATCCCTTAGTGGATATCGGGGGACGTCTAAGTATGTCAAATCAGTCTGAAGATGACGTTCGTGTTTGGCTTGTCGAACGGACGTACTCCGATGACGAGCAGAACCTGATCATCCTCACCTACGCAACACCCGATGGAGAACAGTACTATCGGAAGGAACGCGCACTCACGTCCTTCACCGACGTCCGAGATACGACAGCAGCAGTCGATGCTGAACCCGGCAATCTTGGCATGGTCGATGACCCCGACCTCCAGGAGCAATACGCGGCCGAAGCACAGCGAATGCAGGAGGTTCACGACCCGGACGACGTGATCTGATACCCGCCAGTAGACATCGCCCCAAGCCATGGGTTATGTCGTGGCAGGCCTTAGTCGGGGTATGCGCGAACTCGTCTTCGCTCTCGAATACGAGCCCGGCTGCAACAGGGTGGCGGACGCCCTCGCAGACCACCCCGACGCTCGCGTTCGTTCACTCTCGCTGCACGCCACTGCCGACCAGCTCTGGCGAGTCGACCATGCCACCGGCACTCCGGACGCACTCGACGCCATCGAGGACGCGTTTCGCAACAGCGACTACTACGCCGACTGTCTCGCCACCGAGGACTGCGGCGCAACCCAGACCACCCGTGTCCTCGACCGCACGGACGACACGCTCATCCTCTACTCCGACTGGGAGCGGACCCCTGCCTGTGCCTCAGTCCCCCACATCGCCCGCGACCACCTCGGCGACGGTGTGCTGTTCGAGACCCGTCACGAGGGCCGCCACTACACGTGGCGGCTCATTCACTCCGACGAGGGCGATGTGGCGGCGTTCTTCGATTCCCTCGGGGTTGCCGTCGGGGAATGCGCCCAGATGGAGATGCTCCGCACCGCGGATACGACGACATCAGCTGGGGGAGGCGACGGGACACCGAGCGGCCTGCCGCCAGCACAGGAGGCCGCACTCCAGGCCGCTGTCGAACACGGCTACTACGAGTCACCCCGCGAGGTCGACGTCGGCGAACTCGCCGAGCATCTCGACGTGCCACGGTCAACACTCACCTACCGACTCCGTCGGGCGGAAGAACATTTGGCGAAGCAACATGTCGCCGGCGAGCGGGTAGCGGAAGAACGGCTGGCATCGCACTGAGGGCCGCAGTTGGAATATTCCAACAAAGACATATGGAACTCCCACTCCTACCGTGAGGTAATGACAGAGAATCCGGACGCAGCAGGAGAAACGAGCGGCGGCGGACAGCGACGTGAGCTGACCGCCCGCCTCGCCGTTCCCGAGATGGACTGTCCCTCTTGCGCCCAAAAGGTGGACAAGAGCCTCCAGCGTGTCGACGGCATTACTGACGCCACGCTCCAGCCGACCACCGGCACGGCCAACGTCACGTACGACCCTGATCGGACTAGCGAAGCCGACGTAATCAAGGCGATTGAAGGCGCCGGCTACGAGGTCGTCGGGGGCTCGGACGCTGAGGGCGATGATGAGGACAACCAGGCGACCGACGGCGTCGACATCGCGCCACCATCGGAGGTCTGGACGAGTCCTCGCGCGAAGAAGACGTGGCTCGGCGCGGCGTTCGTCACGCTCGGCCTCCTCTTCGAATTCCTCCTCACCGGACAGAACGTCACGGTGGCGAGCGTCCTCGAGTACCCGCTACACATCGCAGATGTCCTGTTCCTCGGTGCCGTCGCGGCCAGTGGCATCCCGGTCGTCCGCAGCGGGTACTACTCCGCGAAGAACCGAAGCCTCGACATCGACCTCCTGATGGGGACAGCGATCATCGCCGCAACCGGCATCGGCTACTTCGTCGAGGCCGCGACGCTGGCCGTCCTATTCAGCATCGCCGAGCTGCTCGAGGACTACGCGATGGACAGGGCACGGGACTCCCTGCGCGAGCTGATGGAACTCTCGCCCGACGAGGCGACCGTCCGTCGCGACGGTGAGGAAGTGACCGTTCCCGCCGAGGAGGTCGACGTTGGCGAGACCGTCGTCGTCCGCCCCGGCGACAAGATTCCGCTCGACGGGACGGTCATCGAAGGCGAGAGTGCAGTCGACCAGTCGCCGATCACGGGCGAGAGCGTCCCCGTCGACAAGACCACCGGCGACGAGGTGTACGCCGGCGCGATCAACGAAGAGGGGTACCTCGAGGTAGAGGTCACCTCGACCGCTGGCGATTCGACGCTCTCGCGTATTATCGAAATGGTACAGGGCGCACAGGCGAAGAAGACCGAGTCTGAGCAGTTCGTCGACCGCTTCTCCGGCTACTACACACCCCTCGTCGTCGTGCTGGCAATCCTGACCGCCGCTATCCCGCCGCTGGTTATCGCTGATCCGGTGGCGGTGGACCTAGCCGGTTACGGGTTCACCTTCGCGGGCGACTGGCAGACGTGGTTCATCCGTGGGCTCACGCTGCTGGTGATCGCCTGCCCGTGTGCGTTCGTCATCTCCACACCCGTCTCGGTGGTGTCGGGCATCACGAGCGCCGCGAAGAACGGCGTCCTGATCAAGGGCGGAAATTACCTGGAAGCGATGGGCGAGGTCGACGCCGTCGCCGTCGACAAGACCGGGACGCTCACCAAGGGCGAACTCGCCGTCACCGACGTCGTTCCGGTGGGTGACACTACGGAGGACGATCTGCTCCGTCGCGCCGCTGGGCTGGAGCAGCGCAGTGAGCATCCCATTGCTACGGCGATTCTCGCCCGTGCTGAGGAGGCGGGCGTGGGCAACCTGCCCGACCCGACGGGTTTCGAGAGCCTCACTGGGAAGGGCATCCGCGGCGAGATCGGCGGCGAGACGTACTATGCGGGCAAGCCCGCGCTCTTCGAGGAACTGGGCTTCGACCTCGCTCGGGCACGCCGCGAGACGGACGGCGGCGTTATGACGGAAGAGGCGACCGAGGGCGAGAACGGGGCGTTCGCCGAGGATGCCCTCTCCGCGCTGGAGCGGGAGGGCAAGACTGTCGTTATCGTCGGGACGGAGTCGAAACTGCTGGGTGCGATCGCCATCGCCGACGAGGTTCGCCCGGCCTCGAAGCGGGCCGTCGAACGCCTGCACGAGCTGGGCGTCGAGCGCGTGGTGATGCTCACCGGCGACAACGAGGGCACCGCCCGCGCAATCGCCGAGCAGGTCGGGGTCGACGAGTATCGCGCAGAACTCCTGCCCGACGAGAAGGTCGACGCTGTCGAGGAGTTACAGGCAGAGTACGGTGATGTCGCGATGGTCGGTGACGGCATCAACGACGCGCCCGCGCTCGCCACCGCGGAGGTCGGCATCGCGATGGGCGCGGCCGGCACCGACACCGCTCTCGAGACGGCCGATATTGCGTTGATGGGCGACGACGTCGGGAAACTCCCGTACCTGTACGACCTGTCGCATACGGCCAACGGGGTGATCCGGCAGAACATCTGGGCGAGTCTCGGCGTGAAGTTCCTGCTCGCGCTGGGCGTGCCACTGGGGCTGGTCAGCGTTGCGTTGGCGGTCGTTGTCGGTGATATGGGGATGAGCCTCGGTGTCACCGGGAACGCGATGCGGTTGTCGCGAATCGAGCCCGATCGGTTCTCCGACACCTGACTCTGCGGCGGGAAGTGCGGGCAGGACGCTCCTCTTTCGCGACTTTCCTGCGCTCTATCGAGACAATTTGCAGTTTGTCTGGGGCAGTAGAGACTGAGCCCCACCGCAGGCTCTGATTTGATGCCCGAGAATCCAGACGACGATCCACTCCACGATTGCGAGTTAAGTCCCGACGCAGTCCTCGGGACGCGCACCTTCCACGATGTCCTGTTCACTGACGATACCGAGACGCCGGTAAACGTGCTCACCGGCGAGACACCCGCACATTCGCAGGCGACCGTCGAGGAAGCGAAGGCGTTCGCTACGAGTATCGATACGGACACACCACAAATCGCGCTCCCGGCCTCTGTCGAGACGCAGATCGAAACCCAGAGCCAACCCTACACGGCGGCCGCGTTCTTCCACTTCAAGGCGACCGGGTCGCTCGAACTGCACCGTGCCTACCACGCCGCCTACGACTCCGACGCGTTCAGCACCGACTTCGAGGCCGACTACGAGTCGGGCGACCTGACGATCACCGTCGAGCAGACTGCCGATTCCTGAACGCGGTCTCCCGAAGCGAGGTTTTTCGAGCGCCGGCGATGGGTGCCGGCGCACCGAGCAGACAGCGCCGAGCGGCGCCCGGTGAGTCGGCACTCCGAGGTGAACCAGATGCATATGGTCATCTACGCGCTGGTGGAAGCACCGACACAGCACGACGCCCTGGTCGAGGGGAAAGCAGTCTTCGACCGTCTCGTCGGCGCGAATCCCCACGGCTGCGCCGTGTTTGATTACTACGTCACGTTCGATGAAGACGACACGACGGTCGCCGGGAAGGCCCGCTGGGGTGACCTGCCGACGGCGGCCCCCATCAACTCAGAGGAGGGCGGTGAACTGCTCGACCGGGCTTGGAAGGCCACGAAAGAGGAGTTTCAGCGGAATCTCGACCGCGTGAAGGAGGCGCTCGACGAGCTCAGCGACGAGGCGATCATGCGCGACGAGGACCTCGCCCGCCACGCGTTCCACCAGGTCGGCGCGTACGAAGGGCCCTCAATCCCGATGTACGACCAGCACGCCCAGGGGATTCGGCATCGAGGCCAGCTCGACCGAGTCCTCGAGGAAGACGAGGACAGCCAGACGCTCTGGATCGTCCCCGCAGACGTTCATTTCTGACCAACGATGCCACGAATCACCAACTGGTCACGAGAGAGTCGCTCACCAACACTCGCGTATCGAAACACCGAGACTGGAGCGCGAGCTGTTCTACACCGGGCGCCGGATTCATACCGGTACAAGTGGCGCGGAGCGATCCTCGTCGACGGCTACCCGATCTGGTCGCGAGGCTTCGAGACGAAGGAGGCGACAACGTTCCGGGATGCGCTTCGGGAGCGGCCAGCGCCCGAACTGAACTGTCCGGAGTGTCCAAACGACGACGTCCTCGTCGGTGAGAAGACAGCTGATGGAGCGACGGTACAGCGCTGGTACGACTGTCCGGACTGTGGGTACGAAGCCCCCTCGCGCATCGTCTACGGCCCTGAACGCTGAGGACGTACACACGCAGGGTGTTTTTCGGCCGGGGCGGAGAGAGTGACCCGGTCGAACCGGGTCGGTCCAACAATGAGTCTCGAAGTACTCGACCGACACAGCGAGGCACTGTTCGAGTTCCTCTGGTGTCCCGTCTGCGGGCAGGAAGTGTTCACCCACATTCCCTTCGAGGGAGTGTTCTGCAAGAACTGTAACACGCAGGTCGTCCTCCAAGAGTCTCGAGAAGACCGTGGCTACGAGGAGGCTGTGCTCGCGTGCTTCGACACCGACTCAACGTGGAACCTTCACGTCGACGAGAAGCTCCGCCGCGACCTGCCTGACGGCTCGGCACGGGCAAAAATCCTCGGTGCACCGGGTGCCTATGAGATCGACTGGTGGAGTCCAGCACCTGGGGAGGATTGGGAGCCGGTCGAGCGTGGTGAATTCGACGACGTGGAGGAACCAGACGAGGTGTCACATCTCGCGTAGCGGATTGCAATCCCGCTACGACTGTGTGGTGTTGTTTCAGCGCCGGCGATGGGTGCCGGCGCACACGCGCCGGCGAGTACCGATGTCGACACGGAGCCAACTCCGATTCGTCCAACGAGTCGAACAGACCGGTGAGACAGATGGCAGCGCCGACCGCGTCGCGCAGGTGTACCGGCATTCGGACGGGTATCCCGGGAGCGTCCTCCGGGATCTCGCACAACTGAAAGAGCTGCTCGATGCGACCCGCGCAGAGCGTGGCCCGGGCTACACGGCGGCGACCTTCGTGTTCCTCGACAAGCTCTCGACGGTCGACCTCTACCTGGATGGCGACCCAGAGCGAACGATCGACGCGGCTCAGCCAGCGGATCTCCTCGAGCCGTCCAATATGGAGCACCTGGACCAGCCGCTGTTCCTGCTGGGCCACGGCGTCGAGAATCCGGCCGACGGCATCCACGGCGACGAGGAGTACCTCTACGTCGTCGAACTCCCGACGGAGAACCCGTTCGACGAGCCGACCGAGTGGACAGTCAAAGTGAGCGGTCACTCCGCGTTCCCCCGCTGGGACGGCCCGACCGACGAGGCCTTCGAGCAGGCGAGCTGGCAGTTCCACGGGTCGCTCGAGGACGCGCTCGCAGAACTGGTCCGGGACGAAGCAGTCGTCAAGTAAAATCCCAAATCGTATTTATACAGTTAGGGTTTAGAAAGACCCAGATGATTTCGAAGGCCGGACTCGCCGTGCTTGACGCGCTGAGTACCGGCCGTGAAGCAACACCGGCGGAACTCGCGGCCGAAACCGGATATTCACGAGACCATCTGTACGACGTACTCAACGAATTGCTCGCAGCGGGATTGCTCACAGAAACCCGTGGGTCCAGCAATCAGCGTCGTGTCCGCATCGCGGAACATCCAGTTACCGAAGCGTATCGAACGCTGCAGTCGGAGTTCAGCCACGTAGACTGGACGGAACTGCTCTCCCCAGCCACACTCCGCGTGTGTTGGTATCTCGATAGACCACGACACATCGCTGATATCGCAGACCGGCTCGGAATCACTCGACAAGGTGTCCACAGCGCGTTATCACCGCTCAAGCACCGAGCACTACTCTCCAGATCTGATTCGAAGTACGCCCTTCATGACGAAGTCTCGCCGCTGTTGGCGTTCGCCCGGGCTACTGTAGAGCACGAACATCGAGCCCGAGTCCGGGAAATCGCTCCCAGTGCCACGATCGCGTGGTGCGATCCGAAGCGAGCACTCGTTCGCCTGCAGACCGACGAGGATACGGACGCACTCCAAGCAGCTCCGGACTGGGAGATGACCGGACTGGGTCGGTTTACAGCGTATGGTCTACAGTTTTTCCTCGCCGGCGAGCCTCCGTTCTGGTATGCTCCGGACGAAGACCTAACGCCTGCTGAAGTCGTATGCCATACGCTCCTTCTGGATAGCGGATCTAGGCGGGTCAGCTATTCGATGCTGCTGATCGAGGCGGAGGATATCGATCAGGAGACACTCGTCGAGACCGCACAGTGGTACGACCTGGAACCCACTGTGAAAGCGTTGTATCGGCCACTTCAGGGCGACTTCGACAGAACAGATGATCTGCCAGTCATCCTCCCAAAAAAGAACGAATATATGGCACTCAAAGACCAGTACGGAGTCGCGTAACACCAACCACGCAGTCTGGCGGAAAATTGCGATGGGTTAGATGATGCCGCCGATCACGAGTAGTCCGACGACGAGCAGCAGCGTCGCAACCACGCTCCCTCCAGCAAGCAGCTTGTTCTCCATCGCCTTCTCGTGGAGGGGCATCTCGGCGTACTCCTTGCGGAACGCGTCGAGGTTCTCCTCGTCGTAGAAGTACTTCCTCTTCAGCGCGAACCGTTCGGTCACCGCACAGCCGGTACAGACCGGCTCCCCTTCGAGCCGTTCGGTCTTGATGTGGGTGTCGCAGGCGATCGCCCCGCAGTTCGGACAGTAGGTATACGTCTCGTCAACGCCGCTCGTCTCGCAGTGGACGCACCGATGGATGCCGTCCTCCAGAGTGACCCGTGAGGGGCCAGCAGAATAGTATTCGTACGGATACGAGTACTCCAGTATCTCTGTCGTCTGCCGAACCTCAGGTAGATACACCGGCTCAATCGATTGCACTGAGATGTCCGAGAGATTCGGCTCACACGTCTTGTTGTACGTGACGTTATTGTCGCCGGTGTAGGTCACCGTCGTCGTGTGGTAATCCTGGAGGCGGTCAACAGCCCACTCCTTGTACTCCGTTTGGGTCTGGCCGAACCGTCGTTCGTCGACGTCGTCGAATACCTCGGTAAACTGCCCGGTATCGAGGGGAACCGTCGCGTGGAAATTCTCGGTGACCAGCGTCGCGACTTCGTCGTCGGCCACCTTCGGATGGCCGCGCTCAGCGTGGACAACGAACTGTGTGCGGTCGTTGATCCGGTGGATGACACCGACGGAGGTCTCAAAGACAGCGTTCGTGTCGGCGGTGATCGCAACCACCGGTCGGAACGTCACTTGCGAGTGCGGCACCGGCAGATCCGCAGCCTCGATGTTCTCGATGTCGCGGAACGCCTCCTGGACAGGTGCGTCGACATCCGCCGCCGGGTCGTACGGCCGGAGCGTCTCGTCACAGAGGATCTCGATGCGGCCGTTGTAGAGATCGAGACCGATCTCGTCGGCGATCTCCCGGAGGTCCTCGCCGTCGATCAGCTCGATGGGAAAGGGATCATCGTTCCGCTGGAGCCGATCTGCGTACTCCTCGGCAGGGTTCGTAAATCGACCAGTGGTGGCGACCATCCCGCGCTTTGGACCGTCGAAGTCGAACGTCGCGATGGCCGAGTGTAGCTTCTGGACGACCGGCCGGCCGACCGTCCCGGTGTGCTTACACTCGACGATGATCGCACGCCGGGTGCCGTCGACGACCTCCTCCATGATGACGTCCCGTCCCTCGTCGGCCGTCCGCTCGGCCTGGCGGACGTTCTCGTAGCCGAGGTTGCGGAAGACGTCCTCCATCAAGTCCTCGAACTCGAATCCCGAGAGGTCGTCCAGTACAGCCATCCGAATGTAATTGGATAGTATCTTGCTATAACTAAATACGTTGCCGACGGTGGCGACGAAGTCCCGACGACGTGAGCGCTGGTGTTGTTGTTCGTCCCGCAAGGGGCGCGGGACGACACATTCGTCCCGGGTTACCGATGAGTTCTGAGAGCAACAGCGAGATCGCTCCCGACAACTGGTGGTTGCAACGCCGAACAGAAGACGACCATTTCGTGTTCGCCTACGAGTTCTCGAAATCCGTCCTCTGCCACGTCCAGCAATCCTCGGACTGGCTGGTCCGGGTCGATCGAGCCGATGGGACGATCCTCTTCAGCCAGCACGACCTCCGGTCCCGAGAGGCAGCATTCGCGCTCGCCGAGAGCGTCATGGAGCTCTGTACACTGCTCCATCGGGAGGTCGTCACGGAGCGGAGCCAAGCGCGAAAGCCGATGTACGTCGGGTCCCGACCAACCGGGACCGCGAGTGCGAGCAATCAGGAAGCCGGACGCGGTCCAGACACCGCCCGTCGACCGTTGGACTCCCGTCCCCGTCAGCCCCTAGAACGACCACGAGGTATGGGTCACTGGGAGGGTGGGTTTCGATGACCGGCGGCCGAGCGTACCGCGGTGAACGCTGTATGGGTGGACAGCTGGTGTACACGCCCGATGGCGACGTGCTGGACAAGCACCTCCACGTCCTACGCCGCGCCCCTGGCGGGTTCGACTGGGGACCACAGGCTGACGAGGCCCGCATCGATCAACTCGCGATCGCGCTGCTGGCCGATTCAGCGACGAAGAACATCGCGCTCGACCACTACAAGGAATTCGCGCGGTACCTGCGTGAACAGCTCGAGGGCGACGAGTGGCGACTCCCGACCAGCGACATTTCGGCCGATACCTGGTCGCGAGACATCGACGTGGCTGATGAGACGCCCTCACCGGAGGACGTCGACATCACGGCAGTCGATTTCGACGAGATGACCTTCGCGGTCGAGCGAGCGCTCTGCGAGAAACACGACATTAGCATCCACCAGAGCGTCGACGACCGCCGCGAGGAACTGGAAGACGCCCGCCAGGCAGTCCAATCAGAAACTACCGACTCGGAGGAGTCACAGACCGACACCGGCGGGTTCGAGTTCCCCGCAGCTAGCCAGTAGGGACGGTGAGGGCGTTTCCGGCTCTGTTTGTAGAACCCCCGAGAGGGGTGCGGGGGTCACCACTCCCGCAACGTACCGATGAACGGGAACGCCCGACGCACCACGTCGAACGTAGTCCAGACAGAAGCGCTCGCTAACCGTCGCGACGACTCCGTCGAATACGTCGGCTTTCGCATCGACGGCCAGGCCGTCGTTCTGAATCTCTCCGAACACCAGCGTCTCACCCCGGATCGAAGTCTCGATCTGGTCAACCACAGCCCGACAGGCTTCGAGTGGGGATACGCTGGAAGCGGGCCCGCACAGCTCGCCTGTGGGCTCCTCCTCGACTACTACAACGACGCCCAGATCGCGAGAGAACACTACATTGGGTTCCGGAATTGCGTGATCAGCCAGCTCGAGTGTGACGGCCCGGCGGCGTGCTGGCACCTCACCGGCGAAGAAATCGACGCGGCGATGGCGACGATCGCCGACGACGTCGTCGCCCTTCCCGACGGCGGGGGGCCGTCACCGACACTCCCCGAGAACTGGCGAACGGTCACTCGCCCTGACCGGCGAGTCTTCCAGCGGGCTGATCGCGACCACTACATCGTGCTTGGGGAGGGAACCGACGGCTGGCTGGCCGTCCTCTGTAATCAGGGCGATCGCGCCTATCCGGCACCCCTGGCGAGCCGGACGGTTTCGGACGATGCCGATGTCGAGCAGGCCATCCGGGCCCTGGTCGACGAGAGCAACAACCTCATCGAGCCACCGGAGGGGGAGTGCTGATGGAGACAATTCGGCTGTTACGAGCCACCCACCAGCTGCTCGAACGCGGGGTCGAGGCGCTCGAGAAAATCGGTCGCGAACTGGAGCGGTACAACGACTGGCAAGAGCAGACTGACGGCACCGACTCGTGACTCAGACACGTTCTCCCGGCCAGCGGCGGAGTACCGGGTTCCAGTACACGCGCACTCCCGAGGGGTGCTCGTGTCCCATTCATCGCGACGGCCAGCCGGTCACGGCGCCGCTCGGCCTGCGGTTCGCAGAGCGCGTCCATATCGAATCGATCCCACGGCACGTCGCCGGCGCGATCTACGAAGCCCATCATTCCTATATGGACAGTGTCCCGCGGACGAACCTCGTTCATCACGGGCTCTGTTACCAGGACCAGCTACTGGGTGCGATTACGTGGCGCTATCCACTGATTCGCTCGCTGGACTACGACGGCACGCGATACGAGGGTGACGAGATCGTCGAGGCAGCACGGATCTGCATCGGCGTCGACTTCCCGAATCTCGCCTCCGCCGCCCTCGCCCGGTCGATGGAACGATTCGTGCGTCGGCACGGTCGGCGGCGAGGCGTTCGCCTTCTGCTGACGTTCGTGCGAGCTGACTTCGACGGCTCGATGATTAAAGCGCTCAGAGACAAGGGCTGGCACTGCGCCGGGAAAACGGAACCCGGACAGGCAGGTAACCGGCCCGACAAGCAAATCCGAGAGCGGCCGAAGTGGCGGTTCCTCTGTGAAGTTCCTGATGAGTCTGAGCGGGAACAGTCCTCACTCGGACGGTGGGCTCCGTGACTACGAATGCTCGTCTCGATGAGTTTGCAGCAGAGGAAGACTCGGACAACCAGCCGGAGCGCGATCCATCTGTAGTCGAGCGACTGTTGGGCCCGATATCACCGGCCCAGGGGCTGCGACTCATCCCCGGCCAAGGTGACCCGGTGTACCTCCAAAACAGGGGAACTGAACGCTACCTGTTCCGGGATGCCCACGAGCGGTGGTTCATCCTCCAGCCCTCGGCCAAGGAGTCGGTCGACGACTTCGTTCGCTGGGTGTATCTCCCCGACGGCAAACCCGCCGAGATTGCCCGGACAGCGATCCGTCAACGGACGGTTCGCGGCTACCGGTACGTTCAGCGAAGCGGAGCTCCCGAGCCGGTTGGGACGACGGTGACAGCGATGTACGTCAGTGAGCCCTGGCCCGACGATGTCTACGAGTGTGGATCCTGCGGAGCCGAGTTCGAGTCGCCCCATGCTCACGCCCTTCACTGCTGGGAGGACCATCCCTGGGTTCCGAACCCGGAGCAGGTTCGGCTACGCCGCTCCAGCACCGAGTAACGACAGTGCGACAGTTTCCCGACGGTGGTTCGATTAACCAACAGACAGCCGCTTCCTAGGTTAGTGTTGGTTAACGTGGTGTTGTTGTTGCGCCCGGCAGAGGGGCGCAGGGCGCGAGACGATGCAGGCAGCCGTCGATGAGCGTTCCTGCGTCGAGGTGACTACGATGAAAGACCCAGAGTCGAGAACCATCTTCGCAGGCGTCGATGGACGTACCGACACCGAACTACCCGAGTGGTATCGTCAGCGTCACGGCGGCAAAGACACCGTGAGCTTCGCTGAGGCGATCCGCGACCTCCCGCAGGCCGTCGAGACGACCGTGGCGTACCAGAATCCGTACACCGACGAGTGGGTCGAGACGGAGCGGTTCAACGCGCTCGTCGAGCCGAGTCGCGCTCGAGAGCAGGCCCGTGAGGAGGACGCCGAAACGGATTCTTTGTTCCATATTCCGACCGACTCGTACTCGATCATCAACCCGGTCGACGTCTACGGCCCTCTGGAGGAGGTCCTTCGGGAGGAGACTATCGACCGAACGCCGCTGGGTGACGTGATGTTCGGCGAGATTCGTCGCTACCGGGGCGGCGGCGAGGTCCATATGGACATCATGTTCGACGGCCTCGAAGTGCGCCTTCCCGGCCGGTCGGACCCGATCACGATGGGCGTCACGTCGGGCTACGACTTCTTCGGTGAGCACGCCGTCTACGTCGAGGGGTTCGCCCAGGACGGGTACTGTTCAAATACGATGCGTTCGCTCACCGACAAGGAGGTCATCAAACACGTCGGCGACGTGCGGAACTTCCGCACCTGGTGGGAGGAGCTTCTCGCACAGGTCGAACTCGTCGCCGACGACCTATTCGAGTTCATCCGGGACGCCCAGGACATCGACCTCGACTTCTCGGAGCTCCCGTTCACCGTCACGGAGTTTTACAGTCTTCTGGGCTTCCCGGACTACCTGGCCGAGCGCGCTGCGAGTGATGCGGAGGCCAACGCGACCTCCCCCGTCGAGATCGATATGTGGACGCTGCATTCCGGCGCCACGTACGCGCTCACCCACTTCTTCCAAGGCAAGGAGGGTGCGTCGCTGGACGGCTACGTTCGCACGGCCAACGACATCCTGTTCAACCCGGAGGGCACCATCGAGCGCGTCGAACGCGCTTACGAGGAGGAGCTGGAGACAGACGGCGATGACGGGTCGCAGGCGTCGCTCGCCGGCGAGCGCGCGCTCGCGAGCATCGAGCGCATCAGCGACGATCTGCAAGAGAAGGTCAACCAGTTCGAGGAGCGCGAGGACGCGCTTCGTGAGCGGTTCCAAGATGCCATGAGCTGATTGTCGGAGCGGCGTTCACTGATACAATCCTAAAATAGCAGTCTACGTTAGAGATTCCGGTTCCTCGTTATATTCGACTACTAATTCGACATCCTCAGGACCGAATTCATCACGTTCCGCTTCAAGCGTATCAAGAGCGTCTTTAACCGGGAAGAAATCCGGCTTCTCGAGTGCATCTTCTGTCGCCCAGGCGTATCGAATCGTTTGCTCGGAATCAATGAGAAACACGGCACGCTGCGGGACGCGCTCGTGGTTCTCCCATTCATCATAACAGATGTCATATGACTCGGCAACCCGCCCGGAACTATCACTAAGTAACGGGAAATTGAGGCCGTATTCCTCGGCGAATGCTCGATGGGCGTAGACGCTGTCACCAGAAATTGCCCAGACATCGAGAGCGGGCGTTAGCTGAAACCACTCTGCATCGCGAATCGCACACAGTTCGTTTGTACAAATAGGACTGAAATCAAACGGGTAAAATACCAGCAACGCAGCCCGATCATTGGCTGTTGACTCATCCAAGCAGTACCCGGTTTGTTCTCCGTCACGGAGACCCGGAAGAGTAAATGACGGTGCAGACGCTCCCTCGTTTATCATACGACATAGTAGCACACGAAGACAGGATAGTCATTGGGTCAGCACTCCGATCTGAATTGCTCACCACTTGATGTGGGATGAAATTCACTAAAGTCCGTACGTCAGGAGTTCGCCGTCGCCCACTCAAGAAGCGGTTCTAATCTCGAACGAATCTCATCACCCTCGTCAGTTAGCGCGTATTCGACGCGTGGTGGAATTTCGTTGTACTGCGTCCGTGAGACGAGTCCTGCCTCCTCGAACTCGTCGAGTCGTTTCGAGATTGTCGAGGTACTCGCCGTCGGGAGGTGCTCCTCAATCTCCGCGAACCGCAGCGAATCGTGTGCGCCGATGATGCTGACGAGTTGCATCGCGTATTTCCGGCTCAACGTGTCGATGACACCCGTGAGCGGACAGTAGCACGTCCCCTCGACATCGCACGCGGGCGCCGATGACGTAGTGTCTGCCATAGCTTCGTGGCCTCCAACCTACTCCATAGCTTCGGACTCTGGAGTACAAGAACTTCCCGTCGTAAAGTATAGGCACAGATGACTCAGACAGCCGACTACGATCTCGTGATTCTCGGTGGCGGCGCCGCAGCCTTCGCCGCAATCACCGAAGCGAGTCGACGCGATCTCTCGACAGCGATGGTGAATACCGGCTTGCCCATCGGCGGGACGTGCGTGAACGTCGGCTGTGTTCCGAGTAAGCATCTCCTTGCCGTCGCCGAGAGCGGAGCTGCAGCGTCGGAGAACCCCTTCGACGCCGTTCGATACCCCGAGGAGCCGACCGTCGATTGGGCCGCCGCCCTCAACGACACCGACGAACTCGTCGAGCGGTTCCGGCAGGAGAACTACGTCGACGTCGCCGAGCACTTCGAGATCGACATCTACGAGGGGTACGGCCAGCTGGTCGACGATACTACCATCGAGGTCGTCGACGGCGCCGACGAGGGCGCACACATTACTGGGAAGAAGGCCCTCGTCGCGACCGGCAGTTCACCGTGGGCGCCGCCCATCGACGGCCTCTACGACGTCGACTACTACACGAGTGAGACCATCCTCGAGGAGCGCGACCTTCCCGAGAGTATCCTAATGCTCGGTGGGGGATACATCGCGCTGGAGTGGGGACAGATCCTGCACCGTGTCGGCATCGACGTGACGGTTCTCCAGCGCTCCGACCGCGTCCTCTCGGACATGGAAGGCCAACTTGGTCGCGAGATGCAGCGTGCATTCGAGGAGGAGGGCATCGAGGTGATCACCGGCAACGACTTCCAGCGCGTCCGCACGCTAGCAGCCGACGGCGGCGCCGAAGCGATTCAGTCAGGCGTCGCCGTCGAAACGACCATCGACGGAGACGAGCGAACGGTCACCGGCGACGCGCTGTTCGTCGCGACCGGCGTCCAGCCGAATAGCGAGGGCATCGGCCTCGAAACGGTTGGGATCGAAACGAACCCCGACGGGACGATTCGTGTCGACGAGTACTTCCAGACGACGAATCCCGACATCTACGCGGCGGGCGACGTGATCGGCGAGCCCGAACTGGAGACCGTCGCCGCCAAGGAGGGCAATCACGCCGTCAAGAACGCGTTCGGCAACGAGGGCGTCAGCATCGACTACGACGCGGTGCCAGCAGTCGTGTTCACCAGCCCGGAAGTCGCCGCAGTCGGGACGACAGAACGCGAGTATATGGACGAGCACGGCACCTGCTCGTGCCGAACCGTCCAGATGGCGGATGTCCCGCGAGCGAAGGCCGTCGAGAACACGGATGGCCTCGTCCAAGTCGTCAAACACCACGAGACTGACGAGATCGTCGGCGTCCACATGGTCGGCCCCCGTGCCGCCGACATAATTATGGAAGCCACGCTTGCGGTGACGTTCGGCCTCACGGTCGACGACATCATCGACACCGTCCACCCGTTCCCGACGTTCTCCGAGGCGTTCAAACAGGCCTGTCAGGCGTTCCGACGGGACATATCGACGATGAGCTGCTGTATCGAGTGAATCTCACTCCGGGTCGGCCGGCGCAGTACTGCGGAGGAGCATCGTCTTCACACGACCAACCCCATCGAAATCACGGAGCCGATACACGAGTTCCCGCACCCGCGCCGCATCGCCATGACAGAAGACGGTCTCTAAACACCACTCGCCCTGGTGGGTATGGCTCATCGTTTCGATGACGTCCTGAAACTGGTGCTGGGCCGAATGGAGATCGTGAATCACCTCGTGGTGCTGGTAATCGAATGCCAGTACAGCGACGACCTCGCCTGAAACCTCCTCGAGTTGTGAATGTCCCTCGATGTATTCCTGCATCGCTTCACGAATCGCCCGCGAGCGGGAGTCCAACCCCTCAGCCTGCCATGTCTCGTCGAACTCCTCGAGAATGTCCTCAGACACGTTCAAGCTCGTGCGCATACTCCCCAATTGATCCCCTACTGTCTTGACCCCTCGATTATTACGGAATTCACGTTTCAGTCTTAACAACCGCTATACAGCGCAGGGATAGAGGAATATATGAATGCTCCACGGCGAGGCGTTTCCACTGTTGGTCGGCGCGATTGCGCTCGGATTCGTGCACGGCATCGAGCCCGGACACGGATGGCCGGTCGCCGCGAGTTATGCACTCGATCAATCCAATAAGTGGCTCTACGGACTCGCCGCCAGCTCGCTGATCGGCATCGGCCACCTCATTAGCAGTCTGGCGATGGTCGGCGTGTTCTTCTACGCGAAATCCTACTTTCAGCTGACCCAAGTGAACGAGCCGATCTCGATTCTTGGCGGCGTTTCCATCGGCGGTCCAGTCAGCATCGTCGCAGGCGTCTTACTCATCGGACTCGGGATTCGAGAGTACACGCACGGCCATTCTCACCAGCACGAGGACAGCCACGGACACGACCACGATGAGCATACGGAGGAGCAGTCGAGCCACCACAGTCACGGCACGCCACCCACGCACGAACACTCCCCGGATGGGCTCCTTACACGGGTGAAAATTCGGCTTGGAAAAATCGGAGGGCACTCCCACGAGCACGGGACCGATCCGGCTCCTGACGCCGACCGCGGACTCCTCGGAATCGCCTGGTTCGCATTCGTCCTCGGGTTCGCTCACGAAGAAGAATTCGAGATTATCGGCCTCTGTGCCGGTTCGACGTACTGTCTGGAGCTGATGACTGCGTATGCGCTGACGGTCATCGTCGGCATTGTCGGGTTAACGATGCTCCTCATCGCCGGCTATCAGGAGTACGAAGAAACAGTCGAGCGGTATACACCGTACCTGCCGCTGTTCTCAGCGACCGTCCTCATCGTCATGGGACTCGGCTTCATCGCCGGCGTCTTCTGAATCACGCCGAACACTCTCCAGCGTCCCATTCTCAGTAAGGTCAATAAGCGCGCGATTTAGCAGTTCACGGAGGACGAACTCCTCGTAATGCTGTGTTGCACAGTACTCGCACGGCTTCATTTCTCGTGCCACCGCTTCGATGTCGTCGCCGTGCTCCCCATAGAGCGTCTCAACGAGCCCTGCTAATTCGGCTGCCGCGGTTTCCTGCGCCCCAGCGAGCGTCTGCTCAGCGTCCTCTGGTAGGTCATACGAAAAAATCCGCGTGTTCGACTTGTAGTACTTCCGCGTCCCCCCACCAGCTTCTTCGAGCCGGGCAATCTCGACCATCCCCGCATCCTTCAGGACGTTCACGTGGTGGCGCACCGTCGTCTCCGCCTTTTCTTCGCCACGACGATGCAGTTCGTCGTGGATCTCCTCGATCGTCATTTCCTCGGTTGCGAGCATGTCGAGGATCTTCACCCGGACATCGTTCTCCAGTGCCTTCGCTTTCTCCGGGTCCGTCGTCACGACTTCGCGGATCGGCACGTCAGATTCGAGGAGCGCCATTCTTGTGACGACATAGACGGACAACGACAGTAAGAGTAACGCCATTCCAACGACAGTGGTAGTATGATATCGAGACCGCTATAACTCTCGTCATAATGGTTATCCGCGTCGCACGATAACCAACAGGTACGATGGGAACGACACACGACCAATTCAACGTCGGGGGGATGTCCTGCTCGTTCTGTGCCGAGAGCATCAAGAAGGCCTACAGTCGAACCGACGGCGTTGAGGACGTCGACGTGAGTCTCGCCCACGAGGAAGTTCTCGTCGAATACGACGACGACCTGCTGAGCGAGGTCGAGGTAAAGGACACGCTCCGAGACCTCGGGTACACCATCCGCGACCCTGACAAAGCGAAGCGGTACGAGCAACAGCAGGCCGAACTCTCCGACGGCAAGCGTCGCCTCCTCATCACCGGTGGCGCATCCATCGTTATCGCTGCCCTGATGGGATGGATGATTTTCGTGATGGGGCGCTTCGAGTCAACATCTCTCGGGATGGATCTGGTGACTCTGGGGCTGGCACTCGGGACGATGTTCGGGCCCGGCCGCTATATCAAAGAGAAAGCCTTCCAGAGCGTGCGCCGGGGTATCTTCAACCAGCACGTCCTCCTGGAAGCGGGCGCGTTCGCCGGACTCGTGGGTGGACTGCTTGGCCTGTTCGTCTTCCCGAGCTTCCCGACCGTTCACTTCTTCGCCGTCTCCGTGTTCATCACCACCTATCACATCCTTTCGGAGTACACCAGCCTCATCGTCCGCACGCGAGCTTCCCGAGCCGTCCAAGGCCTTCTCGACCTCCAGCCCGACACGGCACGCCGCGTCAGTGATGACGGTGATGTCGAGGAGGTCCCTGTCGACGACCTCGACGTTGGCAATCGCGTCCGCGTCAAGCCCGGCGAAAACATCCCCGTCGACGGCACGGTCGTCGAGGGCGAATCGATGGTCGACGAGTCGGTCGCTACCGGCGAGTCCATTCCCGAAGAGAAGGCCGCCGGCGACGCGGTGATCGGTGGCAGCGTCAACGAGACCGGGACGCTGCTCATCGAAGTAACTGCAACCGGGGAGGACGCGTTCCTAAACCAGGTCGCCCGCGAGATCGAGGAGGCGCGGGCGATGAAGCCCGGCATCATCCAGCTCGCCGACCGCGTGCTCAAGTATTTCGTCCCCGGCGTCTTGACGATCGCCGCGCTCTCGTTCCTCTTTTGGGTGGTCGCACCACTCGCGTGGGGGGCAGCCCCCAACGTCCAGCGCGGGGCGTTCGCAGCCTTGGCGGTTCTCGTCCTCGGCTATCCGTGTGCGCTTGGGATGGCGACACCGCTCGCCCTAATTCGGGGTGGCGGGAAGGCGGCGAACCGCGGCATCCTGATGCGCTCCGGTGACGCCTTCCAGATATTTCCCGACGTCGACCACATCGTGTTGGACAAGACCGGCACCATCACCGTCGGCGAACCCGCCGTCAGTGAAGTCGTCGCGTTCGGTGCCGACGAGGTGGATGTACTCACGACTGCGGCTAGCGCGGAGGCCTTCTCTGAACACCCGCTCGCAGATGCGATCCTCGAGTTCGCCGACGAGCAAGATGTCGAGTACGCTGACCCCGATGATTTCGACTCCGTGACCGGCAAGGGCGTCCGGGCAACCGTGGCCAGCGACGACGTGCTGGTCGGGAAACCGGGATGGCTCAGCGACGAGGGGATCGACCTGTCGAAGGGGAGCGACGACATCGAGCGACTTCAGGGCCACGGCCTCACCGTTGCCGGAGTTGTTCGTGACGGTGACCTACTCGGTCTGATCGGTATCGGTGACGAGGTCAAGAGCGACGCCGCTGCGACCATCCAACGGATGCGAGACGCCGGCATCACGCCCGTGATGATCACTGGAGACAACGAGCGCACCGCAGACGCGGTCGCCGAGGAGGTCAGTATCGACCGCGTCATGGCCGACGTGCTGCCCGACGAGAAACGCGAAGAGATCGGTCGCCTGCAGGACGAGGGTCACCGCGTAGCGATGGTCGGCGACGGCATCAACGACGCTCCCGCACTCACGCAGGCCGACATCGGGATCGCCATCGGCGCCGGGACCGACATCGCCATCGAATCGGCGGACATCGTCCTGATGGGCGACCGGCTTGGTGGCGTGATGGACGCCTACGAGATCGGGAACGAGAGCTACCGGAAGACCCGTCAGAACCTCGCGACGGCCTTCGCGTTCAACGGGGTCGGTGTCGCCGCCGCGACCACGGGGCTCGTTCACCCGGTGTTCGCGATGCTCGCGATGGTGCTGTCCGTCTCGGCCGTCCTCGCCAACAGCTTCGCTGGTCAGCTCCTCTCCGGCGAGGGTGTCAACACCGAGTTCGCCCTCGACGACCGCACCGACGGCGAGCGTGGAGACGGCCGAGTGACAGCCGATTAAGCCACTACGTCGTAGCCAGCTTGTTCGATTGCCGCGTTCACGTCGTCGTCTGAGACTCCATCCTCGAGGACCACGTCGACCGTGTCAGCTTCGTGGTCGGCCTCGATCCGATTCACATCATCGAGGTTTCGCAGGGCGGTCTCCACGTTCTGTTCGCACCCGTTGCAGGACATCCCGGTGACTGAGATCGTCTTTCGCTCCATGCGGGCCTGTAAACACTCGCGGGGAATGACCATTACGGTAACCGTTGTATCGGTTTCATCTCTATTAGAGGTGGACATTATCGTCCGGAGAGTTGTTTGTGTCGGCCCCAAAGGGGTGGAGGCTCTTTGAGATGGGAACCACTGACGACGAAGAGAGCGACGAATTCCCTCCAGAGAAGCGTCTGGAAGCACCGAACACGGGCCTGATCAAGGCAGGGATCGCGACGATTCCCGATATGGAAACCTTGCAAGAGTGTGTAGCCTACGAGAACGCCCACCAAAATCGAACGCAGATTCTGCGCCGGCTCAAGTGGAAAGCTGAAGAGTTGCGTGAGGACGAAGGGTAAGCGCTGTCCTTAACCAACACACTCCGCGTGAGTTTCCCTATTGTTGGTTAATATGCTGTGCCGCGGTTTTTCGGGCCCCTGAATGGGCGCGGGGCGACCAACAGCCGCCTCGCGAGTTCCGTTATGTCCCTCGGTTTGAGTCCAGACTCCAGCACGGCTAGCGACATCGCTGTCGCCAGACAAGCGGACCATGTGGCGTTCCTCCATCGAGCCCCATTCGTCGCCGATTCTCTCGCCCTCGGATTTCTCCCCGGGTTTCGGGAAGACTGTGGGTACCAGACGGACCAGTACCTGAACCTCGAGATTCCTGTCGGGATGCTCGACAACGATTTTCGGGATCCCGATCTGGAGCGGTTCGTCGACCGCTTTTTCGAGTACGAACCACGTGTCGGGGTCATCGGGGACGTCGACGAAATCGACGACGTCGACGCCCACGTCGCTGCTGCTCGTGAAATCCAAGCGAGCTACCCCGAAGCTGAGCTCATCGTCGTTCCGAAGTCGCGGGCGGTGATCGACGCGATACCTGAGAACCTCGTCCTCGGGTATTCACGGGGATACGCCGACCGCCTGGCCCACGATTTCTCCGATCCAGCCGATTGGAGAGGGCGGCGCGTCCACATTCTCGGCGGGAGTCCGCCCAAGCAGCTCGACGCTATTCGACAGTTGACCCGACCGACACTCACTGACGAGCCACCGGCCGATATCGTCGGCGTCGACTGGAACGGGCTGCATCGCGGCGCACAGTTCGGTGAGTTCTGGACGGCCGACGGCTGGGACGACAGCGGTCGCGACGCCGACCACGTCACCGTCCGAAAGACGGTGCGCCACAGCCTCGCTCGGGTCCGTGAGTTCTGGAGGGCGCACGGAATCTGGCCCGAAACGACACCGCAAGACGAGGGGCTCAACGTCGAGTACGAGGGACCGAGCCCTGCCGATCTCGAGGACGCCGCCTGTACCGAGTGCGGGACGAACGTCTGGCGAACCCGCCGCGGCCCGTACGTCGCCGAGTACGATACCGGCGCAATCTGTGGATACTGCAGCTACGAGTGCTACTTCAGCCACCGTCATCGGAACAATCTAGAGGAAATCGCCGGCGATCAGAGCGTCTACCTCCCGCCGGCGTGACTTCGCGACCTGTTTTTCGTGCCCCCAGAGAGGGCGAGGGCTCCTTCGAAAGCTCTCAGAGGTGACTTCCAGTGAGTCAACAACAGAGTCCCGACAACGTCTCGGTCGACGATATTCCCGTCGAT
Organism: Halorubellus amylolyticus; assembly: GCF_034808145.1. Taxonomy (NCBI): domain Archaea; kingdom Methanobacteriati; phylum Methanobacteriota; class Halobacteria; order Halobacteriales; family Halorubellaceae; genus Halorubellus; species Halorubellus amylolyticus. The sequence goes on from NZ_JAXHGM010000008.1 coordinate 62,725, forward strand.
ATCGACAACACGCAATCAGCGGAGGTCGATCCAGCCGACGTCCCCGACGAAATCGAATCCATCACCCGTGGGCTCGCCGGTGAGCAGCCGCCGACGAATCCCATAGTGGTTCTCAAGGCGGCCCGGTGGTGGTACATTCACGGCAAGGGCGGCACGGATCCCGCCTTCCAGTGGGCCATCGAGTGGGCGCGTCATCTTGCGACCGACACGCCCAGTGACGTCGAGCAGTTCGACGAGTTCCTCGAGTACCTCGTTACGGTCGGCTTTGCAGACGAACGTCACGAGCTCCGCTAACCGACAGAGCGGTTTTTTGGACGCCCCTGAAGGGTGCGGTGCGGTCTGAACAGACGCAGTCGCCGTGAATTCGATTCGGTGATCACGATGTCTACGACCAGAGACTCGTCGGTCTCCTTCGACCAGACCGACACGCGATCAGACGAGATGAACAGTACCATCGAACAGTGGATCGACGACCTTGTCGCCGGCGTCGACGACGCGCAGGCCAGCGAAGAGTTCCAAGAGTGGCTCGATGTCCAGAGTCGTTTCCACGACTACTCCTACCGGAACACGCTCCTCATCAAGCGACAGTGTCCCGAGGCGAGCCGGGTGGCTGGCTACCGGACGTGGCAGGAGGAGTTCGACCGCCACGTCAAGGAGGGTGAGTCGGCCATCTGGATCTGGGCGCCGATCATCACCAAGCAGTGCCCGGAATGCGAGAACTCGCCGAGCTACCACGAGGACAGTGACTGTGAGTACGACGAGACGCCGCCCGAGGAGTGGTCGAAAGGACTGGTTGGATTCAAACCAACGGCAGTCTTCGATGTGTCTCAAACCGAGGGCGAACCGCTCCCCGAGCTGGAAACCGAGGCAGCTGGTGACGCCGACGACCTGGTGCCAGCGCTCCTTGATGCAGCAGCTACGCTCGATATCGACGTCCGTGTCGTCGACGCTGCCGAGTGGGAGCATGGCGACGCGAAAGGCGTCTGCAAACACCGGACTCTCCACGGATGCCAACCCGTCGTCGAAGCGAAAGCCCGCTCAAATCAGGCCGATCTCGCCGTGACGTTGATTCACGAGTACGCCCACGCACTGCTCCATTTCGATGTCGACGACGAACCCGAGCGTGCAAAACGCGAGATCGAAGCCGAAGCCGTTGCGTACATCGTCGGGCGGTATTTCAACCTAGATACGAGCGGATCAGCGTTCTATCTTGCCGCGTGGCAGGACGACGATGCGGAGAGCATTCAGGAGCGACTCGGCCGGATCAGTTCGACCGCGCAGGAGGTCATCGGGACAGTTGTAGACGGCTGAACACCTCCTTCCCGGCTGTTAACCAACGCCGGAGGGTACTATCCCACTCTGTTGGTTAATTCGTTCGGCGTCCGACCCTGCGTGTTTCGATCGGTCTCAAGACATACCCCACCGGCAGTCGATGTTATAGTTCAGAATCGATTCGGCGCTGCTGGTCACGAAGGAACTCAACGACGGCATCGATATCCTGTTCGGGAACCGTTTGCTGTTCGAAGACCCCTTTGAACGCGTCCGCAAAATCTTCCGACGTGAGCCGGTCGAGAACAGTCTCGATGCGACCAGCGAGCTTCTTGGACACCCCGCGATGAAGATGGGTCGCGATCCGGTCGAAATCCGCGTCAGCAGCCAGCACCACCAGATCCCGGGAGTCTGCCTTGCGGCCACTGTGAAGTTTCACGGCAAACAGCAACTCCCGTTCCGGAATCCTGGCTGTTACCGGGCGCCCGGTTCGCAGTTCCTGGGTGACGGAGTGCTGGGCCAGATAGCGATACGACCATTCAGCTTCCGTCTGGCGACAGCCCAGCGCGTCCACCATCGCGTCGAACCGAACCGGATTCCCGATGTCTTTCGTGAATCGAATAGTACGGCCCTCGTAGAGCTCGTTTCGCTCGACGTCGGCCGTTTTCTCGTAGCCGCGGGCGGTGAGAAGGTCGGTGTAGTCGTCGACCGCTTGTGCCGGAATGACGACGTCGACGTCCGTGGTGAAGCGCTGATTGAACGCCGCGATCGCCCACCCACCGACGAGCACGTACGGCAGGTCAGCGTCAATGACTGTCTCCAGGGTGTCCAGCAGCTCGTCTTCGCGTTCGCCGAGGCTCATGCATTGAGACGCGGATCCTCGTGGGACGCGTCGATATCACGGTCGTACTCGTCGGCGATCATCTCCAACGCTGGCTCGTAGTTCACCCGGTACTCCAACATGTGCTCGATTGTCTCGTCCAACGGAATGACCGGATTGCCGTCGACCCACTCGCGAGTGATCTCCCCACTCGTCGGGAACAACACGTACGAGACGGTCGCGTCGTAGTCGCTCGCATCCGGCCGCTCTTCAATCCGGCTCGGAATCCCGAACTCATCAAAGAACGCCGTCCACTGTTCGACGTCCTGATCGGCGACCTGGATGAAGATCGGATAGTCGTCGTGGCCGCGGGCGATCTGATAGCCGCCGTGGGTCCAGACGTAGACGCCGTCGATTTTCGTGTACGCAAAGGGCATCCCGGCGAAGTGCGGAATGACGTAGCCGTCGTCGATCGAGGGGGGAACAGCGCGAGAGATGGCCGCGACGAGATCGTAGTAGCGATCCCTGACAGCGTAATTCTCGATGTAAACGCCGTCCTCACGCCGGATGAAGCCTGCGTCCTCCAACCGCTCGATCCAGTCGTAGACCCACGAGTAGGAGCCGTCGATCTTCTGGGCGATTCGCCGGATCGAGTCACCCGGCCGGGCCGCGACCATGATCTTCGCCGCGGTCTCGTCGACGTACTCCATCATCGCTAGTTATTGGTATCGCATCTAACGGTATTAGTCTTGTCCCCCGTATTCCCTATAAAATTATCTCTATACAGATATACCATTCTTGGCTCCGGTAATCCGATCCGGCTCAGAATTTGAGCGGAGATGAATTAACCAACAGAGGATACGATGGATCGCTATTCGTTGGTTAAGTTTTTCAGCGCCCGCCGAAGGGCGGAGGCGCACTCCTGTCTCCACCGACCTATGACCGACCGATATCTAACGACCGTTCTCGACGAGGCAGAGCGAGTCGCAGAGCACCATGAGCAGGTCGCCCAATCTTCGGACCATCCGGAACACGAGTATCTCAGGTACGCCGTCCTTCGGCTGCTCGAAGGAGAGGCTGACGACACATCGGTGGAAGTACCGCAGGTTGACGGCGTGACTGTCGGCTACGGAGAGGACGACGCGATGTGCAACAGTTGGGACGACGACGTCGAGTGGTGGGAGACGGTTCCGCCGCAGGAGGAGTGTACTCGGTTCCGGGTGTTCTACCCCGACGAGTACGACGCTGTTCCGCGAGTCATCGTCGACGTGATGGCAGCACTCGGGGCGTGGCGTGTCTGGACTGGGAGCGCTGCCGCCTGTGGCTCCTACGACCATCGCGAGCGGCGGGAAGTCCACTATCTGTGGCCGGAGGGCCATCCAGTTGAGGCCCTGCTTGCGGATCGTCTCCAGGATCCCAAGGCTGCGGTTGCTCCAGACGGCGGCCGCACCGGCGACGTACGCGATCGGATGGTCGTCACGGAGCACTCAACCCAGCACGACGACCTCGAGCCGCGAACCAGACGTGCCGTCGACGAATCGATGGCCGTCTCGCTGCTCGAAAAGGGTGGCCGCTATGAGGTCCGATCGGCGTCCGGAAACTGGTATGAAGTCGACGTGATCAGCGAGTCGTGTACGTGTCCAGACTGGCGGAAGCGTACGCCCGAGGGCGGCTGTAAACACCTCCGGCGAGTCGATCAGGAGATCAAGCAGGGGCGGGTCCCACGACCTGATGGGCGTCTCCCCTCGAACTCGTAGGATCGCCCAGCGTTCGAGATCTCCCGAGGCTACTGTAACATCAGACGAAACTCCTTGATGGAGAGTTTCGAGTATTGATACAGCTGCTGGAGAACCGGTGAGAGCCGTTGGTAGCGGCTTAACCAACAAAACTATGCGGTTTGCGCCTTTGTTGGTTAACACAGATCGGCCCATGTCCTACGAGCCACCGACGCCCCCAGCGGACCTCCCCACCGACGTCATCGACACACTCAACGACTATTCACCCGAGCTGCTCCGAGACGTTGCCCACTATGCCGAGGACCTCGCCGAGCATCGCGAGCGCCAGGCCCGCCTTGCCGAAGCGGAGGAGGAAGACGAGATCGACGAGCGACCCGATGACCTCCCCGATGATGTCCCGACGAAGGCGACGATCACGATCAAGGAGATCAACGATAACCGCTACTACTACTGGCAGTGGCGGGAAGGAGATCGCGTCAAATCAAAGTACAAATCCCCAGTAAATCCGGACGAGTAGACGGACTAGTACCTCAGTCGGATGGCCAGTTGTTCGGGGAGACACCCCGTCTGCGAAGTGAAAGACGCAGGGTACGAGAGAAGTCCCGAGTTGATGAGTGAGGATCCGGTCACTGTCGACGAACTCGTCGAGAAAGCCGACGAGTATCTGCACGAAGCCTCACCCACACCGGAAGAATACGAAGCGCTGAAACAGAGTGTTGCGGAGCTCACGCCGATCTTCTCAGCTGAGAATTCGTACTTTGTCCTCGGCAGCTACGGGAAACCCGAAATCCGTCCTCTCCAGCTCGTAAAAGATCGCCTCAACCGACAGCCCGGTGCGTACGCGTTCCTGATGATCGACATTCGAAGCGAGTGGACGAATACCTACCTCAAGTTCCGGCTGCTCGCCGATCATACAGACGTCATCCTGGGCGTCACCGAACACGCCCAGGGCTGCTTCCTCGTCGAGCAGGGCTACTTCACAGCCCTTGAGGAGTACTTCGCGAAGACGCACGTGTTCAAACACGACGTACAATACGATAGATGTGGACGCGATCGACACAAACGTAGCCGTCGAGAGTCCCTACAGTGGAATGCAGACCGCGATCTTCGAGATGCTCAACGATGCTAGGCGTCTCTGCCGGTGGACGACTGAGGACGACCTCGTCGAGTGTACCGAGGCTCTCGTGAGTGATCAGGAATACCCGTAGACAGAGACGAATCGGTTACTCCCACCCCCGACGTTTCTGTCGTTTCTCCACGAAATCCTGTTCACCGATGGCCCAGACAACGAATGAACTCGAACAGGAAGACATCCCCCGTTTTCGAGTAGTAAGTGCGGGGTGAATCCGTGCAAGATTGGGTCTTCGAACCACGAACCCTTACGCGATAAGTAGCCCACTGAAGAGCGATTGCAAATGCTCGTAAATGAAATTTCGTTTAAATGCTGTCAGACACTCCACTATTGCCAGTAAAATCGGAGGACAAGACGCTATTTGATGAAATTGGCAACGGTGGTCCTGATAGTAACTAGTCGGATTGATTAGAACAAGGAAGTTACTGGCAACACCGGAGAGGGTACTGGAGAAACTGGCACTGACGGTTGCGCGGTTACTGGCAAAAGTGGAGAGGGTATTGGCAGTACTGGTGTTGGCGGTTGAGAAGTCACTCCAGAACCCGATGCCGCTTGGCAGTTTCACGAATGTCGTTGAGCTCACCTAGTTCGCTCTCGAGTGCGTCGAGGGCCGACGACAGAGAGACATCAAGCTCGTATTCGTTGTAGTTCCCGCGTCCACTCGACGAGTCGACCAACCGTAAGATCCCGTGGAGGCTCAAATCCGACAGGTGGTCGTGTACTCGCCTGCGTTTCAGTGGTTCACTGCCGTGATTACGAAGAACCTCTCGATAGCGCTCATAGATCAGTTTCGTCCGTTCGGGTGTTTCTCCCTCTGCCGCTAGCTGACAGACAGTCAGCAATACATATTGCCCCTGCCGGGTCAACGAATGCATCCCTTCGACAACCTGTTGTCGTTGGATCTGATGCTCGGCCTCCCGAACGTGGTCTTCGGTGATTTTCGCCTCTCCACCCGCCATCGCGTCGTTCTCGGCGATATCAGCTGCTTTCCGGAGTAACCGTAATGCCTGCCGAGCAGATCCCGAGTCCTGTGCAGAGAATGCTGCGCACAATGGGATTACATCTGATTCGAGGACATCGTCGTAGAGCGCGATATCGGCTCGGTGCTTGAGAATATTCTGCAGTTCAGTCGCGTCGTACGGAGGGAACAAGATTTCCTCTTCGCAGAGAGTGTCCTTGACTTTCGGAGAGAGGTTTTCTCGGAACTTGAAGTCGTTCGAGATGCCGACCACACCGATTTTCACATCGAGATCCAATTGCGAGCGTGCTCGTGGAAGCTCGTACAGAATATCGTCATCCGAGCCGATGTTATCGATCTCGTCCAGAACCACGAGAATAGTCCCACCGATCGACTCAAGGTCGTTGTAGAGTTCGTTGAAGATGCGTTTTTGTTGATACCCGGTTTCGCTCATCGGTTCGCGCGAAGACGAGACTGTGGTGAGAGGGTGAGAAGGAGAGCGAATCTCGTTCACGAGATTGACCGCTACCTGATAGGATGTGGTGCAGCCAGTACAGTTGAGTTCAATAACGTTGAGATCGACGTCGTCGTACTCTCCGGCGGATTCTTGCAGCTCCTCAAGAAGATCGTGCGTAGCAGCTGTCTTCCCGACGCCGGTAACGCCATAGAGAAAGACGTTGTTCGGTTGCCAGCCCTGAATGACGGGACGGAGAGCGGCCGCATATTCGTCGAGTTCTTCGTCCCGCTCCTCGAGTGTCTCTGGCTGGTAATCATCCCGGAGGACGTCTTTGTCTTGGATGATGAACGATTCTCGATTGAATCGGCCCATAGGCGGACTCAAGACGAAGAACCATCATAAAACCATGGGTTCCAGTATCACCACTAACCCACCACTCGAACCAATTATGCCAGTGTCGCATCCACTTATAAAACACACACACTCCACTATTGCCAGTAAACCTTTGCAACAACTGGAGGGGGTCAACGACCCCCTCTCTAATTAGCGATACTCTTAATACATTGTACGTTAAACCATACCCGCACTAACGAAAACTCCACTAGTTGTAGTAGGTTTAGATAACAGTAACTAGACTAGAGACGTGACAGTTTCTGCCCTCCCGTCCATTCTCCCCTCGTTACTGGCAATGGTGGAGTGAGAGAGGTACTTAAACGACGGTATTATTGGCAATACTGGCAACTCTGGTCGCCCTCTCCCTGCTACCATCGTTGCCTGGCCGATATTCCAGTCGAAATCTACCCTTCCCGACACCAGTCGATGATGACCGTGGACCTCTTTCGGTTAACCAACAAATCGTATGTATTAACCGTCTGTTGGTTAACTGCTCATGGCCTATGCTCGATTCGCAGTCGGCACTCAGTACTAGTATCCCGTGATTTCGGCGTTTCGCGATTCCGCAAGGGTTCGCTTGATTGCCGCTCGATCTCACCCAATCGGAGACAGGATATTACTGCATCGGCGACGCAGCTTCCGAACCGACGAGTGAGTACTCCCGGTCCCGGCTCGTGCCTTCCGCATCGACGAGGTTGTACTGGACCATCTTGGAGAGATACGTCCGCACTGTCCGTTTTGTCCGAGGATCGTCGACCTTCTCGGTATAGTGGTCGTGAATCTCGCTCGGCCCGAGTGGCTCGTGATCGCGAACAATGTTGTAAACGACGCGCTGGTGTGGCGTGAGTGAATCGATGCTCTTCTGCTTAATCTGGGCCCGGGCATCCTCGGCGGCGTCCAGGAGGATGTCGTTGGTGATCCGCTCCTGGTTCTCGCGGTCAGCCTTGCCGGCGGCTGTTCGAAGGATGCCGATAGCGAGGCGGGCGTCGCCGGCGGCTGCATCGGCGATCCGGTAGAGCTGGTCGTCGGTGATGACGTTCTCGTCGAGCCCCCACTTCGCCCGCGCACTCAGGATATCGTACAGCTGCTCGTCGTGGTACTTGTCCATCCGGACGTGTTCGCTGGAGCGCAGCCGGCTCACGAGGCGGTCGTCGACGCGGCTGAACAGCTCCTCTTCCTTGTTCGCGATGCAGATGATCGCGAACTGCGGGAGGCTGTGGAGGTCGTAGATGACGCTGGGATCTTCGAGCTGATCGACCTCGTCGAGGATGACGACTGTACGGGGGCCATCGTGCTGCTGGAGGCGGTCGACGAGTTCGTCGTGCGGTGTCGACTGCCGGTGGATGTCGATGGTCGCGCCGAGGTCGTCGAGGATCTGGTAGAGCGTCCGAAATCGGGTGTAGTTACGCCAGCAGTTGACGTAGGTGGCCTCGACGTCGAGGACCTCTTCTCGAAGTCGTTCCGTGACGAACTTCGAGATGCACGTCTTCCCGGTTCCGCTGGGTCCGGTGACGATAGCGGTGTCGGCGGGTTCTCCGTTCGTGATGGGCTCGAGAACGCTGGAGAGGTGGTTGACTTCGGCGTCGCGATGCTCAACTTCCCGAGGGACGAACCCGGCGCGGAGAACGCGAGCATCGCGGATCATCGTTGCTTGATAGACTGGTTTTCTGGCTAGTACTAAAAACGTGACCGGGTTGCTTCCGGAAACACCCCATTTAGCCCCCTCGAACCTAACTAAATCCTCGCGCAGTAACGTGATTCCTGTTCGTGGAAACTCAAGGTTTCCGGGATTTCCGGAATCAGGTCACGGGCGGGAACTCGTGACACCAGGATTTTGCCAGTCGTCGGCTTCGTGTTCATTCCAGGGGATGAGGTATACTCCGTTGTCAGCGCGACTTTGACAGTCCAGCTCATCCATCAAGTTATTCCACCGTTCTTCGATCGTATTGCCGGACTGCTCGAGGAGTGACTTATCGAGTTCGTCGATCAGCTGCTCTTGGAGTTTCTGGTGTCGTTCGCTTCCGTACTCGCCAAAGACACCCTCATATCCTTCCCCTCGGAGTAGTCGAACGAGTGTCGTGATACGGAGGGATCGGTCCTCGCTTATGTCAAATTCCTCTTCTAGTCGCATACACATCCTGCCAGCCCAATCAGATGCACCCATACTCCCCCCCTCTTGTCGTCAGTATAATAGATGTTCGTGGGCCCAGACTAGAAGCAGTCAGGACATTCCCATACGTACCCCCGACTTTTGCGCCGGTCGCTTTTTGGCATTTGAAGAGACTCACAGAGGCCGCAGGTCTTGAATTCGGATTCGGGAATTAGTTCTATGAGCTTCTTCTTCCAGATCCGAATTTCAGCCTTCTTGATGTTGTTTCGTTCGTTCTCTACCTTGGAACTGTTCCTGTTGAATTCCCACTCTCGATTTTCGTTACGGCGCCATTCAGCCAATATTCGGAGAACCTCGTCTTGTTCGTCCACGCCATCAAGATCCTCTTGGCAGTCCTCCACGACATCTCGCCGAATTTTCGGTTCCACCTTGTCCCAGACCGCGGGGTTGCTTCCATCTCCTTCGTGCCGCTCTTCCTGGCGTTTTTGCTCGTCTTCCAGCTCCTCGATTCTGGCATCAAGAGACTCTCGTATCGGGGCGAGATCGGGTATACTCATACGAAGATACCACGACTGGAACGTCATAATATTCTGGTGCTGTACCGCTTCTGTCTGGTTTAAACAGGTGTTGCGAATCGCCTGATTCTATCGTGTTCAGCTCTCACGATCAGCGATCAGCCCGAATCGACACTATTCTCTGGGGATCAGGTGTCGTTTGACTTCTCTAGAACAATGATTGCAGAGTGCCGCTGGCATCGGGAGCGTATCTGGGGAGAATTCCCGGCTGTCGCCTGAACGGGCTTCATGACCACAGACGGTCGTCCCAGTTTCATTCTGTACGAGGTGGTACTTCGCCTTCCCCGATTGGCGGAGCGAGAATGCAGATTCGTCTTCTGTGGGATAATCGTCGTCTACAATATCTTCGACCGTTGCCGAGGAGATCCAGTATCTGCTGAGATCCGTCCACCAGGTGTTCGAGCATCGAATTTGCTGGCGGAAGAGCTGCCGGTAATCAACCGTGAACCGTTGCGAATCCTGCTGAATGAGGTCATCGGTGTGGAACTCAAGTGTCCGTGGGGATCGCTCTTCTCTGTTTGATTCAGGCTCTAACTCGATGGTCCACTCCGTTTTGACGTACGCTCCACCGGTGTATTCGACAGTGTCTGCGCTTACAGACTTGGTACGGTCACGAAGCCAACGAACGGTCGGTGGACGGAGCTTCTCAGTAAGTTGCTCTGAGAAGATGTCGTGTAGCAGTTCATCCGTGACGAGTGCGTCTTGGAGGGCGGTTCCGAGCTCTCGAGGTGCCGTCTGGTTCGTATAGTTCTCTGCCTGTGCGATGAGTGTCTCTCGAGCTTCGGCAATCCCATCGACGGTCAACCAGAATCCGTACGGTTCGTGACCATCGGTGAGCACTTCGCCATCGGTGAGCCGAACCAGCATCGGCCGGATATGGTCAGGTGCCGGAAACAGATGTAACTGGTATTGGTCGGTGACCGGGACTACTGGATAGGGGAACTCCTCTCTAGAGGGTACTCCCCCCTCATTACGGGGTATGGAGAAGCCTCCCAGGTCTGCTACCGGGACGTGCTTTGGCATACACTCCGGGATACGATTCCAGTACGTCCCATATCGGTGGTCGCGAGGACCGCGATTAATTTGCATTGTGAGTAGACCGATTACCCCCAGTCACTTAGTATTCAGGGGGTAGTGGGGGGAGGGACTATAGAAGAACTACCATACTACAAATCGGGAACTTAGACTAAGTAAAGGTTATAACATTCCCGCTAGGTGATGTGACTATCCAGATGACTCAGAAGACAATTGGACAGAACACCGGCCAATCGGGCCGGGTGAATCTGTCGGGACCCGAACTCGACCAATTCGATGCGGAGGTTGGGGACGCTATCAAGGTCGATGTCGCGGAGTCGAAGGGGATCGCCAAGGCGATCATCGAGAACAGCACGGAGTGTGAATTCGTAATCGTATCCAAACCAGAAGCTGATTCCTCACCCACGGAGGAAATCGATGAGTAGTGAGTACCCTTCTCTCTTCGAAAGCTGTCAGCCACGAGACGACGTCTTAGACGGCTCGCTCCAGGAGGAACAGTTCGCTGCGAAACTCTCGACTGTCGTCCACAACCCTGAGAAGGCAGCACCAGTCTATCGAGACCCCGACTCGTTCTACGATATGACCTATCCCACGGAGGGTCTCCGCACGCTGCTCTCCAATCTCACGGGGCGTTTCTTGGCGACCACAAAGTACGACCCCGGCTCGTATACTTCGAGCATTCTCTGTCTCGACACACGGTTCGGTGGTGGGAAAACGCACGACCTCATCGCCTCTTACCATCTTGCTGAGAACCCCGTAGATATTGACGACCTCTCACACTACCTGCTGGACGGCGACGAGGAGCTTGCGGCCGACTATCAAGATGCGGTGGCAGAGGGCCTCGATATTGCGACGGGGGTCTTCATCGGAACGAAGGCTGATAGCAAGGATGCCCGCCATGCCGACGACGATCCGGATGCTCCGAATACCCGGACGATGTGGGGTGAACTCGCGTACCAGCTCTATGGGCTCGATGGCTACGAGTACCTCAAGGACTACGACCAAGACCGGGACGCCCCCGGTGAGGGGACCCTCTCGAAACTCTTCGCTCAGCACGACCAGCCGGCCCTCATTCTGATCGACGAAATCGCCGACTACATGAACAAAGCCGCGGGCACGCCTGTCGGCGACAAGACGCTCGCCGATCAGACGCTTTCGTTCGTGATGGCGCTCCTCGAAGCGGCTGCCGAATCGGAGCACGTCACGGTCGTCTACTCTATCGCGGATACGGCCTTTGGTGAGCAGGCTGACCGGGTTCGTGATGGCGTCCGTGACCATATCGAGGAGGTCAACGAGATCGGCCGGCGGCAGCACAAGACGGTCACACCGACCGACGAAAACGAGATTGGACAGGTCCTCCAGCACCGACTCTTCTCGGAAGTTCCAGAAAACGCCGCGAGCGAAGCCGCAGACTCATACTTCCAATTCTATGACCAGGAAGACCGGCAGTATCCACAGGAAGCCACCGACGCTGGCTACGTGGATGTCCTCGCTCGCGAATACCCCTTCCATCCCTCCTTAATCGACGCTCTCACGGACAAGATCGATACGATCCCTCGATTCCAGCGCACGCGAGATGCCCTCCGCTTACTTGCTCGAGCCGTCTACTACCTCTGGAATCACCAGCCCGACAGTTACGACCGCCACTGGATTCGGATATACGACCTCACAGTCGCCGACGACGATCCTGGCGGTGGGATTCAGACGATCCTTCGTGAGCGCCTATTCGACTTCGTCGATCTCGGTCCCGCAGTGACCGCCGACATCTACGACGACGATGGTACCGCGCACGCCCAGCTTGAGGACCGAAAATGGACCGAAAACGGTCTCCCGCCTCTCGGTACCCATCTGACGACGACAGTTCTCTGGCACAGCCTCGCATACGGAGAACAGGCTGCAGGCCTAACTCACGCCGATTTGAACCTCGCCATCGGTCATCCCGATTTGAACTTCGACGACTACGATGCCGCTCTATCCGCACTCCGGGGCGACGATATGGACGTCGCGTGTTACTTCCTCTACGAGGAAGAGCGCCTCCGATTCAAGCAAGAACCAAATCTGATCCGGATCATCGACCAGCGGATCGAGTCTACCCCCGAAGCAAGCGCTCATTCGCGTTTCCAGAACCGTCTCACCTCGAAGGAAATCGGCGATGGTGGCTTCCAGCCGGTGGAGTTCCCTGAATCGCCGGCGGACTTACCGGATACCCCGGATACGCCGAAGCTCGCGGTGATGCATCCGGACACCGCTGCTGTCGAAGACGGCGGCGATACGCCGCCAAATCGTGTGACTCAGCTCTACGAGCAGCAAGCCGCAAAACACGAGGGAGAGACTGAGACGCGAATCTACAAGAACTACGCTCTGTTTCTCGCCCCTGACGCTGATCGAATGGATGCTGCAATCGACGAGGCTCGGCGTCTCGAGGCTATAGAAGCCCTGCTTGATAGCCCTGAACAGAAAGCCGACCTCTCCTCGGAACAAATCGAGGAGCTTCGAGAACGGAGCGACGAGGCACAGCTGATGCTCGGAGAGCTCGTTCGGAACGTCTACCGGCACCTCTACTACCCCGACCGGGACGGGCTCACCCACATCACCATCGGTGCGACCGAATCCAACGGCGGGACGACACTGGTCGACGCTGTCCAGACAACACTCGAGGATAAGATCGTGAAACGCGACGCCGGCGCTCGTGGGTCCGCTCACGTCCAACAGAAACTCTGGCAGCAGACCCAGGACGCTATGTCCACCGAAGCGCTGGTCAACCAATACGCGAAGAAGCCGGGGCTGGACTACCTCTTCAGCACAAAACCGATTCGAGAGACTGTCTCCTCCCTCGTTAGTGACCACGGGTACGCATACTGGGATGGCGAGTCTGGGACAGCGTACTGGGTCGGGACAACGGAGCTTGAAACGTGGCCGCATCCGGAACCGTTCGCGAAATCTCCCGATGTCGAGACCTCGATTCGGGACAGCGATGTCCAAATCGGGAGTGCCTTCGTCGTTTATCGAGATATCGACGCGCTCGTCGACGACCACCTCGACGAAATCGACCGGCCAGAACAGACGGTTGCTACCTGTGCCGAGTGTGGGGCGGAGGTTGAAAACCCAGAAGGAAGCGAACCCTACTACTGTGAGGAACACCAGTCCGATACGACCTGTAGCTCCTGCGGAAAAGAGGTCGCTAGCGAGCAGCTGCTGGACGCACGCGGACGCTGCGAGGAATGCCAGCCAGACGAATCCTGGGAGGCGAGCAAGAAGATGATGTCCGCTTCGCGGGCGTTCTCAGAGGTTCGTCGCGATGCGGAATCGAAGGCCGGAACTGACCGGACGCCGCTGCTTGAAGAGGTGACCATCCAGGTCGGTGGGGACGAACCTTTCCAAGCGGCCAAGTTCATCAGTCAGCGCCCCGGATTCAAAGCCCGCGAAGACTCGGTGACGGTTCGAATGCAGTACGAAACCCGGACTGACGACGGGACGTACAGCGCGGAATTCACGGGGTCACCGAGCCGATTCCGGGACGTGATCGACCAGCCCGGCTCGTTCGGCGATGATCGAGAGACCATCCAGTTCCGCTTCCAGTTTGACGAGCCCGAACCGATCACAAACGAGGCCGACGACCTCCTCGCTGCCCTCGATAATGACCTCGATTCGGGCAACATCGACGTCCGGGTCGAAGGGCGTGGCCCGATTCAGGCGAGCTCGGAGGTGACGGTCTGATGGCGAGTCGCGGTTCGGAATTTGAGACCTCACCCGCCGAGGGGACAGAGGAGGATCGGCTGGTTCGCTACGGGACGAGTATGTTCGGTGGCCGCCCGACGTTCACACTCGTCCGACGAGAGACAGACGGCGGCGGAGAGTGGACGCTGCATGAACTACTCCCTCGCGAACAGGCTGAAGCCCGCCGTGATCGCCTGGAGCGGGATGGTCGTTCGCTGAGTATCACACCAGCCGAGGATCTCGTCTCGGACATTGCTGGGGACGACCTCCTATCCAAGCTCGATGGTTGGACGTGGGATGAGTGGGCCGGCGCAAAGGTCGCACGGCTTGACCCGACCCGCGTCCGTGCGCTCCAGGACGTCGTCAGGGAAGCGATCGAGGGCACGCCAGGAGATTCCTCAGAAGTTCTCACTGGCGGGGCTGGGTTCGTGTTCCTACCCGAGACGGCTGGTGTCCGGCTTGCTGTTGCTTTCCGTGGTGTGAAGCCGCTCCAACGAATCGACCGGATGCGGTCGCTGGCTCGCGGCGTTGCACGGATGAGCGATGAGGAGTGTTACTACTGGTACGCAAAGTGTCGGTCTCCGTCGAGTCCGAACGGTGAAAAGGCCCTTCGAGTGTTGCTGACGGACCATATTGAGTGATTTAACGATGAGCCAAAATCCCGAAAGCCAGGACAGTGATTCGGAGCTGAAGCGTGTCGCAATTGAGGGGAACCTCCCCCTGAAGGCGGTTGGCATCGAGAATCTGAAAGAGGCTAACCCCTACTTTATGCCGCCTCATCGGTATCTTCACCCATGGTTTGCACGTCGTCCAACTCCAGCTTCTAGACTGGCTATCCTTGCGTCCATACTTCCTCCAGAGGTGGACGCCAACACGCTGCTGGATTGGATGCAGATCAAGCCTCGTGACGAAATCGACGTCGATATTGAGGAATACGTGGCAGAAAAGAAGCGTACTGAAGATGATCGGGATGGAAACTTAGAGGACCACTACGGATATCCTCGCCCGTACACTCGGACACCGACTACAGATGAGAAAGCGGAGATGCACGAGTTGCTTCGGGAGCATTGGGACGGAGAGCTACCTACTGTCTTAGACCCGACTGCCGGTGGGGGCGTTATTCCGTTTGAATCTCTGCGCTATGGCCTACCGACAGCAGCGAACGAACTCAATCCCGTCCCGACTGTGATGCTTAAGGTTCTTCTTGAGTATGCGCCGAGTGTTGGTTCTCTCCAGAGCGAACTCAATCGGTGGGGTGACCGAATTGATGAACTCGCTGAGGAGGAGCTTGAACCTTATTTCCCCAGCGAGGGTGAACGTCAGACCCCCTCACACTATGCTTGTACCTATGCAGTAGACTGCCCGGAGTGTGGTTGCGATATCCCTATGGCAAAGAAATGGTGGCTACAGAAGCGATCCTCCTCGAAAGGAGTTGCAGCACGTCCTTCCGTATCCGAGGACGGGACTGAGATTGAGTACGAGGTCGTTAGGCTACCGGACGATGTCAAGAAATCTGAGTACAATCCGCAGGACGGCCCCCATACTCGTAGTGGTGCTGAGTGCCTGAATTGTGGAATCGTGATGGAATCGGATGCAATACAAGACAGAATTCGTGATTCCGAATTCAGATACGAGATCTATGGGGTGAAATATGAGAAATCATCCGGTGGAACTGCTTGGCGAGCACCCACACAAGCAGACTACAAAGCACAATCTAAAGCCGCAGATCGTATTGACACAGACTTTGAGCTAAGTACACTCCTTGACGTCAAGCGATATATTGGCGATGAAGATAGAGCAGGTCCTTACGGCGTTACAAAGTGGAGAGATGCTTTCACTCCAAGACAACTTGTAACCCAGTATGAATATCTCCAAGCATACAAGCAGTGTCAGGAGGAGATACTCAACCAATATGATGAACAGAAAGCTGAGGCGGTGCTCACAATACTGTCCTTGGTAGCTAGCAAAGTCATCGACAGAAATACACGATTCTCGCCCCTAGACACAAGTAATGGGCTTCTGGGCGATGCATTAGGTGGTAAGCACTTTACTCTCCAATGGGCTTTCGTAGAGAACAATCCTGCTGCAGGCAACCAAGACCACCAGGACCATCTCGATCGTGTTCGAGACTCTTACGAAGAGATAGCCACATATCTGGAAGATGAAGATGCTGATGATGTTCAAATCTCACAGAGGGACGCGGCAGATCTACCGATAGACTCGGATTCTATCCAATCCATTATTATTGACCCCCCATACTACGATAGCATCATCTATTCTGAAATGTCTGATATGAGTTATGTTTGGCTCAAAGAGTATCTCCAAGATATTCATCCAGAAGTATTCACTGACGACCTTACTGACAAAAGCCAAGAGGCGGTTGCCAATGTGGCCGAATACGAGGAGGTCGCTTCGGATTCCAAATCTAAGTCCGAATTAGCTGCCGAGGACTACGAGAACAAGATGGCGGAGATTTTCCAAGAACTCTACCGTGTTCTCGAGCCCGGCGGTGTGATGACTGTCATGTTCACCCATAAGGAGTCTAGTGCCTGGGACACTCTCACAAAGTCGCTGATTCGATCTGGGTTCACTATCACATCAACCCACCCGATCACTAGCGAGATGCCCCAGCGGACCGACACCCGTGGTGGAGGTTCAGCTGACAGTACTCTGCTGCTCACAGGGAGAAAACCGCACGATAGTAAGACGGAATCTGAAGCGGTTCCAACACTGTGGAGCGATGTCCGTGCTGAGACCCGTGAAGTAGCGAAAGAGGCAGCGAGAGACCTGCTTGATGCTGGCCTCTCTCTGACGAAAACAGACGTCATCATTTCGGCGTTCGGGCCGACACTGCAAGTTTACGCAGATGCCTATCCTGTCGTCGACGACCAAGATAATGAGATTCCTCCACGGCGAGCTCTAGAAGAAGCACGCGAGGCCGTAACGCGAGTCCTCGTCGAGGAATATCTTGAAGGCGAGCGACTAGACGACTTGGATGACATTACAGAGTGGTATATCCTCTCCTGGCTGGTTCACGAATCCGACACCTTCCATTACGATGACGGCCATCAGCTGGGGCTCGGTATTGGTGTCGACATTGACGATATTAAGCGATCTACGAAAATTTGGGGGAAGAAACGTGGGGATATTCAGCTGAAAACTCATGAGGACCGCGTCCAAGACATCACTCTGCCACCCGAAGAGAGATCTAACCGGACGCCCGTCGATCCTGAAGCGCTGTCCTACACGATCGCCCTCGATGCGGTTCACGCCGCTATGCACGTCTACGAGAAACAGGGCGAGGACGTCGCCATCGATTGGCTCAAAGAACGCAACTTCGACACAGACGCGGGCTTCAAGGCAACACTGAAAGCTCTCCTGCAAGTTCTTCCCCAGAGGAGTTCGGAATGGGAAGCCGCTCGTGACCTCGCCTTAGGTCGAACCCACGACGCACTTGGTCTCGAATTCACCCCCACTGATTTCACTGACGTCTCAGAAGACAGGGCCGAACAGACCGAACTCGGTGACCATGCCTAACTCGAAACTCCTCTAGTATGACTAATCTACGTGACCGCGAGTGGCAGTCCATCTACGAGAGCAAACCCGAGCAGGGACGCGCCCATCTCGTCAAGGACTTCTACGAGCCCGCATTGGAACGCAGCCAGCAATACGACCGGATTGCGGGCTACTTCTCCAGTACGGCACTCGCGGCTGCTGCCAACGGCATTCACGCCCTCGTCGAGAACGATGGTGAAATGCGCCTCATCGTCGGCACCGAACTCTACGAGTCTGACCGTCCGGTTCTAGAGACGCTCACCGACCGCCTCGAGGAAAACCTCGAGGACCTCGATGACGAACGCCTAGATGCGAATCTCCGTATTCTCGCGCGTCTCCTCCGCGAGGGGCGGATCCACATCAAGGTCGCCTATCCACGCTCTCCCTCTCACGATTGGGAGATCTTCCATCCGAAAGTTGGACTCTTCCACGATAGCGACGGAAACACGATTTCGTTCGAGGGCAGCGTCAACGAGACGGTCGGCGGCTGGGCTCGCAACTACGAGCGGTTCAAAGTCCACCGTTCGTGGGTTCCTGAACAGGCGGACTACGTCGCCGGCGACGAGGGGACCTTCGAGCGACTGTGGAGTGATGAACACCCCTTCGTCGAAGTGTATGACCTCCCCGAGGCGATCGAAGAGGACATCATCGATTGGAAAGCCCCAGACACCGAGAGCGATCTCCAGGAAGCGATTCAGATCGCGAACGGTACAGCTCCGCCGACGGAGCGCGACAAAGCGAACATTATTCAGGATGGACCACTCTCGCCCGGTGGGCTCGCACTGGCCGAGGAAGCGAGCACGATCACGCCGTGGCCCCATCAACGAGTCGTTTCGGACACACTCGTCAACACCTATCCACAGAGTTTCCTGCTGTGTGACGAGGTGGGACTCGGGAAGACGATCGAGGCCGGCCTGACGCTCTCCCGGCTTGGACTCACCGGCGAGCTTGAAACCGGGCTGTTGCTGGTTCCGGCGAGTCTGCAGCGGCAGTGGCAGGAAGAGCTCTGGGAGAAGTTCAACATCAACGCCGTCCGATTCGACCGGGACACAGCGGGCGATCACGTATTCCGGGACGTCCGCGGTCGCGACCACTATCCACCATCGGCAACGGACCTTGACCTCACTGGAGAGCGCGAATGGGCGGACAGCCCCATCTGGCGGTTCCTCTACGAACAACAGTCGACTGATACCGACGCATCGTCGCCGCTGGATGGACCGACGGTCGTCATTATGTCCTGGCACACGGCTCGTCTCGACGACCGGTGGGATCAGGTCGCTCCCTTAGACCGAGTTTCCGACCGGTCTCGGGACGTCATCCCGGCAAGCTGTCGCGGACGCGACCACGATACGGAAGACCGGATGGGCGTGTGGGACGCCGTCATCGTCGACGAGGCGCACAACGCCCGGCGTGGCAGTAATTTCTACGCTCTTCTCGAACAGCTTCGCGATTATACGCACGCCTACTACCTGCTGACGGCTACCCCGATGCAATTGCACTCTGGCGAACTCTACGACCTGATGCAGTTGCTGGATCTTCCGGGTGGTTGGGATAACCGGGATACCTTCATGGAGTTCTTCGAAACTCGAGACGGGCTGTCGCAGGCCCTCAACGAGGTTCTCGACAACCCGAGTTCAGAGTCCGACGAAGCGGAGGTTTCCTGGGACACGCAAGCCACGCTCGATGGACTGGAACACCAAGATCGGCTCCCGACGGACCGACCATTCTCCTCAAAAGTCTTCCAGCACCTTGCAGACGAACTCGAGATCAATGAGGACGGACAGGACCGTGCCATCGCCAAAGAGCGTGTGCTGACTGCGTGCCGGCTCTCACGAGCCTATGGAGACGCCTACGACGGCTATCTCGACCATGTCGACGACGCGATGGCAGATTATGACATCGACCGCTTCGAGGCGAGCGAGGATACGAAACTCAAACGGCTCCTCTATCCTGAAGACGCCGACGAGTGGTTGATGGCGTCCCGCAGCGACCGACAGGACGCACTTGACGAACTTTCCCCGGACGGTTGGCGAGTCATCCGCGATGTTCTCGCAGAGTCCACGCCCGTCGACGCGCTCATTCACCGGAATACACGGGATACACTCCGGAAGTACGAGGCGGTCGGTCTCCTCGATACGACCGTTCCGAACCGAAATCCCGAACAACGGAAAATTGAACTCACCGAGGAGGCACGGGCGGTCTACGACCAGATCGACGAGTACACACGTGAATTCTACAAGCGAGCCCAACAGACTGACGAAGCCCAAACACGCGCCATCGGGTTCGTGATGACCACGTACCGACAGCGACTCACGTCGAGTGTCTATGCGATCAGCCAGAGCCTGAAACACCGGCTTGAGACACTCCGGGCACAACGAACCGTGCTCGCCGGTCGGGAGCGCGCTCGTGACCGGGACTATGGTGATGCGGAGCAGGTCGTCCTCGAAACGTTACAAAATGCGGACCTTGACGACGGGGACGTTCTGGATGAACTCGACGCTAGTAGCGACGACCTGGACCTCTCTGAACTCATCCCCAGCGTGACTGAAGAGGGGAAACAGCTAATCGAGGAAGAAATCGAGGCTCTGGAAGCGTTCGTCAATGACTTAGACTTGGTTGATACAGACCCGAAGATTCAGCAGCTGTACAACGACCTCGACGAGCTGGACCGGGCTGGCCACAACCGGGTGATTGTCTTCACGCAGTACGCGGACACAATGGACTTCATCCGGGACAGTCTCGCGGACCTTCTTGGAGCGACAATCGCGACGTACTCCGGTCGTGGGGGCGAGCTGTACGACCCCGAGTCTGAAACGTGGGAGCATGTCGGGAAAGAGCGCGTGAAGCGTGAATTCTCACGCGATGATGGGCAGGTCGATATCCTCGTCTGTACCGACTCCGCGAGTGAGGGGCTAAACCTCCAGGAGTGTGGGGCGCTCATCAACTACGACCTGCCGTGGAACCCGATGAGGGTTGAACAGCGTATCGGTCGGATCGACCGCATCGGCCAACGATTCGACGAGATTCGTATTCTCAACTATAGCTACGAGGATACGGTTGAGACGGACATCTACGATCGCCTTGACGACCGGATTGGCCTCTTCGAAAACGTCGTCGGAGAGATGCAACCCATACTCTCCGGCGTCAGCCAACAGATTCGGGATGCGACCTTGAACGCCGACAGCGCTGACGACCAGTCTGCGGTCGAATCAGCTGATCGCGAGTTCTCTGAAGAACTCGAAGAACGCGATCAGGGCGACCGCGTCGATGTCGGAGAGTCACTCGAGGACGTCGACGACCTCGTCGCTCAGGACGTCGTCGACGAAGCAAAACTTGATGCGTGGCAGTCCTACAGTCACCCGGACCTCGTCGATGTCGGTGAGGAAGAGTACGAGTATCAACCCCCGTTCGAGACACCGAGTCTCCAGTCAGTGTTGGTCGATAACGACGCTCTTGCCGAGACCGGTGTCGAATTCACCCCGGTTCACGAGATTGACTTCGAGTACGATGACGGGGACTTCGACTTTGCGGACAGTACATATCGCCTCTCAGTAGGTGACGCACCGATTGAGGTCCCAGCCGGGGATGGGAAACAGACGATTGCACAGGCTATTGCGACTGCTGCTGATGAAGTCGCGGTGACGTTCTCGGCTGTGTGTGCTGACGAGTTCCCATCGGTTCAGCATCTTGCACCAGGTCATCCACTTCTCGTGCAGCTCCTCATAGTACTGCAGGATGCGAGTGAGGATCCGTCGCGACTCCAACAGCGAATCGTAACTCGACCCGATCAAGACCAAGAGCCAGTCGTGTGTGCGTGGGGGCGGGACGGCGTGTTTACCCGGATTGCAGGCGATGGGACAGTGACTGAAAATGGACCGATGGATTCCCTTCCGACGTGGTGTGATCAATTCCTCGATAACCGAGAGAAGTCAACAAAACCGCCATAACTGCTGTTGGAATCGATTGTCCTATCTATTACACCTCATCCTCTGAGTTTGTAATTAGTACTGATCGTCTAATATCTATCTAACATATGTAGAGTAGCATCCAGAGTGGAAGACGAAGGACTTGATCATCACCAGCGTATGGTTGCCGGATATCTTCTCCCGCAACAACTCCTCGCGTAGCTTCTGTGTCGTCAAGACAGTCGATGACCGCTTGCGTCGCAGCATCTTCGCCCCGACGAGTACTAAGAGCGACAGGGACTGGAGATCCGTACACGTCAAGGACAAATTCAACCGTCTCATTTGCTTCGTCCCAATAGCGAACTGGCATATCAACGTCGGTGTAATCGTTCATATAGAAGCTAAGTCGACGGAGATGATCATACACAACCGAGTGGATGAGATTCTCTCGATGATCATCCGTCCGTGGGGCTGAATCGGTATCCGATAAGAGATTCAGGGCACTCACGTACCGCGGATCCCGGAGGTACATCCGGAGAGTCCGGTGTCGTTCGTAGCCCCACTTGTACGAGGGGGAGAGGACGAATAAGTCCTGAAGAATATCGAGATACTTCCTGATTGTCCGCCGGTCGGTATCTAACTGGTTCGTAAGTTGACTGAATTGATACTCCTGAACAGGTTCTTGAGCCACTAACACACAAAGCGTGAAGAGATCCCCTGCATCCTCAATCGAATAGAACTGCTGAACATCTTTGTATAGCGCCAACTGAAGTCGTTGTTTGATCGTTGAAAGTCCTCGGCCCTCTTCATCACGAAGCCCACTGTTGAATAGATAATTGTCTACGACAGACGACAAATCATCACATTCCGTGGCGAGATAATCGTGAAGTGTGAGACATTCGTCGACAATCGTTGTGAGGTCTACCCCACGCTTCGCAGCAATACCATCTCGGATATGGTAGATGAAATCCTCTTTGTCTGCTTCAGGAACACCCGCTTCGATACTCGCAAAGTCATAGAACTTCGGTGGGAGAAGAATGGATCGATTATCCGATAGTGACCCATCGAAATCTTCGATTTCAGGCACTTCTGTCGGCAACGTCACAGCTACGTGGAGCGACTCCGAGCGAGCAAGTAGCTCATTGACCTGCTCTGCCCAATTTTCCAGCTGGTGAATGTCATCGAAGAGGAAATAGATCGATCCGTCCTCCGATGTCTGTCGGCGGATGTACGAAGTGTACCACTCGTAGATATCGATGATGAACTGATCGCTTTCGAGTGCGTAAATTGGATTCTCGAGCGGAACATACACGACGTGGTCGGGCTCAACGTCGTAATCAACGATGAGATCATGGACAATCTGATAGAGCGTCGCCGTCTTTCCGCTCCCGTCTGCTCCTACGAGTGCGTAAAATGATTGCTCGCGAACGCTGTCGAGATGATTCTTGTAATCACTGCGTCGCGACTCTCGATACGGCGAGTCGTCTGAGCTAGGTGGATCTCCACTCTGCCACCACTCATTGTAGAGTGGGAGATCCCGCTGGAGTCGACTTGTAAGCACAATCCTAGTATGAACTAGAGGGACAAGTGCTTTGCGATACTACTAATACTCTTATAAACTATGTTTAATGAAGCCCGAACACTCACTATAACATCGGAGTGTTTCAATTTCTACGTTGTAATGTGGGTATCCGATATCTTTAAGCGCTAGGCCGTCGTTGAGGGTGGTATGCTGCATCATACCGGCGTGCGACCCTCTACCCGATCACGACGACCACGAATTTCAAGGGGGCCGAAACCGAGCCCACAAACCGTCAAATACCGACTATCCGCCGTCTTGGGCCCCGATTATCGCCACTGGACCAGATCTCATTCATCTGGGGTGTATGTATGAACACGCGCGAGGACATCACTGACGGCGAACAGCTGACTATTGAACTCTGCGCGACGGAGATCATCGGAATCCACAAGGGCAGTCTCGCGCGGAAGGTGCTCTTCGAGGATGCCGACGGCGCTGATGTCCCGCTGGTCATCTTTGAGAGCAACGACTGTGTGACGTTCGACTGGGACGAGGGTCGCTGGTACAGGCTCGAAGGAGCCGAGGGCAACTACTACGAGAACTGGGATGAACTCCAGCTCGTCCCCTCGTGGGACTTCGAAATCGTTCCGCTTGATGAACCGCCGGCTGCTGCGAGCGATCCGACGAACCTTGCCAGCACGGCCGAAACATCGGATACGGCGCCGAACAGTACGGAATCCACCGAGGCTGACGAGTCCCACTTCCAACCCGCCTCGGACGTTCGACAGACTGGACAGACGACCGCCGACGGCGGCGCCGCGTTGGCGCAGCAGTCGCTTGCCCCCGGCAACTATCTTCTCCACTTCCCGCTGGGCAATCTCTCACAGTTGGATGTCCATAAGTACGAACTCGATGTTCCTGGGGGCCTTGACCCGTCGGACGACGATCTCGACAACGGCGTGCTAGGTTTCACAGCCCGGGCCGCAGCGCGCTTCCGCTACCAGAGTGAGGCACCTGTTACCACGAACGGCCCGCTGCGGGTATACGCGGTCGACAAGCTCCACGAGAACCTCTCAATCAACGGATACACCGTTCGTCCTGTTCACCAAGGGGTCGCGACGCTCGAACCCCAGTCGTTCGACGATCAAGAGCCACTGCGTGAACTCGTCAAACAGGACGTAAAGGCGTCTCTCCGGGGGAAATATGTCGTCAACGCGATCAACTCGATCGTTGAGTTCGCCCCGCAACTCAAAGCGACCAGCGGTGACTTCACTGCTGCTCGTGAGTACAAGTGTCGGATATGGGTGGACTCCGACGGAACGGTTATCTGTGGCGTGAACGTCGGCTTCCGTCTCGCATCGACATTTTCGGCGGCCGAGTACGTTCACCGTGGATACGAAATCGAAGGAGTCAGTGTCGAGCACGACACGGACGTCTACGACAATTCTGGTACAGGAACCGTCACCGAACTCGCCGACACGGGGTACACCGAGCGTGTACCCGAGATGGGTTCGTCAATCGCTGAGTATCACGACCAAAGCGGCTACGTTGAGGAAGACCTCATTAAGAGCGTCGCAGCCGGCGAGCCGGTGATGGCCCACATCGACTACGGTTCATTCAGTGGGCTGCAGGCGCTCGACTATTGCCGGATCGTCCCGACGCTCGATCAACTCAAGATCGTCGACCCAGACTTCCACGAGCGGTTCCAACGGTCCGCCCGACTGACGCCGGATGAGCGCTATTCGATCGCGACGTCTTTCGTGAAGTCGCTGGGGATGACACCAGCGCTCGGGCTCGAGCCTGCAACGCAGCCATCCAACACCTGTTACGACGAGCTCACAGTCAACACGCGGAGCAACAATCTCCGGTTCGGTAGCGGTCAGACTGCCTCCTACGGCGCTCGGGGGCTGGAAAACCACGGCGTCCACCAGTCACCGGAATCATTTGACCTACTCACCGTCTACCCCGAGCAGTACAAAGAAGGAAGTCGGGAGTTCGTTCGACGGCTTCTCTCGAAACTGAATGACTACGACGCGAACGCGACTCGCCTCAATCAGGAAACCTACAGTCTCGGATCCGAGTTCGCGTATACGCAGGTGGCCGAACAGGCGACCGAGTATGACGGTGTCGTCGCGGTCGTTCCCGATCAGGACTGGCTCAAGACACAACCCGACATCGACGATCCGTACCCCGAATTCAAGCGCCAATGGGGGCAGGAAAAACTCCCCTCCCAGATGATCCAGGTCTCCAACCTAGACGAGGAATCCTATCTGGGAAACATCGCCTCAGGTTTAGTCGCGAAGTGCGGGGGAATCCCATGGCGCATCCATGAAGTTCCGGGACAGACGGACGTGTTCATCGGGTTAGATGTCACGTACGATCCCGCCACCGGCCAGCATCTTGGTGCCAGCGCGAACGTCGTCCTCGCCGACGGGACGATTCTCGCGTCACAGTCCGTGTCGTTGCAGAGCGGTGAGACGTTCGAGATCGACGACATCGTGGATATCATCAAGAATCTCCTGTCGGTATATCTCCGTGAGGAAGACGATACCCCCCGACACGTAATTATCCACCGCGACGGGCAGTACTATCTCGATGTCGACGAGCTGGCGGAACGGCTCGACCAAGCCGCCGAACTAATCCCGAAGTTCGATCTGGTGGAAATCCGGAAGAGCGGGAACCCTCGGATCGCTAACTACACCGGGGACACATTCGAGGTAGCGAACAAGGGGACCGGGTTCGTCGCGGAGCACGCTGATCACGCGTACCTCGCAACGACCGGGGATCCGGAACGCGTCCCAGGAACGCCTCGGCCGATTCGACTGGTCAAGCGTCACGGCTCGACCGACTTGGAGACGCTTGCGAAGC
The DNA here is from genome assembly GCF_034808145.1 of Halorubellus amylolyticus. NCBI lineage: Archaea > Methanobacteriati > Methanobacteriota > Halobacteria > Halobacteriales > Halorubellaceae > Halorubellus > Halorubellus amylolyticus. Next base: position 88,774 of record NZ_JAXHGM010000008.1, read on the forward strand.
AGGCCTACTGGCTTTCGGAGGCCCACGTGGGCTCGATCAGCCGGTCGACTCGGCTCCCTATCACAACCTACTATGCGGATCGCTGTGCCGAGCATGCGCGGAAGGGGTATCTCCTGAGTGGGGAACTTATCCGGGGGGTTCCGTACGTGTGATCAGAGGGATGCAGCATTTCACGGGGCATTCTCCTCGGTCTCTCGGTCAGATAGCTGTCCTGAGCCGAACGATTATGACGGCTGTCACAACAACTAGGGGATACTAAATATGGCCACGTCATCGACACCTCCTCCGCCCATTGAGGTCCCCGCCGAAGTGCTTGAGAAACCGCCAGTCCTTCCATCGAAGCTTGGGCGCTTCGTCAACCTTGATGGCTGTCCGCAGTGGTTCCAGTTCGAGTATGACGACGAGTACGCCGCCGAACGACGGCGTGAGCACGATTACAAAGAGGCCTTTCACCCGCTGAACCTACTGCTGGCAAAAGACGGGAACGACTACGAAGAGCAGGTCGTCGACGAGCTCCGAGATCATGCCCACGTCCGCGATCACGATCATATTGAGACGTGGGAACGCTCTCGGCCAGCGTTGCTCGATACGTTCGATGCGGCACTCGATCTTCCTGATCCTACGGTGCCACTCATCCTCGAACAGGCGCGACTCGGCAACCATCTAGACGCGTGGCCGGTCGCCGGAGATGCCGACCTCCTGGTGTGCTGGCCCCTCCCGCTGGATGCCGAGGAGAACGACACCGATCGGGTGGGGCTACGATTTCGCATCCTCGATATCAAAGCCGCCCACGAGGAGAAGACCTATCAGCAAATTCAGGTTGCCTGCTATACCCTTCTCCTGCGTCAGTTTCTCGAACACGTCGACGTCGACTTCCCCTATGTAATCGAGGGGGGAATCATCATCCGTACTGACGAGTTCGACGACGCGGCACCGGAGGCCTTCCCTTCGTTTGACCTCCGAAACCGCGAGGTAGACGTACGTCGCCTCATCCGGGAAGACGGTCCACTCGATGACCTCTACAACGCTGACCCAGACCAGGTCACCTACCAACTTGAGCCGAAATGCCACGGCTGTGCGTACAAGGAAGCGTGTTACACTGAGGCACTCGAATCGGGATCTACTGCACTACTGGGGTTATCGCGGAACGACCAGGCAGTCCTCGCTGATTATGGCGTCGACACTATCGAGGACCTCGCCGGACTGGCGTACCCCCCTGGTGAGCCGCGCCCCTACGACTATAACGACCTCCGTCCTCGCGACCGTGAGACATACCAGGCGCTCCTTGACGAACCGGGGGTCTCGGAGCGGCTTCAAAATCACATCCAGCGTGCCCAATCGTTCTGGGGGCGGGTCGCCCCTGGAACGACGTTTGCAGCTGGCGGGCGTACGCCCGTTTGGCTCGTCGGGAGCGGCGATGGCGCACTCCCCGCTGACGATCCTGGATTCGATCTCAATCAGCCCATCGAGCGGGGTGGGATGATCCGGATCTACCTCAATATCCAGCGAGACCACCGCTACGACCGAATCAACGCGATCGGAGGGTATGTGTCCGCGTCGAACGCCGATGATTCCGTCCGGTTCGGCCATGTCGCATCGGCTGTTCCCGACTCGGTGGCCGAGGCCACCGCGCTTGAAGAAGAGTTACTCACGGACGGACTGGAAGATCTGTTCCGTGCCGTCCAGACCCTCGGCGCAGCGATGGATACCGATCAGGCCGCTGTCCACTTCTATTTCTTTACGAACAGTGAGTACGAGACCCTCGTGGAGGCCTCGACTCGGCAGGAAGTCCCTGGAGCGTCCGCAGTTCGTGACCTGCTTGGGCTCCGGGCGGCTCTTAGTGGTCGGGGCGACGAAGCGTTCGATCATGACGAGCAGGCAATGGTCTCTATTGTCCAGCGGGAGCTCCGTGAGCGGCGTGCTCTCGGCATTCCCACAGTCGGGCTTCTACCAGCACTTGATGTCTGTGAAGCCGATGAGGATCCCCTCTATCGGCGTGACTGGGAGTATACCCGGTCGGACGGAGTGGAGGTTGATCTCAAGGAGGCGTTCGACTACAAGCTGTTTGACTACACCGTTGGCTATCGGCGGGAGCGCCCTGGCCTTGCCCTCTATGCCGAAGACGATCGCGATGGCTACTATCCCTCCCGACCACGGGGGAGAGCGGAGATCCCACTGGAGTACATATGGGCCGCTCACGAGGTGCTCACACCTGAGTGGGCGGCAGAAATCAAAGAGGAGTCAGATGGCTATCAGTCTGTCGAGCCGTTCAGATGGATCGATGAAGACGCTCAGACCACTCGGATCACGATTGAGGATCTCGAACAGCTCGTGATGCGGTTCGCTCACGGCTGTGCCCATCTAGAACGCTCTCTCGAGTACCGCAATGCGGACCTCACCAAGCGACCGGTCGTTCTTGACGAGCTCTCCACGTTCACTCTCGGAGAAAGTCATACTGCCCGGGCCGCGACGGAGTTTCTCGCACTCGAACATGAGTCGGGTCGACGGGACCAGCTCAAATCGTACGGCCTGCCAGTTACCCAGCGCATCAGAAATGGCGAGGCTGTCCCGGTTGTCGTCACCGACGCCTGGGTAGATGGTGATACAAACATTCTCCACGTCGACGGCCATCTTCCCTACGATCCACTCTTCGACGACGGGGAACGGGTTGCCCGGGCCTGTCGACTGAAAGAGACCGACGGTTCGACGATGGGCTCGTGGGTGGTCGCGAACCGATTGGATCGGCACGCCGATCCACAGGATTCCCCACAACCGCAACATATCGAACACGGGCCCGCGCTCACCGTCGAGGACCTCGATATTGAAGAACGAACGATCCATCTCACCGCCTTCCCGTCTCGGGGGCAAGGAAACCGCGAGTATCGAACGTGGCATCAAGGATGGACTATCGATCCAGACGACGAGGACGACAGCACATACCTGTTCGCCGAGGACGAGATCTTCATTCTCGACAAGCAGACCGACGATATCGTCGCTCAGCGTGCCTACGATCTCCTTGGGGAAGCACAAAACAACACGCTCTGCCGCCTGCTCGACGATCTTGCGGCCGGGCGAATCGAGACCCCAACAACGGACGCGATTTCGGATGCTGGTGTCCAGGGCTACCTCAATTGGGCCACACCACCAGATCGAGAGACGGTCGATGTCGGTGACGTCCCAGAGGGGGGTCCCGAGGAAGACGGACCCGACTTAGGCGAAGGAGATACAGCTGAACTGACCGTGGACCCTCCACCGAACACAGAGCAACAGGGATTCATCGCGGAGACAGCCGCCCAGTTAGTCCTCCTGCAGGGTCCACCAGGCACTGGGAAGACATCGGGGGCACTCGCACATGCGACCCTCGCCCGGGTACGAGCCTATGCGGTCGACGACTGTGATTGTGCCGGGATAGTGGCTGGAGAGTCGAACAAGGCCGTGGACGAGGTTCTTGAGGATGTCCACGCGGCTCTAGTCGCGTATCGAAATGAGGGGGAACGCGCTGAGGATACCGGTTGCGATGACCTGCTCGATCACCTCGAACTCGTTCGGCTGACGTCCGACGAACCTGACGACTCCTTAGAGCACGTCACCTATCTTGATTACCACGAAGACGATGCGGAGCTTCGGCGGATCGTCGGTCGACTTCGTCGCCAAACAGGCCAGCAGACGCTCGTCTTTGGCACGCCCGCCCGGCTGTACAAACTCGTCGATAACTTCGACGTCATGCAGGGGGGCGACCGGACCCCTGAGGACTGGCTGGCCGGAAACGCGTCGTTCTTCGATATACTCGCTGTTGACGAGGCTTCGATGATGCGGCTCCCGTCGTTCCTTTCCGTCGGGGCCTTTCTTCATGATGACGCGCAGATGTTGGTCGCCGGTGACCAGCGACAGATGCCCCCCGTTCGCCAGCATGAGTGGGAGAGTGAATTCCGACGAACGACTCAAGAGCGTCGCCCATCGCTTTCAGCTCTCGACTACTGTCGGCTACTCCGGGGGAACTATGTCGGTGTCGATGACCGCAATCGAGGCGATCATCCTGCTGAGCGCTGTGTCGTTGCTGGCACAGCTACGATCCCCTTGTATCAGCTTGAGCAAAGTTATCGGTGTCACGAGCGAGTCGCCGAGTTCCTCCGCGAGCATGTCTATGAACAGGACGGGATCCCGTACTACTCCGAGGAGAGAGAGACGGTTCGCCGACCAACGCCAGTTAGCCGAGGGGTGGGTCGAGTGCTCTGTGATCCGGACATTCTTGACGCCGAAGATGCTGTCCCGCACGCGCTGACACTCATCGTCCACGACGAGGACACCTCACGCCAGTCGAATCCAGTGGAGGCGGCCATTGGGGCGGCGATCGCCGAATCCAGCCACCCCGACGACGCTGTTGGGATCGTCACGCCACACAACGCTCAGCGCGGTCTCCTGGACACCTATCTGAACGATGTCGAGTGCGACACCGTCGAAAGATACCAGGGCGGGCAGCGGCCGGTTATTCTGGTGTCAGCGACTGCTTCGGATCCCGATTTCGTTCAGATCGAGTCGGAATTCCTGCTGAATCCGAACCGCCTCAACGTTGCTATGTCCAGAATGCAGCGGGGTCTGATCGTCGTCGCGTCCGAGCAGGTGTTCGATGTCATCCCGCCAGAGGTTGAGGAGTACGAGCGCGCGGGTCTCTGGAAAGGCTTGTTCGATGACCTTGACGTGCTTGACCACCCACCGGTATGGGAGGGGACACTCGATGCGCTCGTCGGCGATACCGATTTGGGCGCTCTCGACCCACCGCTCGATACGCAGCTCGAAGTCCACACCCTTCACTGACTACGAATCCATGAGTAGCATCCAATCCACATCGACCGCCGCACCGTTCGCCCAATATCAGGAAACCGCCGAATCGGTCCTTGAGAGCTGCCTCGATACCGTTTCGAGTAGTACTAGCCGTTGTATGGGGGTGTGCCTATGACCGTCCTCCTCCACACGTCGGACACTCATCTTGGGTATCATCAATACCATCGCCAGGAGCGGGCCGATGACTTCGCCGCAGCGTTCGAACAGGTAATCGACGACGCGATTGATCTCGACGTCGACGGTGTTGTTCACAGCGGAGACATGTTTCACGATTCGAATCCGCGCATCGGGCCGCTTCTTCACGCAATCCGACAACTCCGTCGGCTCCAGGCAGCCGATATTCCCTTTCTCACCGTCGCAGGGAACCACGATTCGACTCGCGACGAGCAATGGGTTTCCGTGTTCTCGGAGGTCGCTGATGCGATTCACCTCAATTATGAGCCGACAGTCCTGGACGACGTGGCCGTCTACGGGCAGGATTACGTGTCCCCATCGCGACGAGATCAGCTGGAATACGATTTCGAACAGCACGATGCCGAACACGCGGTGTTGGTCGCGCACGGCGCGTTTGAGCCGCTAGTCCCGCATGCTGAGTGGTCGCTTACCAGCGTTCTGTCCTCGTCCTCTATTGGATTCGACGTGGCGCTTCTCGGCGACGATCACACGCCTGCCTACGAGGATATCGGGGGAACGTTCGCGACCTATCCCGGCTCGACTGAGCGGACGGCGACCGACCAACGGGCCGAACGTGGCTACACTATTGTTCAGTTCGGGGCGGATGCCAGAGCAGGGGATGAGCGTGAAGATCGAGACGACGTGTGCCCCGCAGGGGTGTCCTACGACCGGATTCCGCTCGACACGCGCCCTCACGAATACGTGGATATCGAAGCGACCGAGGATCAGGACGTTGACGCGGCGGTTCGAGTGGAATTACAGGAGCGCAATCTCGAGGGCGCAGTAGTGGCAGTTCGGATCATCGGTGAAGGTGATCCAGTGACGGTCGGGCCACTCGAAGACTTCGCACACGAACTGGGTGCGCTCGTTGCCCGCGTCTCTGACAGACGGCAGCGTGGGAGTGATCGCGTGGCAATCGACGTTTCGTTTGCCGACCCCGAGGACGCGGTCGAGCGGCGACGGCAGACACTCGGCCTCAGTACCGTCGTCGATGAACTAGAGCAACAGGCACGCGCCGAGACCCCTCTCGATTCGAATCTGAAGGAGGAGGTCAAGACCGATATTGAGGCCCGTATCGAAGAGGAGGCAGAATCGTTTGCTCCGGTGGAGCCAGACCTCACTAAAGAGGAACTGCGTGAGCAGGCCGGAACGATTGGTGACACCGCTTCGGAGACTGAATCGACGTCCAGGGCTGAAGCTGCCGAAAGTGAGGGGGCAGACGGCTCTGATGAGTCAGTATCGACGGACACCGCATCGGCTGGTGATGACCCGGATCCGGTTTCCTCAAGCGAGACAGCTGATGTGGAAGAGGATTCCAAGACTGAGGGATCGACTGCCGAGGATACGACGGCTGACAAACAGGTGGGACTCGATGATTACTGATTCTCCCTCCCAGAATCAGTGGGGTGTCAGATCGGACATCGTTGGTAGGGCTCAACGCTCACACTCCGATTTCGAACGCCGATCCGGAAGCTACGAATCGCTCGATAACTACGCCAACCAAGTCAACACCCAGAGCTAATCCATGCAATTCACACGCATCCAATTGGACTCGTTCAAATGCTTCGTCGACGAATCGATCGAACTCCAGGCCGGCGTGACGGCTATGTACGGAGCCAATGGCGCAGGGAAGACCTCGCTCCTAGAAGGTTGCTTCTTTGCCCTCTATGGGGCCGACGCTCTCCCGTCCGGAAAGAACCTTGTCGATGTCATCGAGAAAGGCGAGGACGAAGCGGTCGTCGAACTTTGGTTCGAACATGACGGTAATCAATACCACGTTCGACGTCAAGTCCGTGAGTACGAGACTCAGACTGATCACGACGTCACGTTGACGACACCTGACGGGCCGATCGAGGACCCTGGCCCCGTCGATGACGCAATCGAGGACCTGTTTCGGTTGGACGCCGACGCGTTCCTCAACTGTGCATACGTCCGTCAGGGTGACATCAATAAGCTGATCACCGCAAGCCCGAGCGACCGGCAGGACATGATCGACCAGCTTCTCCAGTTGGGGAAGTTGGATCGTTACGAGAATCGGATGGGGATGACTCGAAACGGTATCGAGAGTGTGAAAGATGCCAAAGAGGGGACGTTGGAAGGGGTAAAGAGTGACATCGACGCGCTTGAAGATCGTGAACTCGAGCAGCAACTGGAACGTGTCGAATCGGAGCTTGATGAGATCGGTGACGAGATCAGCACTCTCGATGATAGAATCGCGCCGCTAGAAGATGAACAGCGGGAGGCCAATGAAGAGCTTGAATCTCTACAGGAATTAGAGTCTCAGATCAACGACCTCGAGACGGAGTATAGACAAGTACGATCCAACCTCGGCGAAGAGCGAAAGAAGCGAGTTGACTTGGGAAACGAACGAAATCAGTATGTGACCCAGATTGCATCATGCGAGTCAACCGCCGCGGACCATCTTGAGGAAACGTCGGTCGAGAGTCTTGATTTAGATGCTGTCAAGTCGCGGATCGAGGAGATTGATAGGCGCTTGGACCAGATCGAGACAGCTCGTGATGTCGCGGACGAGAGAGTCAGCGAGTTCCACGACGCTGTAGAGGAAGCCAAGACAACTGCTGGAGAGCTGGAGAGTGACGCTGACGACCTCGAGGGGACCGCGCAAGAGCGTCGTCAAGAGGCGGATGAGAAAGAAAGCGACCTGAGCGACCCCAGGGGGACGTTGGAGAACGTAGAGAGTGAGTTGGGAGACATCGAGAAGCGGTTCGCACAGAGTTCTACCACTCGTGATGCTGTTGAATCCTACATGGAAGAGAAAATAGCCGAACTGGAGGCTATAAGGGGAGAACTGGAGGGCCTCCGGGGGAAGCTCAGAACCGCTCGCGACAGTGTGGGCCATGCACGATTACTACTGATCAGAGGCCGATGCCCTGAGTGCGGACAGGAAGTCGAAGATGCTCCCAATGTCTCGAGTTACGAAGAGGATCGCGATAAGGTCCGTCGCCTCAAGCGAGAGATTCAGGACAAAGAATCCGAGGTTGCGGCGAAAGAGGGGACAGTCGAAGAGGCCCGCAGTCTCGCAGACGCCGCTGGAAGGTACGAATCATTAGAGAGTCGGAAGGAAGACCTCCGTAGGGAGATTCGGGGTCAATCTGAGACGATTGAGGCCCTACGTGAGGAGGCCAATGAACTCGAAGAGGAGGCCACCACAAAACGAGCACGGGCGGCGTATAATCGCACCGCTATCCCTCACCTGGAGGCTTTGGCCGATCGAGCAGCTAGAGCACGCGCGCATCTGACCGACGAGATGGAATCCCTGGACACCGAACAGAGGGCGCTTAGCGAGGCACAAGAAGTCCTTTCGGAGGCAGACCAGAAACACCGGGAGCGTGACCGGATCGACGAACGGCTGGAGGAGGATGTCGATCCGCAAATCGACCACTGGAGAAACGAGCGGGATCGAGTGGAATCCGAACTAGAAGGGACCCGAGAGGAGTTAGACCCTGGGCGCATTCAGCGGCTTGAACGTCGGCGAGACGGCGCTGCTCGGTGGCAGTCAGTACTTGAGCAGCGGCGTGCGGATCTCGAATCCCGACAGGGCGAGCTCCGATCTGAGAAAGGTGGGATCAATGAAGCGCTTAATGAGCTCTCTCGAAAGCGTGAGCAACGGGATACCCTCTCGGACCAGATCGACCGTCTGGAAACGGGTATCCATCAGTGCGAAGTGGCGGAGCAGATGTATCGTGACCTCCGAGAGGACCTCCGGACGCGGAACGTCGACGAACTTGAACGACTCCTCAACGAGTTGTTCGACTTGCTTTACCAGACCGACTCCTATGCCCACTTTGAGCTCTCTGATTCCTACGAACTGACTGTGTACGAGAAGTCGGGAGAGGCACTTGACCCGACAGATCTCTCTGGTGGTGAGCGAGCCCTGTTTAATCTCGCCCTCCGGTGTGCAATTTATCAATTGCTCACAGAAGGATTGAGTGGCAGAGCACCGCTTCCCCCACTTATTCTCGACGAACCCACCGTCTACCTCGACGAGCAGCACATCAACGAACTCTCCGGCTTAATCACTCGAATGCGAGAGCTAGGGGTGGATCAGATCATCCTCGTCTCGCATCAAGAGGAGCTCGTCGACGCTGCTGGTGAGCGAATCGAAATCAGACAGGATAGTACAACGAACCGGTCGCATGTTCGCGTCGAATCTCGCGACTTGCTCGCATAGTGTTATCAAATGAATCGGTCATCCGGCGGTCTCGGCCCCGCTCGTCGGTCATGAGGAGTATGTCTCGGCACTCGACTTGGAGCACTTTGACGGGGAGTATATCCACATCTCGACGCAACTTCCAGCTGAGTATCGGCGCAAGTGGGATAGCCTCACCGTTATTGGAGGTGGTGCAGAGGCTGGATACGCCGATACACCCCTTGTCGCCCTCGACTGCCGGGACGACGGGAGCGTGCTCACACGATCACTGAACCGGTCGCAACTTGGGCTCCGAGCGCTGTGATCGTGATCATTGAGGTTGTTTCTGTTCTAAGCATTAACACGAAATCGCCGAGGAAGAGTGCCTTGACGGGCTTATTTATTCCCGGTTCTCAGCTCAATTACCGGCCTCACGAAGCCGTTTATACGTCCAGTCTGTTCCGAGATTGAGGTTAACTGTGTCACCAATGCCGATTATCTCTTGGTGCACACACCCCTCGTTGTGGCTGATGAGCTTTGGGCGCATCTCCCAAGTGAGGGGATTAAACCGCATCTCGGCTGGTATACCGCCACTCAGCCCGAGGACGAGATCCAACAGCCGGAGCTGCATCAGACCAGTGGCAACCAGATTCGTGGGCATCATGCTGATGACCCGGTCGTCATCCTCAAGAACATCATCAACGCCATAATTGTCGGGTCCTCCCTGGTCGTTCCGTTCCATCGCCTGCCGAGCGGATTCGTCGTCATATGTCCCGGCACACCGCTGGCAGGTATGTTCCGGACCGACGACAATCGTGGAGATAGCAGCACGCTCACCGAAGGTTTGATCTCCTGGTTCGACGTTGGTGTCGGTGCCGCCGCCGATGACGGGAATGAGGTGGGCGTGGGAGATCTCGTCCAAGACGCGCGTGGCGTTGTCGGCATCAGTGGCGTCGAAGATGATATCGCAGTCTAACAGGTCGAGGATAGCACTGTAATCAGGGTGGTCTTCGGATACCGACGCCTGTACTTCTCGTACCGTGAACCCGGGGTTAGTCGCGGCAGCTCGGGCAGTCCGGGCTGCGACCTGGACCTTGGGGCGATGAACATCTGCGTCGACAGTTGTCGCCCCCATCGCCCGATTCAGATTTGCGTGATCCACGAGGTCGAAGTCGACTAAAACCTCTTCGGCCACGCCCAATCGGGCTAGCGTTGGTGCGAGGATTGAACCTCCGCCTCCAAGCCCGACGATACCGACGCGGAGTGCGCTGAGACGAGCCTGTCCAGCGGCTCCCCAAAAGTTCTCGACGTCGATGCTGTCGTGAATCTCCATATCAGCATCGGTCAACGCGGAAGCTGCACCGGTTGCCTCAACGTCTGTGGGAATCTTTTGGAACCTGTCACCGAAGATCCGGACAGCGGACGCACGCCGCGTTCGAGCAGCATATTCGCTGTAACCTCCGTCACCGACCTCCTCTGCAACACTCGGCGTGTCAAACTCGAATGACATAATGGACCACCCCCCGTCCTCCGTGACAATGCCCATAGCGAATGGGCGGTCATCACCAAGTTTGCGGGCGTCTCGGAAGAGAGAGTCGCGCGCAACTTCCGTATCCTTTGCGCTAGGGGTGTTGCCTCCCGGCAAATGAGTGTGTAAGTACAGGAGGCCCGCTTCATCTCGTGCCTGCGCGAGCTCGCGCGCCCGGCGACTGTACTCCCGGCCGAAATCCAGACCGCCATCGAATTGGATGTCGCCTTGCTCGGGAGGAACGACCTCCTCGATGAGGTATGTTACACGATTCTGCCCAGACGACGGCCGGAGGACGGCAATCAGCCCTCGCTCCGGCATCGACCTGAATCGATCATTCTCGAAAAGAAGCGAGCGGATAGTTTCGCGGGTAGCCTTGGTGAGTGCGACGTGGAACTCGTCAACTGTCGCCGGAGTTGCTGTCTGCTCGTCTTGGATGCTCAATCCCATGGGTACTCAAGACACCTCCGAACGTGCGAAATGACCCGCTTGATGTCCTCCGATTCCGTGACGTCCACTTCGTCGGTGAACCGGCGACTCCAAAACAGCGTCTCCTCGGTGTCTAACATATCCCGGAGATCATCGCCTAGATCACGATTCTCCCGGGTGTTGTCCGGATACTGACCGTCGATAGTAAGGCGCTTGACCGTGACGAACCCATAGTGGTCACCGTCGAGGCCCCGCCGGTCGAACCGGTGGTAGATGACTGTCTCGTCCTGGTCGTAGTCTGGACCCAACCGGTCAAGGTCGAAGGTGCCCAGCCGGACAAAAATGTAGTTACCTCCATCGTCCGCAGCTGGTGCCACCTCTTCATACTCGGACTCTAGGGCGGTAAGGCCCTTTAGGAGGTCGCTCTCCACCGCAGTGACGTCGAAAGCAGAGGCGTTCATCTCAGATGTAACCACCCGGCGGAACATCAATCTCAAAATGACGCCGGTGTGGCTCCGTCAGGTCGACTTCCTCGTCGGCGTCGAATTTCTCGTCGACGGGGCCGTTAGGACCCCGGAGCGCGTCGAGTTTGGCGTCGTCATCAACTTGCTCTTCTGCGACGAGGAAGAGCTCGCTTGCCTTCACGATGTTCTCCTCGAACTTGTCGTCAATGCCGTCTACGGTGACTGGGTGGACTGCATTACTGTGTTCTTTGGCCGGTCCTCCATTCGTCTCGTTGTTATCGGAGCTCATCTACAAGCATCTATTTCCCCCAGACGTATAAATCTCTCGGATAATAGCATAGCGATGAGCCTATTTGAACATCAAAGTGTGGATAGGTAGTGATATCCCTTCCACTGAAGTAGATTATGAAGCGATGTCAGCTGACGAAACGTATCGAGTAGCGATTCTTGAGTCTCCCATCTCGGCGGAGCCATCGATACAACAGGGGTCATAACAACGCTCCTCTCAGGAGATTGTGAGCCGCGCCCCCTCAGAACCCTCTGTCGATGAAGGCGAAGTCTGCGATGTGACAACCGAACCCGTCGGCGATCAGGGCGACTGTATTTCGAAAGCGATCACGGGGGTACGTCGTGCTCGTTCCCGGCGCTCAACCCGATGACGAGCCAACAGTCGAAATCGAACAAGTTCAGGAGCACGTCGCGTTTGCGAGCATTGTCGATAGCGATCCGTGAGCACTCTAACGTGTTGTCCCTTCTGTGGATCGGGCTTCTTCTCGGTAAACCATCGGTGTGAGAAGGCTCCGTTCGCGTTTGTCTGATGGAGGTGGTTCTGAAAGTCACGTTTTCTTCACGCGCTCGCGATGGCACAACCTTCCAAAGCCGAAATACAATCTATGACAAAGGAACCGATTGAGGTACTCGACGACTTGGCCGACCAGGTCGCCGATGAGTTCGAGGCGTATAGACAGCCGGACGAATTCAAGGATGTCTCGCTCGTGATCGAGAACAGCGACGAGGAACATCCGACGCTGATCGTCCACGTCGATAGGGAGGATGCGGAGTCCTTAGCCGACCGTATTGATGAGTTCCTCCGCGAGCACGGTGCTCGTACTGAACGGGAACGACATTCAGCTACGGACGTCCGTGTGTTAGCGACGGTCGACTGACACCGCCCCTCCATTTTTTGACAGACTGCAGGCACGCCGAAGGCCCCTATCTTCACTTCCGATCTACGAGGTCCCGACCGCTTCAGCTCAGGTGGTCAATCTGCGAAGACAGATACTCTTGAAGAGTGGTGACCGTCTCTTCTGAGACAGCTGAGGCCCCGAAGTCACTCCGATATCCGTGTTTGAGTTCGTCACTCTCCAAGATCTCCAGACCACGCTCAAGTTGCTCCCGGAGTTCATCGTCGTCCCCCCGCCGCAGGTGGGGCGTGACAGCGTCAAGGTCGATCTCTTCCGCCACTGCCAGAACGTCCCGAAGGTCTGTCTCGCGGCCGCTGTGGAGCTTTGCTGCGACGAGGACTGCCCCATCGATCACTCTGGCCGTCGTCGTCACTGTGCCCCCGCTCACCTCCTGTTGGTGGCTGTGGTCGTACAGGTAGTCGAACGACCACTGTGCCTCGGTCTGACGACACCCGAGTCCGTTCACCAAGAGGTCGAAGCCGATCGGTTGTTGCGGCGTGAGTCGCTTCTCGTACTCGATCACTTCGGTGTCGTAGAACCACTCCTTGGCGTGGCTGTCCGTTTCCTCGAAATCCCGACTTTCGAGGAATTGGACGAACTCGGCCTTGGAGTCCGGTGCGACGACGATATCGAGGTCCGTAGAGAAGCGTGCGTTGAACGCTGAGACTGCGTAGCCGCCGACGAGAACGTATTCGTGGCCTTCTTGGGTGAGCTCTTCGAGCAGTTCGATGAGTGCGTCACTTCGATTGTTGAAGCTCATGGCTGTGCCCGTTCCGTCTCTCGATACGTGACGCCGAGGTCGAGGTCCTCGTACATCCGGTCGAGCATTGCTAACGCCGACTGGAACTGAGCGTAGTTCTCACGCATATACTCGATTGTCTCTGCTCTCGGGATCACTGGGTACCCTTCGACGTGCTCGATATCGAGTGACGCGCGTGGCTCGAGGACGATCTGCAGCGGTCCGTCCAGTTCGTCTCGGGGCTGTCGTTCGAATGCGGTCGGGAGGTCGAACCACTCGAAAAATGTCTCCCAGGCGTCGACGTCCTGCTCACGAACAGCGAGGAACAGTGGATAGTCGTCGGGCTTGCGACCGACCTGGTAGCCGCCCTGGGCCCACACGTAGACGGCGTCGATCCGTGTGAATGCGAACGGCCAGTCACCGAACTGCGGGATGACGTAGGCCTCCTCGATGGATGGTGGACTGACGCCGGCGCTGGCAGCGACGAGCTCTCGTGCTGCGTCCCTCACGCGCTCGTCGACGACTGAGAGGCCGTCGTCATAGCGGACGTAGCCTGCGTCTTCGAGTCGGTTGACGGCCTGTCTTACCGTCTCGTACGGCGTGTGGAGGTGTTGGGCGACACGACGGATGGAGTCACCACTCTCGATAGCGAGGATGACCTGCGCCGCGGTGTCGTCGAGTACCTCGTACATCTGGTGGTTACCAATAATCCGGTAACAGTTAAAAGTCTTACTCGAATGGCCATGAAGTCACTATCTCTCTCCATACTCTCGAAGGTAGTCCTGATTCCCGCTGAAAACACGTGGAACGACTATAACGAATTCAACGAACAAAACGAACTGAACGAGAAAAACGAATGTATTGAACGCATTCTGAGGAACGAACTGGCACCCTCTACTCGATGAACAAAACGAGGGAAACGAACGTAACGAACAGAACGAATCAATTGATGGCAACGAGTGCGTTTGATTCAACGAGTGGAACGAACAGTTGGTTTTAACATCGTAGTAATCCTCTCACCGAGTGAAACACCCTCACCGAACGCACCGAACTAAACGACCAAAACGAACGAAACGAACACAACGAGAGAAACGAAGATAATGACCGACACCAACACCGCACGAATCACGGTGGCGAATCAGAAGGGAGGCGCGGGGAAGACAACCGACGTCATTCATACTGGCGGCGCACTCGCTGCCCGAGGCCACGACGTCCTCCTGGTCGACATCGACTACCACGGAGGGCTCACCTGCTCGCTTGGCTACAACGATCTGTACTACGATACCGACCGTACGACGCTGTTCGACGTCCTCGACTTCGACCAGATGGAGTCGGTGAACGACATCATCGTCGAGCACGAGGAATTCGACATCCTTCCCGCCAGCGAGAAGCTCGCGAACAACAAGAACATCCAGACGCTGCTTGAGGCGCCGAAGAGTCGCGAGCGGTTGGAGATGACACTCGACGAACTCGAGAGGGACTACGACTACATCATCGTCGACACGCCGCCATCCCTGAACGTCCTCACCGACAACGCCCTGGTCGCGACCGGCAACGTCGTCATCCCCGTCATTCCCGAGAAGCTCAACGCCAACAGCCTCCAGATTTTCGCGAAGCAGCTGAGTTCCCTCGAACAGGCGTACGGAGACATCAATCGGCTCGCGATTGTCTGTAACCGCGTCGAGCAGAACGCTGAACACCGCGACACCATCGAGGAGATCAAGTCGGCGTACTCCCTCCCGGTGTTCGAGATCCCGAAGCGGACCGACCTCTCCCAGTCGATCGGCGAGGGGGTGTCCGTCTTTGGCTTCGGCAAGGAGAACCAGCGCGTCGAGGATGCACGCGACCTGTTCAACGAGATTGCCGACCTGTTCGACGAGACGTTTGAGAAGACTGCCCCTGAGGAGGTGGAAGCATGAGCGACGGCTGGGGTGATGCTTCCGGCATCGAGGGCAACTACGAAGAGGAGGACGACGAGGCTGATTCCAGCGAAACGAGTGAGGTGAGTGAAACGGTGGAAACCAGTTCATCGACCGAAACGACCGAATCGACTTCAACGAGTGAAACGAACGAAACGAGCAAAACGAAGACAAACATCAAGGACGAGTGGAACGGGCGGACGATCTACATTCCCGACGATGTCCTCGACGAGATGGAGGATACCTACCTCGAGTCCCAGCTGAAGCTCCGCAAGGCGGGCCAGGACGAGTTCAAGAAAAATCGCCACTTCTACCCGCTACTCGTCCAGTTCGGTGTTGAGGCGCTCTCTGAGGCGGATGCCGATGAAATCCAGGCTCGGCTTTCGGAACTCGGCGACGAATGACCTCGCAGAGAACGAGGCTTGAGATTTTGTATAGCGATATACGATATACATCTTTCTGTAGTGCGGAGTTCCGACGCTAAGAGACTCTAGACCCCCGAATCCTCCCGATGGCTCAAATACAGCAAGTGGTCCTGATTATGCCCGTAATCACGACCACTTTGAAGTACCCCGGCGCCGTCGGTGAAGCACGAATGCTGCAACCAACTCACGACGACGCTTCCCCCAGGGTAGAGGACCCGAGACCGGGGCTGCAGGACGGTGGAGGGCCGGTGAATGCCTGACCGAGCGCTTTCGACGCCGCTCGACGACAGCTTCGAGCGCTACCTCCAAGACAAGGGGAAAGGCCGGGGCGGCGGCGGTGGGAACTATCGACGTAACGCTGCACGCGAGCTCGAACGGTTCGCCGAGTGGGCCGCCGGCGACCGCGGCGCCGACGACTGGACCGGGATCGCCGACGACGTCGGCCGCGAGCCGACCTTCGACGATCTCGACGAACGCGTGTTCCGGGAGTACGCCCGGCATCTTGGTGGAGATCGGGGGCTCAAGCAGAATACTGTACAAACCTATTATCGCTATATCTCTTCGTGGTGTGGCTGGTGCGTCAACGAGGGCTACCTCGAAGCGCACTACGCGCAGCGGGCCAGTGCGATGGCGCCACTGCCGGAGGACGACGGCCGCAAGCCCGGCGACCAGCAGGCCTGGACGTCGGACCAGCGCCACGCCCTTACCCGCCACGTCGACGAACGGGCTCGCGACGCCGTCGAGGTGTACACGACACTCCGGGAGGATACTGACCCTATCGACAAGCAGCGAGCGCGCTACGCGGCGCTAAAGGCGGCTCGTGACCGGGCGCTGGTGTTCGTCCTCGCGTACACCGCCGTCCGCGTGGGCGAACTCCTCCGGGACCCGAATGACCCGCGCCGGCGCGGTGTGCGCTGGGAGGACCTATCCCTTGACGACGGGAGTATGGACGTCTACCGGAAGAAACAGCAGTGGGACGCCGCGAGCCTCCCCGATCCGGTGATCTCGCCGTTGCGGAGCTACCGCCAGCTGATGGACCCACCCACGGAGCGGTGGCCGGTGTTTCCGACGTTCGACCAACGGACGCTCGCAGAGCTCGTCCGGGAAGAGCTAGCCGAACGAGGGGAACGCCCGGAGGCAATCGCTGAACGCCGAGCGGAGTACGCTCGCGACCTGTTGCTGGCGCTCGATGAGGATATTCGGCCGCCGTCGATTACCACGGACGGCGCACGGTCGGTTCTCCAGCGACTCTCTGAGACCGCAGAGATCGATATCGACCATCCGAAACACGATTATCTTGCCCCGCACGGTGGTCGACGTGGAATGGGCGAGGTACTTGTCCGCGCGTTCGGGTACACGGTAGCGGCGCGGTATCTCGATAATTCTGAAGAAATGGTTCGAGAGCGGTATTCACACATCGAAGCGGGAGAACTCGGTGATGTAGCTACTGAAGCACTCGCTGAGGTAGATGGTGATGTTTCAGACTTTAATTAGTTTCGCGGATTATATCATAGTAAGGAAGATGATACATCAATTTTATGCTATTTATTGGACGTTATGATCCTGGTACTACTAGTTGAGTGAGTTTGAGAAGTGGCAGGTTTGGGATTAACTTGGTCGAATCACTCAACTAAACTGTGTCATCAATCTCATGTTGTCAAGAAAGCATTCAATAAGGCCGAGGATAATAATGAGGGCAGTGTTCAGATAAGGATTGAAAGGTGAGGCGGTGCGGTTTTCAGGTGTCCATGCCAGAAAACGACCGTTTCAGCAGTTTTTAGACCAGATCGACTTAGATTTTGTTGAACGAGAAGCGATACTACAGCCGCTGATGAAGCTCAGTATTCAGCTGCATCTTGCTGAACTCTCGCTTTCGAACACTGTCTCAATTCTTGAGATATTTGGTGTTGAACGCGCACGATCTACTGTTCATTAACTGGATTCACAAGGACGACCTACAGCCCGAGTTTGGACGGACTCCGGATCACGTTGCGGTTGATGAAACCGTGATCCGACTCAATAACGAGCAGTACTGGCTGTACGCTGCTGTCGATCCGGAAACAAACGAATTACTCCATACAGAGCTTGAGCTGACGCGTACGAACGTAAACCAGAACAGACCCCCAACGGCGCAAGCGTGTCGGTGACGCCCGCAAGATATCCAAGATACAATATCAGCCAGATCTCCGGAACCGGATTCCCTGACTGAGAGACGCATCCCTATCTCAAAGGACGGTGCTGTTCTGGTCTATGAAACCACAAACCGGGACCAAGAGGAACCGTACCGCGCCGTTCCCAGCAGACGGATATAACGCTAACGTGCAAACTTATAGAGATAGGCAAATTCGGCATCCGAGATAGCTTCACGAACGGTCGAGAAGGCGCGTCCCGGTTTTGGTAGGTAGCCCACACTCCTCGACACGAGAAATCACCCGGTTGATATCGTATTCTACTCGGCGGAGTTCGACTTCGTCAACGGCAGTATCGACCTCGCGTGCGGTCGATACATCGGAGACCTCCAACTACTCATCCAGAGAAACTTCGTCAACCAGTTTGAGAACGGCTAGGAATGGTATGGAGTCCACGACAAAGGCCCGATACTGCGGTGACAAAGTATGACGTGCTGAATAGAGGCTGAGTCACGGTTAGAGTTGCTCATAGAACGGTTCGATGGTCAGGATAGTGAATACAACGGCGGTCAAACTTGGTTACCTGTAGTGACGAGCTTTTCTAACGGCAGGTGTGTCCGGGTTAACGCTGGTCAGTCAGATTTGAGTAGGCAGAGACTGAGGCTACACCCACTTACAGCTGTGTTATCGTAAATGTAGATTGAGTATTATTATGTTCTGGCTAAGGAATAGCGGGACTGATATGGGGGATGAATATAAAATCCAAAATAATATCATATTTATAATGCGTCTATTTTGGATGGTGATAGTGTCGTCGACAGTTACGGGGTAGACACACAACTCACCGGCAGTTCCCGGACGAATCCATCAAGAAACGCCGGGTTCAACGGTGGACTCACCGTCAGCGCGGGAGTCAATTCCGTTCAAGTAGAAGTGGGTACCCCTGCCGGCAGTAGCTATCGATCATTCGTCATCAGTAGTGAGTACATCCTTTGATCGGCTCGGGTCTGAAGATGCGTCCCTGGGGCCGCTTCCTCAAGGATATCGACAATCGTGTCGAGTTGGATCGGCTGATAACCGAGAATCTCGACACCGACGTTCATTCGTTCCTCGTCGTAGAAGACGAACGGGAACTCGTCTAAATCGTTGTTGTGATGGTGTCCTGGAGGACCCAGCCGTCCCAACTCTCTGGATGTCTTCAGGGCGGTGGGTACAGTAGAACTCGTAGCCACAGTGTTCGAGCGTGCAAGCATCAACGACCGGAAACGGGGCCTCACTAGGCTCGAGGCTAATGTCATGGTTTCCGCGGACGAGGAGATTTGCATCAAGTTGGTCAAATCGCTAAAAACTGAATTGGAACAATCGCTCAGTGAGACTGCAGATGTAACGATGGACTGACAGGGTTTGTCGATTCAAGACGAGACAATAGAGAACATCCCGCAACCGGGTAATTCATATCCGGTCGGTGACCGGGTGCAAATCTACGCCGGCTCTGACGATCCTGGCTCTCGGTATCACGGTGTAGTTTATGAGATTGTTGAAGTTCTAACGGACGACCTTGGGACGGAAACCGGACGAACCACAGATGGATACTCGTACATTCTTCAAGGCGTAGAAACAGACGAAGAACTTCTAATTTCGTTTCGTCATCAGGATTTAGTACCGGCTGAAGGCGCTCAGTAATTCATCTATATTTCGCAAGTTGGGGGTGTCCGAGAACACTCAACGAGACGAATGGTCGCCCGCAGACCTGTGCATCATATCTCCACCTTCGGAACACGTTGGTGATGTTGGGCTGAGAACATGCCACAGTTACCCCAACGCATTTTGCGCCGGAATAGGAAGCCCAATCCAACATGGTGCAGGGGACCGATGCAGACAGAGCGCAGTTACTCGCTACGCTCCGGATACAGTATCCGGACACCCTGGCCGACGCGGGCTATTCACTCCTTGACCCCGTCTCCGGCGAACAGTTCGGTACGAACGAAAGGCACCTCGTGGCGACGTGTCGCGCCGTGGCTAACTTCTCGATGGGGACGATAGCGAACGGACCCGAATGGTGTCTTCCCGCGGCCGAACACGGACTCGAGTTCCTGGATACAGGACATCGGGCAGCCGACGGTGATGGCTACTACCTCGTCGTCGACGGTGACGGGAAGCCGATGGATGAGACGCGATCGGCCTACGCTCACGCCTTTGTGCTGCTGGCCTACGCCAGGGCCGTACAGGCGGGGATCACCGACGTTACGGCTGGTCTGGAAGCGACACACGACCTCCTTGAGGAGAAGTTTCGGGATGACCGAGGGTTGCTCCGGAGTGACTGTGATACGGACTGGAACGAACTGGAAGCGTACCGGGGACAGAACGCGAACATGCACGCCTGCGAGGCGTACGTCGCGGCCTACGAAGCGACCGGGGAGGAGCGCTATCTGGGCCGGGCCAGGACCATCGCCGCCGGCATCACCGTCGAACTGGCCGCGGAGACCGGCGGCTTGCTCTGGGAACATTACACCGCGCAGTGGGACCACGACTTCGGGTACAATCGCGACGAACCGCACCACCAGTTTCGCCCGCCAGGGTACCAGCCCGGCCACCACGCCGAGTGGGCGAAGCTGCTGGGCCTGCTCGACCGTCACGAGACCGATCCCGCGACCCGCCCGAGAAGACTGGACACCGACGGTGGGTGGTATTCGCGTGCCGTCGAACTGTTCGACGCGGCGGTCGACCTCGGCTGGACGACTGATGGCTTCGCCTACACGGTCGACCGTGACGGGGAAATCCTCGTGCCGGACCGGTACGGGTGGGCCGTGGCCGAGGGGCTCGGTGCGGCGGCCGTCCTCCGTGAACGGGCGGAAGTACACGGCGACGAAGAAGCGGCACGCCGGTTCGACAAGTGGGGCGACCAACTCGAGGCGGCGGCCGACGGCTATCGTGGTCCGGCGGGTCTCTGGTACGAGAAATGCCTCGCGGCGCAGGAGTGTGGCGACCCGATCCCACCGGAGCCACCCGGCGTCGAACCCGACTATCACCCGGCAGGCGCCTTCTTCGAGTGCTGGCGGTCGGCGGAGGACGCTGCAACGGTATGGGACCGATGACGGGATCACGGGAGAACCTCGCCGTCGTCGGGACGTACACCGATGACGGGGGCGACGGACTGGTGACATTCGCCGTCGACCCGGATCAACACACACTCGAGCAACGTGATATCGTCAAGGCGGCCAATCCCTCCTTCTTCGCCTTTCACCCCTCGAACGAGACGCTCGTCGCCGTCGAGGAAGTCGAGGACGGGTCGCTCGTCTCGTGCCACCTTGACGATGAAACCGGCCGGCTCCGTCAATCCAATCGAACCTCCTCCGGCGGGGATGGGCCGTGTCACGTCGCCATCGACCCGACCGGCAAATACGCGGTCGTCTCCCACTACGCTGGCGGGTCGGTCGGGCTCGTCGGCCTCGGGTCCGAGGGGGAATTCGCCGGTGTCGTGGATTGCCAGGAGCACGATGGGAGTGGCCGGGATCCGTCGCGACAGGCCAGTCCCCACCCCCATTCGGCGAACTTCGTCACCGACAATGTCGTCTACGTGCCAGACCTCGGAACCGATCGTCTGTTCGTGTACGAACTCGATCGAGCGGCGGACCGGCTCCGGCCGGTCGAATCGGGTCACCTCGACGTCCAGTCGGGCGCCGGCCCGCGCCACTTCGTCAGGCATCCGGACGTTCCGGTCGGCTACCTCGTCAACGAGCTTGACTCGACAATCACGGTCCTCGACCTCTCCAACGTTCGGCACCCGATGGCGACTGAGTCGATATCGACGCTCCCTCCGGATCCCGATCCGGGCGAGAACATGGCCGCGGCGATCCACATCGATCCGCGGGGCGAATACCTCCTGAGTTCGAACCGCGGCCATGACAGCATCGCCCGCTTCGATGTCGCGGCGGAGCCGTCCACGCCAGAATTTGTCGGCACTACCCCGAGCGGCGGCCAGTGGCCACGCGAGTTCACGTTCTCGCCCGTCGGCAGCACAATCTACGTTTGCAACCAGCACTCGAACGCAGTCCTCCCACTCGAGTTTTCGGACGGCGACTTGCGAGAATCCGACGCGGCCGGCGTTTCCATCGCCGCACCGGCGTGTATGAAGTTCCGGTGACGGACCGTCCCGCCTATCCCGGCGTCGATCGCGTCAGCGCACGACGTAGCCGCCGTCGATAACGACTGAGGCGCCAGTGACGTAGCTGGCGGCGTCGGAGGCGAGGTAAACGGCGAGTGGCGCGATGTCCTCTGGATCGGCAAACTCGTCCAGCAACATCTCCTCGCGCCAGGTCTCGACCCAGGATTCATCGACCTCGGCGATGATCCCCGTGTCGGTGTAGCCGGGATTGATGTTGTTCACGCGGACGCCGTCGTCTGCCCACTCGGAGGCCAGCTGGTTCTTGAACGCCTCCATCCCGCCCTTCGAGGCCTGGTAGTCGACCTGGTGCTGTGGGTAGTTCGCGATGAAGGCCGCGTTCGAGGAGATGTTGACGATCACGCCGCTGGCCGACCGCAGTTCGTCCTCGGCGAACTTCGCACAGCGGTAGGCGCCCGTGAGGTTCACGTCGATCGTCTCCTCGAACTCCGCGATGGATTTCTCCGAGACGGGGTTGTGCTGGGCAATCCCGGCGTTGTTGACCAAGATGTCGAGGCCGCCGAACTCCTCGACCGTCGCGTCGATCAGCGCCTGCACTTCCTCGTCCTCCGTCACGTCGGTCGGAACTGCCAGTGTATCGGTCCCGTGCGCTTCGGCGATCTCGGTCGCCGCCGCCTGACAGCTCTCTTCGCTTCGGTTCGCCACGACGACGTTCGCACCCACCTCGGCGTACGCGTCGGCGATCGCCTTCCCGATCCCCTGGCCGCCACCCGTCACGATCGCCGTCTCACCATCTAGCCTGAACTGGTCTAGAACTGCCATACGTACCCCTCACGTAGTAACCCAATAATGGTTGGGCATCCCCGCGGCGAACCGCTGGCAAGGGTTGATGGCGACAGTGTCAGGACAGCGATGATCGGCCGAAATCGAGGTGGAATGCGATCGTAGTCACCCCAACGTATTTCGAGTCCGTGTGTGAATATGGAACCACATGCGCGTGACAAGCGAGCAGCGACGAGACCCGGAGCTGTATCGATCCGATTCGATCGGAAGCACTCGCGGCTTCGTCGACAAGCGGGGCGAGCAGGCATGACAGCTGAAACGGGCGCTGACGCCGACCGCGGTGCTAGCCGGGCCAGGGCCGACGATCCCGACCCGGACGCCATGCAGCCGGCGCTCATCCTGCCACCGCGGCCCGACGAGCGGTGGACCATCGCGAAGCAACTGGGCGTCGACAGCGCGGTCGTCCGCTTCTGGGGCGAGGAGGAGTGGTGGGAATTCGACCACCTGCAACGGACCGTAGCCCGTTTTCGCGATCACGGCTTCGACCTCGACGTCGTCGAGGACCGCCCGCCGATGGAGAAGACCGTCCTCGGTGAGGATGGCCGCGACGAGGAGATCGAGACGGTGAAGACCCTCATCCGGAACATGGGGCGGCTCGATATCGACACGTACTGCTGGGTCTGGACCGAGAATCCCGTCGGCGTCGTCCGGACGTCGGATTCGCTACCCGGCCGCGGCGGGTCCGAGATGATCGGCTTCGACAGCGAGTGGCTGGAACGGGCACCGGACCACCCGGCAGCCGGGATTACCGAAGCGGAACTCCGGGAGAACCTCGAGTACTTCCTCGACCGGGTTGTTCCGGTCGCGGAGGTGGCCGGGGTGAATCTCGCGCTCCACCCGGACGACCCGCCGCGGTCGCCGATCCGTGGCGTCCCCCGCATCGTCACATCGGTTGAGGACTACCGCTGGATTCTCGACCTTCACGACAGTCCGCGCCACGGCATTACCTTCTGCCAGGGGAACTTTTCGGCCATGGGCGCGGACATCCCGGAGACGATCGGGGAGTTCGGCGATCGCATCCACTTCGTCCACTTCCGTGACGTCGCGGGCGACAGCGATTCGTTCGTCGAGACGTGGCACGACGAGGGGCCGACGGACATGAAAGCGGCCATCGAGGCCTACCGAGAGGTCGGCTTCGACGGGCCGATCCGGCCGGACCACGTCCCCCGCATGGTTGGCGAGGACGACCGCGAGGAGGCGATGGCCGGCTACACAAACATGGGCCGGCTGTTCGCGATCGGCTACATTCAAGGGCTGCTAGAGTGAGTATACCACGATGACGATATCCACAGTCGCCGTCACCGGCGGGAACGGAAAGATCGGCAGCGCGATTCTGGCCCACCTGGCCGACCACGGGTACGAGACCGTCGACATCTCCCGGGGGAAGCGCCGCGAAGAGGTCGCCGACTCGTACATCACGGCGGACCTCCTCGACGCCGGAGAGACCTACGGAGCCGTGGCCAAAAGCGACGCAGACGCGATCGTTCACATGGGGACAATCCCGAACCCCTACGGCAATCCCGACTACGAGGTGTACCGGAGCAACGTGATGTCGGCGATGCACGTGCTTGAGGCCGCGGACGGCCTCGGCCTCGAGGCGGTCTGTCTCCCCTCGAGTATCAATGCACTCGGCAGCGAACACCAGGAGCGACCGGCCGACGTCCGATACCTACCGGTGGACGAAACCCACCCACGGACGCCCGACGATTCCTACGGCATCGCCAAACACGCGATGGAGGTCACCGCCGACGGCGTCGGACGCCAGCCGTCGACCGATCTAACTATCGCCTCCTTGCGGTACCCGTGGGTGACGGCCGAGGAGGAGATGCGAGAGTCCTTCGTCGAACCCGATCGCTCGCTCAATCGGCTGGACGAGGTCCACCCGGCGACCGGACACGACGTGCTCTTCAGCTACCTGGAGATCAGGGACGCCGCCGCCATCGCCCGCAAGGCCATCGAGGCGGACTTCGATGGCCACGAGACCTTCTGGGCGGTCGCCGGCGACACGACGGCCGACGCACCGACAGCCGACATCGTCGAGGAGTTCTACCCCGACGCGGAACGACGGGCCGACTTTGCCGGCCACGAAGGGCTGGTCGACCTCTCCAAGGCGGCCGACCTCCTAGGATGGGAACCCGAGCACAGCTGGCGAGACCTGGACCAGTAGTGTTTCTCTAACGGCCGCCGTCTCGCCGAGACGGTCTGATAGTCGCTGCTCTCCCGGTAGAGGGGGAGCCTGACGCGGTTACCGGACGGTGTAGCCTCCGTCGATGACGACCGATTCGCCCGTGACGTACCACGCGGCGTCGGAGGCGAGGTAGACGGCAAGTGGCGCGATGTCGGCCGGTCGAGCGAACTCGTCGACGAGCATCTCCGACCGCCAGGTTTCGACCGTCTCCTCGCCGTGGACGATGTTGTCGGTGAAGACGTAGCCGGGATTGAGGTTGTTCACGCGGATCCCGTGTTCGGCCCATTCGGATGCCAGCTGGTTCTTGAACGCCTCCATCCCACCTTTCGAGACCTGGTAATCGACCTGGTGCTGTGGATAGTTCGCGACGAAGGCCGACATCGAGGAGACGTTCAGGATCACGCCGCCACCGTCGCCTTTCATCACCTCGCCCGCATACTTGCTACAGCGATAGGCACCAGTGAGATTGATGTCGATCGTCTCCTGGAACTCCACGACGGATTTGTCCGCCACGCTGTTGTGATAGGTGACCCCGGCGTTGTTGACGAGCACGTCGATACCACCGAAAGTATCGACGACCTCCTCAACCATCGCCCGCACGTCGGCCTCACTGGTGACGTCGGTCCTGACGGCGAGTGTCTCAACGTCGGCGTCCGCCGCAATATCGGCGGCCGCCTCCGCCCCGGCGTCTTCGTCTCGGTTCGCGATCACGACGTTCGCGTCGACGTCGGCCAGCCCCTCGGCAATGGCCCGCCCGATACCGCGGTTGCCGCCAGTCACGATCGCCGTCCGTCCGTCGAGCCGAAACGAGTCCAGCACGCCCATAGCGGTCGTTCGCCCCGACGCTACATCAAGGTACGTTCCCCGCGAGCACGTGGCTGGCCATTCTTTTCCACTCTTTTCATCCCCGGCGTCCAACGGGTTCTTGATGGATCAACCGGGGACGTCGCATGGGCCCTCCGACGGGGCCAGCAGCAGTTCCCTGCCGATCCCGTTCGTGAGGAGGTCCGCTCGTTCGTCGACTCGTATCGTGACCGGGTCGAAGCGAGCAACCGCGGCGAGTAGCCCTCGTAACGGCTGTCCGTTGCTCGCGCGGTCAGTCTCAGACGACCGCCACCGAGCGGCCGTCGTGGACGATCCCAGTAAGTACGCTGACTGTGCGGGCAGAGTCATCGGACTTCCAGATCCGTCGCCCGATCAGCAGTCCCCGAGCGTCGGCGTCCATCGCCTCCTCAACCAAGGCGAACATCTCCCGCGTCGATCCACCTGCCGGCCCGTCGAGGATTATTACCGGGACCGGTGTGTTCGCGATGATTTCTTCGGAGGAGCCGACGCTGCCGGTGTAGGGTGCCTTGGGGGACGTCTGCCCCGAACTCCCAACCCATACTCAGCGTGTCGGCGACGTACTCGACGTTCCAGCGGAAGGTCGCAATGCCGTCGCGCCCGAACACGAGGATCGTCTTGACCCCCACGGGATCGAGATCACACAGTAATTCGACGTCGAAGGCCGGCGTCCAGATGTCCTCGCCCTCGTCGTGGCCCGGACTGGTCGATCAGGTCACTACGTCGGCTGTGAGTATCGTCTCGATACCGACGCGTTCGATTCGGTCGCTGTCGCGACGTGCGAAGTGGGGTCCGACGAGAACCGTATCCGGTTCGCCGGCGAGGACGTGATCGAGCGTGGCGGCGGGATATGCGAACTCCTCCGGTGCCCCCAGCGAGAGCCCGTGGTCCAGTGCGACGACGACCGCGTTACCCGACGGTGTATCCAGCAATGCGTGCCCTGTCATCGTCGTATCCCATGGTACCATCCAACAAGATAGTTCCCTGACCGGCAGCGGGTGGTTGCGCTTGGTGAGGGGGACGAAACGGCCAGCGAACGGGCGGACGAAGAACGATGGCCGGTATCCCGCAAGAGTCAGGAACGAACGGCGCCGAGATCAGAATTTGGCGATGTGACGGTTGAGGATCAGTTCGAGGCGTTCCTGTCGGCCGGAATCGAGTTCCGGCGGCCCGTTGTTCTCCGCGTACTCCGCGAGAGCGACCAGATCGGTTTGCCCTGCGGCGACGTCGGCGTGGATAGACTCCTCGTAGCCCGAATACCGGGATTCGACGAACTCTTCAAGAACGCCGGACTCTCGTAGGTCCTGGGCGACGAGCAGACCCTTGGCGAAGGTGTCGATTCCGGAGACGTGGCCGTAAAAGAGGTCGACCGGCTCGAAGGACTCCCGGCGAACCTTCGCGTCGAAGTTCAGGCCACCGGGGGCGATGCCACCGGCCTCGAGGATTTCCAGCATCGCCAACGTCGTGGTCTTCGTGTCGGTTGGAAACTGGTCAGTGTCCCAGCCAAGCAGTTTGTCGCCCTGGTTCGCGTCGATGCTGCCGAGAGCGTCGTTGATCCGCGCGTAACGGAGTTCGTGCTGGAACGTGTGGCCGGCGAGGGTCGCGTGATTTCCCTCCAAGTTGAGGTTGAAGTCTTCTTCCAGCCCGTACTTGCGCAGGAAGGAGAGCACCGTCGCAGCGTCGAAGTCGTACTGGTGTTTGGTCGGCTCCTTGGGCTTCGGTTCAATCAGCAACTGCCCGTCGAAGCCGATGTCGTCCGCGTAGTCGGCGACCATCCGGAGGAAGCGTGCGAGGTTCTCGAACTCGCGGTCCATGTCCGTGTTCAGCAGCGTTGTATACCCCTCGCGGCCCCCCCAGATGACGAAGTTCTCCCCGTCGAGGCGGGTGGTCACGTCCAGTGCCTGTTTCGTCTGGGCGGCGGCGTGGGCGTAGACGTCCGCGTTCGGTGAGGTCGCCGCGCCGTGGGCATACTTCGGCTCGTAGAAGAGCTGGGGGGTCCCCCAGAGTAACTCGATGCCGGTCTCGTCCATCCGGTCTTCGATGCGGTCGACGATCCGGTCGAGGTTGGCGTTGGACTCCGCGATCGTCTCGCCGCTCGGCGCGACGTCGCGGTCGTGGAAACAGAAGTACGGCACGCCGAGTTTCTCGATGAACTCGAAGGCTGCGTCGACGCGGGCTTCCGCGCGTTCCATCGGGTCCTCGACGTCGTCCCAGGGCCGCTGCATCGTGCCGGCCCCGAACGGATCGGTGCCCTCCTCGACGAACGTGTGCCAGAAGGCGACGGAAAAGCGGAGGTGTTCCGCCATCGTCTTCTCGCCGACGCGGCGCTCCGGGTCGTAGTAGGCATACGAGAGCGGGTCGTCGGACTCCGGTCCTTCGTACGATACGGTCTCAACGGCAGGGAAGTATTCGTCCTGAGTCATTGGATGTCGTGTATCGGTGTCGTTTCGTGCGTGTGGGGGTCGGTTCGCGTCATAAATTTGTGCGTGTCGAATTCGGCTCGCTCCGTCGTTTCCACCGCTCGATCGCCGGCTGTCGACCTGCTCAAAGCGGCCCGGTGACCGGCGGGGCGACCGCGGTCAGTGACCGGCAGCGACCGGGACCGTGGCGTCGTGGTCGGCGGGCAGGGTCAGGACTCCTCCTGGCCCGGCACGACCATTTTCTTCAGCCCCTCGGCCCGTTCCATCCGGTCGAAGGCCGATGGGATATCGTCCAGGCCGATCCGCTCGGTGATCAGCGACGCCGCGTCGATCCGTTCCGTTCGCAGGAGCGTCACCGCCCGTTCGAAGGACTCCCGCGTCAAGGCGTAGGTGCCGTGGATGTCGATCTCATTGAAGTAGATGTCGAACGGCGACACCTCCATCGTCGCGTCCTGATCGGGGACGCCGAAGATCAACGTCGTGCCGCCGTCGGCCGTCATCGCGTGGGCCTGCTCGATCGTGGCCACCTTGCCGACGACCTCGATACTCGCTTCGACCGGGCCGATCTCTTCCCGGATAGTCTCGACGGGATCCTCTTCCGCCGGGTCGACCACGAGGTCCGCCCCGAACTTCTTGGCGAGGTCGCGCCGGTCCTCGTCGAGTTCCGAGACGGCGATGGGCGCCACGCCGCGGTTCCGCAACGTCTGGAGCAGCATGAGCCCGATCGGGCCGGCACCGACGAGTGCCACACTGTCGCCCTGGGTGACGTTCGCTCGGTCGGCGCCGTGGACACAGCACGCGAGCGGTTCGGCTAGCGCGGCGTATTCGTAGGGCACGTCGCCGATCCGTTCGACGTTGCTCGCCGGGACCCGCACGTACTCCGCGAACGCACCGTCGATAATCTTCTCGCCGGCGCCACCCACGGACGTGTTGTTCTCACAGAGGTGCGTGTCCCCACGCTTGCACGCCGAACACGCGTTACACGGCAGGACGGGGTTGATCGCGACGCGGTCGCCGGCCGCAAAGCCGTCGACATCGTCGCCGACCGCCACGACCTCGCCGGAGCTCTCGTGGCCGAGGACGACCGGCGTGTTCGCGCCGAGCGCGCCGTGGTACACGTGGTAGTCGGTCATACAGACGCCACAGGCGGCGACCTGGACGACCACGTCGCCCGGGTCGGGCTCCGGGCGGTCCCGCGTCTGGACCTCCATCTCCCCGACGTCGGTCAGGACGGCGGCGTCCATGTTCATGCGACCTTCACCTCCCGCTGGTACTTGATCGTCTCGCCGGTCTCGTCGAAGAGGTGGACGACGTCGGGGTCGAACGTGAACTCGAACTGCGTGCCCTCCTCGGGTTCGAACGCCGAGTTCACGCGTGCGGTCCACTCTGTCCCGCCGACGTCCATGTAGAGGAAGTTGTCGCTCCCCATCGGCTCGACGACGGCGACCGGGGCCTGCTGCACCCGGTCCCCTGCTTGCTGGTCCGTCACGCGCCTGATGTCCTCCGGGCGGACGCCAAGTTCGAGTTCCCGCCCGGCTTCGAGGCGCAGGGACTCGCCGAAAGCCGAGACCGGATACGAGAAGACGTCCGCCCCTTCCACCGAGACCAGGTGGGGTCGGCCGTCAACATCCCTGACTTCGACGTCGAGGAAGTTCATCGACGGCGAGCCGATGAACCCGGCCACGAAGCGATTGACCGGTTTGCTGTACACCTCGTTCGGCGGCCCCACCTGCTGGAGTTCGCCGTCGTTGAGGACGACGATCCGGTCACCCATCGTCATCGCCTCGGCCTGGTCGTGGGTGACGTAGATCGACGTTACCTCGAGTTCGTTCTGGATGCGGCTGATCTCCGTGCGCATGTGGGTCCGGAGCTTCGCGTCCAGGTTCGAGAGGGGCTCGTCGAAGAGGAAGGCCTCAGGTTCCCGAACGATCGCCCGTCCCAGTGCGACCCGTTGCTGTTGGCCGCCCGAAAGCTGTTTGGGCTTGTCGTCGAGCAGGTCCGTGATCCCCATCATCTCCGCGGCCTCCTCAACGCGCTCTTTGATCTCCGCGTCGGGCATGTCCGTCGAGAGCTGGAGGCCAAATCCCATGTTCTCCTCGACGGTCATGTGGGGATAGAGCGCGTAGTTCTGGAACACCATCGCGATGTTCCGTTCCCGCGGTTCGAGGCCGTTGACGCGGGTGTCACCGATGGTGATGTCGCCGCTCGTGACGGTCTCTAGCCCGGCTATCATCCGCAGGCTCGTCGACTTTCCACACCCCGACGGCCCGACGAGGACGAGGAACTCCCCGTCTCTCACTTCGAGGTCGAGGCCATCGACGGCCATCAGGTTGCCGAATCGCTTCGTGACGTCGTTGAGTACTATTTGTGCCATTGTTTTACTGGAATTTGTGTTCGTAGGTGTCGATGAACTGCTTCACTTGGTCGTAGGTCGGTGGCCTGCCGTTTCGAACGAACTCCCCGGCGAACGCGTTGGCCACGACAAGCTGTGCATTCCCGGGAAGCCCGTTAAGCTGGGCGATCATCAGTCCGGTGTTGAAGTGATCGCCCGAGCTGGTCGTCAGCGTCGGGTTCGGGTATCGCGGGATTGCGGTCCGGTACGTCGCGTCGTCGTCGACGTAAACGGATTCGACGGGCGAGTGAGCGACGAACCGCGAGACGTCCAGGGTCTCCTGAGCGAGTTGTGCGCCGTCGGCCAGCGAGCGCTCGTGGTCGTCCTCGGATCGTAAGTTCGAGAGGACCAGCGTTTCGCCACGGTTCGCGCTGACGGTCACCGGGACCGTGTCGTCTAGCATGTCCAAGGAGTCGATTCCGGCACGCAGCCGGTCGCCCGACAGGCGGCGGACGTCCGAGGGATCGACGAAGACCGCCTCGGGCGGATCCGCCAGTTTCGGCCACACCTCCGTGCGCACGCCGTCCCAGATCGTCGGCATCAGCGGAATGTTCGTCCAGTAGCCGACGCCGAGGAGGTCGGTCCCGTCGATTGCCTCGATGAGGGTCTCCAGGCCGACTTTCTCCTTCAGCGTCTTCCAGTCGACCGTCGCGTGGTCGCCTGTGTCCTGGATCATGAACTTCCCGTCGCGGAACTCCACCGCGTCGGTCAGCGTGGGTTCGCCGTAACTCAGCAGCTGGTTCTCGTCGAACTCCTCACGGAACTCGCGGCGAACGGGGTCGCCGAAAGTTCCGATCATCGTCGGTTCGGAGCCGAGTTCGCCGAACGCACGAGCGAGGTGCGCGGCGATGCCGCCACAGCGGGTATCCAGCTGGACCCACTCGTTCGAGAAGGAGGTGTTCGAGGAGGCCGACTTGCTGATACGGTCACCGAGTTCGCGCAACTCGCCGAGGCGATCGTACTCGTGGGGCCCCTGCCGCTCGTCGACCATCTCCCGGACCTCGTCGATGAACCCGTCGAAGCCGAGGGCGATGTCCCACGTGCCGGGTTGCTCCGGGAGGAGTTCGCGACAGGTCTCGACGTGGGCCACGGTGTTTTCGTCGAGGCCGTTCGGCTCGCCACGGGCCCCGCGCTCGTACACCCGGATCTCCCGGCTGGCGTATCGCTCCCCGGTGACTTTCCAGCCGCCGACTGTCGCGATCCCCTCCTCGCCGTATATGTCGACCTCGAGGTACGCACGGACGTCGTAGGGGAGGTAGTGATAGCCGGTCAGCACGCCGCTTTTCGTGACGCGTTCTCCCGACTTGATGTCGTCAGCGGTGAACTCCACCTCGAAGGAATCGGCAGGGCGGGACTCCGTCGCGCGTTTCAGGTCCGACAGGCAGTTCCTGATGCGGACGTACTCCGCCGGAAAGGTCGGATCCTGCTGGCCGTACTTCGTGCCGGTGGCGATCGACCAGATGGCGACGTCGACGAACCGGTCGAGCTGGAAGGCGAGTTCTGGGTTGGTGATCCGAAAGCCCTGTTCGGGGGTTTCGATCCCCGCCCCGTTGCTCCAGAAGAAGGCCTCGACGCGGTCGCCGATGACGATGATCGATTCGTCCGTCTCAACCCCGCGCACGTAGTCGACGGTCTCCGCGACTTCATCCGGAAGCTCGACCTCCCCGTCGGTCGCCTCGCTGTCGTTCAGGTTCGAGACGATGAGCTGGGTCTTGACCGACTCCGTCGCCGACAGCGCCTCGGAGAACGTGCCGATCAGCTCCTGTGGCAACATCGCGAGGATGCTCCGATCGGCCCCGCGAATGATGTCACGGACGTGTTTCGCCATCGATTCCCGGCTCGTGAGGAGGCTCACACCGCTTTCGTCCACGGGGGCCCGCTGGTGGAGCGCAGCCAGCTGACTCTCGACCTCGTCGAGCCGGTTGACCAGCGGGTTGAGAGTCGTACTCGGGTCGATCGCATACGCCTTCCGGGGGCGATCGTCGGTGATCTCGATGAACCCCCGGTCGCGGAGGTCGTCGGCGACGTTGTACACGCGCTGTTTGGACGCTTCGCAGTGGCCGGCGATTTCGGCCATCGTCTGCTTGCCGTGCTCAATCAGCGCCAGATAGACGTCCGCCTCCACCTCGGACATTCCCACGTTCTCCGTGAGCACCGATTGAATTTCCGCGATATCCGCAGATTCGTAGCGATCCATGCTTACTGTTTCATCGCACCCATCGTCAGGCCGCTCACGAGGTAGTTCTTCACGATCAGGCCGAAGATTACCATCGGTGCCAGGATGACGACGCCGACGGCCATCAGCTGCCCCCAGTGGGTGCCGGTCTGGGTCACAAGCTGTGAGGCTGCGACGGGGATCGTCTGGGTCGTCGAGTTGGTGAAGATCAGCGCGAACATGAAGTCGTTCCAGGCGTAGACGATCGAGATGATCGCCGTCGCGCCCATGCCGGGCAGCACCAGCGGCACAGCGACCTTATAGAACGCCTGCCAGCGAGTCGCCCCGTCGATCCGGGCGGCATCCTCGATCGCCACCGGGATCTCGTCGAAGAACGACCGCATGAGCCAGATGGCGAAGGGGAGGTTGAACGTGGTGTACGCGATGACAAGACCCAGGTGGGTGTTCAACAGGCCTGCGTACTGGTAGATGAAGTACAGCGGGACGATGACGACGGCAATCGGCGCCATCCGCGTACTGATGATCCAGAACGCCAGGTGCTTCTTCCCGCGGATCTGCAGCCGCGAGAGGCCGTAGCCACCGAGCGTCCCCAGGCCGACAGCGACCACCGCCGAGGCGATGGAGACCATGACGCTGTTGATCAGGTAGGGGGTCAGCGGATTCGACCCGAAGAACAGTTCCTCGTAGTACTGCATGGTCGGTTCAAAGATGATTGTCGGCGGCATCTCGAACATCCCCGTCCGCAGTTTGAACGACGAGATGATCATCCATAGGATCGGAACGAGCGTCCAGACGACGAACACGCCCAGGATGAGGTAGGGCGCGTAATCGCCGATCCAGTCTCGCGTGCGTTTCTCCATGCTGATGTCGGGATTCTGACTACTCATTGTCACCGGCACCTCCCATGATCGATTCGACGAAAACGATGCCGATGATTACCGTCACGGCGAGCATCACGAGGCCGAGTGCGGCACCGTAGCCGAGCTTGTAGAAGCGAAGCGCCTGCTCGTAGATCTGGAACCCGATAATCTTCGTCGAACTCGCCGGACCGCCGCCGGTCGCGAGGTAAATCTTCGTGAAGTAGCGCATCAGGTCCATCGATCGCAACAGGACGGCGATTGCGAGCGCCGGCGCGAGCAGCGGGAGCGTGATGTACCGGAACTCGGACCACAGCGTCGCGCCGTCCACGCGTGCGGCCTCGTAGAGTTGCTGTGGGATTGATTTCAGCCCTGCGAGGATGATCAGGACGACCAGTGGCGTCCATTGCCAGGTGTCCATGATGATCACCGCGATCAGCGCACTGGGCTCGGTCCCGAGAACCGGATTGTTTGTGAACAGCCCGACCTGGTTGAGCAGCCACGTGTAGAGTCCAAAGGAGGGGTCAAGGAGGAACTGCCAGAGCAGTCCGACGACCACCGGTGCGATCATCATCGGCATGATGATGATGCCGGTCATGAAGTTCTCGCCCCTGGACACCCGGTGGAGCAAGATTGCGATGAGCGTTCCCAGGACGATCTGCAGGGCCAGCGCGCCACCGACGTACACCGCGGTGACCTCCCAGCTGTTGATGATCGCCTCGTTGAACATCGCCTGGTAGTTCTGGATACCGATGAACGTCGGCTCCTGGCCCGGCTGGGCGTTGATCTTCATCACCGACATCCAGAGCAAGGCGAGGAGCGGAATGATACTCAGGACGCCCAGCACGATGATGCTCGGCGCGAGCAAAATCGACTCGAAGGAGACGGGGAGTCTCCCCAGTATTCCGGAGTCCGCCTCCGAGTCTTGGCCCACGTACAGTTCTGAATCCGTTGTTGTCATAATATGATGAAAGGGGCCGGCTTAGAGGATGTTCGACCAGCCGGAGTCGACGGCTTCCATCGCTTCCTGCGGGGACTGGTTGCCCGCAACCATGGCCGACAGCTCGGAGTACAGCGTCTCGTTGAGCTGTGCCCACTGAGACGGCTTCGGCCGGGTGCCGACGTAATCGGGCTCCCAGGCAGTTTGGACGTCCGGAACGACGTTGGGGTACTGGCTCTCATGGGAGGGCTGCTCGCTGGCCTCCTGGACGTCGTCGCGCTCGAAGACGGAGGTTCGCGTCGGCGTCCCGCCCTGTTCGAGGGTCCGCACCTGCATCTCCGGGGACGTCGCCCAGGTGATGAACTCCCAGGCCGCTTTCTTCTCTTCCGGTGAAGCGTGGGCATTCATCGCGATGCCCGAACCACCGAAGAGGTTGACCGAGCGGTTCGGTCCCTGCGGGAGCAGGGCCCAGCCGACGTTCTCGGCGACGTCGCTGGAGTCCGAACTCGCGAAGGAAGCGTTGAATTCGTGCCACTCGGGGGTCATCGCGATCTCGCCGTTGGCGAACGCGTCGCCGACGCCGGACCAGGTCCAGGACGTCGACCCGGGGTGGGCGACGTCCAGCAGGTCGGCGTACAACTGTGCCGCCTCGACGCCGGTGTCGCTGGCGAAGGATGGTTGTGGGTCGTCGGGCCACTCGTCGTCGACGTGTCCGCCGAACCCTTCGACGTCCTCGGCGCCGTACGCCCAGAAGACGTTGTGGAAGTCACACTGCAGCGAGTCGTGCTGCTGGGCCTGGTGGCCCGTCCCGTAGGGGACCTCGTCGACGTTCTCGTTGATCCACTCCGCCATCTGCAGGTACTCCTCCCAGGTCCTCTCTGCCCCGGGTTCGAAGGGGAAGCCGAGGTCGCTCTCGGCCTCGTCTTTGTAGTTCTCAATGATGTCACGACGGTAGGCCCACATCATCGTCGGGTTGTCGTAGGGGAGCCCTCGCAGTTCGCCGCCGAACTGCCCACAGATCTCCAGCTGGCTGGAGATGAAGTCGTCCACGCCGTTGGGCACGTCGGCGTACTCGTCGGAGTCGATGTACGGCTGGAGGGGTTCCATCGAGTCCCAGAACCGGCCGCCGACCATGTAGGGGTCCGCGTAGAACACGTGGATGTCCCCGGCACCGCTGTTGAGGTCGCTGGCGAGCCGCTCGGAGTAGTTGTTGTACGGCGCGAGGGTGATACTCACCTCGATCCCCGTTTCCTCCGTGAACTGGTCGAGCTGCTCGTCAACGGCGACGCTCGGCGGCGTCGACTCCGAGATGAACGAGATCTCGTCGGCCGGCTCGACGTCCTCGGCAGCCGTGGCGGTGCCGTTCCCGTTGCCGCCGCCGTTGCCGCCATCGCCCGAACAGCCGGCGAGGCCAGTGAGCCCGATCGCGCCCACGGCACCTGTTGTTTTTATGAAGGTTCTCCTGCCTTGCCGATTAGTGTTATCGTCCTGCATGGACGGATCCACTCTCGAGTTAATAATACAGTTTAATAAAAATTTGGTTCCAAAGATCATGATAGATTTGACTGCCGAAATCGTAGAGTTTCCCCGGTAGAAAGGTTCTCCGTTAGCAACCGTGCGAAAGTTGTGATTTCATCGTTGTTCCGGGCAAACACGACGGCGAAGCCGTCGCCGTCACCGCAAAGCGGTCGCTTCAGTCAGCGGGAGAAAACCTTTGTTCAAACGGGCGAGAACAACGGTGGTCCACGCCTTACTCCCCGATGGAGACCATGCCCTTGATCACGTCCGGTTCCATCGCCCGTTCGAAGGCGTCGTTCACCGACTCCAGCCCCGACTCGAAGTCGATGATCCCCTCGACGTCTACGGTGCCGTCCGCCAGGAGGTCCACCGCGGCCTGGTACGTGTTCTTGTAGCGGAAGGAGCCGTAGACGTCGAGTTCGTTGTCGATGATCTCGATGACGTCGAGCGGGATTTCGCCGTCCCCGGGAAGTCCCACGAAGACGATCGACCCACCCCGACGAACGGCGTCCGTCGTCGACTGGATCGACGGTGCCGCCCCCGACGCCTCGATCACGACGTCGACGCCCTCGCCGTCGGTGTACTCCTCGATAGCGTCGGCGAGATCGCGCTGAGTGACATCGATTGCGAGGTCCGCACCGCGTTCCTCGGCGAAGTCGAGCTTCTCCTCGACGACGTCCGATATCAGGACGTCCGTCGCGCCGGCCGCGCGGGCGGCCTCCATCGCGAGCAGGCCGATCGGCCCAGCGCCGGTGATCAACACCGAATCGCCCGTGCCGACGTTGGCCCGGTTGCAGGCGTGGATGCCGACCGACAGCGGTTCACAGAGCGCGCCGGCGCGGGTGGAGACGTTGTCCGGGAGGCGGAAGGCGTAGTCGGCCGGCCAAGAAACGTACTCGACGAAGGCGCCGTCGTGGGGCGGCGTCGCCATGAAGACGACGTCCTCACAGAGGTGGTAGTCACCGCGGCGACAGTGGGAACACCGGCGACAGGGCACGCCGGGTTCGAGCGCGACCCGGTCGCCGATGTCGATGCCCTCGACTTCGCTGCCCGTCTCGACGACCTCGCCGGCGCTCTCGTGGCCCAGCACGAGGGGGTAGTCGACGACGTATTCACCGATCCGCCCGTGTTCGTAGTAATGGACGTCGGAGCCACAGATGCCGACGTCGCGGACCTGAACCAGGACCTCATCGGCCGCCGGGGACGGTTGCTCACGCTCTTCAAACTCGAACTCCTCCGTGTCCGATAGCACTGCTGCTCGCATCGTACCTCCGTTTCGGGTGGATTGATAAAAATCACCATGCTATACTACAGGAATTTGGTAGGAACTGGCGACGGCCTCGGCCCAGGATCTGCTCTCGCTGCCCGCGGGTTGCCGAGAGCGGGATATGCGATGGCGTGGAGAGCCCCACCTCACCGGCCGGTTTTCGCGTTCCGTCGCGGCTGGTTGCTCCCCCGGCCAGTGCCAGTGCCCACGAGGGGTATTCCAGAACAACAGAGTATCACCAGATATACGTCAAGATATTATTGGATAGCCTTCTGTTACTATATTTCGAATATATGGATGACCTTGATAAACAAGAATTGGAGTTCTTACTCGATTATGGAGCAACCACAGACGATGACAAAGAGGAGCTGCGAACCCTAAATAAGGAACTTCGAAGGGTGATTGATTTTATCTCAGAAGAGACAGCGTAATAACCACACTCGGACACTTGATAGGCTTAGACAAGATTTAGGCCCGGTGAGTTTTTGGAACCCCGGCAGGTGGTACTTCTCACACCCCCAATCGCTCAGCAGATAGGCTGTAGTAGCTGACCGATGGATTCAAGACAAATAGTAAGAATTCTTATGTAGAACTATCTAATGAGCACCGACGATCCTGAAGTAACCACCGTGAGCGGGGAGTACGTTCCCCCTGCCTCTACTGAGGCATAGAACGGGGGTCTACGCGAAAGCCTCAGGGCTTGACACCGAGGCGATTTAGGAATAGTGATGCAAATTTTAAGGTGGAGTAGAATGACGAACGTGTGTGTCATTAGAAAACATCCTACTTACTATTGGTCCCGGGGATAAAGATCGTGCTGAGAAACTCGCCGAGTTCGTCGTCGATATCGCGGGGCCAGCTGATACTACGGTAATCCTCGCGCACGTATTCACGCAGGATGAGTATTCGGCTGCGACTGAGCGGTTAGGAATCAAGAGTCCCACAGAAGTAACGCCGGATGAGGTGGCACGGCGCCATGAAACAACCCGATCAATTTCGGAAGCGCTGGAGGAGGCTGGAATAAGCTACGAGATTCGAGGAGCGGTTGGTTCCCACGGTGAGGAGATTATTCGGCTTGCAGCGGATGAGCACTCTGGGCTTGTCGTTGTTGGGGGGCGGAAACGCTCACCAACGGGGAAAGCTGTGTTTGGGTCGACAGCGCAAGAAGTCATGCTCACTGCGCCGTGCCCAGTTACGTTTGTCCGGGGAGAGTAGTTGAGGGCGGTTCAATTAAACGAGCATTCTGTGCGTCATTCACTTTCGTTTGGTTATCGGGTCGCGCGTGCTTCTCGGACGTCTGCCCCGTCACGAAGTTTGTCAGGACAGTAGGGAAACGGAGATGGCGGACGTACCGGATACCGGCCGGCAGGCGGTCGAACCCGATGCGAGAGAGGTCCTTAGCGTGTCCCAGCTGAACGACCGGATCGCGTCGGTCGTCCAGGACACGCCTGCCCTCAACGGCGTCCGCTGTATCGGGGAGGTCACTGACCGCCACAAGAACAGTACGGCGCTCTACTTCACGCTCACCGACGGCGAGGCCGAGCTCCCCTGTATGATCTGGGCGAACCGTTACCGGGAGATGGACGCCGACCTCGAGGACGGGACCGAAGTCATCCTCGAGGGCGATATCGACTACTGGGTCGAAGGTGGGAAAATCGACCTCAAACCGTGGGAGGTGATCGTCGTCGGCGACGGCGACCAGGCGGCTGCAGTCGAGCGACTGCGAAGCGAACTCGAAGAGCGTGGCTGGTTCGACGACGAGCAGAAACAGCAACCGCCGGCCTTCCCGGAGCGGGTCGGCGTCGTCACGTCCCTTCGAGGAGACGCCCGGTACGACATCCAGAACGCGATCCACGGACAGGACCCCACCGTCGACATCCTGGTGAAGGACGCAACCGTCCAGGGGTCGAACGCGCCGACGTCCATCGCGAACGGCATTCATCATCTCGACCGCTCGGAGGACGTCGACGCCATCATTGTCGGTCGGGGCGGTGGGAGCGATTCGAACCTCCAGGCCTTCAACACTGAGCGGATTGCGGAGGCGATTTTTACCGCGAATACCCCGGTAGTCACCGCGATTGGACACACTGATGACCGGCTCATCGCGGATCAGGTGGCGGACGTCGCGACGATCACGCCGACCGCCGCTGGCGAGTATATCGTGAACTCCCGCCAAGAGTTCCTTGCGAGTGAGATCGAGCCGCTGGAGCAACAGCTCGACGCCGCGTACGAGACCTTCCAGCAGGACCACGA
The DNA here is from genome assembly GCF_034808145.1 of Halorubellus amylolyticus. NCBI lineage: Archaea > Methanobacteriati > Methanobacteriota > Halobacteria > Halobacteriales > Halorubellaceae > Halorubellus > Halorubellus amylolyticus. Next base: position 128,577 of record NZ_JAXHGM010000008.1, read on the forward strand.
ACACGAACAGGAGCTCGACGAAGCAGTCGATGAAGCGACCGCACCCGAGGGCCTCCCACCGATTTACTACAAGGTCGCCATCGTAGTGCTGCTGTTGCTGTTGTTGGTCATCACCGGACTTTGGCTGGGGGTGATCTAACCGTGGCAAACGACTCCGAAATCCACGATCGACTGAGTCGCGTCGAAGAAATCATTGAGCAGCTCGATGCGGACGAGTGTGACCTCGATGAAGGGATAAGGCTCCACGAGGAAGGTCAGGAACTCTTGGCCGAAGTGCGAGAAATCCTTGACAACGGGTGTGGAGAGGTTATGGAACTCGAGTAGAGCGCCATCCTAATCTTAACCAACAGACGGCGGTATTTAGCCCCATTGTTGGTTAACTGTACCCTTGCGAGGTGAACGAGCTCTCCGGTTATAATTTACTTTAGATTTTTGCGCCAGTTGGTGGCCAGAAAGCATATACCGATCTTCTAGCTATCGCACCACCATGGACCGGGGCTCAACCGGTGCATACCCACCCCGCACATATGATCACACGGGCAGTCACCATCGAAGACATCGATGATCTGTACCTGACGTGGAACAGCCATATCAACGGTTCCGCCCTCTATCGCCGCGCCCTCCGAGATGAGATGGAGCTTCGCGACGTCGACCCCGACGAGCTTCGAGATCTCTTCGAACGGGCCCGCGAACAGGGCTACACGAAAGACGAGATCGTCGACGAGACCAACCGCTACTCTGATCTGAAAGCACTCGTCGACGACGCAGAGGAATAACTCGCTATGTCACAGGACAATACGCCCTCCGAGACGGCCCCGAATCGCGCCGACAGCCAGTCCACGGCGGCAAGTAGGCTTCCCAGAGGGTGTCATAGAACTCTTCTCACACCGTGATGATCGTACTTCCCGGATTGTCTCCACGTTCGTAGTTGGTAATAGCGACGATGAGGCGAAGGTACAGGGCAACAAACACCTGCGCCCGTGCGTGGACGCGGCCTCGGGCGTGCGTTCGCCCGAGGCCGCAGTCCTTCACTGATTCGTTGGTTCGTTCGACTCC
>NZ_JAXHGM010000009.1:0-25439 GCF_034808145.1 Halorubellus amylolyticus
ACACAAACCCGTCTTCCCGCTTCACTTCCTAGTAAGTTAGACATTTAGCCGCTCTTACTAGCGTCTAAACACGCCCCCATTCTGACCAGCCATTAATCGAACTCCGTGAGTGTATGTACTGTCGCGTCCGGTTAGTGACGAACCATCGAGGCCGTTCAGGACACAGTACCTTCTGTCTCTATGGTCGAGAGCCCGATATCGACTGGGACGACGTGTATTTCCAAGCCAGTCCTCCCGAGTGCGACCACTATCTCTATGACGAGGATGCGATCGAAGATTACTGTCCGAAGTGTGGTGCGACGATGGAGAGTCCCGATACAACGCTCCGCGACCACACGAGTTGGATTCCTCCTTAATCGGGAACTCAGACACTCATCTAAATTCGTCTCGTCTCCTCGCTCACGTACGGTTCAGAGAGTCGACTTCGTTGAGTGCTTCTGTCGCCACATCACCGAGCTCGCCGGCCTCGATGTGGGAGTACCGCTCTCGAACCATCTCCTCTGAATTGTCGAGATATCGGGCCGCCACGGTGTATCCAAAGGCTCTGACGAGGACCTCACCCATCCCACGCCGGCCACCGTGGGGCGCGAGATAGTCGTGTTTCGGATGGTCAATGTCGATCTCTGCGGCCTCTGAGAGTCGCTGGAGAATCGACCGTGCGCCGTCTGTCGTGATTGACGGCGGTCGAATATCCTCAGCAAGTGCCAGCAGTAGGTCGCGAGCGTACTCCTCACGGCGTTCAGTAATTGCTTCCGGGCGTTCCCCTCGGTCGGCGAGTTCATCCTGGACGAGCCCTGCGAGCGTCCGTTGGTCAAACGTCGGAAACACCGGCCAGCGCTCCGTCGGTGGATCCATCAGCTGGCGGTAGCTCCGCAGTGGCGAGATCACCGGGTCGGGGAGACTCGCGGCGTCCCACTGCTGTTTCTTCCGGTAGACGTCCATACTCCCGTCGTCGAGGGAGAGGTCCTCCCAGCGGACACCGCGCCGGCGTGGGTCGTTCGGGTCCCGGAGGAGTTCCCCAACACGGACGGCGGTGTACGCGAGTACGAACACGAGCGCCCGGTCGCGTGCCGCCTTCAGAGCTTCGTAGCGCGCTCTCTGCTTGTCGAGGGGGGCAGTATCCGCCGGGAGTGTCGTGTACGTCTCGATGGCGTTGCGAGCCTGCTCGTCGACGTGACGGGTGAGTTCGTGACGCTGTTCGGACGTCCAGGCCTGCTGGTCGCCGGGCTTACGACCGTCGTCCTCGGGCAGCGGCGCCATCGCACTTGCCCGTTGGGCGTAGTGCGCTTCGAGATACCCCTCGTTGACGCACCAGCCGCACCACGCAGAGATATAGCGATAATAGGTTTGTACCGTGTTCTGCTTGAGTCCCCGATCTCCGGCGAGGTGACGAGCGTACTCTCGAAATATTCGTTCGTCGAGGTCCTCGAACGCCGGCTCTCGGTCGACGCCATCGGGAACGACTCCCGTCCAGTCATCGCGACCGCGGTCGCCGGCGGCCCACTCGGCGAACCGCTCAAGCTCACGCGCTGCGTTCCGTCGATAGTTCCCGCCGTCGCCACCGCGACCCTTCCCCTTGTCTTGGAGATACCGTTCGAAGGAGCTCGCAAGCGACCGATCAGCGCGTTCTCGTGCTGTCATGAGTCCTCGTTCGCGTACTGATACTTCGGACGGACATCCTCGAGAAGCGCTTCGACGATCTCCCAGAGGATCAGCGACGGGGTCTCGTGTTCAAACGTGATTCCCCAGCGATCCTCCGCATCGCCAGCTGAATACTGGAAATGCGTTCGTCCGAGATCGGGATGGTCCTCGTCCTGGTGCCACCCCGCGTGAAATCCCGTGTTCGGGTCGGTGTAGTTGATACGGAACCAATCATGTGGCTCCTGTCGGTACCACTTGATGGACAGCTCCGGCGACTCAGGCCCTGTCGAAGGATTGAGACGGGCTGGATCGAACCGTGCCCGCAGCTGTTTGGCCTCGATATCATCAGGAACGAACTCGACCGTCGTGATCTGTGGCAAACGGTCGAGGACATCCCGCTTCAGCTGGGCGTAGAAGTTTGCGTTCGGGTCACCACCGGGATGCGGGACCGACATCCGTCAGCTACTGGCCTCGGCAGGCTCGTTCGTTGGAGTGAGAAAGTCCCATTCGCGGATGGCGAAGCCGACGATGTCGATGCGCCGCTGGAGGTGTTCCCACTCGCGGGCGATCTCACGGCGACGGTCTTCTTCGTCGGCGTCGAGACCCTCCTCGGCGAGCGTTCCGCGAAGCTGGTTCGGTGACTCGACGTCGAATTCGTCCTCCCAGTCGCGGATCTGCGCCTTCATATCGGCGACACGGTCCGTGAGTTCCTCGACAGTGTGCCCGCTGTCGCGAAGCCGCATCGCCTCCTGCATCGCCTGGCGGCGGTAATCAGGGTAGTACGTCGTGTGCGTACCACTCTCGTCACGGTGGAGGATCCCGTCGTCGACGAGTCGTTCGAGGACGCGCTTGGTCGGCTCGTGTGACCAGCCCGCTTCGGAGGCGATCCAGTTGGCCGTCCGCGGCTCCGACAGCTGTCGGGCGGCCATCCGCACGCGGTCTTCGCCCGTGGTCTGGCGCTCCATCAGACCCTTGGAATTCGATTCGTCTTCGGTCATACGTTACCGTTCACGCCCGACCTCCATATAGATTGAGGTCATTCGTCCTATATCGAACTGCGGTATTCCGCTAGTTCTTCGACGTCGCGGAGTGGAACTACAGAAAACTCGCAGCCCGGTCTCGGCGGCTCTACCCTGGGGGAAGCGCCGTTCTGAGCCGATTGCAGCATTCGTGCTTACCGGACGGCGGCGGGGTACTAAAAACTGGTCGTGATTATCAGAGTAATCACGTCCAGCTAGAAATTTGCTCTATTTCCTCCAATTCAGCGTTTGAAGGCCCTTACTCCGAGAAATCCAGCAAATCGCATTTTTATATATCATATATCGCTATACTATTTTTCTGCCGTGGAAGTTGAGACTACAGCGGGTATAGCGGGCCTGTGATGCGTCGTTTCAGCCGATTCAGTGATCGGAAGCCGACTCAGATTACTCTCCAGACGGGCGGTTCTGTTGAAATTCCAACCATAAATGCGAATTTCGGCGACTTTCGACAGCGTAGCCACTCAGACGCCCCGCTATTGCGGAGAGAGTCTCGTTACTATCCGATTCCGGTTTCCTTCTTCACCAGCGTTAGCGTATTGTCGGCTGTTACAATCGGTGAATGCTCGTATTCACCGGTCAACTGTACCTGTACCAATAGATCGACCGCTCGCCAGATCGAGTACAGGAGACAGGCGAACGCGAAGTAGAAGAATCGGAGGCTAAAATTCTTCGAGGTCGTCGCGCCCATGAACCGTTTGATCGACTTGTAGCCACTCTCAATCTCCCACCGGTAGCCATACTCCGGGAGAAGGCCACTCTTCCGATTTGTCATGAACACCGAGTACTGCCGATGATCAGTGTGCGCGGAGTTCTCTTTCCGTCGGTAGATTAGCGTCGTCGAGTGCCACTCGTTGTCGCCGAGATGTAGCTTCCGGTCGGTCTCATACCGATCCTTGTCGCGCTTGAGAAGGCGCTTGGCTTGGGCCTTCTCGCTGGTCTGCATCCGCTTCGGAACGACGTAGGAGAGCCCACGTTGACTCAGCATCTCCAGGATATGCTGGCTGTCGAACTCACGGTCCATCAGTACGTTATCGACATGAACAGCTGCCTCTGCCGAATCCAAGAGGTCCTCGACGATCTCCTTGCGTGTGTCCCCTTTCCGGACTGGGCGCGCATCTAAGACGATTGGGACGGCATTCCCGACCATCTGGATCGTGGCCCACTGGTAGGCGTACTCGTCGGTGTTCTCTTTCGTGCCGATAATCTCATCTTCGTGGCCATCTCGGTCACCAGTAAAGGGGTCTGATTCAGTGATATCGATGGCAACGATGCCAGCCCGGTAGAACGCCTCCGTCTCTGCGACTCGATCCAAGAGGCGACTCACGGCTTGGCGGTACATCTCGCGTATCTGCTCAATTGAGAGGTCGCGGAGATGCTCGCGATGGGCGTGGCCAAGCGGTGTCCGCTCCCGATTGGACTCGTGAATGAAACTGCGAGCCCCCTCATTGACGGCGAGGTTTTCTCGAAGCCCTAGGTAGGTTTGGAGGTCCCAGTAGGCATTTTCGTGGATCTCACAACCCTCGCCACGGTCCAGTGAGAACGCTGGGAAGGCAACGCGACTCACTTGCTCAGTAACGGTCTCGGCCTGCTCTAATACGGTCTGATCATCGGGGTCCGATTCTTCATTCTCATCATAGTGTCTGCGGCTCTGCCGTTCTGGTTCTCGTGGAACAGAGACACCCGCATTTTGGGCTTTGATGAGGATTGTTCGCGCTGCCGTCTCGACGGTGTCTTGGAGTTCGGCCGTGAACCGGTGATGCCAGCTACGCCATAGGGTTGACTGATCGGGGACCGACTCCAGGCCAAGTTGATCACAGAGATCGGGATGCTTGGTGAGGTATTCGACGAGCGCGGTTTCGTGGTCCCAGTCGTAGAGTTCTTTTAACAGGAATAGGCGAAACAGAGTCTCAATCTCGTAGCTCGTCGAGCCTGCATATCGGTCGTGGGCATCGAACTGGACGTATGCAAGCGGTAATGTGTGGACGAATGGTTCAACGCCCTCGTGTTCGACTTGTTGGAACCACGTTTTTGCGACCACGCGGACATCCGACTCCAGTGCGGGAAGCGACGAACGATCGAACAGCGGGCTAGACCCATACGTTGGCCAATCGATATAGGAACAATGAGCGATTTGGCGAAAGACTGTTCGACGCGACTCGGGGGTCATAGCCATGTAGGTACGGATAGCAAAACGTCCAAGACCAGTTGATCAAGATCGGATAGAAGTTGGATTCATCAGCGGAAGTGTTGTGGTTAGCTGGAGTAAGAGACGCTCCCAAATTGTGTTTCTCGCCAGTATTTCCAGAGGTAGGATAGATCACTGGGATACAACAGTTTTACAATTTCCTGCTTGCTCCCATCGTTAATATCTGAAAGGGTATCTCGAGAGAGCTTGTTCAGATCTTGCATGAGTCGGTCGTACCGTTCGTTTGGTGCAAGGTATAGCAACCTCGTCATCATCAATCGACGGTCTTGTCTGGGGGCAACTTGCTCGTTCCATAGGTCGTCGTAGACTCCCATCTCCTCAGCAGAGGTGTTTTTCGTCCTCGTCAGACAGCGGTCGGCTGTCATTGCAGCTGCTCGAGCTGATTTCATACACTTGTAGATTCCCTCTCCCCAGACAGGATCAACCGATGGGACAGTATCACCGATCGCCATAAACGAATCAGTACTCATCGATCCGGGGGGCTGTACATGTGCTGATCCCCGAACTGGACTCTCTGCGATTTGTCTAGCGTTCTCGAACCGTGGGTCAGTATCAAGCCAATGTTCGAGATACCCGTCGACGGTGCGATCGTGAATGGCGTTTTCTTGATAGCGTTCATTCTGGATGTAACAGATACCGACTTTTGCTGTGTCGTCACCCGTATGGAAGATCCACGAATAACCTCCAGGGGCGTACTCGTGGTCCAACCGCAACATCATCGCGTCAGTGAGATCAGCAAACTCGGGATGATTGAGATCGACGCCTTCGAATAAGTATTCAATACCAATCGCGTGGTTCTCCCGCTCAAGATTGGCTATCCCCAGATCTTTAGCCAGTGGCGCAGCCGGACCCGTAGCATCAATAACGATTTCGCCAAAGACCTCCTGGTCACGGTTATAACGGACACCAACGAGATCACCATCTTCGACGATCGGGTCACGAACACGAGCATCAAACCGATACTCAGCACCCTTGTGACGACCATCCTCGACAAGGAACTTCTTGAACGCCTCAAAGTCCAAGACAAAGCCCGGCTGGTCCTGGATAAAGTGTTCATTTGGAGATTCAAGAACTACTGATTCAGTTGCGTGCATAACGACATCGTCCGGGATGCCGAAGGAGGTCATCATTGACGCAAACGTTCCGCCGGTAGATTTGTTACTTTGAGCTGGGAATTCATCTTCTGCTTCGGTTTCTAGGACGACAACATCGTACCCACGGTCAGCTAGATCTCGTCCACACTGCGCCCCCGCTGGACCTGCCCCAGCGATGATCACATCATACCTGTTTGACATCGTTGGAGAACAACTACTCAAGAGCGGACGAACAAGATGTTGGAACACAGTGCCACTTTTCGGTTGTTTCTACACAGGCCCGGTGCCCACCATCTTAGTGGGCAGACATCTGTGACACCACGTTGACGAAGTAGACGCCACTGATAATGAGGCCAATTCCGAGAAGGCCTGCCAGATCAACTGGTTCATCAAAAACAACGGCCCCGATACCTGCCACACCGACAATACCCAATGCTGCCCATGTCCCATAGACGACACCCATCGGTAATTCCTCTAACGTCAGGGATAGTAGATAGAACGCTGCCCCATATCCGAGGACAACCCCAATACTGGGAACCGGTTGTGAAAATCCATCGGAGAATTTGAGGGCAGTCGTCCCGAATAATTCGGAGAGTATTGCACCAGCGAGCAGTACGTACGGATGCATATCGTTAGGTCTCGAAGCCCCCGATATACGACTACTGAAACAAAACAGCACTTACAATTTGTTTGGAGGCACAATGACAAAGCATGACGGAATTGGGTGAGCTTGGACTCTCAAGTTACGAGGAGAAGGCCTATCGAACCCTTCTCGTAACAGGAGCAGTGACGGCAGCTGAACTCTCTGATACTAGTGGGGTTCCAAAAGGCCGTATCTACGACGTGCTAAACGGTCTTGAAGCTCGCAAGCTGATCTGGAGACAGTCAAGCGATCCAAATCAGTACGTCGCCGTACAGCCAGAAACCGTCGTCGATAGGCTTCTGGCTGAACGAGCGTATGAACTGAAACAAGAGTGGGATCGTTACCGCGAGAAAGCAGAAACAGTTCGTTCGAACCTTTTGCCGACACCACCAACAGAGAGTAGTTTCTGGCTTGGATCGCTCGGGAGTGACGAAATGAGTACAGCACTCCAGCAGCATATGCGAACCGCGGAGAGCGTTGTCAAGGCAGCCGTCGGGCCTCCCTACGAGGATGCGACGTGGGAGACACTCCAATCTGAAGTGGAAGGCTTTTTCGAGGGTGCTAATACGGATTTGTCTGTCGACCTCCTCTTCAGTGAAAAAGCAGTTACCGTACTCCCCGACCGATTCCCACATCTAATTGAAAACCAGCCCGCAGACATAACTGTCAGAACGACTCCTGAGATTGCGCTTTCGTTTGATATCGTGGACAATGTGGAGACAACGATCGATGTGCTACATCCAGTATCTGGTGAAGACAGGATCGGTGTGATCGGGATCAAAGATTCGCAAGTAGTCTCCGAGTTTGAGCAGTACTTCCAACGACTGTGGACCGATGCTGTTCCCCTCCTTGAGTGAGACAGTGATGATGGGAGGAAGACGTGATGTGATGTAATTAACTCAAACCGATATTGTCTCTGTACATTGAGAAGGCCGGCCTCAACTACTGATCGGGCCTGATGTTGCGAAGATAGGTCCATGATGCATAGGCTTCACTGATATATGTTTGAAAGAAATAGCCGAGCAAATCTCGGAACGCGCTTCTGAGGAACCTGTCGGATAGCGCTCACAAATCCAGTGGAAAATCGGCGTTTAGGACAGCGCTGCCGCTCACGACCGAGCAAGCCCAGAGGAATGAGAGAGTTAGTCGGGCGGGTCGAGGCCGTAGCTTTTCTTGGCGAACGTCAGGAACGAGTTCGAGGACACTGCCGGCTGATCGCCGATCTCGCCGTACAGTTCCAACTGCACGAGGATGTCCACAAGTCGCCAGCAGTTGTACAGCACGCAGGCGAACGCGAAGTTGAAGTACCGGAACCGGTGGTCGGGCGACTGCGTCTCTGCGAGGAACGTCTTCAGTTTCTTGAAGCCGTTCTCGATACCCCAACGCCGCTTGTATCGGGCCATCAGTCGCCCAATCTGGTGTTTCATCTCCTGCTGGTCGGCGGGATCGACATCCACCCACGGGAGATTCGTCTCAAAGGGCAGGGTCGGCGCTTCGACCCGCGCTGGCTCGTCGATCTCCTCCTCTTCGGCGACCTCATTGAGAAGGTTGCTCAGCGGCGAGTCGCCGTCGCGGTCCTCCGAGAGCGGCGTCGTGTTGCCGACGTCCTTGAAGTCCTCGATGAGTTCCTGTCGGATCGTCACATCCGTCCCGTCGTTGTCTTCGTCCTCGCGTTCCCACTCGCGCTTCGGGAGGTAAACCGCCTTCCGCGTCGGACCGTCGTCCAATCGCTCCTGCTTGATGACATCGAAGTCTTTGTCTTCACTGGCAAGCTTAGCGATCTGGTGTTCGTGGTCGCTGCTGGACCGGACGACACCGGGGTTGAGGTAGTGGACGTCGTGCGTCTCGCAGACGTCTTTGACGCCGTCCGGGGCGAACTCGCGGTCCATCATCACCAAATCGAGTCCAGGGACGATGTCGGTTGCGCCTTCGAGGAGATCGTCTACGATATCCGCTCGCTTTCGACCACGAACAACCGGGACGGCATCAAGGATCAGCGGGACGTCGTGGCCGACGAGTTTGATGACTGCCCACTGGAAGAACGGCCCGTCATCGCCCTTGTAGCCGAGAATCCACGGCTCCTGATTCTGTCCACTACTATCGCGTTCCACGTGGCCGCTCCACGGGTTGCCCTTCGTGAAGTCGATGGCCGTCATCTGCTTGCGCCCCATCTTGTCCTTCGATTTCGCTCGCGCCACAAGCGTCCGGCCAGTCTCCCGGAGCATCGTCCGGATGCGCTCAACGCCGAGCGTCTTCGTCTGCAACCGGTGGGAGTCGCCTGATGGCGTCTTTCTGCGGGTGGAGTCCGCAGCGAAGGACTGTGCGCCGTCGTTCGGGTGCATATCCGTTCGCATTCCGAGGTAGGACTGTTGCTCCCAGAACGCGCCCTCGGGAATCGAGGCGTTGTCGCTGCGGTCCAGATGGAAGGCGTCCTCGACGATGGGCTTCGCGCCCTTCCAGACCTCACGGGCTTTCTCACGGGCGAGCGTGTCCTTGCTCTTTGAGTTCGTCACCGTATCGGTTGGCTGATCGGGGAGGAACTCGGGTTCGGGCGCGGGGATGTCGTGGTAGCGGGCGATGTCCACGACGACCTCGGCGGCGTCTCGTACTGCGTCGTGGACATCTTCGAGACGGTCGTCCCACGCGCGGTAGAGTGTGGACTGGTCGGGAATGTCTTTGAAGCCCAACTGCGTGCAGAGAAACGGCTGCTGTTTCAGGTAGCGATGGAGCGCGGTCGCGTTCTTCCAGCCTTTGACGCATCGGAGGACGTGCGCGCGGAAGACGGCACCCCAGGGTTTCGGGTGGCCCTGATCGTGGTCGTACTCGTCGTAGAACCGGAGGTACGTGACGGGCACTTCAGTGACGAGGTCCTCTAACGTGACCGAGCGGTTATGGCGGACTTGTTGTTCGCGGGGGTAGGTTTTGAGTGCGCCGTCCACCATCTCGCGGAACGTCATATCGAATGAGGCCGCGCGGACGAGAGTGCCGTCGTCAGAGCCGTAGAGGCCGTCTACGGGGTAATCTCTTGGTGTGGATTCGTAGCTGGCACTCTCGATATTCTTCGTTGGACCGAGCCACTTCCACCGGGAATTTGCGGGCGGACGCGCCGTCTGTGACACTACTGTCAATTCTGGCGTTTTGGCATAAAAGCATTCGCCTACTGGGGGTACGCTATTCGTTGATCCGCTACACCTCTTACCGGTAGTGAGGGTATCATCCAACCGTTCGCATTCCCCTTCTATCGATACTGTTACACCGATAAGTACAGGGTGTACACTGACCGAGGAACCTGTAAGTGACAAAGACTAATTCATAGTTGGCAAGGTCGTCCGATTTCGCTTTCGTATTCCGATTTGATTTGCTTAAACAGGTCCTGGCCGAATTCTGTCTGGAAGCGTGGCGCGGCGGTAGCAAAGAACTCGTCTAGATTCTCGAACTCGGTGAAGTGGTCAGTTGTTTCGGCTTCATCGTACCTATTTTGGCGCTCATACTTGAGCGCCTGGAGACAATTATCAACAAGATCCATGTCTTTGACGAACTGTGCCGTCGGGGTGTCACGGGCTTCGTACTCTTCCCAGAGCGACAGCAGTTCGGAATCGTTGAAGGGCCCGACGAGATCGGTTACCGCGCTCCGTTCAGCCGTCTCTTTCTCGGACGTGGGAATGGTCTGGCGTCCGTCCTCCGCACGGGTTGCAATATCGCCCGTGCGAGCTTCGCCGAGGTCGTGAATGAGGGCCATCGTCACTGCTTTCTGGCGGTCAACATCTTCTTGGTCGGCATAGAGCAGACAAAGCGCCGCTGTCCCCCACGTGTGGGCTGCGACCGATTCAGGCGAGTCGACATTCCGGAGTTCCCATCCCGTCCGAAGTTCGTCCTTCAGGTCGAACCATTCGAGCAAGGATCCGAGTTCGTCTGTCATCATATCGGGGAAACAGCAAGCGGCCAATTCAAAATATCGAGATGATTCCGCCGAGCACCCACACTCAGTCAATAAGTTCGCACACACATTGAACAGATAGTTCAGTCAAAACGAGTCGAAATTTGTGGCCTGCCAAATCGTTTTGTGAGACCCGCTAGACTGCTTACTCGTCTTCTTCCTCGGGTTGGATTTGGCGGGCGTCCTCGGCGAGTTTGTAAACGTACGCTCGAAGGATCTCCATGTCCTCTCGGGCGTCTTCGAGCGTTTTCGCTTTCACCTTGGCTTTGATCTGGTCTTCATCTCGTGTCCCGGTTCCGCGCTTGAGCTTCACGGTCAGCGAGACACCGACGTCGCTGCGTTCGACGTATTCCGTTGGTGACGGCCGCTCACTGTTCTCTATCGATTCGACATCCGCACGAGACGGCTGGTTGTGTTCCGACATATGTTACTCTCAGTGATTGGTGCTCAGATAGACGGTGCGGCCGCTTCGTCGGATGTCTCGCGAAGGACTGCGTCGATGTCACTGCCGGTGAGTCGCCAGCGCCCGCCGGGACCAGTGCAATCCAACTGGCTTACGACCTGGTTTTTGAACTCCGTGTATTGCGCTAGCGCAACCTCCTCGTCGTCGGAGTAATCGAGCAGGAGCGCGAGCGCGAGTTGTGCCGGGCCACTGCCCCCGTATCCCCATTCGAAGCCAGAGGGACTGTGACTCGCCAACTCGAGACTCCGATTTGGAGTGAGCCGTTCCTGACCGGGCTGTTTCTCCACGATGGCGCGGCCTCGCTGTCGATAGCCGACGTAGACGACGTCACGGTCACTTCTCGGGCGTGTCTGTTCGACTGATTGTGAGTCGATAGTTCCACTCATCGTTCTATTCGAGGTGTGCTCGTTCGAGCACCCCCGCACCCCTCAGGGGGCGAAAAAAATGCTCTGCGGTCACTGCACCACGGAGCAGCTGGCCGGTTTGTTCCCTCAGAAGTGGATGTCCGCCGGCACAATCCAGAGATCGTCACTCTCGTCGAGAATTCGCTCCAACTGGCCTCGATGCCGGATGCCGCTGCCATGTTCGTCATACAGGCAGACCGAAGGCCCGTCGTACGCACCGACCTGGTGGAATGCGTGCCGGGCGAGGTCCGCATCGCGCATGATCTCCTCGTCGCTGTGTTCGTCGAGTGCCTCCTTCACCCGGTCGAGATTCCGCTGAAACTCCTCTTTCGTGGCTTCCCAGCCGCGTTCGAGCAGCTCCTCGCCCTCATCGGATTCCACAGAAGCTGCAACCGGGAGATCACCCCAACGGGCCGTTCCAGCGACCGTCGTGTCCTCCTCGTCAAAGCACACGTAGTAATCGAAGACAGCACCTGCGTGTGGCACGGCGCCGACGAGTCGATCGAACACCGTCTTTCCGGTGGCGAGCGCATCATCTCGTGTCGATGCCTCAACTAGCGTGTAAATGACCATGTGCATCGGTTGTCACCTCGGTCTGCCGACGCACGCGACTCCGCTCCGCATCACTGCTTGGTGCGCCGGCACCCATCGCCGGCGCTCGATAAACACCGCCGGAATACGCGCTCGCTAGGCGTCGTCTCGTTCCGACCCAGTGATCTCCTCGACGGTGATCGTCAGGTCACCGGTTTCGTAGTCGGCGTCGAAATCGACCGCGAACGCCGCCGATTCGTACGCTGCGTGGTAGGCGCGGTGGAGTGCGAGTGTTCCAGTCGCTTTGAAGTGGAAGAACGCGGCTGCCGTGTACGGTTTGCTCGCGGTTTCGATCTGCGATTCGACCGATGCTTGCAGCGCGATCTGCGGCGTATCGGTGTCGATCCCGGCGGCAAAGGCCCGAGCTTCGTCGACGCTCGCTTGCGAATGCTCGGGCGTCTCGCCAGTAAGAACATTCACCGGGGTCTCTGTCTCCTCGGTGAACAGGACGTCTTCGAACGTCTGCGTACCGAGGATTGCCTCGGGGCCTAGCTCACAGTCCTCGAACGAGTCGTCAGTAGATTGCTCGGACATGGTATCACGAAGCCCCACGTGGGGCTCAGTCCGTCAGCCCCCGATAAACGACTCCTCTTCACCTGCCAAGGGATGATCACCAGTTATTCGCCGATCGGGTCGAGTCCGGTCAGATCGGCGTGAAGGACCTCACCATTGCGGATGACGTACCGCTTGGCGAGGACCGGAAATCGACACTTCGTATACCCGGCCGTCTGGATGTCGAGTTCCTGGTCGCCATCGATGTACTCCGCGAGCTGCCGGAGGAACTCGTGGGTCACGATCCCACCGTCATAATCGGGGAGACCGTTCTCACGCGCTTCGTACACCTCGAAGCTATCGTAGCCCCAGATGATGAGTTCGCCCTCCTCGTCTACCTCCCAGTTGAGGGTCCCGAAGCAATAGCTCTCACAGAGCTGACGGACTGCTTGTGCGTCCGATACAATCGTGCCGGTCGACGTCGTCGCTGCTTGGAGTGGTGCCATAGGTTGTACTCGAGGGCGCTTTCCTACCCCCGCACTCCTCAGGGGGTAACAAACGTACTGCGGTTACTGGGTTCTGGAACGGGACGGTGGATGATTCGCTCCTCTCGAATGTGCGGAAAGCGTTTAGAAGACCTCCCAAGCAAGTACACGCACGTATCGAGATCTGTTGTGATACCGGCCTTCGGTCTATTGGCCTACGTTCCGAGGGGCAGATATGGGCCTAGAACACTCGCTGAACGAAGCCATCTACACCCTCTTTTCGTGGGTGCGGGGCAACCGTACTCGGGATAGAGACAAGCTCATGGAACAGATCAATCACTCATTTGTGAATGTGCGACGTTGAGTTGATTGCCCAGTTTCTGAAAGCGTGAGAAGGCCGAACGCAGAGATGCCGAGAGCGAGGGCAGCGAGACCGGCGATGAGGAGCGTATCGGTGTAGCCCACAATTGAGGCAACAGCAACGAACACTGGCGGGCCGAGGGTCGTTCCGAACTGAAGCACGCTCGTTCGGATACTCATGATTCCGCCGCGGAACGCATCGGGCGCGAGTGTATTCAGTGCTGTATCGGTGATCGGTTCCGCGAATCCCTGTCCGATACCGAACAGGAACAGTGCGCCGGCAAGGACGGTGATCGAGTGGGCGAGTGCAGCGAGCGTCATCCCGATACCGTAGGTCGCAAAACCGAGTGTGATGAGCCGCGGGGGTGAGAGATGGCGCATGAGACGGGACGACTGTGAGGACGTCACCCCCATCGTCACCGCTGGGAGTCCGAGCAACAGCCCGATCATCCCAGAAGAAAGGCCGTAGGATTCGTCGAGAATGAACGGGACGACCGTGAGCTGTGCGCCATAGAGAACAAAGAAAATGCCGAAAATAGCGACGTACAACCCGAGAGCCGTCCGTGTTGGTACCGATTGCGCTGCGTTAGCGACGTACGAGAGTCCGGACGAATCCATGCTACTCTCGGGTTCAGGGAGAATCACAGAGCCGGCAACGGCGACGACAATACCGAGTGCGAAGCAGACGAACGGCGCGGCCCACGAGAGCAGCGCAAGGCCACCGCCCAGTAAGGGGTAGCCAGCCGCGCCGATGGCGAGGATTGCCGCGTTCAGTCCAATGAGACGACTCTGCTGTTCCCCCGAGAACAGGTCACCGAGCAGCGTCACGGTGAGACTCATGATGGCACTGCCAGCGGTTCCCTGCACGACGCGGAGACCGAGAAGCGTTGTGAATCCGTCGACAAACACGACTGCAATGCCACTCACGCCAAACAAGAATAGCGAAGGGACGAGCACACGTTTGCGACCAACGCGGTCGGCGATGAGACCGATGAACGGTGTGAGAACGATACCGGGCAAGGTAAATGCCGAGATGAGGAGACTCGCTTGACTCGCCGAGATGTTCCATGCTGCTTGAATCGTCGGCAGTGCTGGGCTGATGAGGGAGACGCCCATCACACTCACGAGCGTACTCGCAAAGATGATGAGGACTGTCTGTGATTGCTGGATGTCTGTGAGTGGGTTGGATAGAGCTGTTCTCATGGATGTTGTCGTTCGAAATTCGCTTGCCGATACTACATCGAATAGCGCTGTGTACGGTAGTGGGGCGTGAGTGAGATACCGCCGAGGCAACGGTCAGCGTTATCAGATTCACAATCAGCGTACAGACGGGCTGACAGAAACTGCGTGCCAACGCAGTTGCACACCCACAGTACCGTACTTTCTCTAGAATTGGTCAGGCTGAGTTTCAAGCTTACGCACTCGCCTTCGTAGTTGCGGGGCTGTCTTCACGGGCTTCGTACACCTCGAAGCTGGCGTACCCCCAGATGGTGAGTTCGCCGTCTTCGGTCACCTCCCAGTTGAGGGTCCCGAAACAATAGCTCTCACAGAGCTAACGGACTGCCTGTGAATCCGTCACGATGGCACCGGTCGACGTCGTCGCTGCTTGGAGTGTTGCCATGAGTTGTACCTGGGGGGTTCTTCTGCCCCTCACCCCCTTCAGGGGTTACAAACTCTTCCTCTATGGTGAAGCTGGACAAAGCGCTGCTCGATTGGTCGTGAAGGTAGGATTCTACGTGGCCGCCGGCGTCCCCCGTGGCAGCTGGTCGAGTGAGGAGACCCACCTGCTCTAGGGGAAAACCAATGGTTGTCGATCTCCTCACCGGCGTCAGGATTGATGCCAGCCTCTTAATGGTCGAGACTTGCTCTCAATGTTCTCACTGCGTATCGCTATTGTCCACTCAGGAGACGCGGCAGGCAATGGACTTCGATAACAGGTTTCGTCGTGAGTATCTATCATTCTCCAGCCGTTTAGTGCAGTTCCGTTGCCAAGCGGCTAGCTGCCACTGAATCCGTATGTCGTTATGCTGTATCGACCGATTCAGTTCGGTGAATGATTGAGAACAGTGATCTCTTTTTTGCTTCGGTACGTATTGTCCTACCTGCGCTCGAGATAAAGTGAGTACATGATGATTGCCAATCCAATCGCAACAAGGACGCTATTGATTAGAATTCCCAATTCAAGTGAGACGGAGAGGATTTGATGTGCAATTCCTGCGAGCAGCGCGCCGAACGTGATAACACCGAACCCGATTCCGAGCGCTCGCAGTGAGTGCGTGCCTGTTCGTCGATATGCCTTGTACGCGATATACGTGATACCGCTCCCCAACAGCAGGATCACCGTCTTCACGACGACAATGGCCGGTCCTGTCCACATCATAACTCATCCCCCATCTTCGACCAAATATCTTCGAGGCGTTCGTCGGGGCTCCGTGGTGGGCGTTTCACGGCTACCGACAAGTCGTCTTCGTCGTCCATAGAGATGGTCACATTGTCGAAGTCTCGTTCGTATCGCGTAGTTCGACCCCCACCAGGATTGATTGTGTCCTGTTCGCGGACGAGGGAGGCTCGACTAAGGAGTTCTAGTTTCCGGTACAACGTCGATTTGGGTATGTCACAGGCGTCGATGAGTTCGTTCGCGGTCATGGGTTCAGCTGTTTCACGGAGGATAGCTCGACAGTTGGCGTCGTCCAGCGCATCAAGGACATTCTGCAACGATGGAGAGTCCTCAGATGACGCGGGATCGCTCACCATACTCTAATTTTGGACGGTATTGGGGATATGGCATCCGATTACAACTCAAACAATGGAGAGTGGACGTAGTCTGGAACAGAAATCGGCTCCTCGAGAGTATCAATCGCATCCATCTCAAATCTGTCTGACTCCATTCTCAGTGACCTCATAGCGTCCTCGGCCGCGTGAATGGATATATCCCTTCTCGTGTAGACGAGCACAGGTTTGATCCACCGTTATCGGATGGCGCTCAGCAGTTTTAGCGATCTCCATGACACCCAGTGGCGATTCCGCGATGAGTATTTCAAGGATCTCCCGTTCGGTTTCGCGAGTGAGTTCACTCATCACGTCCCTCGCTGAACTGGAGGCGTCCGAACCCTCTCGCATGGCTCCGCTGGATCGCTCTTCACGCATAGTCACCGTTCTCTGCGTAGACTTCGAGCAGTTCTTGATAGCGATTCCGAATGGTTACCATACTCACGTGAGCAGCGTTACTCACCGTCTCCTGTGTCAACTGTTCATTCGTTAAGTGAGTCGCCGCGTAGAGCGCGGCCGCTGCAAGACCCGCAGGGCTCTTTCCGCTGTGAACAGCCTGCGCCTTTGCGGTAGTGAGTAGTTCACGGGCCTGTCGTGTCGCCTCATCGCTCACCTCGAGCGCCGACGCGAATTGAGGGATGTATTGGAGAGGATCTGCTGGTTCAATCTGCAACTCGAGTTCACGAGATACATACCGATATGCACGCTGAATGCGGATTTTTTCGACTCGGCTGACCTCAGCGAATTCAGACAAAGGACGTGGCGTTCCGTGTTGTCTGGCTGCTGCGTACAGAGCGGCTGTCGACATTCCTTCGATGGATCGGCCTGGAAGGAGGTTTTCGTCGACAGCCCGGCGGTAAAGGGCCCCAGCGGTTTCACGAACTGGTCTTGAGACACCGAGGGCGGATGCCATCCGACTGATTTCGCCGAGTGCTTGTTTGAGGTTCCGTTCGTGTGCATCCTTCGTTCGGAACCGCTCATCCCACGTTCGAAGTCGTTGCACTCGGGCACGCTTACGCTCCGAAATCGACTGTCCAGACGCATCCTTATTTTGCCAACCGATCGTCGTACTGAGTCCCTTGTCGTGCATGAGTTGCGTTGTTGGAGCCCCAACGCGACTTTTCTCGTCTCGTTCTTCACTATGAAATGCCCGCCATTCCGGACCGCGGTCAATAGCTGCTTCGTCGAGAATCAAGCCACACTCCTTACAAGTTGTCTCCCCGTGCTCATCATCGTGAACGACCCGACCATCACACTCCGGACATGATACTCTCGACTGGGACTCGGAGGTTGATTGCTGTTCACTTGTATGGTTGTCTTCGATGTTGAGTGTCGTGTTGGGCATGAGTACCAGATTCCAGATATCGTCTCTCGATCAATCTGAGTGGGTGTCTCTAGCGTAGCTGTGAGTCGACACTCCCAAGAATACCGGGCGGAATCCCAACATATGGGAATCCGGCAATCTGGTTTATTGAGCACAAACTAAGATTCGCGGTGTCGGAAATATAGTTGTCTCTGATTGGGATACTAAGGTTACGAACCGACCAGCTAACAGCTGCGGGTGGAGCGTCACCCAGAAAAGTCGCTGTACGAAACCGCTCCCTGGTCGACGATCGTTTGACTCTCAGGGACGTCTCCGTCCGGCGGCATACTCCCCTCAGCGGGGCCTCCGGGCTCTCCAACCACGATGCGGCCGACCATGTCGAGGCTCTTGTGGGGGGTACAGTAGTAGTCGTGCGTACCTGCTGTCTCGAAAGTGTGTTCGAAGGTAGCACCTTGTTCGCTGAGTATCCCACTGTCGAACGCCTCGGCACCGTCCGGGATGCGCGTGACTGACGCCTGTCCATTCCCCTTCTTGTATGCTGTCGCAGAGTGGCTGCCGCTATCGATCTCGAACGTGATCGTTTCGCCGGATTCGACGAAGAGCCCGATCGGGTCGAAGTAATAGTCGCTTCCCTCCGTGACCATCAGAATTGTCGTTGTGTCTCCGTTCGATGGAGTATCCGTCTCACCGCTTTCGTCGGGGTTCGAGCTGCTACAGCCAGCGAGCCCGGTGAGACCTGCGGTTGCGGCGACTCCACCTGCTTTCAGGACCTGTCGACGTTCCATACCCGACCATTGGAACGCCACTGATAGACCACTTTGGCGGATTCCCACCGGTCGGGATTCCGCCGTCGACTGACTGTCACTGCGCACGAAGTTCTATACATGAGGGACCATCTTGGAGCGCCCGGGACCGGCCTATCGCGGCGTGAATTCATTGCGGCGACGGGCAGTACTGGCGCGCTGAGTCTCGCAGGGTGTGTAGCCCCGACTGGAAGAACTGAGACTCCGTCGCAGTCACTCTCAGGCGAGCATTCGTCGCCTGAGATTGAAAAGTGGCTTGCCGAAGTCCCTCGGCCAGGTGTCCTGGAACCAGTTGGGGAGAAGGACGGGAACCCCTATTACGAGGTTGAAATGCGCGAGATTGAGCAGAAGATTCATCCTAACCTTCCACCGACGACTGTCTGGGGGTACGACGGCCAATACCCGGGGCCGACGATCGAAGCACAGCAGGGCGAACCAGTCTATGTGCGCTGGATGAACAAGTTACCGAACGAACATCTCCTGCCGGTGGATGAGACGATTCACAGTAGCAAGATTCCCTACGACAGTACCGGAGTACGGGTCGTGACCCACCTTCACGGCGGGAACGTCGAGCACACGAGCGACGGCAAGCCGACAGCGTGGTTCACGCGGGACTTCGAGCAAACCGGCCCGAAGTTCAAGAAAAAAGACTACTACTACGTAAACGACCAGCCCCCGGCCACGCTCTGGTATCACGACCACTCGCTCGGAATTACTCGGTTGAACGTCTACGCCGGTCTTGCCGGACTCTATCTCCTCCGGAACGACCGAGAGGAGTCACTTGGTCTACCGTCGGGCGAGTACGAGATCCCACTGGTGCTCCAGGACCGCAGCTTCAACGACGACGGATCGTTGTTCTACCCGACCGCCCGCTCCGGGACGGACAGCGACTCGCCGAACCCCAACCCGAGCATCGTCTCGCAGTTCTTCGGTGACACGTCCGTCGTCAATGGGAAGGCTTGGCCTCGGCTTTCAGTCGACCCGAGGAAGTACCGATTTCGGATCCTCAATGGGTCGAACTGTCGGTTCTACAACCTCAAGCTGTTCGAGTACAACGAGTCGGACGGAACGACCGGAGCGGGCGGGCCGCCGTTCACCCTCGTCGGAAACGATGGTGGTCTGCTGGCCTCACCGGTCACGATCGAGGACCGTCTGGAGATCGGTACGGGCAAACGTGCCGATGTCGTCGTTGATTTCTCGGACTACGCCGGACAGACGCTCCTGGTGCACAACGACGCCGCGGCACCTTACCGTGGCCCGGACATTAATACCGGAGAACAACAGCCGCTACCGGACGTGATGCTTGTCGATGTCGCCGCCGATGACGTCGACGATCCGAGCCAGGTTCCGAGTACGTTGGCGGAAGTGCCAGAAATCCCCGTCGACTCGGTCGACGAGGAACGGTACCTCCCGATGACCATGAGTTCCGACGAGTACGGACGACCCTTGCACCTCTTGGGTTCGGAAGCGGAGTCATCGCCCCACAAACTGTACGATCCGGTTACTGAGGAGCCCACCCTCAACGACACGGAAATCTGGAGCTTCGCGAACCTGACGGGAATGTCTCACCCGATGCATATGCATCTCGTGCACTTCCAGGTGCTTGGGCGACAGCCGTACAGTGAGTACGACCCCGAGGCGGAGACGATCGATATCGAGTCGCTTGAACCCCCCGCACCGGAAGAAATGGGCTGGAACGACGTCGTCACGGCGAATCCGGGGGAGGTAACTCACGTGATCGTTCACTTCGGCGGGTTTGAGGGCCTATTCAACGACCAGACCGGCTGGTACATGTGGCACTGTCACATGCTCGAACACGAGGACCACGACATGATGCGGCCCTTCAGAGTACTGCCGTATTCTGGCGGTGATAACGATGACGGATCCTGAACGCGATCACGTACCGGAGGTCGATGTTCGGAACGACGTCGACATCGTCGCTGCTTGGAGTGTTGGCATGAGTTGTACCTGGGGACGTTCCCCTGCTCCTCACCTCCTTCAGGGGATAACAAACATATCCTGAGACGAACCAGGAAGAACCGCTCCTCGAGGGTCGTGTATCAGGATACTACGTGGCCGCCAACGTCCCCCGTGGCGGCTGGTCAAGTAAGGAGATTCACTTGCTCCAGGATTCTCATCGCTGCGTCGATTCGCTCCCGATTGGCGGGATCCAATTCATCGACGTCGATATCAATGAGATTGCTGAGCGTGCGGTGCATCCGATAACCAGGTGTGTTTCGTGGGTCCATGTGTACGCCTCCGCCGATTTTCGGCGTAGAACAACCTATTGTACGTGCGCAGGTCGTCGTCGCTTGGGTCACCAGAGCTCACTCGGCTGTACCTGAACCGATTTGTGGTCTGGAGACACGAGGACGCCGTCAGGCGGTACATAGCGAATGAATCACCGGTTCCATTGTGACTCTATTGCGGCTATTTTCAGCTGAGGTATCGTTCTCGGACTACGAGGAGAGACGGTAACACGGTGACACAGCTCACGAACGCGAAGACGATACTCAACCCAGTCACGAGGCCGAAGCGGTGGAGCGGCGGGGAGAGCGCGAGTGCGAGGACGCCAAAGCCCGCAGCCGTCGTCGCTGCACTCCCCAGCAACGCACCGCCAGTCCCTGTGACTGCCGCCACCAGCGACTCGTCGAGCGACGCTCGGCGCTCACGCTCGTCGACGAATCGTTCACCGAGGTGGATGCTGTAGTCGACGCCGAGCCCGATCGCCAAACTCGTGATGACGACAGTCTCGCTGTTGAACGGGATGTCGAGCAGTGCCATCGTGCCGAGCAACCACGCAAGCGCGAGGAGGACGGGGACGAGCACCACGACCGCGAGCCCTGGCGCGCGGTACCGCCACCAGTACAGGCCAAGGAGAAACGCCAGGATGACACCCAGCGTTACGGCGAATCCTTCGACGAGCGTCTCGAACAGGGCGCTCTGGACGACAGCAGTGATGATCGGCCCACCCGTCGCAACGGCTGTCACCGGTGCGTTCCCCTCGATGCCTGTGGCGACCTGCCGCACGTCGGTGGCGATCGATTGGGCGGCCGCGTCGGTCTGCACACCGACGAGTGACCTGGCTGTCGCATACGACCCGTTCTCGGTACGATAGAGGACTGTCGACGCCCGGTCGGGAGCGGCGCCGTACACGAGGTCGTAGACAGACGCGACGTCCTCGTCCGGGAGGCCATCACCATCCGAGTCTCGCGCGTCAATCGCGGCGGCGACCGTCTGATTCCCGGCGGCGACAGACCGGAGGACAGTCGCCGGACTCTCGACAGCGGCCGTGCCGTCCGACTGCATGGCGATCGTTCCATTTCGACTCGAATACTGAGACGTATTGTCGGTTGCAGTGAGCACTGCCGGCGCGGTCACGTTCCCGCGTATCAGTATCTGGGCCTCCGAACCCTGCCCGCGTTGACGGAAGTTGTCGCTCAGGTACGAGAGATCCTCTCGGACGTCGTACTCAGCGGGGGCGAACGGTTCCGGAAGCGACTCCATCCACTCTGGGGCATCCTCCGGCAGGAAATCCGCCTGATTGAACTCCGTATCCAGGCCCGTCGCACCGTAAGCACCTGCCGAAGCCAACAACAGTGAGACGACGAGAATAGCGATCGGTGCGCGTCGAGAGAGAGTCGCAGTACCCGAGAGCACACGGCGAATCGGCCCTGAGCCGACCCCGAACGCTGACTGCTGGCGGTCACGCCCGAGTCGAGCGAGGAGTCGTTCAACTTCGAGTTTGACGGCCGGGACGAGTGCCACGAAGACGACGAACATCGCGACGATGCCGACCGCGCTCAGGAGCGCGAAGTCCTGTATCGACCCGAGCGGGCTGACGTAGTTCGAGAAGAAGCCAATGCCGGTCGAGAACGCGGCAGCGGCCAGCGCAACGACGACACCGGCGACCCCCACCCGCATCGCAGTGGTCGGGTCACGTCGGCCATCGGACTGGGAATCGGCGTCGAGCTCCCCCGTTCGCGCCTCGCGATAGCGCATGACGACGTGGAGCGAGTAGTCGATACTCAGCCCGACGAGCAGGAACGGGACGGCGATGAGTATCGAACTGGACGGGATTCCGAGCCAGCCCTGGATACCCTGGAGCCACACCATCACTATGCCGATCCCGAACAGGCTGACGAGCACGTCGACCACGTCGCGGTACGCGATACCGAGGACGACGAGCAGGAGGACGAGAGCGACGGGGGTGATGATGAGGAAGCTGTCGCCGATGGCCTGCGAGGACGCCTCGTCGATGATGCCCTGTCCGAAGACGAACGCGTCGGCGTCGTCGAAGCGCTCGTCGACCAGGGAGGCGATAGCCACTTGCGCATCGGACGCCTCCTGGGGCGTTCCGCTAGCGCCGCCACTGTTGTCGGATTGGAAGACGAGTGTCAGTCTCGCGTCGGCGCTCGTTGCGCCGGGTTCGTAGTCCGACGGCAGGAATGTGGTCGGGTCACGGTCAGGGGCGGTCGAATCCGAATTGAGTAGTCGAGTGAGTAGTGCATCAACCTCCTCGTCTGAGCGTGATTCGAGCGCCTCGATCTGTTGGTCGAGTGTCGGCGCTGGTGGCTGCCCGTTCCGACCGGTGGAGGCTGTGTCGTTTGTCCCGCTCCCAGCCGTTCGGGCTTCGAAGTAGGCCGCAGTCGCCACGATGTTCTCGAGACCGCGGAGCCCCGACTCCGCTCGGAGCGTCGTATTGATGGCTTCGGTTTCCCGTATCTCCTGCTGGAGTCGGAGGCTCTGCAGTAACGACTCGCGGGTGAGGACGTCTCCACCTTCGTCTTTGACGACGATCTGTGTGACCACCGCATCGTCCGTTCCGTACGTCGATTCGATCTCCTCGAGTGCTACCTGTTCCTCGGAGTCGATGCCTGCCTGACCGATCGCACCGTCTTCACTGGTGCCGACCACCGCGCCAGCGCCGACGATCGCCGTGAGGACGAGCAACAGGACGATGATGAGTTTGCTCCGCGAGACGAGCGCGTCCGCGTATCGAGACGGCAAATTCCGTTTCATTGGTCACCGACACCGCTTCGTATTCGCGTGGGCTGTGGCGTTGAGGTTGGCTGACGGACTGGTGTATTCGACTCGTTCATTGTCACACTCTCCGTGTGTGCCTCATATGGAACGATGGAGGTCTCCCACAACGTGGGACAACCGCGAAGTTCGGTTACTCTCTGGAAACGATTTCGTAACTAGACAACTGAACAGGCCACTCTGAATGAAACAGACGGCGTGGGTGGGCTGGATGGAATAGTCTCTGAGTGGTTCCAACCGATCGAGTAGCCGCGGCTACTGACCGTAGAGTCCGTATATCATGACGAGGAAACCGCCACAAGCGATGAGGCTCTCAAAGAGCATTCCCTGGACGCTCGGAATGCCGAAGATGTGGTGGAGGATCCCGACCAGAAACGTCCCGATGGTGATGACCATGAGACCCACTGCGAAGTACTGGAGTCCCTCGATCTGCGTTCGTTGATAGGCTCGATACGCTAACAGGGAGACGATACCCCCGAGGACTAATGCAGCGATTTTGACGATGCCGAGCAGGATGATAATACTGTCCGTCATGATTCTTTCTTCATCTCGGACCAGAACGTCGCCATACGGTCCTCGGCATCCTCGTCTGGTCGTTCGACGGAGACGGTGAATTCGTCGTCGTCGATGCTGATCGAGATATCCGCGAAATCCCGTTCGTACAACGTGGCGTTCGGTCCGTCACGGCGGACTTCAGTGTACTCTTTGACGAGAGCGGCCTCACGGAGTCGCTCAAGTTTGCGATACACTGTCGAACTCGGCAACTCGCATTCGTTGCAGAGTGTGGTTGCGGATTTCGGCTCGGTCAATGTCGTGAGTATCGCTCTGCATTTACTGTCTTCGAGCGATTGAAGGACTGCTGAAACGGGCGGATCGTCGTCATCCGTCGAGGGATCCTGCACCATATTGGTGGCTGTCTGAGTCGCGTTCGACCGTGATGGGATGAGCGAGAGCCGGTTTGGGTCGATGAATTCCTCAGTCATTCGAATATCGCATTCTCCAGGTCGTCTCGACTCCGAGACGGGTACGCTGTCAGTTAGCTCTGTCTTACGACTATGGGTGTATAGGGGTATCGGGTGTTCCCAGATCGTTGGACTAGCAGAACGTCCGATACGTAGTTGGGCATCCGTCTTTAGCTAAGAGGAGAACCACGAGACAGCGGCGGCTTATCGAGGCTTCTTTTCGAGAGGAATGAGGAGGCGACGGCTGTGCACACCAAAGCCTCCTCATCGAGAATCATGCGTCGGCTCACTACATTGTTTCCCTCCGAGTTCCTCGAAGAGCACGCCGAGGAACTCGGCGTGGTCGAGCGTGAAGGGAAGCTTCAGGTTCCAGTCCTCGTGTGGGCGCTCGTGTTCGGCTTCGCCGCAGGCGAGAGCCGAACACTCGCTGGGTTCAGACGGAGCTACAACTCGACCGCTGATGAGACGATCTCACCAGGCGGTTTCTATCACCGGTTGACGCCGACACTCGCGGAGTACCTCCGCGACCTCGTCGAGCACGGCCTCGACGAGGTCGCTGTTCCCGGCGCTGTTGACGCTGATATCGACCGATTCAGGGACGTGATGATCGCTGACGGAACCGTGTTGCGGTTGCACGAGTTCCTCTCTGAGGAGTTCCAAGCCCGTCACGAGGAGCAGGCTGGAGCGAAGCTCCACCTGCTCCACAATGCCACCGACGAGACGATTGAACGGATCGACGTGACCGACGAGAAAACGCACGACAGCACGCTGTTCAAGACGGGTTCGTGGCTGCACGGACGGCTAGTTCTGCTCGATCTGGCGTACTTCAAGTACCGTCGCTTTGCGTTGATCGACGAGAACGACGGCTACTTCGTGAGTCGGCTGAAAGAGAACGCGAATCCGGTGATAACGGAGGAGTTACGGGCCTGGCGCGGCCGCGCCAGGCCCTTGGTGGGTGAACAGATCCAGGATGTCGTTGACGATCTGCACCGACAGTACATCGACGTGGAGGTCGAAGCGGAGTTCAAGCGGGGACAGTACGAGGGAACGCGCTCGCTGGACACGAAGCGGTTCCGCGTCGGGGGGGGGGGGGGGGGGGGCCCCCCCCCCCCACAAAAAAAAAAAAAAAAAAAAAAACCAAAAAAATTTTTTAAAGCGGGGGAAGAAACACAGGGAAAGGGG
>NZ_JAXHGM010000009.1:25449-127140 GCF_034808145.1 Halorubellus amylolyticus
GTGGTGTTCTACGCGGATTACACGGGGGTACATCCGGTGGTAACCCGCCCGTGGCACACTACGCGTTTCCCCGTCGAGGCCGTCCTTTACGTGCCCGCCCACGACTACCATCTGTACATCACGAATCTGCCGCGAAATGAGTTTCTCCCGGCGGATCTCGCAACGCTGTATCGGTGCCGGTGGGAGGTAGAAACCCTGTTTCGTGAGTTGAAGACGCAGTACGAGTTGGACGAGTTCGACACGAGCGATCCGGATGTCGTGAAAATTCTGTTGTACGCGGCGTTGCTGTCGCTGCTGGTGAGTCGTGAGCTGTTGGATCTGGTCACCGAGCAGGCCGACGATGAGATCGTGTTCCCGCCGGAACGCTGGGCGGCGACCTTCCGGTCGCACGCCCAGCTCATCCTCCACGAACTCGGCGAATATCTCGGCTACTCGCCACCGCCGCTGTTGGAGCGGCTGATCGAAGATGCACAGAAGATCCACCAACAACGACCGATCCTACAAGAGACGCTCGCTACCACTACGCAACCGAGGTGTGAGTCTTAGCTAAAGACGAATGGCGGCAGTTATTATACATAAAGCGTAGCAGGATGGTTACGGACGATGCTTGCGTTCGATCGCTCAGTCCGAGTGTGCGGGAGGTCCGAGTCGATCGCTGCGTTCGCTAGAGTCGGTCTCAGCCGAATGATCTCCGTTCGTCGAAAGCAGTCGGCGCTTCGAGTTAAAGACGACAATGAGACTACTGATCGCCATCATAACGGCGGCGATCAACGGCGTGATCACGCCAGTCATTGCCAATGGGAGCGCAATCGCGTTGTAGCCAGCCGCCCAGACGAGATTCTGTTTGATTCGGCCTCGAGTTTCACTTGCCAGCTCGAAGACCTCGGGAACGGCGTCGAGACGGTCGTCCAGCACCACCGCGTCGGCCGCCTCGATCGCCAGATCGGTGCCGCTTGAGACCGCGATCCCGAGGTCGGCGCTGGCGAGTGCGGGCGCGTCGTTCGTTCCGTCGCCGATCATTGTCGTCGTCCCGCGTTCGCGGAGTCCTTGGACGATCACTTCCTTCGACTCGGGGCGCACGCCTGCGAATACGTGATCAACTGCGGGATGGTTCGCAAACGTCTCGGTCATCCGCTCGTCGTCGCCAGTCAACACGACGATTTCTCGGTCCGCGTCCGCGAGCTCGGAAACCACGTGTTCCCAGTTCTCTCGCGGCGTATCTCGGACTGTAACGACTCCTCGGACGACACCCTCCCAGGCAACCGCCGTGGGATGAGTGCCCGACTCGTAGGCGTCCGTGACGGCTGCCTCGATCTCCGCGGGAATCGTCCACTCGTCAGCATCGAAGGAGTCTGGATGGCCGATAACTACGCGGGTATCGTCGACGAGCGCTGACACGGTACGGTCGGCGCTCTCGAAGCTCGACACCGAGCGCGTGGTCGGCGGGGCGGCATCGTCGATCGCAGCGGCGATGGGGTGGCTTGACCGACGTTCGACGGCGGCCGCCATCTCAAGCACTTCGTCAGGATCGTCGCCAGCGATGTCCACAAGTTCCATCTCCCCAGTGGTGAGCGTCCCAGTCTTGTCGAACACAACGACTGCGGAGTCGTCGATCCGCTCAAGCACTGTCTCGTTGAGAACGAGCATCCGATTGTCGGTGGCATCGCGGGTGGCCGCCGCGAGAGCAAGCGGGGTCGCGATCCCGAGCGAACACGGACACGAGACCACTAGCACGGAGACACCGGCCATTATAGCTGTGTTTAGGTCGTTGCCAAGGACGAACCAGCCAGTCGCAGTCAGCGCGGCAAGCCCGAGTACGAGCGGGACGAACAGCACCGCAAAACGGTTGACCATATGCTGGACGCCCGTCGCAGAACTCTTGACGTTCCAGAGGAGTTCGACGAGGCGATCCATCGTACTGGTGTTTTCCGGACCAACTTCGACGACAACCGCATTGTCAGTAGGGATCGACCCGCCGAGTACGTCGTCCCCGACGGATTTGCGTTGCGGGAGAGATTCACCCGTGATGAGTGCCTCATCGATCGCGGCAGTCCCGTCGATGATCTGGCCGTCGACTGGGATCCGTTCGCCAGGTTTGACTAACAGCTGATCGCCAGGCTCACACGCTGCAATGTCGATAGTTTCGGTGGCCTCGCTGTCGTCGTCGAGTCGGCGGGCGTCATCGACGCGTGAATCCGTGAGATCCGCACGATTGCCGAGCGCAGCGTGTTTGACCCGTGACTCGAGATGGTTGCCGATGGTGACGATCGCGAGTACCATCACTGCGACGTCGAAGTACGGGTCACGCCCGCCCGTGAGGTAGGTGGCCAGCGAGTAGAGATACGCTGCGAGCACCGCGATGGCGATCAACACGTCCATGTTCGGGCGACCGACTTTCAGGCTCACGTAGGCCCCGCGGAAGACAGGGTATCCAAGCCCAATAACGATGAGCGTACTCCAGACAGCTAGCGGCCCGAACACCATTTCCTCAACGGTACTTCCGTAGAGAAAGCTCTCGGGATAGATGCCGAGGTATACCGGATAGATGAACAGGACGTAGAGAATCAACACGGGCATCATCAGTACCGCCGCGAGCACTGCACGGTATTTGCCGAACTCGACGCGCGAACGCAGCGAGTCGTTTTCCTCGTCGGGACCGTGGGCCTGATAGCCCAGTCGACTGAGTGCAGCGGAGATCGCGTTACGGTCGATCTGGGCAGGATCGTACACCACCTGCGCCATTTCAGTGGCGTAGCTCGCACGCGCCTCGTGAACACCGTCCTCTTCCTCGGCAAGGAGTTCGATGAATCCTTCGCAGGTCTGACAGTGCATACCGTCGATCGAGAGGTAGGCCGTTTCGGCGCCCTCGGGGACATCGGGTTGGGAATCCTCGGCCGCGACACGGTCACGGACGGCCGTAATGGAGAGGTCGACGTCCTCACCGTTGTCAACCAGGCGTGCGACCTCTAGACAGCCCCGACAGCAGAACTCGCCGTCGATGGCCACGTCGATGATTGGGTCTTCGACAGGGAGGTCACAGAGTGTACAGGTGGACATGTTACGCAACCGCCTCCGAGCCGGAGATTGGTTGATAGTACGGGATATCGGGCAACGGGAGCACGACGCCAAACCGCATGAGCCCCATCGCTAATAGGACGTATCCGAGCCCAATGAACAACACACCGAGTCCATAGTGGACCACCTGTCGCTGGCGGGCGCTTACTGACTGGATCACCGTTCCGTAGAGGAACACGCTAGGAATCGTCCCGAGCCCAAGCGCGGCGAGCGAGAGGAGACCATATACAGGCGAGCCCTGTGCGAACGCATACAGGAATGCGGGATAGAGCAGCATACACGGCAACAATCCATGAAGCGCGCCAAGCCCGACGATGCCGATGCCGTTGACCCAGCGGTCGATCCGTGTCGAGATCACTGTGTAAGTTCGCGCGAATATTGATCCGATACCAGTATCGGCAATCACACCTTCGACGGCTCCTTGTTGGTAGCCGGCCAATCGGGTGATTCCCATCCCGAGGATTGCCACGCCGATGCAGATGCCGACGACACCCTGGACTGGCCCGAGAATCCCGGCGAGCCCGATCGTCCCATAGAGCAGCGCGCCAGCAGCCCCGAAGACAGCCCCGATGAGGGCGTAGCTCATCGTCCGGCCGAGGTTGAACAGCGTGTGCTGTCGCACTTCATAGAGAGTGAGTGCGCCAGACCAGCGGTCGTCGGTTTCCATACGCTCGGCGTAGGTTGCAACAAGCGGGCCGCACATTCCAATACAGTGTGCACCGCCGAGGAGGCCAATCAGAAAAAACACCACCAGTCCGTAGCCACTCGCGATGCCGATCTCACTCAGTTGTACTAGGACTGCCGAGATCATACTCACGGCTGGCAAAGCCAGCATAGATTAGAGTATACCACCCGTCCTGTGTAGTTGGTTTCGGTTCGGGCCGTGACTTCGAAGGTCACTGATGAGAATAAATAGGAACACACAGCCCGAATGTTCATTAGATATGCCCGAATTCATGCAGCGATCGGCACGGGAACTTGCGTCTGAAGCCCGTACTGGATGTGTGTCTGCGCTAACCCTCCTCGAGTCAACCCTAGAGCGTATCGGAGCAATCGATGATTTGAACGCGTTCATCACGATCACTGAGAAATCGGCACGGGAGCGTGCTCACGCCGCCGACGCTGCAGCGGCCCGTGGAGAAGACCTCGGCCCACTCCACGGTGTGCCAGTCGCAATCAAAGATCTTCGGAGCCGGAAAGAGGGTGTCAAGAATACGATGGGACTCGCTCCATTGGCCGATAACGTTGCCGACGAGGATTCCATCACAGTCGAGCGGCTGGAAGCTGCCGGTGCCGTCATCGTCGGTACGACCAACACACCGGCACTCGGTCACACTATTAAGACAGAGAATCGGTTCGTTGGTGCGACTCCGACCCCGTTCGACTCCGATCATTCTGCGGGCGGCTCATCTGGCGGCTCGGCAGCGGCGCTTGCGGCGGGTGCAGTACCGCTTGCCACCGGGTCGGATATCGGTGGCTCGCTCCGGGTCCCAGCCTCCTGTTGTAACGTCATCGGGCTGAAACCGACGTTCGGGCTTGTTCCCGAACGTATCCCATTCGACGGATTCGGCACCCACTCTCCGTTTTTTGTGGGTGGGCCGATGGCACGAACAGTTGAGGACACAGCTCTCTTACTCGATGTCCTCGCAGGCTATGACGACCGAGACCCATTTAGTGTGCCCCGTCCAGAGACGGAATACGTCGAGGCCACTAACCGGCCGACTACTGAGCTATCGGTTGCGTACAGTCCGAATCTGGATTTACAACCAGTTGCATCGACGGTGCGTGAAACAGTTGATGCTGCCGTCACGGACCTAGCGGCCGGCGGTGCGACAGTCGATACTGTGGACGTCTCGCTCCCGTCGTATGAAGAGCTCTCGATGGCGTACGTCACGCAGGTTGGCGTCTTCTTCAGTGCATTCGCTCAACGAATCGAAGACCGGTACGGCATCGACTTCGAGACGGCAGATGTCGAAGACACGGTTCGATCGACGATCGCATTAGGAACAGAGACCGACGCTGCCGACAATCGATTACAGAACGCGCCACGGACTGATGCATACGATGGCATTCAGGACGCGCTGACTGACTACGACGTTCTCGTGACACCCACTCTTACCGTCCCACCGTTCAGCAAGCATCTCACCGACGGCTATCCAACGGAAATCAACGGTCAATCCGTGATTGGTGTCCCGACAGACGTGATGTTGACATGGGTGTTCAATATGACTGGCCACCCTGTGGCGTCAGTTCCTGCTGGGATTACCGACAACGGGCTTCCAGTTGGATTACAGATTGTTGGCCGGCGGTTTGCTGAAGCAGATATTTTGAGCGTCGCTGCAGCGCTTGAACGATGCCGGCCGTGGACGAATCAGTATCCTCTGCGGTGAACCGACCGGCCATCGGTAGCAGACCCAGCGTTTGGACCCTCTTGAGCAGTTCTCAAGAGCGAACGTCGTAACTAATCCCTTTTGCATCGCACAAATATATTTTCACTTCTACAGAAGACTGCTTATTATCTCAGCGAGACATGCTTGGACGCCCCCGAATGTAACTCGCATCGTAGCGGCCCCAAATCCAAGAGCAATGAAACTCACCATGACAACGAAACCAGCCTTCGAATCGTTGGGACTAAGCAGGAGCGTGAGCACCGCGAGCGTTCCCGACATCGTACTGATGAAAAGCCCAGTCAGAAATGACAAGATTGTAAAAAATGGGTCGGTGAAACCCATCACGGAGTACGCTGGTTCATAGATCCCAACGAAGGATAAGCTGAAGCCGATGACAACGTATCCAATAAAGCAGATAGTAACGAGGAGAGCCCCGGGACTAACAAGCTGATACAGTCGAAACAGCCCTCGTTCAAGCGGGGTACTTGGCCGTCGAATCCGTCTGAATGGTCGGTGACCCATCTCCTTATGGCCAGAGCCCCCGCGCCTCATGGGCTTCAGCGATTCGTGAGAGAGCAACAATATAGGCAGCATCTCGCCACGTCACCTCACCATCGGTGAACTCGTCTCTGACCACATCCCATGCCGTCAACATTTCTTCTTCGAGTTCGTCGTGTACCCGTTCCAACGACCAAGTACGGCGATTGATATCTTGTAGCCACTCGAAGTAACTCACTGTGACGCCACCGGCATTCGCCAATATATCCGGAATAACAGGTATCCCTCGCTCAGTAAAAATACGATCGGCCGCGCTCGTCGTTGGTCCGTTCGCTCCCTCGACGATGATATCCGCCCGCACATCCTCGGCGTTCTCGGCTGTAAGGACGTTCCCTAAGGCGGCAGGCACGAGAACGTCTACGTCAAGTTCAAGCAGTTCCGCGTTGGTGACGGTTTCTGGAGCGTCGTGACCCATCACAGCCTCGGGTTCTTCGTGGTGTGATGGAATCGAATGGGTATCGAGGCCGTTCGTGTCATAGACACCACCGTTGACGTCACTGACCGCAACGATGTTCGCTCCCCAGTCGTCGAGTAACCGTGCAGCATTCGAGCCAACGCTTCCGTATCCTTGGATGGCGACACTCGCTTCGTTAATATCCTTCTCGTAGTGCTTGATTGCCTCCCGAACGATGATGGCAACGCTCCGGCCAGGCGCTTCGTCACGGCCTTTACTGCCCCCGATGACAGGTGGCTTCCCCGTGACGACACCAGGAATGGTCTCGCCTTCCTGCATCGAATAGGCGTCCATCAACCACGCCATCGTCTGTGGATTTGTCCCCATATCTGGCGCGGGAATGTCTACTGTCGGGCCGATCGCTCCGCGGATCTCTTGGGCAAACCGTCGGGTGAGCCGCTCTTTCTCAGCCGAACTCAACTCCTTCGGATTGACCGCAACGCCACCTTTGGCACCCCCGAACGGGAGATCCATAACGGCGCATTTCCAGGTCATCCACATGCCGAGGCCGACACACTCGTCCCGCGTCACCTCGGGGTGATACCGGAGCCCCCCTTTATACGGTCCTCTAACACTGTCGTGTTGGGCTCGGTAGCCCGTGAACACCTCGACCGTCCCGTCGTCACGTTCGATAGGAACAGTGACTTCGTGGACTTTCTTTGGGTGTTTGAGCCGTTCGACGATGTTCTGATCAATATCGAGATGAGTAGCAGCATGGTACAACTGGCGGCGGGCGGTTTCGAGCGCCGATTCGGGTTCGGTCGAATCTGCCGCCTCGTCGTCTGACTCGTCGCGGGTGCTATCAGATTTCGATGCCATGGTCATTCGAGCGGCATTCGCCGGTTTCGCATCGGACCGCTACAGTCGGGACACTGGCCCGGGCTATCCTCCGCGATGATGATTTTGCCACATTCGAAGCACTCGTAGGGGGTTTCTTCGTCTGATTCAGGGTCGACATCTCTCATTGTGAGTTCACGAGTGCCGCCAGGTGGAGTGGCGCACTCTATAAGGTGTAATAAGTGTATAAGGGAGTATTCGGCTGTTGACTACCAAACAGCACTCCAACCAGTG
Source organism: Halorubellus amylolyticus (assembly GCF_034808145.1). Taxonomy (NCBI): domain Archaea; kingdom Methanobacteriati; phylum Methanobacteriota; class Halobacteria; order Halobacteriales; family Halorubellaceae; genus Halorubellus; species Halorubellus amylolyticus. The sequence goes on from NZ_JAXHGM010000009.1 coordinate 32,998, forward strand.
GGTTTGTTATTGAACTGTCTCCGTGGCGGCCGCCACCGGGAGATTGTTCTCTTCGAAGAGTGCAGCAAACAGTTTCCGTTGGACGGTCCGCGCGTGTTGATAGAACGCGGGTGGGGAGATGCCGAGTGTCTCCGCTACGTCTTCGCCCGTGCTCTCACGGGGCGACTCGAAGAACCCACTGTAGTACGCCGTCTGGATCACCTCCAGTTGCCGCTCCGTCACTGAATCGAGGAACTTCGAGTAGAGATTGTGTTCTGCGGTCTGATCGAGCGTCTGCTTGGCACGGAGTTCAGCGCCAGCGAACGTCTCACGGACGAGCTGCGTGATCGTTCGGACGTCGATGCTGTCCGGGATATCGATGACGAGCGTCGTCGTGGTTGGATCAGCGGTCGCTTCGCGGAAGACGGCACCGTGATCGGCCAGCTCCAAGGCGAGGAACGGTTGTGTGAGCCGGAGCCGTAGAACACCCCCCTCGCCGTCCGCGCTGATCTGCTGCACGTCGTCGATACCGACCAGTTGCGAGGCCGCGTCTGCCACGTCAGTTACCGGCCGGTCTTCGACGGTCACGAACACGTAGCTGCCTTCCGTGGACTGCTGGACGCCACCCTGATACGAGAGGGTGCACTCCGCGTCCTGTGCCAGCCGTGAGAGGACAAACTTCGGGTCGTCGATAGTGAACTCGACACGTGTCATCGACGTCGTGAGCAATGCATTCTTCCGTTCGATCGCACTGAGAGCGGATGCGATGGTTTCGCCGAGTTCTCCCAGGACGGCCTTCGCCGTCTCGTCGAACGCATCCTGGGTCGGTGCGTACACCGTCAACACACCGTGGGTAAGGTCGTTGTACACGAGCGGGATGCTCAATACGGACAGGTAGTCCCGGGAGATGGCGTCTTTCCGCCACGCCTCGTCATGGAGACCAGCAGCGACGTTCGTCACCATCGTCACATCGCCAGTGGCTGCGGTTTGTCCGGCCGGTTCTGCACCCGACGCCTGGACGGCGAACGACTGACTATCCAAGTACCCCTGTTCGGTCCCTGCCCAGGCCCGAGGCTCCAGGGTATCGGTCGTCGGATCGATCGTCCCGATCCAGGCGAATCGGAACCGGTCGTCGGCGGTCAGCAGTTCACAGACCGTGTGATCGATTTCCTCGCGCGTCTCCGCCTGTACGAGAGCCTGATCGATCTCCCGTATCGTCTCGTTGATGCGGTTCAGGGCGGTCAATTGCTCGTTTTGCGTCTGAAGTGTTCGGTCCTGTTCCCGGAGTCGTGATTCCCGTGTGACCCGGTCGAGGGCTGCTTCGGCAGTAGCCGCGAGCAGATCGGCCAATTCTCGCATCACCTCATCGAATGCACCGACCTGGTTCGAGCCCGCAACGAACACGCCGTGGTTGCCGAGCGGGATGTAGGCCGCAGTTCGGAGGTCGGTTGCCCGATTGTCGAGTCGGTCCGCGTCGTGAACGTCCTCGAAGAACAGCGATTCGTCCTCGACGAAACTGTAGCTCGGGAGTGTTTCGCCGTCGGCGTGCACGGTCGGGAGTGGCCCGTTCAACTCGGTCATCGTCGCCGAGTGAGCTGCGGGTCGAAGATTGTTGGCCTCACCGTCGAAGAGGTAGACCGCACTCGCATCGAGATCGAGCACACCAGGAGTGTCGTCGACGACGTGCTGGGCGATTTCCTGGTGGGTCTCGGCGTAGAGGAAATCGCGAGCCGTCTCGTGGAGCGTGGCGAGGGCTTCCTCGCGTTGCTTGCGTTTCGTGATGTCCCGACAGCTGAAGAGGAGAGTCCCATCCTGGATCGAGACTTCGCGCACGTTGACGAGGAGCGTGTGCTCGCGCCCGGCTTTATCGGTCGCCGTCGTCTCGATGTTCTTGAGGACGCCGTCTTCCGCGAGTTCCTCCCGGTCGAAGAGGTCATCGCCGAGGAGGTCGTCGATCGTTCCGAGATTCCGGATCTCGTCGACGGTGTAGCCGAAGATGAAGTGGACGTTGGGACAAACGTAGGTGTACTCGCCGGCTTCGTCCGTGATGAGGATGGTATCGGTCATGTTGTTGAGCGTGACGCGGTGCAGTTCTTCGGACTCTCTGAGATTCCGTTCGAGATCGACGCGCTCGGTGATGTCGACGCCTTCGACAACGATCGAGACGAGATCGCCGCGCTCGTTCTCGACCGGGCGCACGGAGAGGTCGATAACGCGCGAGTCATCGACGTTTGGCGGCTGTGGGACGACCGCGTTGCCGAACGTCCCGTCGAGTGCTTTCTCCACGAGTTGTTGGACGTCCGTGTTCGGTGCATCGGCCTGTGACCACCACGGAAGCGTCCAGAAGGGGTCGCCGACGATCGTGTCGATGTCTTCATCGATCATCTCCCGTGCTGTCTCGTTCACGCGGGCAAGTGCGCCACCCGGGTCAAGCACCCACGTCGCAGTTCGCGAATCGTTGAAGATCGCGTCGAACTGTCTGGCCCGGTCCCGTTGCGTGGCCGACCGCTGTGCGGCCCGGAGGGCACGCTCTGTTCGGTCGATGAGTTCGTCGGTTATCTGTGCTAGCGGGTCCGAAAGCGCGATGTAATCGGTGACACCGGCTTCGATGGCCTCGCTGGCGATGGCTTCGCTCCCGGCAGTAGCCCCGAGGAGGACCGGGAGCGCAGGCGATTCCTCGCGGATTTCTCGGAGGAGGTCGAGTCCGGTTGTCTCTTCGAGTGCGTACTCGGTAATGAGGCAGTCCGTGGGGTTCGTCCGGATGGTGTCGATTGCCTCCGTCTTGGTTCGAACGTGTTGTACGGTGGCATCAGTCCGTTTCTCGAGCGTCGTGGCGAATTGCGTGAGCCAGTCGTCTGTCCCGACGAGCAACACCGTCGACGAATCCAGAATGGGTGGGGAAGCAGCCATTATTCGACCACAGAGAGATAGCGAATGGTTCTCTCGGTGCCGATTCGAGCTCGCCTCCAGCTCCGGTACTGGCCCGGGTCGGAATGTACGTCCATTGCTAGTTAACTATCTAACCGTCTCGAACCAAAGAGGTTTGTTGTTTAACCCCGTGAGATAGGGAGCGCGCTACGGAATATGAAAACGCGATTATCGGGACTTTTCGCGGTCGACCGACTCTTCCCGATTTCAGCGTTCCGCTATCCAACCAGACTCTCGAGGAATGACTACCCGACCTCCCACCACCCAGCCCGAAGACGCCACGAGCAAGGAACCGCACCAGCAGCGCCAGTCGGCGTGGAGACTCGTCACTGGAGCGAGTCTCATCTCGACGGGGCTCGCTGCCTATGAGATCGTCCCGGCGAGTGTTACCCCGCTCATTCGCGACGCACTGAATATTGGGCCGACGATCGCAGGGTTCCTGGTCGGGGTCATGTTCGGCACCGCGGTGATCGCAAGCCTCCCAGCTGGAGCGGCGCTCGACCGGGCGGATTCCAGGACTGCGATGGCACTCGCAGTGCTGACACTTGTTGTCGCCGGGACGTGGGGATGGATCGCTGGGCGGCGAGGGGATTATCGATCTGTGATTGCATCACGAGCGCTTGGTGGGGTCGCCTACGTCGTCGTCTGGAACGCTGGCATCGACATCGTGAGTCGAGCAGCGACCAGCGAGAATCGAGCGACTGCTGTCGGCATCTTCACCGCGAGTGGCCCGATCGGATTCGCGCTCGGTCAGGGGACCGGGCCACTGATTGCGCATCGGTTCGGGTGGCCCGCCATCTTTGTCGCATTCACCGGCCTCACGGTCGTCGGCCTCGTCCTGTTCTGGCCGGCCAGTCGCGGACTCGGAACAAGCCGGGGAGACGCTCCTTCTCTCGAGGAGTTCGGTGCGGTCCTCCGGAACCGGAGTGTCTGGTCGGTCGGGCTGCTCGGCTTTCTCGGCTATTCATTATACCTGTTCGTGAATAGCTGGGGCGCGTCGTATCTCACCGCCGAACTTGACCTATCACTCGCGGTGAGTGGCCTCTTGGTGGCCGTATTCCCCGCTATCGGAGTTGTCTCCCGGATCAGCAGTGGCCTCCTGTCTGACCGAGTCTTCGGGGGTCGCCGCCAACCCATCGTTTTCGGGTCCTTCGCAGTTGCTGCTCCGCTCGTACTGGTGTTCACCCAGTTCCGGTCACTTCCACTGCTCGTTGCGCTCCTGCTGCTCACCGGCTTTGCGGTTCAGCTTACGCTGGGACTGTCCTTCACGTATGTTCGAGAGGTTGTTGATTCACGGGTCGCTGCGACAGCCGTCGCGTTCCAGACGAGTGTTGGGTTAGCGGGGGCGTTCCTTGCCCCGATTATAGGCGGGGTTATTGTCGACACAGCCGGCTTTGATACGGCATTTCTATTCGCTGGAGGCCTCGCTATCTGTGGAATTGGGGTCGCATGGCGAGCTCCAGAGCCAGGCTACTCGTAGCAACGGAATCAACCAATCCATTATGATTCCTGCTCCCGTAGCTCTTCGGCCTTCCACTTGAGCCGGCGCAGGATCTGCATCCGATTCTGGTTGGCGTTCTCGTAGGTAACACACTCTTGGAGGGTTTCCATATCCGGGATCGTCGCGATACCGGCCATGATCAATCGGTAATTAGGTGCTTCGAGACGCTTCTCAGGTGGGAATTCATCATCACTCCCGTCGCTGATCGCGAACTGAGCCATCTCTGTTGGCCTCGACCCCTCAAGGGCGAGAAAAACCAGAACAGATGACTATGCCACCGACGCGGCGTCAGGCCATCGCCTCTTGGAACCGTTCACGCAGCGCGTCCTCGCAGTCTTCCAACTTATCGACCTTCTCCTGTAGGTCGACGCAGACGTGCTCGTTATTCGGAAACTGATTGCACCGGCCTGAGTAACTGGCTACAGCTGTGTAGCGAGATGCTCTTTGAGAAGCGTTCGATGACACCGTTTCTGATCGGTGTTTTCGAAACAGACGAAGACGAGCTGCTCTCCGTCTTGCAGTCGGTCTGTAAGTTCGGCGACTGCCTCATGAGCCTCCGCACCATCAGTGAGATACGAGCGGTACCGCTCTTCAAATTTGACTTCGTTCCAAGCCGCATTATGGGCGCCTTCGTCACACATCCCTTGCATTTTGAAGTCCTCGTGGCGCTGTTTGAACTCGTCGAGGAGGTTCTCGGGGGGACCGAGTGCCGGATAGTTCTCGTCGACCGTTGTTCGGAACCAGCCGGTTGGCCGCCGGACGACTCCCACTAGCGTTGCTTCCGAGGGAACATCCACGAGGTCGTGTTGCAGCGCCGCGACGTACGTATCCTCGAGACGGTCAGAGGAGTTCATACTCTATTGATAGACTGTTCGACACCCAGGGTGGTCAACCTCTCGGTGGACGTGGGGATCAACCTTCGACGGGGAATCAGACCGAAGAATAGTTTCTTCGCTCACGTCCCCGCATACTCGTACGCAACACTCTTTGAGGGTGAAACGCCATCTCGATACAAGCGATGGACGAACGAGTGATTTGGGCGAGTGGTCACGGCGTCGTCCTCCTCGCCGTACTCGCGGGAATTGCGTTCGCTTCTGGCCACTGGGCTATTCTTGTCGCTCTTGCGCCCGCAGCGTATCTTCTCGTCTTCTTCCCACATGATTCGGAGAACTCGCCGAAGACAGTCGTGGTCAGCCATCTGACCGCGCTTGTTGCGGGGTGGCTCACTTATACTGTCCTCGCCCAAGGGATTGCGCCGACGAGTATCGAGCCGATGTCGGAGCCGGGGCTCCGGTTCGTCGGAAGCGCGTTACTTGCATTTATCGCCAGTACAGCAGTCTTCTACGTCCTGAACATCACCCATCCGATGGCCTATGTCACTACTTTCACTGCTGCGATTGGAGGATTCCCGACGATCCAGTCGGTCGCTATCGCCGCGGGGACGGTCCTCATCGTAGCCGGGCTACAGATTATCCGGCGAAAGGTGGGGCCAGATACAGATGCCGCCTCTGGGGCATTCAATGAGGAATTTGCACGGTCATAGCTTCAATCTCGTCCGATCTTCTTCCGATTGACGTACCCACCTGTTAGGCATCGGCAGAGGCCTTCGAATCAGTCCAAACAAAGTACGCGAAGAGCCCCAACCAAGCGGCGAGAACGACGACGCTCGCGATCGCTGCTGTGGAGACTGTGTAGACGGACATATCGGGAGGATCACCGGTAAGGGCGAATGACCAGACAACCGCAACTACTCCCACATATAGCCCACCAGCAAACGCCAATACCAGCTCTTTGCCACGCGAGAGTGAGTACGCCTTCTCTTTCCAAGATGCCATTTATGTAGACTCTCAGATATCGTTAACCCGACCGGACCGAGATGTCGAATCACCGGAGACAGCTGCCATCTGGTGCTTCTCGGCCCCAGCGAGGGGAAGATTATCGGTGGTCTCGATAGAGCGATGCTCGCATTTCGATGTACCGTTCCGGCCACTCCTCAAAGTGGGTCGTCAACCGGTGTACGCCCTCTTTGACAATACTCCGGAGGGCTGAACCCACTGATTTGGTGGTCCTCACGAGGCCCCGGAAGAAGTCCAGGTCTTGACTCATTGAACGGCCATTTTGGGCTTAGACGTATATATCACTGGGTATGACGAACGTCTCAGGCGAAGATGGACACTCCAGGTCCGTATCTGTGGCCACCCTTAACACGCGTCCCCTGATAGTTTTTAGCGGTGATTTGAAAGCCCATGTTCGACCGCGTACTTCTCCCGACGGACGGTAGTGAGGGTGCCCGACGCGCAGAGGAAACTGCTATCGAACTCGCTGATGTCCACGATGCAACGCTGCACGTCCTCTACATCGTCGATCAGCCGACCTCCGTTTCCGGGACTGGTGAGGGGGTTCCCGGGTTGGATAATCTCCTAGACGCCTTGGAGCATGAGGGAGAGGAAGCTACCGGCGATGTTGCAGCGCGAGCGGAGGACCGTGGTGTCGAGGCGACGAGCGCTGTCCGACGTGGAAACCCGCACGACGACATTCTCACGTACGCCGAAGAGAACGATATCGACGTGATCGTGATGGGTACCCACGGCCGGACGGGTGTCAAACGGGCGCTCCTCGGTAGCGTAACCGAAGACGTCGTCCGACACTCCGAGATCCCGGTCTTGACTGTCCATCGCGATCCGGAAGCGTAGGTCTCGTACACCCAGTCTGTCAAGCGCGAGAGGGCGAAACGGGGGACCGTTCAGCGAAGTCCTGGGACTGCCAGATTAGTGAACGGGTGTTTCGTCGACGTCCGCGTCGACGTCGGGCTCGTAGCGCTTCAGCCCCCACGAGACGACGGCACAGATCGCGCTCAGCACGACGAAGAGGGAGAACCCTCGTGCGTACCCGATCTGTCCGAAGACGTCGGTGTAGTAACCGAGCGCCGGGAGGATGATGAGCGTCCCGCCGCCGCCGATGCCGCTGATCCACCCGGAGGCGCCACCGACGGCTTCGGGGACGAACTTCGGGACCAACTCGAAGACGGCGGCATTCGCAATTCCCATCCCCGTGCCGAGGATCATCATCCCGATCAACGCCGGCCAGAAGCCGCTCGCGAAGGTCATGACGACCGCGCCGACGGCCATGACGCTGAAACTAGCGATCGCGACGTTCTCACCACCGAACCGGTCGCTGATGCTCCCGCCGGGAATCCTGATGAGCGAGCCGTAGACGATGAAGATGCCCGCCAGCAGTCCCGCCGTTGAGAGATCGAACCCGTGGAATAGATCCCAGTAGGTCGGGAACCACGCGGATAGTGAGGTGAAGCCGCCGCCGAACGAGACCGTATAGAGGAACACGAGGACCCACGTCCGCCGGATCGAGGCGGATTCACGCAGGGATTCCCAGGTGTTGCCCGAGGGGAAGATGTCCTGGCCGAGTTCGTCCGCCGTCTCCTTCGCTTCCTCTTGATCCTTCCCCTGCCGGAGCAACTGGAAGTAGTACGGGTCGACCGCGTAGATGGCGTAGACGATGGTAACGGCGACGACGAACGCGAGCCAGATTCCGTACGCCATCGCCAGTCCCGTCAGCCCGATCAGAACCGGGAGGACGTAGACGACCATCCCCGGGCCAATGTTTCCGGCACCGGCGAATGCGCCCATCGCGAACCCTTGTCTATCGCTGGGGTACCAGTAGGAGGTCTGGCTAATGCCGACGGAGAAGGTCGCCCCGCCAGCACCCGCTAGAAGACCGAACAGCACGAGCAGGGGGTACAGATGCATCCCGAAATCGTCAGGGTACGTCAGGAACAGCGTGACGACGAGGCCGGCGATCCCGACGATCGTCGACGCTAACAGGATGAGCATCGGTTTCTTTCCGCCGGCCTCGTCGACCCAGGCCCCGAAGGGTATTCGAAGCACTGCCTTGCTGAGGTGGGGCGATCCCAACAACAGCCCGTGGAAGACGCCGGTGAGGGCCAAGTGTTCCTCGAATATTGGACCGGCAGCTCCGTAGAAGACGATGGTGGTGAGACCGGCGAAAAAGCCGAACGTGGCCATAAATAGACCCCGTTTCGGGGTCCCCTTGACGCCGTTCGCTTCCGCCACCTGTTTTTGATCAGTCATATTTCACCTGGGATAGTCTGGCCCCGTTTTGGTGGTACAGTCTGATTTTCCCCTGCGCGTTGTGCACCAGTATATCGGCGATGATGCACAGATGGCGATCTTCCCGTAGACATCTTTGTACAGTTCGTTTCGTAGCAACGGCCCCTTGTCTCTGTCGAATTATTTTATGAGTGTCAATTTTAGAAAACCGGAATTCTACAATCTCAGTTCCTTGTAGGTAGTGATAAACTCCTGTGGATTGATGTACTATCAGAATACCGATGAATGGCTACGGAAGCGTCGTGGTCGATGTTCGTCTTAACCCATCGCCTCTTGGAACCGCTCGCGCAGCGCGTCCTCGCGTTCTTCGAACTGCTCGACTTTCTCCTGCAGGTCGTCGCTGACGCGCTCGATGCTCGCCAGCGCTCGTTCGCCGGCCAGCGAGGCCTGTGACCCGTCGTCACCGTCCGCCTCTAGCTGCTGCTCGTACGCCTGCTCGACGCGTTCGATCGTACCTTCCGGGTTGAACAGAATGTCGTTGGCGATCCGAACGTACTGATCGAGGGATGCCCCCTCTTTCCCCTGGAAGAAGTGGGTGAGGGCGTACGTCGCGCCGGAATGCAGCGTCCACATATCGATCTCGAAGGGCGACGCCGCATTGGCTTCCGCATCGCCGGCGGCACGCTCGGCCAGGTAGTCCGGGAACCCCAACAGGGTGTAGAACTCCGTGACGGTGAACGGGAGCTCCGAGAAGTCGAGGTCGATATCCTGAGCGTCCCGGATGAACTCGAAGAGGTCGTCCGCGACGAGTTCGACCTGTGCGAGGAGTTCCTCCCACCAGGTGCGGAAGTTCCGCACGTCGCCGACGTGCTTGATAACCTCCTTGTCGGTGAGCGAGCGCATCGTGTTCGAGCAGTAGCCGTCCTGGGCGAACCCCTCCACGTAGACGGCGTGCTCGCCGAAGAAGTCGTAGCCCGACGTGACGCCCATCGTAATCGGGTCCGACCGACCGGGAAGGCGCACCTCGAGGCCGTCGAACATAATGTCCATGTGGACCTCGCCGCCGCCCCGGTAGCGCCGAATCTCGCCGAACATCACGTCACCCAGCGGCGTCCCGTCGATGGTCTCCTCGCGGAGGACCTCCTCCAGCGGCCCGTACACGTCGACAGGGTTGATGATCGAGTACGAGTCAGTCGGGATATGGAACAATGGGTCCGTCTCTGCGTCCTCATCTCGAACCTGCCCCCGAGCTCGACTCGGCTCGACGAGCGCGTTGAACCGCTCCGTCTCGACCCACTCGTCGGTGTAGGGGTTCTGGTACGCCACGGTCGTCTCGACGGCTTGCGGAAGATCACGAACCGCCTCGGCGAAGGTCACGGGGTCTGCATCTCCATGGCGCTCTCGATACCACTCGGGTAGTTCGGTGTCGGTACGTCCATCGACGCCAGCGAAGATGGTTCTGGACTCTGGATCTTTCATCTCAGTCACCTCACTTCAGGAATCCTCGTCGACGTGCGACTGCATCGTCTCGCGCCCTGCGCCCCTCTCCCGGGCGCAAAAACAACACCACGTTAACCAACACCCGTCTCTGAACGGCGAGGAGTGTTGGTTAATCCAGGTCCCGTCCGCGGCTCGGATCAGATGTCGGAACTACTCAGATTCGTCTCTCCGTACCCGGACCTGCTCAGGATTTGGAACCCAGGGGTGTGCTTCCCAGCAATGCCGAGCGTGTCTTTGCGGTGAGTCGAACTCTCTACTACAGGATCCACACTCGTAGGTGGCATCGGGCCAGGGCTCGCTGACGAACATCGCTGTCACCGTCGTCGCCACCGGCTCGGGAGCCTCGTTCCGTGAAACGTACCTGTAGCCGAGAACCGTCCGTTGGCCCATCGCTGTTCGGGCGATCTCTGTGGGCTTGTCCTCGGGGAGATACACCCAGCGAACGAGGTTGTCGACTGATTTCTTGGCTGAGGGCTGGAGGATGAACCATCGCTCGTGGTCATCTCGGAACAGGTAGCGTTCGGTCCCCGTGTTTTGGAGGTATATTGGGTCACCCCTGCCGGGGACGAGCTGCAGTCCGAGCGACGGCGATACCGGTTTCAACAGCTGGTCGACGACCGATGAATCGTCATCTGTCTGGCTGTCCGAATCAGCCTCCGCTACGAATTCATCGAGACTGGCATTCGTGGTCACGGGGACCACCTCCCGAGTGAGGCCTGTTCCCGATCGGACTCAGCTGGGACCTCGCAGAGAAACCGCCACTTTGGCTGCTCTCGGATCTGCTTATCGGGGCGATTTCCCGCTTGGCCGGGGTCCGTTTTACCGGCACAGTGCCAGCCCTTGTCTCTGAGCGCTTTGATCATCGAGCCGTCGAAGTCGGCTCGCACGAACGTCAGCAGGAGCCGAACGCCTCGTCGTTGGCCGTGCCGACGCACGAATCGTTCCATCGACCGGGCGAGGGCGGCAGAGGCGAGATTGGGGAAATCGACGCCGATGCAAATCCGTGCTGCCTCGACGATTTCGTCGCCCTCGAATCGCGTCCCGTCGTACTCCAGCGAGCGAATCAGCGGATAGCGCCATGTAATCGCACCTAGTAGCTGGTCCTGGTAACAGAGTCCGTGATGGACGAGATTCGTCCGGGGGACATCGTCCATATAGGAGTGATGTGCTTCGTAGATCGCGCCGGCGACGTGGCGCGGGATCGATTCGATATGGACGCGCTCTGCGAACCCCAAACCGAGCGGCGCCGTGACCGGCTGGCCTTCCCGATGGATGGGACACGAGCACCCATCGGGGGTAGGCGTATACTGGAAGCCGGTACTCCGTATTTGGTCTAGAGAGTGAGTTTCGGTCACGAGACGGTGTCGTCGGTGCGCTCCTGTCGGTCGTTGTATCGCTCCAGTTCGCGCCCGATTTTCTCAAGTGCCTCGACACCACGTTCGAGGAGCTGGTGGGTGGCTCGCGCTAGTCGAAGCGTTTCCATCAGTACTCCCCCTCCGGGGGCTCGAGGAGATCGTTGCTCTCTTCGGCGAGTTCCCGGATTACCTGTTCCACGTCAGCATCCTCGGCAACCGTCCGATGCGCGAGCGGGGCAGGATATACACGGTCGCCCTGGCTGCAGAGCACGACCAGCCACTCGTCGCGTCCATCCCCGAGTACGATGTAGTGGTCGCGATCAGCGCGCTGGAAGACCCGCCGGTCCGGACGGGAGACGGTTCGCCAGTTCTCGGGGAGCGTCGGCGACGGCCGTCCGCCGTCGGGGAGGTCGACGACATCGTCGGGAGGGTCGCCATCGCGGCGTCGAGCTCCTCGCCGGTTCGGGGCCGCCTCGCGTGGGTCTCGACGAGGAATGTCGAACTTCTGCATCCACTTCGAGACCGTCTGTTGTGTACAGCCTAGTTCATCCGCGATCTTGACCGTGCTCAGCTCCTGTTTCCAGTAGAGTTCGTGGAGGAGCGATTCGTCTCGCCAGGGGTGATGTGCATCTGTCATAGCTGTGTTCGAAAGTGTCCGTTAAGGGACTCCCGCCCCCTTCAAGGGGGAAATAAACCTCTCTGCCGCAGTAATGGCGGCTGTTCAAGCGGCTCTTTGACTCTCCAGAAAGCGTTTATCAGCCGCTTGAAAACAGGGAACTATGCGCCGCCGCACTGTCCTCGCAAGTCTCACTGCCGGCATCGGATCACTTGCCGGGTGTAGTACAACGTTCGGCGGGACAACGGAGACACCGACTACGACACCAACCGAACAGCCAACTGAATCACCGACACCGACCTCCAATGATCCCAGTGAAAACGAGGAATGGGAGCTCGGGGCCGCGAGCATCATCGACCTGACGACAGCCAACCGTACCTATGCACTTGCGCCTCTCCGCTATCGCTCCGACGATGGCGCAAGCATCAGGATGCGGTTCTCGTCGACGGCGACATCGGAGGGACCTGCGACGGTCGAAGCAACGCTCACCAACGAGAACCCCTTCGAGAACACATTTCGGTTGGACTGGACGCCCCCTTTCGGGCGACTCTTTAGCGATATCCCCCATCCGATGGGAGAACGGAGTGGCGACTTTACGTATCGTGTCGGGTTGATATTTGCTCCGACGGCGAACCACGATCTCGTCGAGGATCCGCCTGACATCCAGCGTGCCGACGATGGCTACTGGCGACTTGCCTCTGATACAACCCCGGAACTCCCCGAGCGAGTTCGCCTTTCGCCGGGTGAAACTATCCATGGAGAGTACGCTCTGGTCGGTCGCGCCGAAGGGGTGGGACGTGGACGGCCACCAGGCGTCTACGAGTTCTCCCGAGCGGGCGAGCGGCCGCTTCGAGTGGCTGTTTGGCCGACCGACTCGCCCGGCCCAGCCACCGACTCGCAGTTCGCAGGCATGTCGGTTCCTGCGCTTCCGGGTGACAGCGATACGGCATGGTTCCACAACGCTGACGCGAGTTCACCGACGTTCGTCCGCCCAAGCACCGAGCAGACGAGTTTACCAGCCCGTATCGAGTTCACGTTCATTAATCGGGCTCGGGAGGCGGTGGGGTGTGGCCACTGGAACGTCTACAAACTTCAGGGTGGAGAATGGTTCCACCTCGGTCCGTACGTTCAGGATGCTGTCTGCCATCGCCTCTCACCCGGACATGCAGAAACCTGGGCTCTGCGGGCTGCGACTTCCGAGATGGCTCCGTGTGAGGCGCAGAGCTATCCGTTCCTCGGCGGCGGACGTTACGCCGCCGTCGCGGGCTACGGCCACGCGACAGCCCAAAGTGGAGCCCTCGTCGAGATTGACGCGCCACCAGTGACTGTCGTCCCGACCGATGATGTCACGACCCAGCGTGACAGCGGAACAGTGACGGCGACCTCGGATCGCTGGCGAACGGCTCCCGACTCTGAGGGACGTTCACGCGTGTCCCTTGTGCTCGAACCGGTAGGCAATGCTAACCGACGGCTTATCGCCGAACAGGTGATGCGCCGCCGCTATCGCGGGTATCGGAATACCCTCGCGTTTGTTGCCTCGGACGTGGAGCGTGTCGTCCTTCGCACAGACGACCGAACGGCTGACTGGACCGCTGGTTACGACGATGGGACAGCCCAGTTCCGATACGAAGAGCAAGCGTACCGCATTACGAAGCGTACACCCTGACTATTGTATCCGTTTCAGGGTTCGTATACCGGCTAGAATCAGCTCGATTTCGGGGTCAGAATCGGCGACACATTCTCGCGCCGGTTCAAATGCAAGTTATGGTGGGAGGTGACGGTCGTAGATATTCCGGCGATGCCCAACCGCCTCAACGATCAGGACATCCTCATCCCGGTCCCAGGTGATGATCGCACGATAGTCGCCAGCACGAAGCTTGTAGTATGGATACCCGGTGAGCTTTTCGAGACGATGAGAGGTCCAGTCCTTTGCTTCGTCGAGTTTCTTCACCAACCGCTCTTGGGCTTCCGATTCGAGCCCCTCCAGCAAATCGAGTGCTTTTGGCGTCCACTCGACCTCAGTCATCGATGCCCAGCCGGTCCTTCACGTCGTCCTGCGACACCGTCTCGCCCTGCTCCCGCTGTTTGCGGCTCTCGGCCAGATGATCCAGGGCTTCCTCGGACAGCTGCGTTGGCGGATTGACGGCGTCCCGAAGCGCGTCGCGGATGAACTCGGATTTGTTCGCGTAGCCACGCTCCTCCCAGACGTCGTCGACCTGTGCCAGCAGCGACTGTGGCACGCGGACGTTGATCTTCTCCATCTCACCGTCGCCGCCGGCATCGCTGTCAGTGCTCATATGCTGTGATACGTCTGTATCACGTAAGTAGCTTCGGTTGGATACGCGGACTGTGGTTGACCATGTCGAGACTACGGTCGAGGGAGAGTCGCCGATGCTCCGAGAGGTTCAGCACGACGGCTTGGCCGTCGACGCGGAAGCCGACGTACTCGACTGTGTCTCGGTGAGACTGACCGGGCGATGCTACTGGAACCGAGTCCGAACTTGCTACAGGTACATTCCCGTTCATTCGTTGCTCGCGGGCGGTTCGGTGACCCCCGCGCCCCTCTCAGGGGTTCCACAAACAGGACGGCGTAGCGTTCGGCAACGTACTGTCCACTTGACCTCCTCCCACCCCTGAAAAGATGGGATTCCCGAGCGTTGGGATATTAAGATTTAGAGTCCACCACCTCGGCCTGCGGTTCGAATCCGCAGGAGAGGTCGTACAGGTAGACTCCGGGCTGGGCCAACCAGCCGGTACTCCTATCCCCAGACGGGGACTCGGAGTTACTTGCACTGTCGTTGATGTCGAGACGGATGTTCTCCGCTCCATTTACGTCCGCGTTGAACGCTGCGTCACAGTCTTCACAGACGTACAAGCCACGCTCAACACGCTGCCCATCGTCTTCTTTCCCGCACACAGAACACGTCTTCGATGTGTCACCCTCGTCCACTTCCACGACCTCGATCCCCTCGGCCTTCGCCTTATATCCGAGAAGCGAGCTGAAGCGGTCGAACGCCCACCCGTGCAGGTCAAGGTTGCCGTGCTGTCCCCAGTTCTTCGCCTCACCGCTCTCATCCTCGCGCACGCTACTCAAATCTCCGACGTTGACCCGGCCAACGCCCTTCTCCACACACCGCTGGACGATGTGCTTGGTGAGGGCGTGGAAGAAATGCCGGCGGCGCTCAGACCACTTCCGGTGCAGCCGTGTCGCCCGCTCGCCACCACTGTCGTCACACTTAGCAATCTCCTTCGGGAAGTAGTAGCCATCCTGTTTCAACCGGTGACCCGGGTATAAGTCGGCCTCTTCCGTGCTGTAGGCGACAGCGGCGAAATTCGAGATACCGAGGTCGATGCCAACGGTCTCCTCTCCGGGTGCGTCTGGCGTCGCAATCTCGTCTTTGCAGACAAGGTGGAGTTCCCAGCGTTCCTTCGCGTTGTCGTAGACGGCACGAACCTGTTGCAGGTTCTCGACCGAGATGCCGGGTCGCGTCTCGTATTCGACGAGGATGTAATCGCGGTCCCGTGGGTGGTCTTTGTGATTCGCGCCTTTGCTGAGGCGGACGCGATTGTGTTTCGGGTTGTGTCGGATGCCCTTCTGCTTCCACGTGACCGTGCTGCGCGGGTGTTCTTCGTGGACGCGGCGGCCTTGGTCGTCGTAGTAGTTGCGTTTGCGGTATCCGGGCGGATTGTCCCGGTCGTCGTCTGAGGAGTACCACGAGTTGAAGGCTTCAGCGAGTTCCTCCAGAACCCGCTGACTGGACTGACTGTGCAACCCTCGGTACTTGTCGTGACCCTTCAGCTCGCTTTTGAGTTCCTCGTGACCAGGGATCTCCCCGGTGTCTTCCCATTGTTGGCGGGAGTAGTAGTTGGCGACGTTCCAGAGTTTGCTGGCACTCCACCCGTGCCGGTCGAGTGACTCTGCCACCTGTGAGTGGTTGCGGATTCGCGCACGGTGGGTGCGGTGGATTTCCAACATCCGTGGAACGTCTCTATAACAGGTTATACTCGTCTGAATTGTAAATGTTAATGTTTGACAACGGTGGACTCTTTGGGCGTATTATCGGCGGTGAATTACCGCTCGCTGTGTCGGTTTATCCCATCGCAAAAGAGATAGTTATTCCCCTCACACTATCCACATAATTGAGGATGGCTGTACTGGACGATCTCTCGGGGTTCGAGTTCGAGGACGTGATGGAGGACGTGTTCCGGAACCTCGGCTACGAGAACGTCCGCCAGGCCGACCGCACGGCTGACGAGGGTCGCGACGTCATCATGGAGGAGGTCGTCGACGGCACGCGGCGTGCGATTATCGTCGAGTGCAAGCACACGGGGACGGTCGGGCGGCCGGTCGTCCAGAAGCTCCACTCCGCCATCGCGACGTTCGACTTCGACGGCCCCAAACGCGGACTGGTCGTCACGACCGGCCGGTTTACGAACCCTGCTCAGGAGTACGCAAACCGACTCCAGCAGAACGACGACCCCCATCCAATCGAGTTGCTCGACGGCGAGGACCTCCGGGAGATTGCCGACGAAATTGGCCTCGACCTCTACAACGGTCGCATCGAGATCCTCTGCGACAAGACCCTGTGCCCGTACGACCCGGCCGCCGATGTCGACGCGCCAGTCACGGAGGCGTTCCGCGACATCGAGAACATCGAAGCCGCCGACCTCCCAGAACCGCACTCATCGGTGACGTTCCGCCCAGTGGTCGCGGTCACCGCGGACACGAACGCCGTCTTCGAGACGTCGGTGGGCGTTATCCACCGAATCAACGACCGGACGCGATTCGTTGCCCACGCCGAACGCGGGCAGCCGCAGGTCGTCGACGAAGACGTCGCAACGCTGGTCACCGAGAACCTCCACGCGACGGTCGACCTCGACTACGAGCAGTTCGCGAAGGTGTTCGACGACGTCGAGGAGCGACGGTTCGGGCAGACCCAAACGGAGTATAAGGAATGGGCCGTCGAGCGGCTCCAGCAGCACCATACGACGACGGTGACCTACACGGGCGACAACAACGTCACGTACAACAAGACCTGCGAGCCGAACCGCTCGGACATCTCCGTGCAGTCGATTGAGCCCGTATACCTCCCCGAGGTTCGGCACACGACCGACATCCAAGCGTACACCTACCCCTACGAGTACTACGCGGCAGGCCCGTCACGAGTGACAGCCGAGGACGGCATCCACCGCTGCGTCCATTGTGACACGAGCGGCCGCGACGAGACGTACACCTACTGTCCGAACTGCGGGGCCATCGCCTGCTCCAGCCACATCAAAACGGAGCGGCTGGAAGGCGAGCCGATCTGTACGGGCTGTGCGAGGACGGAACGGTTCGCGTTGAAGACGAAGTACTTCTACGACGAGGAGAATCTCGAAGCGTTCCGCGAGGAGTACGCCGCGATGCCGCTTCACGAGAAGGCGATGGAGAACAAGTGGCTGGCCGGGGGAAGCGTTGTTGCGACGATTCTGCTCGTCGTCGGACTACTCGTCATCGGCGGCATCATCTGAGCGGGCTCAGTGTTCACGCCGGCTCAGCGACCAGCTCTTCGAGCGCGTGCTCAAGCGGGCCGTGGAACTGCCAGCTAGCCCGCTCGAAGGCTTTCTCGGTCGGGCCATCCCAGCGCGGGAACGCGGAGTGACCACTCACCTTGACGGTCCACTCGGAGGGGTCGTCGAACGGGTTTCGGGTCGGAAGTTCGACGACGTAGAGGTACTCTTCGTCGCCGTGGATGCCGTCGGCCGGATTCTCGACCCCGTGTCCGAGCAGAAACATCGGCTGGTCGAGGTGCTCCATATTGTCCGGGTCGAGGAGATCCGAGGGTTGGTCAGCGTGGATGCTCCGATCACGCCCTTCGTCCACGTAGAGGGTCATCGTCGAGAGCGTGTCGAGGAACAGGAACTGGGCAGCGGCGTATGCAGGCCCGCGCTCTGTTCGTGTCTCGTCGAGCAACTCCTTCAGCTGGTCCAGGTCATGGAGGACGCTATCGGGATACCCGTCCGAGTGGCGGTAGATTTGTGCGATGCGGTCGGTATCGGACTGTTCGTCTGCGGGCTCGCTCCGTTGGATGAATCGGAGTTGACTTCGTGTCGACATCGATCACCGCCGGCGCAGAAACAACTTCTCCTGAATCGAGTGGAGTCGCTGGAATCTCGCCGAATGGCTGTCACTGGACAACTTAAACCCGGTTAAAAATGGATTCCGAAATTCGCAAGAGGGCAGTCGGTCGGGATCCTTGCTCGGAAACTGATGCTGTTCCAGCCCAAAGGTATGCGTATGTCATCGGAGTCTGAGGGGGGCTCACCACTCCCCGATCCAGATGAAATTGCCAGGCGGGCCGAACGACAGCGTAGTCTGTACGAGGAGGCCGCCGAGAATCCAGACCGGGTGGTACCAGCGATGTTTATCGAGGACTGCGCCCGGTGCGAAACGCTCGCCGACAAGCGGCGTCGTGAGGGCTTCTATAAACACTTCTATCGGACACTCCCTGACCGAGAGACGGCGAAGCTGTCCAGCGACGATCTC
This sequence comes from Halorubellus amylolyticus, assembly GCF_034808145.1. Taxonomy (NCBI): domain Archaea; kingdom Methanobacteriati; phylum Methanobacteriota; class Halobacteria; order Halobacteriales; family Halorubellaceae; genus Halorubellus; species Halorubellus amylolyticus. The sequence continues at coordinate 51,488 of NZ_JAXHGM010000009.1, forward strand.
CCCGAGGAGATTCAGTCTGCTGCGCCCGTCCATCGTGCAATCGATGATACGACTCTCGAGGACGAAAGCGCCGACGTGGCCTCCGTCTCGGAGCTGTGGGAGCAGATTGGTACTGGTGAGCACCCGGGCAAGCTGTGTCAAGCTCCGCTGGTCCACTACATCGACCGTGAGGACTGCTATATCCACGCAGAGCCAACGCGGGTCGGCTTCAGCTATGGTCTCCCCGTGTTCGTGTACAAACGCCGGCAATCGGACAACCACTACGGAGTCTTCTTCTCGAGTGAGAAGGCGTATCTGTGGCTCTGTGGGTGGATTCTTCACGCAAACGGATTCTTCGACCCGAAAGAGTTCATCCCATCACTCTACTTCTTGAAGGCCTCGGACCCATCCACAGTTGCTCCTGAGCTGGTGTCCAAAACAGAAGATCTCGTGTTTCGTAACGGATTCCCCGGCATAGATGCGCCCGAAATCACAGACCTGCCGGACGGGGTCAATCTGTACCAATTCCCGTACAGCAAGGACACGTATGCGGATCAGTTTGCTCGATGGCGCCGTCTCTACTTCGACGAGCGAACCCCTCGTGGATGCGGGTCCTGCGACGTGTGTCGGGCGTAAATTCACCGCCTTAACGCGTGCTCTACGCCAGATGCGACACCTCTGATGGTTCCTCGACGTCGTCGAACTCGCCGCGCTCGACAGGTTCCCAGTCCTCACCCGGCTCTGGACTCCACCAGTCGACCTTGTAGGCGCCCGGTGCGCCGAAGATTTTCACGCGCGCCGACCCATCAGGCAGGTCGCGGCGCAGTTTCTCGTCGACGTGGAGGTTCCAGGTCGTGGTAGAATCGAAGCAGACGAGCACGGCCTCCTCGTAGCCGCGCGTCTCTCGGGATTCCTGGAGTTCGACCTGGGTGTTGCAGTTCTTGCAGAACACCCCCTCGAACGGGATGTGAGTGAAGACCTCCTGCCCGCAGACGGGACACCAGAGGAACTCGAACAGTGCCTCGCTGTGACGGTCAAGTACTTCGAGACTCATTTGTTGACTACCCGGTCGTACCGGGCCACCACCTCGTGCCCGGCCGAAAAACAGCGGCCAGCGGGGATCCACCTGCTCACCGTTCGGCGCCGTGAGCTGTCTCGAGATCGGTCCTCGAGACTTCCCGTGGATTAGTCGGACACTCCCGCGACGCCATCGGTCTGATAGCCTCGAACGGCGTCGTGGGTCACGGTCGGGGCGTCCACTGCCCCCGATGCCTGCCGTCGCACCGTCCGCACAGTGGGAAGGCTGTTGAGAGCAGGCACAGTCCACTCTTGATGCTCTTCGATACCTTTCACGGCGATATTCACGCTTGCACTCCGGTCGGCGTGGTCTTGATGCGAACAGGACTGGCACTTGAACCGCTTCTTGTGACGGTTCGATCGTTCTGTATGGCCGCACATCGGACAGCATTGACTCGTGTATTCGGGATTGATCCAAGCCGTCGGAATCCCCGCGAATGCTGCCTTGTAGGACGTGTAGTGCTGAAGCGCGCGGAACGGGAGGCGGTGCAAGCGTCGGTTCATCCGCGTGCCGTAGTCGATACTGTCGCGCATCTCCTTGAGGTCTTCAAAGACGATGCACGGCTTCTCGAACTGCCGGCTCCACTCGACGATATGACGGCTCACTTTGTGGAGTCGGTCGCGGACAAACCGTTCCTCACGTCCTTCCAACGTGTCGTGGATGCTGTCCTTCCCCGCGTTCTGCACGCGCTTCCGCATCGTGAAATAGCGGTGGCGCTTGAACTTGATGTCCGGAAATTCGATAACGATGGTGTCCTCGACACCGCCCTTGGAGAGTGCAGTCAGCGCCACATTATCCTCGTTGACATCCACGCCAACGACTGTCCGTGAATTTTCCTTGTTTCGAACGGTCCCCTCGGAGCTAGTTACGTTGACGTGCAGCTCGGCGTTGCCGTTTCGGAACAGGGCTTCCGCCGTCCCAATCGTCCATGCATCGCTTTCGAGGGCGGTCTTGAGAATGTCGAGATGAGCGTCGTCACCATCGAGAACGCCCTTGACGTGCTTGTAGGGCTTCGCGCTGATCCGGAACGCCACGTCGCCGTCGTCGGTGAGTGACAAGGTGTACCCCTCCTCGTAGTTCGCCCGGAGCGGGTACGTTCCGCCTTTGGTGTGGCTGGGTTTGTTGTAGTCGTCATACTCGTAGTAGTTCTCCATCGCACCGAGTGCTTTGGCGACGACGCGCTGTATCGTGTTTTTTACGAGGGTGGCGTCCTCGGCCACGCGGTCGGGAATGACGTCCCAATCCACACCTTCCTTGGCGAGTCGGATAGATTGGTTGTATACCGACCTCGCTTCGAGGGTGGCGTCGTACAGCAGGCTCTCATTATCGCTCTGGATGTCGAGCTGGAAGTCCAGCGTCTTGATGAGAGCCTGTGAATCAGTCATTCTTCGTCTTGTTCGGTTGGTTCTGAGGTACGGACGACTTTCACGTCAGCCCCTCGCCAGCGTTTGGGGACGGTGACGTGGGCGCTGTTCCCGAACTCCTTGACTTGGCCGTCGAGAACCTCCTCGCCGTCGATTTGAAACCGATTCGCCATATCGGTGTATATCCTTTGGATATACTTAATTGGATCGGTGGCTGATTCTCCATATAAGCGAGAAGCGAACGAACCACGTACACCTGTTCCTTAGCGGAACGTACGGCCTTCACTCTCGGAGTCAAGCCCTGAGTCACGGCGTACTCCGTCCGTAGACGATGCGTGAGGGGGCTTCGTACCCACAATCGGGGCAGTCATACCACCGCTGGACTTTCGCCCCGTCTGCTGCCTTCTCGCCGACGCGAACGTCGTCGTTCGGACACTCCGGACAGCTGAGGTCCGGTGCGGGCCGCTCCCGGACCTCGTCACGGAACGATGTCGCATCCTTCGTCTCGTATCCCCGCGACCAGACCGGGTAGCCGTCGACGAGAATCACCCCGCGCCATTTGTACCGGTAGGAATCCGGGGCTCGATGCAGGACGGCTCGCGCCCCGGTCTCGGTGTTCCGATACGCAAGCGTCGGCGAGCGGCTCTCGCGTCGCCAGTTGGTGATGGGAGGCATTAATCAGAAGTGGACGTCAGCGGGTACGATCCAGAACTCTTCACTCTCCTCGAGGAGTCGATCCAGTTGTCCACGGTGGCGAATGCCGGTTCCGTGTTCGGTGTACAGGAAGATCGTCGGGCCGTCGTACGCACCGACCTGGTGGAAGGCGTGTCGGGCGAGGTCCTCGTCGCGCATGATCTCCTCGTCGGAGAGCTCGTCGATGGCCTCCTTCACCCGGTCGAGATTACGCTCGAATTCCTCCTTCGTCGCCTCCCAGCCACGCTCGAGCAGGTCCTGGCCGTCATCGGAGTCGACGGGGGCTGCCGTCGGCAACTCCCCCCATCGTGCCTTCCCCGCAACGGACGTGTCCTCCCCGTCGAAGGTCACATAGTAATCGAAGACGGCGCTGGCGTGTGGGTCCGCGCCGACCAGGCGGTCGAACACCGAATTTCCGGTGGCCAGTGCGTCGTCGTGGGTCGATTCTTCTACCAGAGCGTAAATTACCATGTGCATCTCGAACACCTCGAAACGCCGACGCACCGGGAGTGATTGCTCGCTCGCTCCAGCTGCGCCGGCACCCATCGCCGGCGCTCGAAAAACCTGATCTAGCGGTCGATTTTTAGGACTCGTTCGCTCGGTCGACTGTGATGGTTAGATCGCCCGACGCGTAGTCGGCCTCGAAGTCGACCGCGAACGCGTCCGCCTCGTAGGCGGCGTGGTAGGCGCGGTGGCGTTCGAGCGAGCCTGTCGCCTTGAAGTGGAAGAACGCAGCCGACGTGTAGGGCTTACTCTGCGTCTCGATTTGCGTTTCGACTGACGCCGGAAGTGCGATCTGTGGCGTGTCGGTGTCAACACTCGCAGCGAACTCCTTTGCCTCCTTGACGGTCGCCTGCGAATGGGCGGGCGTCTCACCGGTTACCACGTTCATCGGCGTCTCCGTGTCGTCGGTGAACAGGACATCGTGGAAGGTGCGCGTCCCGAGGACTGCGTCAGGACCTAACTCGCAATCGTGGAATGGATCGTCGTCTGGATTCTCGGGCATCAAATCACGAGCCCACGGTGGGGCTCAGTCCTTTCTGCCCCAGACAAACCACAACTTGTCTCGATGTAGCGGAGGTAAGTCCCGAAAAAAGAGCGTCCTGCCCGCACTTCCCGCCGCAGAATCAGGCGTCGATGATTCGATCGGGCTCAATCCGGGACAACCGCATCGCGTTCCCGGTGACGCCGAGGCTCATCCCCATATCTCCGACAACGACTGCCAGCGCAACGCTGACCAGGCCCAGCGGCACGCCTAGCGCGAGTAGGAGCTTCACGCCGAGGCTGGCCCAGATGTTTTGCCGGATCACACCGTTGGCCGTATGCGACAGATCGTACAGGTACGGGAGTTTCCCGATGTCGTCGCCCATCAACGCAATATCAGCCGTTTCGAGGGCGGTGTCGGTGCCCGCCGCGCCCATCGCGATGCCGACCTCCGCAGTGGCGAGCGCGGGGGCGTCATTGATGCCGTCGCCGACCATCGCAACCTCCCCGTACTCCGCCTGTAACTCTTCGACTGCGTCGACCTTCTCGTCGGGCAGGAGTTCGGCGCGATACTCATCGACACCGACCTGCTCGGCGATGGCGCGGGCGGTGCCCTCGTTGTCGCCGGTCAGCATCACCACGCGCTCGACGCCCAGCTCGTGCAGGCGTTCGACAGCCCGCTTCGAGGCCGGGCGAACCTCGTCGGCGATGGCGATCGCACCCAGCAGTTCCGACTCCGTCCCGACGATGACGACCGTCTTGCCCTCCCGCTCCAGCGCGGAGAGTGCATTCTCGGCAAACGCCCCGTCGTCGGACTCTGACGACTCTTCCGCTACGACGCCGCCGTCCGTCTCGCGGCGTGCTCGAGCGAGGTCGAAGCCCAGCTCCTCGAAGAGCGCGGGCTTGCCCGCATAGTACGTCTTGCCGTCGATCTCGCCCCGGATGCCCTTCCCCGTGAGGCTCTCGAAACTCGTCGCATCGGGCAGATTACCCACGCCCGTCTCCTCAGCACGGGCGAGAATGGCCGCAGCGATGGGGTGCTCACTGCGACGCTCCAGTCCGGCGGCGCGACGGAGCAGATCGTCCTCCGTGGTGTCACCGACCGGGACGACATCGGTGACGGCGAGTTCGCCCTTCGTGAGCGTCCCCGTCTTGTCGAGCGCGACGGCATCGACTTCGCCCATCGCCTCGAGGTAGTTGCCGCCCTTGATCAGGACGCCGTTCTTCGCGGCGCTCGTAATTCCCGACACCACCGAGACGGGCGTCGAGATGACGAACGCACAGGGACAGGCGATCACCAGCAGGGTGAGCCCCCGGATGAACCACGTCTGCCAGTCGCTCGCGAAGGTGAACCCGTACCCGGCCAGGTCGACCGAGATGGGGTCGGCGATGACCAGCGGCGGGATTGCGGCGGTCAGGATTGCCAGCACGACGACGAGGGGTGTGTAGTAGCCGGAGAAGCGGTCGACGAACTGCTCAGACTCGGTCTTCTTCGCCTGTGCGCCCTGGACCATCTCGATGATGCGCGAGAGCGTCGAATCGCCAGCGGTTGAGGTGACCTCTACCTCGAGGTACCCCTCTTCGTTGATCGCGCCGGCGTAGACCTCATCGCCCGTCTGCTTGTCGACGGGGACGCTCTCGCCCGTGATCGGCGACTGGTCGACTGCACTCCCGCCTTCGATAACCGTTCCGTCGAGCGGAATCTTGTCGCCGGGGCGGACGACGACGGTCTCGCCAACGTCGACCTCCTCGGCGGGAACGGTCACTTCCTCACCGTCGCGAAGGACGGTCGCCTCGTCGGGCGAGAGTTCCATCAGCTCGCGCAGGGAGTCCCGTGCCCTGTCCATCGCGTAGTCCTCGAGCAGCTCGGCGATGCTGAACAGGACGGCCAGCGTCGCCGCCTCGACGAAGTAGCCGATACCGGTCGCCGCGATGATCGCCGTCCCCATCAGCAGGTCGATGTCGAGGCTTCGGTTCTTCGCGGAGTAGTACCCGCTACGGACGACCGGGATGCCACTGGCCGCGACGGCGCCGAGGAACAGGACATCTGCGATGTGGAGCGGGTACTCGAGGACGCTCGCCACCGTGGCGTTCTGTCCGGTGAGGAGGAACTCAAAGATGAGACCGAGCGTGACGAACGCCGCGCCGAGCCACGTCTTCTTCGCGCGAGGACTCGTCCAGACCTCCGATGGTGGCGCGATGTCGACGCCATCGGTCGCTTGGTTGTCCTCATCATCGCCCTCGGCGTCCGAGCCCCCGACGACCTCGTAGCCGGCGCCTTCAATCGCCTTGATTACGTCGGCTTCGCTAGTTCGATCAGGGTCGTACGTGACGTTGGCCGTGCCGGTGGTCGGCTGGAGCGTGACGTCAGTAATGCCGTCGACACGCTGGAGGCTCTTGTTCACCTTTTGGGCGCAAGAGGGACAGTCCATCTCGGGAACGGCGAGGCGGGCGGTCAGCTCACGTCGCTGTCCGCCGCCGCTCGTTCCTCCTGCTGCGTCCGGATTCTCTGTCATCACGTCACGGTAGGAGCGGGAGTTCGATATGTCTTTGTTGGAATATTCCAACTACGGCCCTCAGTGGGATGCCAGCCGTTCTTCCGCTACCCGCTCGCCGGCGACATGTTGCTTCGCCAAATGTTCTTCCGCCCGACGGAGTCGGTAGGTGAGTGTTGACCGTGGCACGTCGAGATGCTCTGCGAGTTCTCCAACATCGACCTCGCGGGGTGATTCGTAGTAGCCGTGTTCGACGGCGGCCTGGAGAGCAGCCTCTTGGGCTGGAGGCAATCCACTTGGTGTTCCGTCGCTTCCCCTAGCTGATGTTGTGTCCGCTGTGCGGAGCATCTCCATCTGGGCGCACTCCCCGACGGCGACTTTGAGAGCGTCGAAGAACGCCGCCACGTCGCCATCGCCGGAGTGGATGAGTCGCCACGTGTAGTGGCGGCCCTCGTGACGAGTCTCGAACAGCACGCCGTCGCCGAGGTGGTCGCGAGCGATGTGGGGGACTGAGGCGCAGGTCGGAGTGCGCTCCCAATCTGAGTAGAGGATGAGCGCGTCGTCCGTGCGGTCGAGGACGCGGGTGGTCTGTGTGGCGTTGCAGTCCTCGGTGGCGAGACAGTCAGCGTAGTAGTCGCCGTTGAGAAAGGCGTCCTCGATGGCGTTGAGCGCCTCAGGCGTACCGGTGGCATGGTCGACCCGCCAGAGACGCTCGGCAGTGGCGTGCAGCGAGAGCGAGCGAACGCGAGCGTCGGGGTGGTCGGCGAGGGCGTCCGCCACCCTGTTGCAGCCGGGCTCGTATTCGAGAGCGAAGACGAGTTCGCGCATACCCCGTCTAAGGCCTGCTACGACATAACCCATGGCCTGCAGCGTTGTCGACCAGTAGATCTCAGATTACGTCGTCAGGGTCGTGAACTTCCTGCATTCGCTGTGCTTCGGCCGCGTATTGCTCCTGGAGGTCGGGGTCATCGACCATGCCAAGATTGCCGGGTTCAGCATCGACTGCTGCTGTCGTATCTCGGACGTCGGTGAAGGACGTGAGTGCGCGTTCCTTCCGATAGTACTGTTCTCCATCGGGCGTTGCGTAGGTGAGGATGATCAGATTCTGCTCGTCATCGGAGTACGTCCGTTCGACAAGCCAAACACGAACGTCATCTTCAGACTGATTTGACATACTTAGACGTCCCCCGATATCCACTAAGGGATTGGTGTTACGACTTGCCGAGACTCGCTGTCTCGAAGGGTGACTCTCCGGTCGGAATGAGCAGCTCCTGTCGGTCTCCGACTCGCTCGGCCAGCTTCCGTTTCAGGTACTGTCTCGCCGTCGACGGCGTGAAGACGCCCTTGTCCAGCATATCGCCGACGACGTCTTTGAGGGCCGCGAACTGTCCCTGGAGGTGGCCGTCGCCGACCGGCTCGCCGTCGTACCAGCGCACCGTCGCGAGCGCGCCGTTCCCGACCGTCTCTCCCTGTTCAACCGTCTCCGAGTCGTACTGGAGCCCGAACCACAGCGTCCGATAGGCGGTCACCTCGAACGTCGTCGACACCACGAAGAACGCCTCGTGATGGAGGTAGTCGAGATGGTCCGCGACGATCTCGTCGAGGGTGAGCCCGGTGGCGCGGGGCTTCGGCTCGACGACCGTCGACGGTCGATCCTCGCCAGCGAGGTAGCCGTCGACCGCATCTGCCTCAAGGCCATCGGCAAGCTCTGCGAGGAGCTGTTTCGCCCACTTGGAGTCGGTGTCGTCGCCACCGAACGGCGACTCAGCCGAAATTCGGTGCTTGAGCTTGAGGTTCGCTGCGCCCCAATGGCTGTAGTGGAGCGTGTACTGTCCGTCTGTGCGTTCGTACGCAACGAGTGCGCGGTGTCCCATCGAGCAATCACCTCACGGGGCGATCGCGACTGGATCTCCCCGCACCCCTCCCGGGGGAAGAAAAACAAACAGCTGTGACCGGTTCGAACAGCCTACTGGGTTAGTTCTGTCCCGGCGATTATTCATAGTCCTGTACTAATAGTGGGGCAATGTCATTAGAGTCGGAAGAAATTCACCAGCTGCTAGAATGGGCAATTGACTGGCAACACGATATCAGCCGTAATTCGACACCTGATGCGTTTGAAGCAAGCGAACGCTCGTCGTCACCGTGGGCTCGCCATCGTTCAAATTATGCGTTCGAGAAACTAGCACAGGAGACTTTCCCGCTCTATGACTTGGGAATTGCTCCATCTGATATAATGTCAGATGTGATGGGCATCATCCAAGACCTGGCATTCGAATCGGACGCTGAGGTAGACTGGGACGAATATCACTATCCCGTTGAGGAATCGATTGAAGAAGATGGACTGGTATCGACGTACGAGGCAAAAGTCAATCAGGTCATTGCTGAAATCGGGCAGGGTGAGCAACTGGAAACTATCTTCTATTTCCCGTTGAATATACAATGGGCTGGCTCTCCGCCAGAAATTGAGATTTTCGATATTACCTTCCAGCCAATCTCTGAGTCTGAATGGTCTGAGCAGCTTTCAGAATTTAGAAGGTATCCCGACACATTCGGAACTGGGACGGTGGAGTCGCTGTGTGAGGATACAGATTATAGCTATTGGACGACGACTATTCAGTCGAAAGGACGTAGCTATGCAGCGAATAAGCTCAATACTGCTCTGAATCTGTTGTGTGCGAAGATCAATCATACACTCTATTGTTGGGAAATTCAGCGATTGAGCGAGCGGGACCAGTCCTCGCCAGGGAACCCACGGTGGTCATGGATACAAGAACCGATGGCTGTCCTTACAGCTGGCACTGACCATCCATTAGAGGTCGCCATCACCAATAGGAGTTCACCTCGCACTGTGGACTTGGATTGGACTAATGGAGATCTGCCGGAGCGGTTTGAGGAGATCCCGTCCTTCAATTATGGCGCTGATGGACTTGCAGGGATATTCCAAGATGCTCTTTTAGAGTATCAGCGAGCAATGCTCGAGACAGAACGTCAGAATGCATTTTTCGGATTTTGGCGGTGTATTGAAGAACTCACATTAGCTGGGCACGGTGAAAAAAGCGAAATCGTTGACCGGGCGATGTGGGCATATAGTGTCAGTGCCAGTGAGGCCCACGAAATATTTTTCAAAACCATCACTGAGCAGCTCTATGACACACGGAACAAATGGGTCCACGAAGCAAACTGGGGGGACATCTGGGAAATCCATGAACGCGTGGCCAAGTACTTAGCTGATTCATTGATTCAATTATATATAGACGATTTCTATGGGCTGGATCAAAACGTGGTGGCAGAGGCCTTCCGATATGCCCGTATGGAAGAGCCCCAGCGAGAAAAGAAGCAACGCCAGGCCAAACAACGTCTGGAGGCACTAAATGAACTCAATAATATCGAGCAAGACTGTCCATAGTTGATTTGGCGGTTTACAGGTTGGGCAAGTAGTGTGCGAAGCTCTCCGGCGGAGTCCTGAGCTAGCGAAGGTCTCGGAGAACTTCGACCCTCGCGATTCCGATGTCGTGGTCCGTAAGGTCCTAAACCATCCGTCTTTAGTTAAGCGAGAAAACGCGTGATAGCGGCGGCTTATCGAGGCATCTTTCGGAAGGAATGAGGAAGTCCAGTCTGTGCACGACAAGGACTCCTCATCTCGGATTATGCGTCGGCTCACTACACTGTTTCCCTCTGAGTTCCTCGAAGAGCACGCCGAGGAACTCGGCGTGGTCGAACGTGACCGTAAGCTCCAGATCCCTGCCTTCGTTTGGGCGTTCGTGTTCGGCTTCGCCGCAGGCGAAAGCCGAACACTCGCCGGGTTTAGACGCTGTTACAACTCTACTGCCGATGAGACGATCTCTCCTGGTGGATTCTATCAGCGGTTGACACCGACGCTTGCGGAGTACCTCCGCGACCTCGTCGAGCGGGGCCTCGACGAGGTCGCTGTTCCTAACGCTTTTGACGCTGATATCGACCGATTTAGAGACGTGATGATCGCTGATGGAACGGTGTTGCGGTTACACGAGTTTCTCTCAGATCAGTTTGAAGCCCGCCACGAGGAGCAGGCTGGAGCGAAGCTCCACCTGCTCCACAATGCCACAGAGCAGACGATTGAACGGCTCGATACTGCTAACGAGAAAACGCACGACAGCACCTTGTTCAACACGGGGCCGTGGCTTGAGAATCGCCTTGTGCTGTTCGATCTCGCCTACTTCAAATACCGCCGGTTTGCGCTGATCGACGAAAACGACGGCTACTTCGTGAGTCGGCTGAAGCAGAACGCAAATCCGCTCATTACGGGGGAGTTACGGGAATGGCGCGGCCGCGCCATTCCCTTAGAGGGCGAGCAGCTCCGAGCTGTTCTCGATGATCTTGACCGGAAATACATTGATGTAGAGGTCGAAGTCGAGTTCAAACGGGGGCCGTATAATGGGACACAGTCGCTGGATACGAAGCGATTTCGCGTCGTCGGCGTCCGCGACGAGGACGCCGACGACTACCACCTGTACATGACGAATTTAGCGAGGAAGGAGTTCTTTCCGGCGGATTTAGCGGAGATCTACCGCTGTCGGTGGGAAGTTGAGTTGCTGTTCCGGGAGCTGAAGACACAGTACGAATTGGACGAGTTCGACACGAGTGACGAACACGTGGTGATGATCTTATTGTACGCAGCACTGCTGTCGCTGCTTGTAAGCCGCGATCTGTTGGATCTAGTCACTGAGCAGGCGGATGATGAGCTTGTGTTTCCGACAGAGCGCTGGGCGGCGACCTTTCGGTCGCACGCCCAGCTCATTCTCCACGAACTCGGTGAGTTCCTTGGCTACTCACCACCGCCGCTGCTCGACCGGCTGATCGAAGACGCTCAAAAGATCCACAAGCGACGACCAATCTTACAAGAGACGCTCGCTACCGCTACACAACCGAGGTGTGAGGCTTAACTAAAGACGGATGAGCGAGGCTGTGATGCGCAGTCTCGGACGAAACAGTGACTAGTTCGGCTTCGAATCTCCTCTCAATCGTCTCTTCCTATCGCACTCCCAACTAAATCGGTGGATTTTCGAAATTCCTGACAGCGTTGCCACTCAGAAATCCGCACTGGCCCCGACAGAGTACCTCCTTATCCGATTCCAGTCTCCTTCTTCAGCAGCGTGAGCGTATTGTCGGCCGTCACAATCGGCGCGTGTTCGTACTCACCAGTCAACTCGACTTGGACAAGTAAATCGACTGCTCGCCAAATCGAGTACAACAGACACGCAAACGCGAAGTAGAAGAATCGGAGCCCGAAATCCGTCGACGTCGTCGCAGCCATGAATCGCTTGATCGACCGATAGCCACTCTCAATCTCCCACCGGTAGCCGTACTCACTGAGAAAACCACCACCCCGGTTGGACATGAACACCGAGTACTGTCGATGGTCGTCGTGCTCAGAGTCTTCTTTCCGGCGATAGATCAGCGTCGTCTCGTGCCACTCGTTCTTGCCAAGATGGAGCTTGCGGTCGGTCTCGTACCGGTCTTGATCGCGTTGGAGGAGTCGTTTGGCCTGAGCTTTCTCACTCGTTTGCATCCGTTTCGGCACGACGTAGGACAGTCCACGCTGGCTGATCATCTCTAGAATGTGCTGGCTGTCGAACTCCCGATCCATCAGCACGTTATCGACGTGAACGAGGTCCTCAGCGGAGTCGAGCAGGTCCTTGACGATCTCCTTGCGTGACTCGCCTCGTCGAACTGGGCGGGCATCAAGCACGAGTGGAACAGCGTTGCCGACCAGCTGGACTGTCGCCCACTGGTAGGCGTATTCGTCATTCTTCTCCTTCGTTCCGATTATCTCGTCCTCGTGGCCGGTACGGTCGCCGGTAAAGGGGTCGTCCTCGGTGATGTCGATCGCGACGATTCCAGCTCGAAAGAACTCCTCTGTCCCCGCGAGCTCGTTGATGAGCTGACGGAGTGCCTGTCGGTACATCTCGCGAATCTGATTGATGGGGAGGTCACGAATCTGGTCGCGATGACCGTGCCCGAGTGGCGTTCGATCACGCGTCGACTCGTGGATGAAACTGCGAGCGCCCTCGTTAGCCGCTAGGTTCTCACGCAGGCCCAGATAGGTCTGTAAGCCCCAGTAGGCGTTCTCAGGAATCTCACAGCCCTCACCACGATCGAGCGAGAACGCGGGGTATACGACGCGACTGATGTGGTCGGTGACCCTCTCAGCCTTGTCGAGGATGGCCTGATCGTTTGGGACAGATTCGTCTGCGTCGTCGCCTTGATCCGGGAGGTTTCGTTCTGGGTCGCGTGGTACAGCGACACCCGCGTTCTGCGCTTTGATCAGGATTGTTCGAGCCGCTTCCTGGATCGTCTCACGGAAATCGCGCGTGAAGCGCTCGTTCCAGCCGCGCCACAATGTCGATTGATCGGGCACCGTCTCCAACTCGAGGCGTTCACAAAGTTCGGGGTGGCTATCGAGGTACTCGACGAGAGATGTTTCGTGCTGCCATCCGTGGAGTTCTTTCAGCAAGAACATGCGAAAGAGGGTGTCCATCTCGTAGCGTGTTGACCTTCCGTAGCAGTCGTGGGCCTCGAAGCGGAAGTAGGCCAGCGGAAGTTCGCAGACGCACTGTTCGAGTGAGTTATGATTTGGGTGCGTGAACCAGACACTCGAGACGACTCGAACGTCCGATTCTAACCCACCGAGTGAGGAGCGATCGTACAGCGGTGTCGAGTCATATGCGGGCCACTCGATATGTTGGTGTGCGATTCGTCGAAAGACGCTGCGCCGAGACTCGCGAGTCGCGACCACTACAGAAGAATAGCCCGGAGACGCTCAAGAGTTCGTCCAACCGACCAGTATAGAGAGTTCTGTGGCTCTGCTGGATTCCTCAATCGCGAGCAGGGGTAATGCAGCTAATCGTTAGATGTAGAGGAACAGTATATCGGTTAGTGAAAATTCGTTGTGTCACAGGGGACAAATCTTATTCTACAAGAAATTCTTCTGTGACACATGGACCTGAGCTGGGCACTTCTCCTTGTTGTCGCCGTCCTCGTAATCGGGTACGGTCTTTACACTGTGTACAATCTCTCAAATTTCCTCGGGGACTACCTTCGTTCCTGACAACCAAATTCTGGTGTTCTTGCTTCCGTATACCCGGTACATTCGCACACCTACTGAACGGTTATTTCACGACGAATTCGCTGGTGAGAACCCGCCTCGTTGTGGTGCGTAGTTCGGTAAGTACAGGTTGGACAGATATCGGAGTCGGCTCTCTCTTTCCCGCTGTTGTTCTATCCGTCCTGCTGAGACTGGGGAATCCGGGACTACTCGCTACTGGTTCGTTGTTCCACGTACTCGCGCGTCTTTCCGTGCAACACGTACTCCACCTGCTGGAGCTCGTCGATCGACCCCGAGCCGGTGACGAACATCGCTGTTCGCAGCTCGGCGATCAGGTCCCCGACGCGTTCGATGACAGCGTCTGGCCCGTCTGTAGCTGGTTTCAGGAATGGTTTCGCCAACCCGCCGGCGCGGGCACCCAGGGCAATCGCTTTTGCCACGTCCAATCCCGTTCGGACACCACCACTCGCAATGACGCAGTCGTGTTCGGCAACACACTCGATCGTGCTTGCAGCGGTTGGAATGCCCCATTCTCGGAACAGGGTGCCGATTTGTTTCTGTCGCGGCGCGTTCGCGGCTGCTGCGCGATAGGCTTCGATCCCGGACCACGTCGTTCCGCCTTTGCCAGCGACGTCGAGAGCGTCAACGCCTGCCGCAGTTAGCTCTCGGGCAGTCTCCCCGGAGATGCCGTTGCCCGTTTCCTTGACGATAATCGGCACCGAGAGTGCCTCGGACACTCGTTCGATCGCAGCTACACAGTTCCGGCCATCGACGTCGCCTTCTGGTTGGGTGGCTTCCTGGAGGAAGTTCAGGTGGACCGCGAGCGCGTCGGCGTCGATCATCTCGACTGCCTGCTCGACCATTTCGATGTCGTACTCTCGGAGCTGTGCAGCGCCGAGGTTCCCGTAGATGAACGCATCGGGTGCGGCATCGCGGACGACGGTGTACGATTCGAGGACGCGTTCGTCGTCGAGTTCGAGGCCTGCTCGCTGGCTACCGAGACCCATGGCGATACCGGTTTCGCTGGCGGCCCGGGCCAGCGCCCGATTGATCTCCGTCGTGTTGTGGTGCCCGCCAGTCATGCTCTCGATGAAGATTGGGGCAGAGAGGTCGTGACCCAGGAAGTCGATGGAGGGGTCGATCGCGTCGTAATCGAGTTCCGGAAGCGCGTTGTGGACGAGGTGGACGTCGTCGAAGCCCGTGCCTGTCGTTTCGACGTCCCGCTCTTGGACGATTTGAAGGTGGTCGTCTTTTCGGTCTTCAGTCTGCGTGGAGTCCTGCGCCGTCATTAGTCGGGTTTGTACAAGAGATGGGAAAACAATACTGTTGTATCGACTCTCCCCCATCCTAACTATTCTTGAAATGATAATATTCAGGGGTCGCTATGTGTCTGTATTCAGCATTGCGCTGCTATACGACGTAAATTGACAGAGATACCAGTGATAAGTTCGCGTCTCTACTTAATGGGCGTTGTGGGCGAGAGTAGTGTGTAATTAAGGCACGTAACAAAGCTATCCTCTGCGGTCGGGCCCGTTTGTAAACACTACAGTGACCCGGTTCCGTGGCAAACATTTATGGTTTCCAGTTTCGTAACTCTACACAAGATGAGTTACGATACAGAACACGTGCGAAACGCGGGGGACACTCCAGGAACCATCACTGGAATTCCGACGTTCGCAGAATTACTTGAGAACCCGTCCCTCGCGGACCTCTATACATCGATTAGACAGGCAGAGACTGCAACAGGTCCCGAACTCGTCGAAACAACGACCGTCTCCAAAAAGACGGTGTACGACTACTTGCATAAACTGGAGCAGGCGGGCCTGATCAGCAAGGTTGGCGACGAGACCGGGACTGCCGTATACACCGCTCAGGAGTTCGAGCTAACGTTGACGGTCCGTGAGACGGAAGTCTCGATCACTCCCAAAATCATCGAGGTAATCGCCCAGAAAAACGAGTACCCAGCGATCGAACGAGTCCTCGAAGACTACGGCATCGTCACGTTCGCGCTCGCATACGATCTCGTGAACGCACACAGTGAGGGCGAGGTCACAATCCGGCAAATCGCGAGCCTCACAGATCTCTCTCCTGGAACTACGTATGATCTCGTCGAAGCGCTCTATTCGGTTCTCGACCTCGGTGATGACGATTCGACCCCGACGACGTACACACCGGATGAGTTCGATGCGGAGGGGGGCGATCTCCTCGAGGAATACGCCGATAAGTGAACCGAGCGAGGATGTATACTGCGAACATTGCGGACACGGTGATGTTTCGGAACTTGGGGAAGCACCCCAGTCCACACCTACAATCGCTCAAGAGTGCCGTAGAGGAAGCTGGAACTGAAGTTTGGGTGCCAGCAGCGGTCTACCACGAGCTGGCGGATACCGGGGGTTCCGCCTCCCCGACGAATCCGTACCTCGATACGGCTATCGAAGAAGGATGGCTTCGGGTAGCCCCACCGCTACCAAGTGATCGTACAGAGGGATTCGATAGTAGCGCTGGACCGGTGGAGAAAGCACGGTTCGTTGCAGATGAGTTTCTCAACCAGCAGAGCAAGTATCCAGAGACGAACAACTGGCAGGACGCGGCGGTGGTCGCGTTGGCAGTTCGATTGTTCGATGCGAATGCTCGAATCCGTGTGATCACTCACACAGCGGACGAAAATCTGGCAAAGGCGTGCGCTCGTATCCCTCCGGAATTCGGATACTACGATATCAAGTCCCGATACTACAACCCACCCCAAACAGCGAAGGCTGAGTTTCCAACCGTTGGCCAGCTCACGTGGAGTGAGTAGCGAACATTTCGGCGGTTAGACCAGTATCAGCACGTTTACGACTTTACTATCAACGTCAGCGCGATGTACTGGTCGCCTTGGAATGGGTGGCCCTCCCGGCTTGTCTGTGGTTAGAAGTAAAATCAACGAAAATGTCGAATAAGCACCTTGTCCATAGCCACAAACCAGTCCGAGAACCGTATGCATTGAGAAGGCTGATCTCATCTTCTGCCGGGCCTCGCTCTGCGCGAGGTCATTCCTCGCCGAGTTCCGAAAGCCGAGCCTGAATTTCCTCAGCATCCGCCTCAGAGAGCGCCTCAACACCGAACTGGACGAGTAGCGGGTAGAAGTGGCGGTTCTTCTTGAACTCGTCCTGCCCCGCCTTGCGGAGCTTCAGTTGGGACTCGAGGTAGGTGTCCTCCATCTCGTCGAGGACATCGTCGGGAATGTAAATCGTCCGCCCATTCCACTCGTCCTTGATGTTCGTCTTCGTTTTGCTCGTTCCATTCGTTTCACTCGTTGAAGTCGATTCGGTCGTTTCGGTCGATGAACTGGTTTCCACCGTTTCACTCACCTCACTCGTTTCGCTGGAATCAGCCTCGTCGTCCTCCTCTTCGTAGTTGCCCTCGATGCCGGAAGCATCACCCCAGCCGTCGCTCATGCTTCCACCTCCTCAGGGGCAGTCTTGTCAAACGTCTCGTCGAACAGGTCGGCAATCTCGTTGAACAGGTCGCGTGCATCCTCGACGCGCTGGTTCTCCTTGCCGAAGCCAAAGACGGACACCCCCTCGCCAATCGACTGAGAGAGGTCGGTCCGCTTCGGGATCTCGAACACCGGGAGGGAGTACGCCGACTTGATCTCCTCGATGGTATCGCGGTGTTCAGCGTTCTGCTCGACGCGGTTACAGACAATTGCGAGCCGATTGATGTCTCCGTACGCCTGTTCGAGGGAACTCAGCTGCTTTGCGAAAATCTGGAGGCTGTTGGCGTTGAGCTTCTCGGGAATGACGGGGATGACGACGTTGCCGGTCGCGACCAGGGCGTTGTCGGTGAGGACGTTCAGGGATGGCGGCGTGTCGACGATGATGTAGTCGTAGTCCTTGTCGAGCTCATCGAGAGTCATCTCCAACCGCTCGCGACTCTTCGGCGCCTCAAGCAGCGTCTGGATATTCTTGTTGTTCGCGAGTTTCTCGCTGGCGGGGAGGATGTCGAATTCCTCGTGCTCGACGATGATGTCGTTCACCGACTCCATCTGATCGAAGTCGAGGACGTCGAACAGCGTTGTGCGGTCGGTATCGTAGTACAGGTCGTTGTAGCCAAGCGAGCAGGTGAGTCCTCCGTGGTAGTCGATATCGACCAGGAGGACGTCGTGGCCTCTGGCAGAGAGTGCGCCGCCTGTATGAATGACGTCGGTCGTCTTCCCCGCGCCTCCCTTCTGATTCGCCACCGTGATTCGTGCGGTATTGGTGTCGGTCATTAGCTTCGTTTTTCTCGTTGTGTTCGTTACGTTCGTTATGGTCGTTTAGTTCGGTGCGTTCGGTGAGGGTGTTTCACTCGGTGAGAGGATTACTACAGTGTTAAAACCAACTGTTCGTTACACTCGTTGAAGCAAACGCACTCGTTGCCATCAACTCATTCGTTCTGTTCGTTCCGTTCGTTTTCTTCGTTTTGTTCATCGAGTAGAGGGCGCCAGTTCGTTTCTCAGAATGCGTTCAATTCATTCGTTTTTCTCGTTCTGTTCGTTTTGTTCGTTGAATTCGTTATAATCGTTCCACGTGTTTTCAGCGGGAATCAGGACTACCTTCGAGAGTATGGAGAGATAGTGGCTTCATGGCCATTCGAGTAAGACTTTTAACTGTTACCGGATTATTGGTAACCACCAGATGTACGAGGTACTCGATGACACCGCGGCGCAGGTCATCCTCGCGATCGAGAGTGGTGACTCCATCCGTCGTGTCGCCCAGCACCTCCACACGCCGTACGAGACGGTGAGACAGGCCGTTAACCGACTCGAAGACGCAGGCTACGTCACCTATGACGACGGCCTCTCAGTCGTCGATGACCACGTGAGAGACGTAGCACGAGAGCTCGTTGCTGCCAGCGCCGGCGTCAGTCCACCATCCATCGAGGAGGCCTACGTCATCCCACAGTTCGGTGACTGGCCGTTCGCATTTACACGGATCGACGCCGTCTACGTGTGGACCCAGGGCGGCTACCAAGTTGGGCGGAATCCGGATGACTATCCGCTGTTCCTGGCCGTCCGTGAGCGAGACGTCGACGCCTGGGGGACCTTCTTTGAATCCTTCGACCTTCCCACCGCATTCGAGCGACAGCCCCGAGACGAGCTGGAGGGACCGCTGCAGATCGTCCTCGAGCCACGCCCGTCACTCGACATCGAGCACGTCGAAGGGTACCCGGTGATCCCGAGAGTAGAGACGATCGAGTATATGCGCGAGAACTACGCCCAGTTCCAGTCGGCACTGGCTATGCTCGACCGGATGTACGAGGACCTCGACCTCGGCGTTACGTATCGAGAAACCGAACGGGCACAGCCATGAGCTTCAACAACCGAAGTGACGCACTCATCGAACTGCTCGAGGACCTCACTCAGGAGGGACACGAGTACGTCCTTGTCGGGGGCTACGCTGTATCGGCGTTCAACGCCCGCTTCTCCACTGATCTGGATATCGTCGTCGCACCAGACTCCAAGGCCGAATTCATCGAATTCCTCGAACGCTCATCCCGATACATTGTAACATAGGAGTTTCTCGAACCAATCTTCGGGTGAGTTGAGCTTCAGTGCAAGGAAGTTGAGATACTTCTGAAGATGATGCTTCGAGACACCCCTGAACTTCGCCAGCCACTGGCGAAGGAAACTGTGGCGGTTCTCGCAGGTGTTTGTGTGGGCATCGCCGATGACATAGGTGTCGGAGTGGGTGACGGCCAGATGGCCGTCCACCCCCTCCTTGTTCTCGATACCATCGTAAATCGAGTAATCGTCAGTACAGAGGATGACGCTGCCGTCGCCATACTCAGCGATGTCTTCGTCGGTACCTTGGAGATTCTTGCAGACGAGAAACCGAACTCGTCCGTCGGAGCGACGGACGAGTGTCAGCACTGGCGGTTTGTCTGATTCGAATCGTCCTCGTCCCTTTTTTTGAGTCCGCGCTCGCGCGGACTCTCATCTTCGTCTTCGATCCCCTTCTCGCCGGCTGTCACGTAGACTTCGTCAGCTTCACAGACCTCGTACAGTTCAAATTCATCGATCTCCCCACTCACGTCTTGGACTTTGTGGACAAAGTTGAGAACAGCTTCGTAGTCTCGGCCAAGGTCACGAGCGATCTGAGCGGTCGGCTCAGATCGCATCTCCTTGATGATGTAGAACATCTCTTCGAGTTCGAAGCGATGCTGACCGAAAATCGTGTTCGTGAGGTCGTTGAAATACGTCTCACACTCCTTGCACCAGTGCTGTTGGGCGTCTTTACCGGTCGTCCCTCGCTTCACAACGTTGTCGCTCTCGCAATGGACACACGTCACCGTCTCGCCGAAGCGGGCGAGACGGAGACGTTCAAAACATCGCTCACGTGATGGTAGGAAGACTTGAGCGGACTCCTCATCCATCGTTGACTGGTCATTGATCCGCCATCCAAATTGATGTTACGACTTGTCGAGATGAGCGATACGTTGACCCCGGTTCGCTCACCGCAGCAAACTAGGAATCCGAGCTCGTGTTCACGAGCATGGCACGCCGAGACGTCCCCGGCAGCGTCCGTATCCGCACCGACGACGGCAACGAATGGCGATACGACGCCATCCAGACCGCTGTCGACTACGACGACTGCAACCGGTCTGACGCCGTCGCGTACGCCTGCGAGGACACGACCGGCTCCGTCGCGTTCGTCCGCACCGTCCTCGAGCGCGACGACCTCACCGTCGAGGAGCGACGCGACCTAGCCAACCTCGCCTCGCAGAAACTCCGCGGCGTCGACGACGTCACCGTCACCCCAGACTGCCGCGAGCGCGACCCGGTCTCGAAGCCCTCACCGATGGAGTCGAGTTCAAGAAAGACCGTTTCACGGATTTCGATACCCTCGAATCGGTAGATACGGCAATAAACTGAACGGTCAGTACAGGGAACAGACGTCCTGCGAGTACAAAGGATTACATGCATCTAACATCGAAATTTTGTATTGAATGAACCGTCGGCAGGCTCTCTCAACGTTGGCAGCCGCTGGTACTGTTTCGTTTGCTGGCTGTTCGTCCGTTCTGGGTTCCGAGGGAATCGTCCTTGGGAGAATCGAGGTTATCAACTCGTCGTTCGTGGCGAACGGGATTCGTCTCATGGTACAACGCGACGAAGAGGTGCTCCTCGATCGAAAAATCACACTGCCCGGGATTGACGCTGAAACCGGGACGCCGGCAACGCTCATCCCGCCGGTGTGGTCGGACAAAAAAGGTGCATATACAGTGACTGCGATTCATTACGACACGTCCGACAACAGAGAAAGTGGAAAATACGAGTATACATTCACACGAGAAGACTACGACGCCTACTACGGTGACGATCACGAAGACCCGGGATGTCTCGGTGCTGTTGTCAAGATCGGGAGTCTTTCCGAGACTGAGAACGACGCGATTGGCGTCGGCCCGATGGACATGGAAACCCCTTGTGGAACGCCCGATTCCCAGTAGACATCGGTCGGTTTGCATACCTGCTGAACGGATAGTTCGCGCGTTCTATGGTGAACGGAACGCAACGGTCCAGCGCCGGCTACCCTACCGAGATCTTCACGACCGCATCACCCGCGAGACCTCGACCTTCGCCTTCGACTATCCCGGTGGCCGCCCGTCGACGACCACCGCACCGGCGGTAGCTTCGACGCCCGCCGCATTCGGACGTCGAGTACGCGCATCCCACGACCGCTCCTGGTGTAGGCCGCGAACGCGTACCAGCCGTCGGCTCGATTCTAGGCCCGGCTGTCGCTGTTACTGTTCGTGAAACCAGGCTTCGACGAGCTGTTCGAGGAGCTCCTTCTGAAAACTCATGAGGTAGTTGACGAACAGGCCGATGGATTGGAAGTGGAGGCGGGAGCTGAGCTCGAGGAGTTTCCGCGTGTCCCCGTTGGTGAAGACGATGGTGCTAAGCAGGTCGTCAGGGAGATGGGCTGCTGAGTCTTCGTCAACGACCAGCGGGCAGTGATGCACGATGTTGTTCCGCTTGGTTCTGAGGTACTCGATGGACCCCTGATTCAGGGTGAGGTCACCCATCGTCATCTGTCGACCTGTAGGCGGTATCGGGACTTGGTGGGTGTCGTCGACAGCATGGAGGAGGTCTTCTTCTCGAAGCGTTTCATAAATCTCTCTGAAACCGGTGCCTGCTTCGTCGAGTCCGATACTGTGCTCACCGAGTCGGTTTATAAGAACTTTGCCGAGGTATTCGATGGTCGAGTAGACGTTCCTGACGTATCCGTAGAGGTAGAGGTGGTCGTCTGTGTGGTTGTATTGGTCGTGCAGTCGTTGGGAAAAACCGATGCTCTGGCTGATTGAGAGCGCTCGAAGATAGCGTTTCAGGAGCTTCTCGAGTTTGTACAGTTGGCCCAGCTGGGCGTTGAGTACCTCGGAGTTTCTGGCTTTGATTGCCTCTTGATAGTGGCGGCACTTCTCGAACCGGGTGACTGTCTCGGCTTGGAGGTCGGTAACCTGCTGATAGAATTCTTCTCGCCCACCGCCCTCTCGAAGTCCCAGCATGGTGTGAAGAAGTCGGTCGAGTAGCGAACTCGTGTCCTCTGCGAACGCTTCTACCGACTCAAGCGTCTCGAATTCTGGCTGTGAGACATCCGTGTAGAGCTCCACCTTTGATTCCCCATCATTGACGTAAACTGTCCGTTCAGACGGGTTGTAGACATATTGTGGGTTCGAACTCACAGTTCTGACGGAGAATCACCGGGGAGATAAATCTAATTTGTTAGAAACTTTCGTTAAATTCGTCGTTCTTGGCCCGGAGTCGTGTGGAACAGTACAAGCGGTCATACGTCTGTACGTGGGACTCCTCCCGTCGGGGGTTTCGTGTTGGTCGGCGAGGGTGGCGGCGCGGGGCGGTTGGGTGACCTTGAGGGCGAGGCCGTCGCCGGACTCTTTCACCGTGTTCGCCCGGACGTTAGTATGGGCTACTAACCTGAATTGCGCCAGGTGATCAGCTCCACTCCCGCTTCAACCCACCCTCAGGCCTCTGGCCTCCGTTCCACTTCCCTACGTTCACCAGCCCTCACCAATCGTCTTCTTCGGTGACGGATCCGGTGAGTCAGCCGTCGGTTGAGTGCAGCGGCTGTGCCTCGAAGCATGCCGGTATGGTTGTTCCAGTGGTTCCGTACTAGGTGCGTTATTGGTAGTTGGGGGTGTTACACTGGAAATGGTGGGGTTGGGTGTTTATAAGTCGAGTCGAACGTTGGAAGCATTGGAAGCAAGGGTTAAGTGGTGGGGGTGAGACACAAGCTACGAATGCCCGACTTCGAGTTCGCTCCCACCGGCGCCATCTTCGAGCGCCGCGAAGCACTCCTTGAAGAATGGACCCCAGACCAGCTCGTCGGCCGCGACGAGGAACTCGAAAACTACCACGCCGCCCTCCAACCCGTCATCGAAAACGAACCGCCCTCCAACATCTTCCTCTACGGCAAAAGCGGCGTCGGCAAAACAGCAGCCACGAAATTCCTCCTCGACAGACTCGAACAGGCCGCCGCCGACGTCGACGGCCTCGACCTCAACACCGTCTTCATCAACTGCGACGGCCTCAACTCCTCCTACCAAACCGCCGTCGCACTCGTCAACGAACTCCGCCCCGCCGACAACCAGATCTCCAAGACCGGCTACCCCCAAGCCAGCGTCTACCAATTCCTCTTCGACGAACTCGAATCCCTCGGCGGCACCGTCCTCATCGTCCTCGACGAAGTCGACCACATCCAAGACGACAGCATCCTCTACAAACTCTCACGTGCACGCTCGAACGACGACCTGGCAACGACTCGCCTCGGCGTCATCGGCATCTCAAACGATCTCGACTTCCGGAATCAACTCTCGTCGAAGGTCCGCTCCTCGCTCTGTGAAAAGGAAGTCTCGTTCAGTGCCTACGATGCTGGCGAGCTCCGACAGGTCCTCGAACAACGCCAAGCCGTCGCCTTCCAAGAGGGCGTGCTCGAAGATGGCGTCGTTCCGATGTGTGCCGCATACGGAGCGAAAGACTCCGGTGACGCACGCCAAGCCCTCGATCTCCTCCTGGAGAGCGGCGACGTTGCTCGTGAACAAGATAACGACATCGTCACCGAAGCGCACGTCGGTGACGCACGCGAACGGCTACAAACCGACCAAGTCGTCGAAGGGATACGCAACTACAGCGAGCACGGCCAGTTCGTCCTGTGGGCGTTGATGCGACTCGAAGAAGAGGGCGAAACCCCCGTGCCGACTCGGGAACTCTACGAGCCGTACAACGAGGTCTGTCGCGAGATGGGAATCGAGCCGGTGTCGGATCGGGCGGTTAGAGAATATCTCGCGGAGCTGGACACGCTTGGCATCATTGAGGCGAGTGAGATTAATCGTGGCAAAGGTGGCGGGAAGTTCAAAGAACACCAACTCAACCAGTCCGTTCAGAGTGTCCGAAACGGGTTGTCGGAGTTCGTTGAGCCCTAAGTCGGACGCCCACCCCACTACTTCCAGTGTTACAGCTGTGGTAACCCCACCACTTCCAGTGTAAGCTGTGGCCGATTCGACCGACGTGATTGTGAATACCGAACCCCCACCCCACTACTTCCAGTGTAAGCTGTGGTCGGTTCGACCGACGTGATCGTGAATACCGAACCCCCACCCCACTACTTCCAGTGTAAGCTGTGGTCGGTTCGACCGACGTGATCGTGAATACCGAACCCCCACCCCATCACTTCCAGTGTTAGCACCGGTCGCAGTGCTGTTATTCCTCCAAACTACGCTAGATGATTCTAGTATAGCTAGAATAAGTTTATTAGGTGTTAGCAATAACCATACCCGAACGACGTTGTGAACTACTTGTAGATAGCTCTCACATAGAGAGCTATCGTTACGCTGTTCTCCGCTAACACTGGAAGTAGTGGGGTGGGTGGGGTCCGAACAGAACGAGAAACAATACAATCCTACAGCCAATCGAGTTCCTCCTACAGAACGAGTCTCTGCGCGCCACGGTAGTACTCGTCCTACACCGAACCGCTGATGTGAACTACCCTACCCTACTCGCTCACGGCTGATGCCGTTCGCTCCTTGGGGGTAGGGCTTCCTGATTCGATGACGCGCTTTGTAGACACCGAGGTGTCCACAGGGAGCGCAGTCTCCACAGGCGTTCCTTCGGAGTGTCCCACTCCTACATCTTCGAGGCCGCGAGAAAGGATGTTCCACGCCGCGTTCGCATCCCTGTCCGCTTCGAACCCACACGACGGACAGGAGTGTTCACGGACCCACAGCGGCTTCTCCGTCGAGACGCCACACGACGCGCACTCCTTGGTTGTCCCTCTCGGGTTGACCGCCACGAAGTGTGTCCCCTCGTGCTTGCACTTGTATTCGAGCAACGAGAAGAACGTCCGCCACGCGGCAGACGCCGTGTTGCGGCTGTTCGACGGCGATTCCATCATTCCCCTCACATTCAGGTCTTCGACCGCGACGAGGTCGTACTCTCTCGCGTAGTACGCCGAGAGCTTGTGCAGGAAGTCGCGGCGCTTCCGACGGAGGTCAGCGTGACACTCCGCGACCCGTCGCCGTTGCTTCTCGTAGTTGTTCGACCCGTGTTCCTTCCGTGAGAGCGACCGTTGTTCGCGTTCCAGTCGCTCCCGTTCGTCCGAAAGGTCGAGCGACCCGACCGCCGTACCGTCCGTGTCGTGAGCGTACTTGAGAATTCCCACGTCGATGCCGACGCACCGCTCGGGAGTCTCAGGCGGTTCGGGTGGTTCGCGGTCCATCTCAACACCGAACGTGGCGAACCACTCGCCCGTCGGTTCCTTCTTGACCGTGACCTGCTTGAGTTTGGCGTCGTCGGGGATGAAACGGTGGAGCCGAATCGGTATGTCCGCGAGTTTCGAGAGTGAGAGAACAGTCTGACCGCCCTTCTTGTCGAGCTTGAAGCCAGACTGACTGTACGTGAAACTGCGGAACTCCCGTGGTGGCTTCCAGTTGAGTTGACCGACGCTGTAGCCGTTTTCCTTGAGTTTGGAGAGTCCTTTGAGGTTGTCGAACAGCCGTTCCACGACGGTTTGGAGGACCTTCGAGTACACGTCCGAGAGGTCGTCCCACCACTGCTTGAGGTCGGGCAGTGCAAGCCAAGCACGCCTTCGAAGGCCTCGCTGGTGGAACCGATTGCTGTTCAGTAGCGTCGTGCTTTCGAGTGTTACCGATGGCTGGCCTATTGAAGCTCTGCAAGCGTCGAGCAAACTCCAGTCGCACACCTGCTCTGCGTAAATCGTATCTGCGGATTCTCGAGAACCTCCGCAGTGGCTGACCCCTGGAGCGACCCATGCCCTGAACAGGATTTCGGCTCGCAGTAGCCCCGACTCAACGAATGAACGCCCTCTGCTCATACCCAGGGCGAATCCTACCCCTTTCTCACCTACTGCACCTACTCCAACCGATCTACCTACTTTGACTGACTCGCCTAAACTACCTAAGGCACCTAAGCTACCTGTCGTAGCTAATCCACCTATTGCGACTATTTTACCTGCTTTAGCTACTTTACCTGCTCTACCTACTTTACCTACTCTAGCTACTTCCCCTGGTCTGGCTGTTCTAAATAGTGTACCTGGGGTGGCTTCACTTAGGCACCTGCTACAGCCACCTTAGGTGGCTTAGGTGACTAGAGTAAGTGAGGTGCCTAAGGTGGGGTAGCTGAGGTAGGTGCAGTATGATTATAACAAATGGGCTCTAAGCAGGGTGTAACCGCCCCACAGGGCGATGATGAGTCACCAAACATGAACGCAGAACCACGCGCAGTCGCGGTTGGCGTACTGAAAGGCGGCCACGGCAAGAGCACGACCTCCGTCAACCTCGCACGCGAACTCGCGCACAGACACGACCGCGCGCTCCTCGTCGACCTCGACGACAACGGCCACCTCACCAACGGCATGGGGTTCAACCACGCCTTCACCGCAGACACGAACCACACCAAACGCGTCTACAAGGAACGCGAAGACCCCCGCGAATACATCGTGAACGTCACCGACGGCCTCGACCTCTTCCCCTCTCACGAGGAGATCGAGGAAACCGAGGACGCACTCGGAAGCGTCACCATGGGCACCACGCGCGTCAAACAGACTGTCGTCGACGAACTCCTCGGCGACGACTACGACTACATCGTCGTCGACTGTCCCGCCTCTCGAGGGAAGCTCAACGACAACGCGATGTTCGCCACCCGCAACCTCATCATTCCGCTGCGACCGGAGACGGGGTATGATTCCGGCCTCACGAACACCGTCTCCCGGCTCGTCATGGAGGCCCGCGACGCTGGAATCGACGACATGAGCGTGCTGAGCGTGGTCCCGACCGATCTCCAGAAGCGCATCGACCAAGCAACGAACGATCGTAAACTCTTGGATGCTATACATAACCGGGAACACGTCCGATCGAAGCTTCCAAACTTCGCGTTCCGGACCGACGAGGAGTGGGAACAGATCGACAACGGCACCTACGATGGTCCTCTCCCTGGAATTCGACACCGTGAGACCATCGGCCAGACGCTGACCGGCACGCCTGTTCGGGACGCCGACACCGAATGTGATCAACTGTATTGCTACGAGGAACTTGCGGAAATCGTCGAACGCGGTGAGGTGACTCGATAATGGGGGGCTTCGACGATCTCGACCAGGCCGTCGCCGAAGAAGACACCGACGACACCGAGGATACTGAAGACAGCGACCCTGACGTCACCGCCGTCTCTGACTCCGCTACTGACTCGAGTGATATGAGCGAATCAGCGGCGACGAGCACGGACGTCTCGAGCACCGGGAGTGACCAGGCGGACGAGATGACGGAAGAGGATGCTCTCGATACGCCGGCCTTCGAGTTCGGTGAGACCAAACAACAGCAGATGTACGTCCGGCCTGCGGTCTGGAGCGATTGGGAGGACCTCCGGAAGTTCGAGGTCGAACGCAAGCTCGCCGACCGTGACATCCGGAACGTAGAGGGACGTGAACTCGACGAAGCTGCGATTCGCGTTCTCCTTGAGCATCCTGAGGAAGTCGCAGATTACGTTGAGGCCGCCCGACGCGATGAACTATAGGGAACGTCGACGACCGTCTGTTTCTTTCAGACGCTAGTCCACATGGGTGTGTATCGGGGATTCCTGTGTGGCTGTGCCCTTCTCTCGGGTATGGTTCGGCAACGTCGGAACATTAGTATCGACCCCGATCTGGATGCCTGGTTGGCTTCTGGTGAAGTTGAGAATGGGAGCGAGCTGATTGAGACGTGGTCTCACACGCTCACGATGCGGATCGACCGCTTCCATCACTCGTGGGTGGGCGGTTGGGCGAGCGTCCGCAATGGCTTGTACAGTCCATGCACTACACAACCACCAGCGACCGCATCAGGCGCTTGATGGACAGATGCCAGCTGCGGAGGTGCTAAACTAGACAGTGCCTAGGGACACACCTGCTCCAAGTGACTCATCACTCGGTGAAATGTTATGATTCACCGGAACATTCCGGTCTTGAATATCTGAGATTATAATTGCCGCCACTAGTCTCAAGAGTACAGTAAATTGTGTCCTCACATTCGTTTTGTGCGACTTTTACTTTTGTAGTTTTTTCTGGCCGTGGAACTATGTCGTCTACGTTAGTTTTCATTATATATGTTCTTTGAGGCACACTGGTGTTGATCTCTATTGCCGATCTGGCTGGTATACTCCTTACTCTTCCAAATTGGTGCTTGTCATCATCGTAAGTTAGCTCGGTGTAGAATTCTTGCTCTGAGGGGGTATTATTAATCAAATGTATGGTTACGGTATAAGTATCGTCTCTGATAAATGTACACCCTGAAAGGGGTGCTAAGCTCATAGAAGCGACTACAATTGCGTTTCGACGGGTAATACCATTTATCATACCTGTTCGTCCAAGCAGCCAATTATATACCTTTTTGTTCACCGGCCAATCCTCATCCAACTATCTTTCTTCAAGGCGAGAATCCCGCCGTTCACGGCGGGCGTGAAGCCGACAACTGCCTCACGCTCCACCATCGGTTGCAGGCCGAATACCCCACGACAGCGAGCTTTTATTAGAATTGGGTCTACAGAAATCAGTACGGCCAAATGAAGTACAACCTCGAAACCGGGTCGCACACGGTCTACGCGCTCCAATATCACTTCGTGACCGTCACGAAGTACCGCGCAGACCTCCTCACCGACGAGATCGCAGAGCGTATCAGTGAGATTACCAGCGACATCTCCGAGGACTACGGCGTGAGCATCCAGAATGTCAACGGCGGGTCCGACCACGTTCACATTCTGTTCACGGCGAAACCAACGACCGACCTCACCAAGTTCATCAATTCGCTCAAGGGCGTCACATCCCGCAAAATCCGTGACGAGAACCCCGAGGTTCGCCAGGCGCTCGACAGCGCGTTCTGGCAACCGGGGTACTTCCTCGCCACCACCGGCCAAGTGAGCATCGACGTACTGATGGAGTACGTGGAGGACCAGTAGCGTGCCTACGACCGTCACGAAGACGTTGCAGGCGACGTTCGCGCCACCCACCGCGCACAAGCAGTCGAAACTCGACGACCTGCTCGACACGTACCGTGACGGTCTGCAAGAGGCGTTCGACGCCGGGGCGAGTACCATGTCGTCGGTGAGCGACATCGTCACGCCCTACAACCTACCGTATCAGGCCAAAGCTGCGCTCTGCAACTACGTCCCGAAACTCCGCAAGACGTACGACGCCAACGAGTTGGACGACGAACACCCGATACGGCTCACGAACCAGGCTGCAACGTTCGACCACTCCACAGAGCGCGACTACGAGTTCACGTGGTGGGTTCCGCGTCCCGGTCGGGGAACGAACTTCTGGATACCGCTCCGTATCAACCCCGAACAGGAAGCCCTCTGGCACGACCTCGTAGCCGAGGACGCGAAGGCGGGCGAGATACGGCTTCAGAAACACCGGAATAACTGGGTACTGCACGTCACCGTCGAGTACCCGGTCGAAGATCCAGCGACTGACGGTGACGCCACGCACATCGGCTTAGACATCGGAGAAACCGCCCTTATCACGGGCTGTGCCCTCAAGGACGGGTCTCCGACTGACCCGCTCGTGCGTAGCGGAAGCAGAGCGAAGCATCTCCGCAAAGAGATGCACACGACGCTGAAACGACTCCAAGAGCGCGACGCATCGGAGTGGCGTACCGACGAACGGTTCGACCATTACCAGAACGCGCTCACCGACATCGTGGAGAAAGCGTCTCGGGAAGCCGTCGAGTACGCCGAGCAGTTCGAGAACCCGGTGTTGGTGATGGAGGACCTCACGTACATCCGTGAGCGTCTCGACTATGGGACGTACATGAACCGTCGGCTTCACTCGTGGGCGTTCGCCCGACTGCAAGGGCGCATCGAAGACAAGGCGACTGAAGCAGGCATCCCAGTCGAGTACGTGAATCCGGCGTACACCTCGCAGACGTGCCACTCGTGCCATCGCATCGGTCGGCGGGACTCCCAAGCCGAGTTCCGATGTCCGCACGACGATTGCCACGTTTCGACGTTTCAGGCCGATATCAACGCTGCCGCGAATATCGCACGACGGGTTGACCCGTGGGGAGAGAGCGTTCCGCTTGACAAGGCGGAACGCGATGACTCGCCTCGGGATGGGAGCTGTAGTGACACGGCCTCGACTCACCGTGAGACGAGCGAGACACCCTCGCAGATGACGCTCACGGCCGACGAAGAGTCGGAACCCTCTACCAGCGTGCACGAGGCTGTGTCTCGTGAGCCAACCAGAACCTCCGGTTCTGGTGACGGCGATTGACTGGTATTCCCCATGTGTGGGAAGCCTCGCCGTTTACGGCGAGGAGGATGTCACAACGTTGATGGTTCCGCTTGTACAGGTCATTCTGAATATTGACCAAATAGCACTAACTCCAGAGGTTGTGTATGCTCTTCTATGGTTTATGTTTATTAGCGCCACAATCGTGTCAGTATCTATTGGAGGGTTCATAATCCCCGTCGGCGCATTTGCTGGCTACATTTTAGCAAGAAAGCGCGTTGACAATTAGGTCCCCGAGTGTATTCCTGATTTGGGGCTGATGGTTTGTCAATATCTATCCTCGGTCTTTCTGTCAGCCACCGACTCTCGATTTTTATATAGCGTCATGTGATTTATCAGGTTCCGTTCGGAGACTGCCGCTGATAGCGTGTGTATAACTGACTCTTCTGGTCAGTAACAGACACAAACTACTACACACTCCAACACAAACACCGAATCACGCGAAAAACAGGGTCTTAGAATCACCCAACACCAGCGAAACCCGGGTAACCCCCGAGAAACCGCGCAAATCCAACCACACCCTCACCGAGAACCCATGTCTGACCCCACGCACCCCGGGGAAACCCCGGACACAGCACACGACGACGCACCGCCCACGCGCCGCTGGACCGAGCAGGACCTCAGCGACATGCAGCAGTACTTCTGGCGCCACATCGCCAGCGACGCCGGCGCCGACGGCATCGACGTCGAGACCGAGAAACCCACCTACAGCTGGCTCGACGACAACGGCTACCGCCGCTTCGTCGCCGCCCTCCGCCGCCACCACGACCAGCCCTTCGACGAATTCTGGAGCAGCCTCATCGCGCCCGACGCGGCCGCGTGGGACTACGACTGGGGCACCGGCGACCAGCGGACCATCGAAGCGCTCGAACACTTCCTGGACCGTCGTGCCAGTCGCTACGGCCTGAGCGAGTCCAGCGTCGACACGCTCCGCTATCGCCTCAACGGCTACGTCAGAGCGTTCAAGCTCGCGAACGACCACGCACGTCTCCTCGCGTCGGTCGCCCGAGACTCGGACACCCCGGCCTACGAGGCCGTCGACGAGGTGTTCGCCGCCTTCGACCACCTCAACGAGGCCAACGACCGGAGCGACACCACCATCAAGCGCATCGCGGACATCGTCGACTCGTTCTACTCGCATCTCGTCTCCCGCCAGGTTGCCGCGACGAATCCGGCGGGCGGCCTCGACGACGAGTTCAAGTGGGACACCACGACCGACGGCGACACGCCAGCACTCCGAACGGAGCACGTGCAGGCGCTCATGGACGTCGTCAAGACGCCAGCAGACGAGTTGCTCGTCATCGCGCTCGCGGGCTGGGGGTTGCGCGCGAACGAGGTCGCCGCCTTGCACGTCAACCAGATCGACCGCGACGGTGACGACGTCCCGCGCATCGAGTTCGACGACCGCAAGAACGGCCCCGGATCGGTGAGTCTCCTCTACGGGATGGAGGTTCTCGATGACCGCCTCGCACAACTCAGCGACCGCACCGCGTGGAACGGCTACCTCTTCCCGTCCACCCGAGACGATGCTGCACACATCTCGCGGCAGACGGTGTGGCGGCGGTTCCGCGACCTCGCCGACACCGCCGGTCTCCCCGACGAGATTGACGGCGAGCGGCCGTCGCCCCAGCTGTGTCGGCGGTTCTGGTACGATAGGTACTCGGAGACGCTCCAGGACGTCATCGCCGGCCTTGAGGACATCGCCGCTGAGCAGGGCAGCAGCGACCCCGAGGTCGTTCTCAACAACTACCTGTCCGAGGACCGCGCTCGCCGCCTTCGCCGGGACGCGATGCGCGAGCGCCTCGCCGCCGCATTCGAGGCCCAAGTCGAGACCGCCGACGAGTGAGAACTGTTTGTGGGATACTCGTGGGGTAGCGGAGCACGGTGAGTACGACCGGGGTTCGTGAGCGGGTGCTGGATCTGGATTCGGTGCCTGCTGTGTCGGGTGGTGGCGAGCAGCCTGCTGAGGAGGAGTGGGAGTCGGATGATGGGTCGGGGCGTCGTGGTCGTGGGGGGTAGGTTGCTGGGTCGTGGTCGTGTCTGTCGTCTCCGTCCAGCCACCGACATACACAAAAAATAAATTTTAAGTCGTATTGGCTGAAAGTTGCGTTCTGATGGCTACGTGGGTCGCTGGTGTGCGCAACCTCCTGCACGCCCTCAGCGACGCGTCCACGCTAGCCCCAGCCGCCATCGACCTCGGACTGAAGGACCTCCTCAAATCGATCAACCGAGCGATGTTCGGGGCGGTCTTCGAACTCATCGAACTCCTGTTCTCCGAGGCACTCGGCGAGATGCTGAAACTCCAGCCGAGCGAGCTGTCGAAGGTCGCCGAGATGTACGAGCTCTCGACGATCCTGTTCTTCTCGCTGCTGACGCTGTTCGGCCTGTCGTACCTCGGCATGTTCCAGCTGTTCCCCGGGAACGAGGACGTCGACCCGTACCAGTTCATGACCCGCGCGTTCGCCGCACTCATGGCGATCCTCATCGTGAACCCGCCCGGTGACGGGACGCTGTTCGCGCAGGGCGCGTTCGCGTGGGCGTTCGAGGTGACGAACGCCAGCATCGACCTGTTCCTCCAAGGCGCGAACTTCGGACAGTCACTCCCGAGTAACCCCAGCATCGGCGGCGACCCGAGCCTCCAGACCACCATCATGCTGATGCTGTACGGCTCCCTCATCCTCCTGGTCGTCGGCCTCACCCAGATACTGCTGTTCATCGTCCTCGTCGCCCGCCAGATCATCATCATCCTCACGTACGGACTGTTCCCGCTCCTGTTGGTGTTCTGGATCGCCGACGCAGGCCCATTGAAGTACGCGAAGCAACTCAGCGAGAAGCTCTTCAAGGCCACCGGGATGCTCATCCCCGCGGGCATCCTCTTCGCCGCCATCTTCAGGGTCGGCACCACGTTCCTGGCGGAGACCCTCACGGGGTCCGCAGCGATGACCGCCGACGGCAGCTTCGCGACCCCGATGAGTTTCGTCATCGATCTCACCCAGCCGACGGCGATCCTGGCGGCAACGTGCGCGCTCCCGATCCTCATCTGCGGCCAGGGACTGAGCGGAACAGGCCTCGGCGGCGCGGCAAGCGCCGCGACATCCGCCGGAAAGAAGCTGGGATCCAAGGCCAAAGGCATGGCAGGCCTCGGCGGCAGCGGTGACGGTGGTGGGGACAGCCTCGCCAGCAGCGAGACCGTGAACGCAAGCGACCAGCAGTCGGCGACTAGCGGTGGTGGGACGACCGCGAGCGGTGACTCCAGCAGCACGAGCAGTGTGAAGACGGACGCGGCACCGGAGTTGGAGAACCCATCGACGAGGCAGATTGTCGCAGACGGTGGCGCGGACTTCACCAGTACCGGCGGCGGCGAGTACTTCGAGCAACCAGACGGCGAGTACACTGAAGTCGACGCCAAGCGCGAGGCAATGAGGGAACTCGACGACAGTTACGTCTCCGCCAACGACACGACGATTCTCAAGGATACCGACGAGCTATCGGCGGAGGAACGACAACAGTACGAGGACCGCGCAGAGTACCTCCACTACCGGAAGGGGACCGACGTCGACCTGGGCGAGATGAGTGGGTACGAGTTCCGCCAGAAGGACGAAGCCGTCCAACAGGAGATCGTCGCGCGAGCGTTTGAGAACGGCGATATGGAGGCTCTCAGCGAGGGTATCGACGAGATCGGTGACACGGGCTTGCTGGATCACGCCAAAGCGGGTGTGAAGAAAGGTGGGATCAAGTCCATCGCGAAGGGGGCGGTCGCTGGTGGCGCCATCGCGCTGGGTGCGGGTGCCGGCGGGCTGCCGGCGATCGCGGCGGCGGCGGCCGTGGGCGCAGGCAAAGGGTTCGCCGGCGGCGCGGCCGCCGGGTCGCTCAAGTCGATGGCAGGCGATCACTTCGACAAGGACATCCAGAGCTGGGAGGGCATCAAAGACAAAGGCGTGACGGGGACCGCCGAGACGATTGCCGACGACCTCGGCGACCTCGTCGACCACTCGCCCGATGACGACGACACCGCGCGGACAACGAAGGAGACCGATGCTGATGTCGGAACCGGCGAAAACGAGTACTTCAATGGTGACGCGAAATCTGGGAATGACCTCGAAGAATAACGGAAAGACGGATAAATGAATATGGACACAGAAATTGCTGACTGGGACGAGGATGGGTTGGGCGTTCGGGTCTTCGACACTAACGGAGATCTTCATGAGATCGCCTTAGATTGGGACGGGAACGTCACCAGCCATGGACAGGACGTCTACCCGAAGGATTCGACGAAGCGAACCGACGAGGAGGAGCGCCTCATGCAGCAGGTGCGGGTGCGGGCCGAATACGCCGCGCACGTACATTTCGAAGAGAAGGAAATCATCGATACTCCAACCTGGATTCCGAGCGAGCTCGAGCGGGCGATGGATATCGTGCGGACGCTCCCGACGGAGACGTTCGTCGAGCACTTCCGGGAGTATTACGATGCGGTGCGCGACCACACCGGCGAGCGCATCGACGACGACGTCCAAGGGGTCGAGCGCGTCCGCATGTACATCCATATCGACGACGACAACCGGTTCGTGGGCTCCTCTGCACCAACCGTCCGGTACAAGGATGCGAGTGGCGAGTCTCAGGCGACGAACTACGACGTCGAGGGTCACCCGACCGAGACCTCCATCCTGCTTAGCCTCCCACCGCTCGAGTTCCAGCGCGATGACTTCGAGTTCCCCGATTCCTTCCAGGCGCTGATGGTGAGTCATCTCATGTGCCAGATCCGGGACGTATATCTGAACATGGGCGAGGAACCACCCGTCGAGTACCGGGTAGAAGGCATCGGCAAACCGGTCACCCTCCACGACGGGCTCGTCAAGCGCTTCGACGAGTAACCCACTCCCCCTCGTCGGCTCTCTGAACGTGTCCCACCTGACCGATTCCACACGCCTTGAAGAACGGCAACCTGGACGACATCAGCGTGGGCATCGACGAGATTGGCGACAAGGACTTGATCGACCACGCCAAAGCCGGTGGCAAGAAAGGCGGGATCAAAGCCATCGCCAAGGGCGGGGCGGTCTTCGGCGGCGCTGCCTTGGCAGGTGGCGCCGCTGGCCTGCCGGCTATCGGCGCAGCCGCCGCGGTCGGCATGGCAGCCGGCTTCGGTGCTGGCGCCGCCAAGTCGGTCGGCATGGAACGCCTGAAAGACTGGAACCGAGACTACACGACGATGGAGGGCATCACGAACGAAGCTCCGAAAGACATCGGGAACCTCGCCGACAACATCGGCGACTTCATCGGCTCCGCTGGTGGGAATGCCGACACCGCGGAGACGACGCATGGTCCCGAGGATTATGCGGATTCGCGCGACAACAGGTTCGAGGGCGATGATGAAGTGTTAGAACCGAACGAAGAAGAACTTGAGACCGAATGAGAACATGAGCAACAACGAAGCGAATCCTCTGGGCATGGAAACGAGAATAATGGGTCACGACGAACGCGGTCTCGGTGTCGAAGTCTACGACCCCAACGGTGATCGGCACACGTTCGAACTGGATTGGGACGGCAACATCGAGAAACACGGACAGGACGTCTATCCGAAAGACCCCGCGAAGCGCACCGACGAAGAGGAGCGGCTCATGCAGCAAGTCTGTGCGCGTGCTGTCTATGCGGCGCACGTGCACTTCGAGGATAGAGAGTTGATTAGTACCCCGTCCTGGGTTCCGGCCGAGCTCGAGCGGGCGATGGATATCGTGCGGACGCTCCCGACGGAGACGTTCGTCGAGCACTTCCGGAACTACTTCGATGCGGTGCGCGACCACACCGGCGAGCGCATCGACGACGACGTCCAAGGGGTCGAGCGCGTCCGGATGTACATCCACATCGACGACGACAACCGGTTCATCGGGTCCTCCGCACCAACCGTCCGGTACAAGGATGCGAGTGGCGAGTCTCAAGCGACGAACTACGACGTCGAGGGACACCCCACCGCGACCTCCATCCTCCTTAGCCTCCCACCGCTCGAGTTCCAGCGCGACGACTTCGAGTTCCCCGATTCCTTCCAGGCGCTCATGGTCAGTCACCTCATGTGCCAGATCCGGGACGTCTACCTCAACATGGGCGAGGAACCACCCGTCGAGTACCAGGTCGAAGGCATCGGCAAACCGGTCACCCTCCACGACGGCCTCGTCTCCAGACCCGACGAGTAACCCACTCCCCCTCGTCGGCTCTCTGAACGTGTCCCACCTGACCGATTCCACACGCCTTGAAGAACGGCAACCTGGACGACATCAGCGTGGGCATCGACGAGATCGGCGACAAGGACTTGATCGACCACGCCAAAGCCGGTCTGAAGAAAGGCGGGATCAAAGCCATCGCCAAGGGCGGGGCTACCGCCCTCACCGCCGGCGGCACGGCCGTGGTAGGTGGCGCGGCGCTGCCTGCGGTTGGAGCGGCCGCACTCGTCGGCGCGGCAGCCGGCTTCGGTGCTGGCGCCGCCAAGTCGGTCGGCATGGAACGCCTGAAAGACTACAACCGAGACTACACCACGATGGAGGGCATCACGAACGAAGCCCCGAAAGACATCGGGAACCTCGCCGACAACATCGGCGACTTCATCGGCTCCGCTGGTGGGAATGCCGACACCGCGGAGACGACGCATGGTCCCGAGGATTATGCGGATTCGCGCGACAACAGGTTCGAGGGCGATGATGAAGTGTTAGAACCGAACGAAGAAGAACTTGAGACCGAATGAGAACATGAGCAACAACGAAGCGAATCCTCTGGGCATGGAAACGAGAATAATGGGTCACGACGAACGCGGTCTCGGTGTCGAAGTCTACGACCCCAACGGTGATCGGCACACGTTCGAACTGGATTGGGACGGCAACATCGAGAAACACGGACAGGACGTCTATCCGAAAGACCCCGCGAAGCGCACCGACGAAGAGGAGCGGCTCATGCAGCAAGTCTGTGCGCGTGCTAGGTTCGCTGCACACGTGCACTTCGAGGACAGAGAGATCATCGAACAACTTTCGTGGATCCCGAGCGAGCTTGAGCGCGCGATGGAGGCGGTTCGAATCCTTCCCACCGAGACGTTCGCCGAGCATTTCCGGGAGTACTACGATGCGGTGCGCGATGACAAAGGCGAGCGCATCGACGACGACGTCCAGTCGGTCGACCGCGTTCGGAAACTCATCTACCTCAACGACGACGACGAGTTCGTCGACTCCACCCCACCCAAGGTCCAGTACCGGGACACCTCCGGCGAGACCCACGTCACCAACCTGCATGCAGTCGGGCCAGAGGACGCTGACGAGTTCGTCGTCACGCTTCCACCGTTGACGTTCGAACGCGAGGAGTTCGAGTTCCCGGACTCGTTCCAGGCGCTCGTCGTCAGCAACCTCATGTGCCAGATCCGGGATATCTACCTGAACATGGGCGAGGAACCACCCGTCGAGTACCAAGTCAAGGGGATGGGCAAGACCACCACGCTCCACGAGGGACTCGTCTCCAGACCCGACGAGTAACGCACTCCCCTCGTCAACTTTCCGAACGTGTCTCACCTGACCGATTCAACTAGGCGCGGCGCTGCCTGCGGTTGGAGCGGCCGCACTCATCGGCGGTGCAGCCGGCTTCGGTGCTGGCACCGTCAAGTCAGTCGGCATGGAACGCCTGAAAGACTGGAACCGAGACTACACCACGATGGAGGGCATCACGAACGAAGCTCCCGAAAGACCTCGAAGGGACCGTCGTCGACGACGCCCTCAGCACGGTTGGCCACTCCCTCGGGGACGACGACAGCGTGGAGGCAGCGAATGAGACCGATGCCGATGTTGGAACCGGCGAAAACGAGTACTTCAATGGTGACGCGAAATCTGGGAATGCTCCCGAAGAATAACGGAAAGACGGATAAATGAATATGGAAACAGAAATTGCTGACTGGGACGAGGATGGGTTGGGCGTTCGGGTCTTCGACACTAACGGAGATCTTCATGAGATCGCCTTAGATTGGGACGGGAACGTCACCAGCCATGGACAGGACGTCTACCCGAAGGATTCGACGAAGCGAACCGACGAGGAGGAGCGGCTCATGCAACAAGTCAGCGCACGCGCGAGATACGCCGCGCACGTACACTTTGAGGGCAGAGACCTTATCGATCAACTCTCGTGGATACCGAGCGAACTCGAGCGTGCGATGGACGCGGTTCGAACTCTTCCCACGGAGACGTTCGTCGAGCATTTCCGGGAGTACTACGATGCGGTGCGCGATGACAAAGGCGAGCGGATCGACGACGACGTCGACCACGTCCAGCGTATCCGGATGGGTATCTATCTCAACGACGACGACGAGTTCGTCGACTCCACCCCGCCGAAGGTCCAGTACCGGGACACCTCCGGGGAAGTTCAAGTCACCAACCTGCATGCGGTCGGGCCCGAGGACGCTGACGAGTTCGTCGTGACGCTTCCACCGTTGACGTTCGAGCGTGATGAGTTCGAGTTCCCGGACTCGTTCCAGGCGCTCGTCGTCAGCAACCTCATGTGCCAGATCCGGGATATCTACCTGAACATGGGAGAGGAACCACTGGCCGAGTACCAGGTCAAGGGGATGGGCAAGACCACCACGCTCCACGAGGGGCTCGTCAAGCGCTTCGGCGAGTGACGGCCGTCAGCTGAAGCCCTACCTAGAGTCAGGGAGCAGCGTGGAGATGGGCTCGCCGTGCGGATTAAATCGAACTTACTATGGTGGAATAAACAGTGGTGTGTATCGATGGTGGAGTTCACGTGGGAACTGTTCGGACTGGTCGCGGTGGCGCAGGTCGTTTTGACCACACTGTACGTGACGTACTTGACGGACCGGCCAGAGGTCCCGGATATACTGGTCTCGTTGCTGTTTGTCGTCGTCGGCGCCGTCGTCGCCGTGCTCTGGAATCCGCAATGGGGGACGATCGTGATGGTCGGTGGAGCTGTCGGCAACGCGATCTAACCCCACGAAAGAAGCCCTGGGGCTTGACCAACCACGCCAAAGCGGGTGCGAAGAAAGGCGGGATCAAGTCCATCGCGAAGGGGGCGGTCGCTGGTGGCGCCATCGCGCTGGGTGCGGGTGCCGGCGGGCTGCCGGCGATCGCGGCGGCGGCGGCCGTGGGCGCAGGCAAAGGGTTCGCTGGCGGTGCGGCCGCCAGGTCGCTCAAGTCGATGGCAGTCGATCACTTCGACAAGGACATCCAGAGCTGGGAGGGCATCAAAGACAAAGGTGCGACGGGAACCGCCGAAACGGTCATCGACGACCTCGGCGACCTCGTCGACCACTCGCTCGGTGACGACGACACCGAGCAGGCAACGAAAGAGACTGGTGGAGAAAGTGGGACGGTCGAAGAGGAGTATTTCGAGGAGGATGAAAGTCTTGAGACCGATGGTAATCTCAGAGAAGGCGAAGCGTTCGAGAAAGACCACGAGTAACAGTATGAGGAAGATTACAACACATGGAGACTGAAATCGCGGGCTACGACGAGGACGGCTTAGGTGTGCGTGTTATCGATAATAACGGTGATCTGCATCAGATCACCCTCGACTGGGACGGCAATGTCACCAACCATGGCCAGGATGTGTATCCGCAGGATTCGACGAAGCGAACGGACGAGGAGGAGCGTCTCATGCAGCAGGTGCGGGTGCGTGCCGAATACGCCGCGCACGTCCACTTCGAGGACAGGGAGCTCATCGAGACGCCGAGTTGGATCCCGAGCGAGCTCGAGCGGGCGATGGATATCGTGCGGACGCTCCCGACGGAGACGTTCGTCGAGCACTTCCGGGACTACTACGATGCGGTGCGCGACCACACCGGCGAGCGCATCGACGACGACGTCCAAGGGGTCGAGCGCGTCCGGATGTACATCCACATCGACGACGACAACCGGTTCATCGGCTCTTCTCCACCCAGCGTCCAGTACAAGGACGCGAATGGCGACCCGCAGGCGACGAACTACGACGTCGAGGGACACCCGACCGCGACGTCTCTCGTCCTCAGTCTCCCACCGCTCGAGTTCGAGCGCGACGACTTCGAGTTCCCAGACTCGTTCCAGGCGCTGATGGTGAGTCATCTCATGTGCCATATCCGGGACGTCTACCTCAACATGGGCGAGGAACCACCCGTCGAGTACCGGGTCGAAGGCATCGGCAAACCGGTCACCCTCCACGACGGCCTCGTCTCCAGACCCGACGAGTAACCCATTCCCCGCCTCTCCCAACCGACGGCGATTTTGGCGGCAACGGGCGCGCTCCCGATACTCATCTGCGGTCAGGGACTGAGCGGAACGGGCCTCGGCGGCGGCGGTGGTGGTGGGAACAGTGACGGGCTGGTCGGTGGTGATTCCGGTCGACAGGGCGAACAATCTTCGGCGTCGAGTGGCGGTGAGCGGTCCGTCACGGACAACGTCGCCGACGAACTCGAGCGACAGCCTGCCGTGATGATGGCTGACGGTGGCGCCCAACAGCAACTTGAACCCGTCAGCGACAGCCCTGAGTACGCTGATCCGGACCCACCTGACCCGGACGCGTCAGACGATGACGACTCCGGGGTTTCGGTCGATATGCGGACCGGCGCCGAGTACGGTGGCGTCATCGGCACCGTCGCCGGTGGTTGGACGCCTGCTGGCACCGTCGCTGGCACCCTCATCGGCGCGGGCATCGGGAAGGCGAACGAACGCATCGGTGGGCTCGAAGGCATCAAGAGCGCAACACCCGATGCAGTGAAACCCAGTGCCGACGGCAAGATTGGTGAGGGCGTTAGCCAGGTTCGTGAGGCCGCGACCGAAGCATTGAACGACGACGCCAACGAGTACGGCAAGCATGCGAAGACGGGTGAGATCGTCGGCATGAGCGTCGGCGGTTACTTCGGTGGCGTCAAAGGCGCTGACCTGGGTGGGAAGGCTGGCAAAGCCATCGGAGGCGGACGCGCTATCGCCGGCAAA
Organism: Halorubellus amylolyticus; assembly: GCF_034808145.1. Classification (NCBI taxonomy): domain Archaea; kingdom Methanobacteriati; phylum Methanobacteriota; class Halobacteria; order Halobacteriales; family Halorubellaceae; genus Halorubellus; species Halorubellus amylolyticus. The sequence goes on from NZ_JAXHGM010000009.1 coordinate 92,913, forward strand.
TTCAAACAGGAAGGCGGCCTCGACGGCGCCAAACAGGTCGGTGAAGGATTCAAAGACGCCAGTGTCCAGCACGCCAGCGACTTCAAGACCGCCACTACCGAACGCGTCTCCAAGATCGACGACCGCCTCGGAATCAGCGACCGCATCGAGGACGTCAGCGACAACGTTCTGAGCGGCGAAGACGATGGTGACTTCTAACCTATGGAAACAGAATACCTGGGACGAAAGAAAGGCAAAGTTGGGATCAAAGTATTCGATGATAACGGGGGAACTCACAAGGTCGAGATTGGACTCGACGGTGAGCTGATTTTCCATGGCACCGACGACTACCCCCACAGGCCAGCGGACCGGAATCAGGAAGAGCGCCGAATCACGAATCAGGTCGAGGCCCGCGCTCAATACGCGGCCCAGCAAGAGTTCCCCGAGGAGGACATCCTCCCCTTCGAGTGGCATCCCGACAAACTCGAGAAGGTCGTCACTGCCATCCAACAGCACCCCGACGACGAGTTCGAGCGTGACTTCCGCGCGTTCTACGACGCCATCCAGCACCCGCCCGTCGACCGCCCTCGCGAGGAGGTCGACCTCGTCATCGTCGGCGTCCGCCTCGACGACGCACACGAGCACATCGAGCACGTCACCGAGCCGATCGTCGGCTTCCGTGAGGATGGGGAGGTCGAGATGCGCGGCCCCCACGCCGACGTCGCCTGTCATCTCACGCTGAACTCGCCGGTCTACGAGTTCGACTGGGCGTTCGGCCCCCAGTTCCGCGAGTTCCTCGCGCTCCTCGCGAAGTGCCACGTCCGCGACGCCTACCTCCACATGGGTGAGAACCCACCTGAGGAGTACATGGTCAAAGGGCACGGGAAGATACGCTTCTTCGGGATGCAACACTACGACGACGTCCGCTTCCCCGACCTCTAACCGATGCCCAGCCACTCACTCGACTCAACCGGTAACGAGGAACGCCCGGAACATGGGCGATGCCGCCACCCAGAAGTACCGCGACATCGGACACGGCGTCAAAGACCGCTTCGACTAGCTCGGCGACGGCGGAGAGACAGATGACGAAGACGGGTACGATGATGCCTTCGGCGGGGGATTCGAGGACGAAGAGTTCGAGGATGACACGGCTGATTCCGATACCGATTACGAGCGCGAACTGGAGAAGTAATCATGAAGGCAAAAATAGACGGGCACAAAGAGACGAAAATCGGCGTATCGGTTCTAGACGGGAACAAGAACACCCATCTGGTTGAAGTGGGCTTCGATGGGGAGATACTTTTCCATGGGACTGACGATTATCCGAACAAGCCCGAGAATCGCACTGAAGAGGAGCAGCGGATTATAAGTCAGGTGGATGCGCGAGCGAGGTATGCGGCCCAGATGGAGTTCCCCGACGAGGACATCCTCCCGTTCGAGTGGAATCCGGACGAACTTGAGCGCGTGGTCACCGCCATCCAGAACCACCCACAGGACGCCTTCGAGCGCGACTTTCGGGCGTTTTACGAGGCGATTCCGGACCCGCCGGTCGACCGCCCCGCGGAGAACGTCGACCTGGTGACCATCGGCATCGAGATTACCGAGGAGGACCGGATTGCCCGCGTCACCGACGAGCCCGTGATGATGGTCGACACCAACACCGGCGACCCAACGGCTCTCGGCCCGGACCCGGCGTTCGAACCCCACATTATCATGGGCGTGCCGCCACTGGCTATCGAGATGCCTATGGGGCCGGAGTTCCATGAGTTCGTGAACGTCCACGCGAAGTGCCACGTTCGCGATGCGTACCTCCACATGGGCGAGCAACCCCCCGATGAGTACATGGTCCAGGGGTACGGGAAGATGCACTTCTTCGGGATGGAGAACTACCACGACGTGCGCTTCCCGTACGACCAAGGATGACTCGCGAGGTCGACAGGGGTCCCGAACTCACGGGTGAGGTCTTGGATGAACACGACGATGGCTACGTCGTCCGGGTCACGGATGCTCGTGACGAGGAACATCGCGTGCTCGTCACCGAAGACGGCGATGTCCTCGATCACGCCAGCGACGCGCTCGACGGCGTCGACCTCGACACGCTCTCCCCGGCCGAACAGGACGTCATCCAGCAGATCCACAACCACGCCCGCTACCGCGTCCACGAGGACACCGACCAGGATTTACTCGACCCCGTCTGGCAGCCTGACTTCCTCCGGCGCGTTCGCCGCCTCATCGACTCCTGCGACGACGCGACCTTCGGCGAGTTCGAACCGTACTATCACGCGCTCCAGAACCCACCCATCGAGTTCCCCAAAGCGAACGTCCTCGTCGTCTTCCAGCCCATCACTCTCACCGCCGACCGCAGTGCCATCGCCGATGTCCAGGATCTCCGGTATCTCGTTCAGACTGACGACGGCGACACGACCTGGCGCGGCCCGAACGAGTCACACGACGTCGCTCTGCACTTGCCGACGTACCGTTTCGAGTGGCCCTTTGGCTCTGAGTTCCGGGAGTTCCTCGTCAACCACGTCGGCTGCCAGCTGAGAGACGCGTACATCGACCGCGGCCAGCAACCACCGAATGACGCCCACGTCGAGGGGTTCGGGAAGCTCACCTACGCTGGCGAACACCTAACTGGCGAACCCGACGGCCAGTAACCACCTTGGCGACGAGTCTCGTCCGGGCGTCTGGAGACCGAAAGACACCACGCCCTATCGGTCGATCCGATTAAATCGCAGTTCTCGGATGGCAGATGCTGAGCGGCACCGGCCCCGGTGGCGCCACGAGTATCGCCAAGAGCGGACTGCAGAATCCCGAAACCAGGGGCAAACGTACACTCGGCATCGGCACCGCGAGTGGTGGTAAAGACGGTGACGGGCTGGTCGGTGGTGATTCCGGTCGACAGAGCGAACAATCTTCATCGTCGAGTGGCGGTGAGCGGTCCGTCACGGACAACGTCGCCGACGAACTCGAGCGACAGCCTGCCGTGATGATGGCTGACGGTGGCGCCACCGACGATGGGCCGACGCCCGTCGACGACGGCGACGAGTACGCCGACACGGAGTCGGAGGGGTCGTACAAGATGCCGTCGGTGCGAGAGATCAGGTCCAGGCCCGGCCACGGCACCGACGAGGCGCTCGCCCCGAAGTACGACCTTGAGGACATGAGCGCCTACGAGTTCCGTCAGGAGGACCCGGAAACCCAGGTGGAGATACTCGAACACGCGGCCGAGAACGGCAACCTGGATGAGCTCAGCGGGGGCATCGACGAGATCGGCGACAAAGACTTCATGGATCACCTCAAAGCCGGTGGCAAGAAAGGCGGGATCAAAGCCATCGCCAAGGGCGGGGCGGTCTTCGGCGGCGCTGCCTTGGCAGGTGGCGCCGCTGGCCTGCCGGCTATCGGCGCAGCCGCCGCGGTCGGCATGGCAGCCGGCTTCGGTGCTGGCACCGTCAAGTCGGTCGGCATGGAACGCCTGAAAGACTGGAACCGAGACTACACCACGATGGAGGGCATCACGAACGAAGCTCCGAAAGACATCGGGAACCTCGCCGACAACATCGGCGACTTCCTCGGTTCGTCTGCCGGGGACAAAGACATCGAGCGTACGACGTCTGAGACCGGTGATGAAAGTCAGTTCGACGAGGAGGAGTACTTCAGCGGAGACAGCCAACCTGACGACGAATTTGAAAACGAACAAGAAATGGAGAAATAACGATGGAAACAGAGATAGCTGGCTGGGATGATGAGGGATTAGGTGTCGAAGTCATCGACAACAACGGCGATCGGCATCAGATTTCCTTGGATTGGGACGGCAACGTCACCAATCATGCCCAAGAAACCTACCCCCGTGACTCGACGAAGCGCACGGACGAACAGGAACGCCTCATGCAACAGGTCCGCGTCCGCGCCGAATATGCCGCGCACAATCACTTCGAAGACAAAGGCATCATCGAAGACCCATCGTGGTTGCCCGCCGAGATCGAGCGCGCGATGAATGCGGTCCGCACCCTGCCGACCGACACGTTCGTCGAGCACTTCCGGGACTACTACGATGCGGTGCGCGACCACAAAGGCGAGCGCATCGACGACGACGTCCAGTCGGTCGACCGTGTTCGGAAACTCATCTATCTCAATGACGACGACGAGTTCGTCGACTCCACCCCACCCAAGGTCCAGTATCGGGACACCGCTGGCGAGACGCACGTCACCAACCTGCATGCAGTGGGGCCCGAGGACGCCGACGGATTCGTTGTGACGCTCCCGCCGTTGACGTTCGAGCGTGATGAGTTCGAGTTCCCGGACTCGTTCCAGGCGCTCGTCGTCAGCAACCTCATGTGCCAGATCCGGGATATCTACCTGAATATGGGCGAGGAACCACCGGCCGAGTATCAGGTCAAGGGGATGGGCAAGACCACCACGCTCCACGAGGGGCTCGTCAAGCGCTTCGACGAGTGACGGCCGTCAGGTGAGCCCCTTACCAGCGGCAGAGAGCAGCGGTGCGATAGGTTCGCCGCGCATATTATATCGAACGTGTTATGGTGGAATAAACAGTAGTGTGTATCGATGGTGGAGTTCACGTGGGAACTGTTCGGACTGGTCGCGGTGGCGCAGGTCGTTGCGACCACACTGTACGTGACGTACTTGACCGACAGGCCGGAGGTCCCGGAGATGCTGGTTTCGCTGCTATTGGTCGTCGTCGGCGCCATCGTCGGCGTGCTCTGGAATCCGCAATGGGGGACGATCGTGATGGTCGCTGGAGCTGTCGCCGACCCGATCTGACCCCACCGAAAGAAGCCTTGAGGCTTGACCAACCACGTCAAAGCTGGTGCGAAGAAAGGCGGGATCAAAGACGTCGCCAAGGGCGGGGCTGCAGCGGTCGGTGCCGGCGGCGCGGCGGTGTTAGGTGGCGCGGCTCTGACTGCGGTTGGAGCGGCCGCACTCGTCGGCATGGCAGCCGGTTTCGGTGCTGGCGCCGCCAAGTCGGTCGGCATGGAACGCCTGAAAGACTGGAACCGAGACTACACCACGATGGAGGGCATCACGAACGAAGCCCCGAAAGACATCGGGAACATCGCCGACAACATCGGCGACTTCGTCACTCCCTCTGGCGGCGACGAAGACATCGAGAAGGCGACGAAGGATACCAGCTCGGAAGGTGGAGACAGCGATGGGGAATTCGAGTCCGAGGAAGTAGCGTTCGATGATGAAACTGAAACTGAGGAGAATCTGAACGATGTCGAAAAGAAAACTGAATATGAAAACTAAGATCCTGGGTATCAAAAACGACCTGATTGGCGTTGCGGTGCAGGACCCAAACGGCGATAAGCATACCGTCGAGCTGGATACAGACGGGAACGTCGACTTCCACGGCCAGGACGTCTATCCGCAGGACTCGGCCAAACGAACGGACGAGGAGGAGCGGCTCATGCAGCAGGTTCGGGTGCGCGCGGAATACGCTGCGCACTATCACTTCGAAGACAAAGACATAATCGAGGACCCATCGTGGCTGCCCGCCGAACTCGAGCGTGCGATGGACGGGGTCCGCACCCTTCCCACGGAGACGTTCGTCGAGCACTTCCGGGACTACTACGATGCGGTGCGCGACCACAAAGGCGAGCGCATCGACGACGACGTCCAGTCGGTCGACCGCGTGCGGAAACTCATATACCTCAACGACGACGACGAGTTCGTCGACTCCACCCCACCCAAGGTCCAGTACCGAGACACCTCCGGCGAGACGCACGTCACCAACCTCCACGCCGTCGGGCCAGACGACGCCGACAAGTTCGTCGTCACCCTCCCGCCGTTGACGTTCGAGCGTGATGAGTTCGAGTTCCCGGACTCGTTCCAGGCGCTCGTCGTCAGCAACCTCATGTGCCAGATCCGGGATATCTACCTGAACATGGGCGAGGAACCACCCGTCGAGTACCAGGTCAAGGGGATGGGCAAGACCACCACGCTCCACGAGGGGCTCGTCAAGCGCTTCGACGAGTAACCCGAGGCACCCTTGCCCTTCTGAACGTGCCACATCGGATCAATCGAATTTGGCGCGGCGCTGCCTGCGGTTGGAGCGGCCGCACTCATCGGCGGTGCAGCCGGCTTCGGTGCTGGCGCTGCCAAGTCGATGAGGATGGAACGACTGAAAGACTGGAACCGAGACTACACTACGATGGAGGGCATCACGAACGAAGCCCCGAAAGACATCGGGACCGGGTTGCGGTCGTCTCCGCGACACTCATCGTCCCAACCGGCATCGGCCTGCTGGCAGCGTACGCCGGCGGGCGAGTCGACGAGGTCCTGATGCGCGCCGCCGGCGTTTCCCAGACCGTGCCCGCCATCATCGTCTACCTCCTGTTCTCGTGGTGGAACGCCGAATACCGATTGCTCGTGTTGATACTCGTCTTCGGCGCGACGAACTGGGGCGGGCTCGCCCGCCTCGTCCGCAACGAAGCGCTCCAGTCACGCGACTGCCCATTCGTGAAGGCGGCCCGAGCGACCGGCGCCAGCAACCTGGACGTCATGCGTCAGCATCTCCTCCCGAACATCGCACAGCCCGTGCTCACGAACGTCACCCTCCAGATTCCGCTACTCGTCATGACTGAGGCCGCGCTCTCGTTCATCGTGCTCCGCTCGCCGTTCGACGGCGAGATGGTCACACTCGGGGACCCGACGGTGGTGTCGTGGGGCCAGACCATCAGCCTCGGCACCGCGAAAGGCGGCATGGCACCGGAGTGGTGGGTCGCCGCTATCCCCGGCGCGCTGCTCGTGGGCACGATGCTCACGTTCGCCCTCCTCGGCCGGACCCTCGGCGAAGCCGTCACCCCACAGACAGACAACTGACCGGACGTCAGTCCCGAAACAGACGAGGTTCAGCATGCCCCACCCAGAGATTATTCACTCCCTTATCGAGGAACTACGGTGCCATTCGTCGTTGCGAGTAGCGAACGCGACCGGAGCGATGGGAACAGTACGCCCCGATCAACTACTGCCGGCCGGGTAAGACGATTCACTGCAGCATGCCCAATGCCTCGTTCGTCGACGGTACGAAGGACTATACGGCCCTTCGAGTCGTAGCCGTCGAAGAAATCGGACTTCTCAATGAGGCCGTCAATATCTTCAAACTGCGAGGTCGTGTACGGCAGGCTCGCACCGAAGCCAACCCGTCCAGGACCCTCTGACTCGACCCACCACCGGTCCTCACCCTTAGACAGGGTCGAGTCGCCGGACCAACGGGAGGGTCCAACGATAACGGAGCCGACGCCGTCATCGTGCTGGAATGCCCTCGCGTCTAACCCCTTCGCTATCTCGTAATCGCCGGTTTTCGCATCTTGCAGGGTCGTGAGAAGCTGCGAGTTCTTCGTCTTCACCGCGTCGTCCGGCCCAGGACCTCCGAAGTACTTGTTACTCGCAGCAGTCGATTGGCCATGGGTGACCTCGTAGACCTTCGTGACGCGCAACTCAGTTCCGGTTCCCGCTTCCGTGACTTCCACTTGCACGACGTCAAGTTCGCCCGCCTGATTGCCTTCGGGACCGACGCGGACGCTGTGTAGGAGGTACGTCCCTGGTTCGTCCCGAGGGATGTCGTCGGCGGACTTGACGAGCTTCGCACCGGTCATCGCAGCGACCCGCCTCAGATATATAGCCTCGGCTACATCACCGATTTTCTTTGGCGTGTAGCCAGTTCGCTCCCGGACGTAGGAGATGGAATCCAAGACGTGCCCCATATCTCCCCAGTCGAGACTATTGCGAGCCACAAACGCGGTCGCTCGGGTTTTGAATCTCTGGATTCGATCCATCGAGTATCCGTCTCCATATAGCCGGAGGTAGATGCCCGAGAGCCGCTCATTTGCATCGATGCGACCGACGATTGAACTCTTCCCGAGCTTGGTCCCCTGCTTGACCTTGGTGGCAACCTTCCCGCTCCCCTTCCCAGCGGCAACCATGATGGCGATTCGAGAGCCGACGTAGTACTGTACCCAGGCCGCCCGATATTCCTCAAACTCCTCGGTGCCGACTTTGTACGGGCTCTGAGCTCGAATCTCGTCGCGCTTCTCTTTGACCGCGCGCTCCATTGCCTTCGTCACGAGTTCCGGGTGCTCTGCCGCGACAGCGACAGCGCGCTTGGTGTTCCCGGCAGTTTCAACAACGAACCCGACCGGGGAGTCTGCGAACTGCTTCGCCGCATCAACGGTCCCGAGTGCTTCTTCTTTGGTTTTCACGCCGGCAGCGGAGACACCGTCGAGGATGCCCTCTCGGCGGGCCGCTTGCTCGTCAGCGTCTATCATGTTCCGACGCCGTTCCTTAATATATACCCATGCCGCGGGGCCCATGTATCCGAATGATGCTAAGTGCTGGAAGTACGCCGCCTCTCGCTGAACGATGCTTTCGCAGCCCTCGGACAGCGTCCAACACTGTGTGTCAATCGCTGCTACCAGTCGTTTGTTGGCGGAAATGAAGCGTTCCCGAACCGATGGGTCCTCAATCTTCGACAGACGAACACTCATCGTATCGAGACGCTTCCCGCTCGCGTCCGACATGTGGACGTCCACGGTCGTACTGTCTTCAGTGCCGGTCAGTCGAACCGGAATCTTCACTAGGCCGATCGCGTTCCCCGGCACCTTTATCTCACGAGTACTGACGCGTGGGAACGAGAGCTCGGTGTCGTCCGCGAGCCCGACGCTGTACGTCTGTGTCGACGGGTCGGGATTCTGAATCCGGACGTAAGCCCAGACCACCTGATTCTCGCGATACTTCTCAGGGAGTGAGGTGTGTACTATCCGCCCACTGGTTGCTGTCTGCTCCTCGACGTCAGTCGTGAACGAAAGCTCCCGCGTGGTCTTGCGGTCGGTATCCGTCTCCACGACAACTCGGACCTCGTAGTCCGTATCGGGCTCCAACCCATCCAGTTCCCAATCAACCACCCCGGGTTCGGCAAAAGTGTCTGCACGAGTCCGGTCCCACGTGCTTGCACCGAGTTCCCGGTACTCGACGTACACATCAGCCTGACTCGCCGAACCCAAGTCACTGAGCTCCCCCGTGACTGTCGCTTGCTGTGGCCCAACGACTGCCACGTCCTCTGCCTTGACCGCGATAGTGCTATCGGCCTCCTCGATGACGAACGGCCACGAGTGCGAGGTGGATGCGTCCCCATCACTCACCACGACCTCGATTCGGTATTCACCGGGTTGGTCCCAGCTGAACTCAGCCTCTGAACCCAGGTCATCGAACGTCTCAACGCGGTCGCCGTCCTCCCACCAGATCCAGGTGTACGTCAGGTCGTCGCCGTCCGGGTCGGTCGCGGTCACGGCGAGCTCATCGGAGGTCTCGCCAGGGGCTGTCACAACCTCGCCGTCCGGGTCGGCACGCGTGATCTCTGGCACCTGATTCTCGCTAGCTTCGAAGGTGGCGGTCATCGACCGACCCTCGTCCATCGTCACCTCAATGGTCTGCTCGTCCTCCTGCGACCAGGAAACGTCGCCTTCCCATCTGGAGAACGTATATCCGTCCTCGGGATTTGCAGTCAGTTCGACCGTCTGGCCGTCCGCGTACGCTTGCTCGAATTCGCTGGTCGTCACGCCAGGCGGCGTGACTTCGACGACCCCACCATTGGCCGCATCGACCGCAAGCGTGTACTCCGTGGTTTGCTCTTCGATGATGAACGGCCACGAGTGACTGGTGGTGGCCTTCCCGTCACTCACGACAACCTCAATCCGGTAGTCGCCAGGCTGGTCCCAGTGGAACTCCGCATCTGGCCCGAGGTCATCGAACGTCTCAACGCGGTTGCCGTCCTCCCACCAAATCCACGTGTACGTGAGGTCGTCGCCATCCGGGTCACTCGCCGTCACCGAGAACGAATCGGCGATCTCACCAGGCGCCGTCACAACCTCCCCATCCGGTTCAGCACGCGTGATTTCCGGTGCACTATTCGTTTCCGCTTCGAACGTGGCGGTCACCGACTGGGCGTCGTCCATCGTCACCTCGATAGTCTGTTCGTCCTCTTGGGACCACGAGACGTCACCCTCCCAACCAGCGAAGGTATAGCCGTCGTCCCGTTCGGCCGTCAGTTCGACCACCTCGCCGTCGGGATACGATTGCTCGAGGTCACTCGTCGTCACTCCCGGCGGGTCAATACTGACTTCACCACCAGCGGTTGCATCCACCGCCAGTTCGTACTCCGTGGTCTCTTCTTCGATGACGAACGGCCACGAGTGAGAGGTGGATGCGTCTCCATCACTCACCACGACCTCGATCCGGTAGTCACCGGGCTGGTCCCAGCTGAACTCAGCCTCTGAACCCAGGTCATCGAACGTCTCAACGCGGTCGCCGTCCTCCCACCAAATCCACGTGTACGTCAGGTCGTCGCCGTCCGGGTCGGTCGCAGTCACCGAAAACTCATCTGATACCTCGCCGGGGACCGTCGTCACCTCCCCGTTCGGATCGACACGCGATATCTCCGGGGCGTGGTTTTCCTCGCGCTCAAACGTGGCGGTCACCGACCGGGCCTCGTCCATCGTCACCTCGATAGTCTGTTCGTCCGCCTGGGACCACGAGACGTCGCCTTCCCACTCGGAGAACGTATATCCATTGTCCGGTTCGGCCGTCAGTTCGACCACCTCGCCGTCGGCATACGTCTGGTCGAAATCGGTCGTCGTCACCCCCGGCGGGTCAACACCGACTTCACCACCATCGGTCGCATCCACCGTCAGGTCGTACTCCGTGGTCTCTTCTTCGATGACGAACGGCCACGAATGGCTCGTGGTGGCCTCACCGTCGCTCACGACGACCTCAATCCGGTATTCACCGGGCTGGTCCCAGTAGAACGTGGCGTCGGAGCCGAGGTCGTCGAACGTCTCAACGCGGTCGCCGTCGTCCCACCAGAGCCACGTGTACGTCAGGTCGTCACCATCAGGGTCCGAGGCATCGATTTCGAACGTATCAGACTCTTCGCCCGGGGCTGTCGTGACCGCACCATCGGGCATGGCCTCGTCGATGGTCGGCGCCTGATTCTGCTCGGATTCGTCGGTCACCTCGACGGTGATCTCCCGCACGTCATACCCCTGCTGGTCGACAGCATCCCCGTATTGGGGGGCCGTGTATTTGACATCGGTATCGGCCGGGTCGGTGAGCGTGGTGCGAACGTAGAACGTGTACGTCCCGGACTCGGTCGGCGTCACCTCAACGGTCATCTGTTCTCGGTTCCCAGCGCCCCACGTTCCCCCGCTGCCGACGCTGCTTTCCACCAAGGTGGCCGTCGCCTCCGTGCTCTCACCACCCTTCGTGTAGATCGCCTCCCCAGGTTCGATGAAGGCATCGTACGGAAGCGTCGACGAGACACCCGTAATCTCTCGTGCCCGACTCGACGAACCGAGCGTCGGACTCGACAAGCTAATCGTCGAATACTCACCCGCATCTCCGCCATCATTCTCGGCAACCACCGTGATGTCGAACGATTCGCCAACTGTGGCTTCACGGGGGGAATTCACGCTCAGTGACGGCGCAGGCGCTGCCTTTATTGCCGTCGAGTTCGCCGTGGATGCTGTCGACTCGCCCCCAAGCATCGTGTTTTCGAGAGTAATCGACTCTGACTGTGGGGTGCCGGCGACTGCTATTGTATTCGCCACTGGCGTCGTGACCAAGCACACCAATAGAACAATGGTAACTGCTGGCCGGACGAATCTACTAGTCATTACAAACCTAGAACGAGTAGCAGTTCAAAAAACTACACCTTGGCCGCTATCGCTCGTATCCACTCACTCACCAAGGCCAGATCAGACCAACCGGCGATATCGCTGACCCGATTCCAACAAACACAACGTCGAACTTGCTTCACGCAACGATATCACCAGACTAGCCCCACCAACGCCACCCATCTTTCGAACCGCTGCCAATACAACACCTCGGTCTGAAGACCGCCAGAAATTCTACGAGACACACCTCTATAGGCAAGGACTTCATCGGAGCTTCCTTCTGGCAGGTCGTCATCTTGACCGCGAGGCCGTCGCCGGAACCCTTCGACGTACCTGCCATCCACGTTAGTATATACTACTAACGCAAGCGACCATGCAGCCACCACTCCTCCACTCCCTCCCGCCCACACCAACTCGCTCCAAGCGGGCCCCACCCAGCTTCGACCCACTCCATGAGCCGTCTCAAGCCGACGCCACACTCCGCCGGTGCCGTCCGAACCACGCCTTGACATATGGAATTCGTCGAAATCCGGAACGTGGCGGTCGAAGATGTCGACGACCCATCTCTCGCACGCGTGGAGGATTTGTGCGGTCGGGGGACTGAAGTTCGGTTGCGTCCGGCAACCACGAGTTTATTCTAGGCCAGGTCTTCCTAATAGAATGGTGGGTGTTGTGGTGGCGTGATGCCCGAGGCGGTCGCGAGTGAGGGTGCGGATACTGCTGCACTTGAGCGCCTCGTCCACGAGAACGCCGGTGGGCCAGTGCAAGGCGTCGAGTATCGACATGTCGCCCGCTGGGAGCTCGAAACCATCGCCACCGAAATCGACACACCAGACTTAGTTCCGGAAGCGCTCGCCCTGTACGACGAGATCATCCAAGATTCGATGATCAAGTTCCGAGAACTCGCGACCGTCGCCAGCGCCGCCCTCTACATCGCCGCCCGACAAACCCAAGCACCCATCACACAACGAACCATCGCAAACGCCGGCCACACGACAAGCCACCAACTCGGCCGACTCGTCACCGACCTCCAACGCGAACTCAACCTCGTCGTCCTCCCCCCACCACCAACAGCATACCTCGACCACATCCAACACGAACTCAACCTCCCCCCTGACGCCCGCACCAAAGCCGCAGAACTCGTCAGAGGCACGCTGGAAGCAACCCCAACCATCCAATCCGGCCGCTCCCCAGCCATCATCGCCGCCGCCAGCATGTACCACATCTGCACCCACGACCAATACCGACGCACCCAACAAGCCGTCGCCGCAGCCGCCGACGTCAACACCAACGCCCTCCGCGACATCTACCAACACCAAACCACCATCGACCACCTCCCACACACCACCCACTAACACGCCCACCAACGAAACACAACGTCGAACCATCTCTCAGACCACCAACACGCGATACAGCGCTCGCTCCACCCGCCTACAGCCCTGCTGTAACCCGACAGCCCGTATCCCCGGACTCTCATGCCGGAGTTATTTCAACCCGTCACCGGTCCTGCTGTAACTCGACGGCTTCGGACGGTCCGACGACTGGGTTCGTTTCAACCCGTCTACGGTCCTGCTGTAACTGCTGTCACCTCGCCGAGTGTCGCCGCGTCTAGCTCGCTTCAACCCGTCTACGGTCCTGCTGTAACAGTACACGCCGCGCGTCGACCACACCGCCGACGGGAAGCTTCAACCCGTCTACGGTCCTGCTGTAACCTCGTCGACCGCCAGGTACTTCGACGGAACTGGCTTCGCTTCAACCCGTCTACGGTCCTGCTGTAACCTCGTCGACCGCCAGGTACTTCGACGGAACTGGCTTCGCTTCAACCCGTCTACGGTCCTGCTGTAACGCGAATCTCGTCGGCCAGGTCGCCGGCGTCGACGCTTCAACCCGTCTACGGTCCTGCTGTAACGCTCGAATGCGTCTGCTGTGACGACGACGGTCGGACGCTTCAACCCGTCTACGGTCCTGCTGTAACGAGACGGGTGGCGTCATCGCGCCGGAGCGCGCTCGCAGCTTCAACCCGTCTACGGTCCTGCTGTAACGAAGCACGTGACGATGTACGCGGAGGGGCTGGTTGCTTCAACCCGTCTACGGTCCTGCTGTAACGTCGCCGCACTCCGCACCAGCAGTAGCGAAGATGTCGCGCTTCAACCCGTCTACGGTCCTGCTGTAACGCGATCGCGGCGTCAGTACCCATGCTCCTCGAGGCTTCAACCCGTCTACGGTCCTGCTGTAACGTGGACGCCGCGCGCTACGTCCGCATCCACGAAGACGCTTCAACCCGTCTACGGTCCTGCTGTAACGCCGGGTCCGTGATATTCAGCGTCTCGTTCGTAATCGCTTCAACCCGTCTACGGTCCTGCTGTAACGACAGGTGGAATGGTTTCTCGTCCCATTCATCATTGCTTCAACCCGTCTACGGTCCTGCTGTAACCCGCAATCACCTGCCAGACCTGCCGGACAGGGTGTGCTTCAACCCGTCTACGGTCCTGCTGTAACGCGTCAAATCTACTCTGACACAAATCATGGGAGTTGCTTCAACCCGTCTACGGTCCTGCTGTAACGTAGTTCAACCAGTCAAGCGCGTCGTCGTCGAGGATGCTTCAACCCGTCTACGGTCCTGCTGTAACGGGAACTCCGTCGGGGAGGGGTGCGATTTGTAGCTGCTTCAACCCGTCTACGGTCCTGCTGTAACCTCGTAGCGGTACTCTTGCTCCTCGCCGTCGCGGTGCTTCAACCCGTCTACGGTCCTGCTGTAACTCGAGGTGCCAGCGAACGGCGCGACCGTGGAGGTGCTTCAACCCGTCTACGGTCCTGCTGTAACGGGTCGCTCTACGCGAGTGACCCCGAGCGCTCGCCGCTTCAACCCGTCTACGGTCCTGCTGTAACGTGGTGTTAGCGACCAGGACAACATGGAAGCGGTCGCTTCAACCCGTCTACGGTCCTGCTGTAACAACAAAACTATCCCGGTCCTGCACGAGCATCGTGACAGCTTCAACCCGTCTACGGTCCTGCTGTAACGCGCGGTGCTGGAGCAGGTCGAGACCCGGTAGTCGCTTCAACCCGTCTACGGTCCTGCTGTAACGGTCTTTGGTCACCGGTCGCCACGAAGTTCGGGGTGCTTCAACCCGTCTACGGTCCTGCTGTAACGCCTGGAGGCGGCGACGTACGACGGCGGTCACGCGCTGCTTCAACCCGTCTACGGTCCTGCTGTAACGCAGTCCGGCTGTTTTACTTCTTCTATCCTGTCGGCTGCTTCAACCCGTCTACGGTCCTGCTGTAACAAGGGCGCGGAGGCGGCGGACGCCGACGCGTTCGCGAAGTTCCTGAAGCTTCAACCCGTCTACGGTCCTGCTGTAACAAAGCTATCCCACTGGTAGGCACAGGTTGTGCTCAGCTTCAACCCGTCTACGGTCCTGCTGTAACGTCGCGTGCCGGGCCAGCTCCGGCTCGGCTTTGTGGCCGCTTCAACCCGTCTACGGTCCTGCTGTAACGGAAGTCGCGACGACACGAACACAAGTGAGACTGAGCTTCAACCCGTCTACGGTCCTGCTGTAACGGGTGACGCAAGGACCTCAGACCACCCACCAGCATTTGCTTCAACCCGTCTACGGTCCTGCTGTAACACGAACGGGAACAGCCACATCAAAGCCGAACTGGGCCGCTTCAACCCGTCTACGGTCCTGCTGTAACCCGGGGTGGGGGACCACGACGACAGCCTACGAGGGCGCGCTTCAACCCGTCTACGGTCCTGCTGTAACCGTAGCCGCTCGCGTACTCTTGGGCGCGCCGAATGACGCTTCAACCCGTCTACGGTCCTGCTGTAACTTTCAGATATTCGAGGCGGCGCACGAAAAACTGCGGCGCTTCAACCCGTCTACGGTCCTGCTGTAACCGTTCGAGCACGAAGGCGAGCGGTTCGTGGCGAAGCTGCTTCAACCCGTCTACGGTCCTGCTGTAACTCGGCGATACGGTCCGGCCCTGTGTGGGTACGTGCGCTTCAACCCGTCTACGGTCCTGCTGTAACGCGCGAGCTCATGGAGCGCGACCCCCGGAACGAGGACGCTTCAACCCGTCTACGGTCCTGCTGTAACTCTACCGGGCAGTAGTAGTCTGTCATGCTTTCTCGCTTCAACCCGTCTACGGTCCTGCTGTAACAGGAGCTTGCGGGTGAGGTAAACGCCGCAGACCGTGCGCTTCAACCCGTCTACGGTCCTGCTGTAACACAGACCGCGCGACAGCCTCGTCGGTCGACCCGGCCGCGCTTCAACCCGTCTACGGTCCTGCTGTAACACAGACCGCGCGACAGCCTCGTCGGTCGACCCGGCCGCGCTTCAACCCGTCTACGGTCCTGCTGTAACACGTCCGGAACTTCGTCCGCGTCGATCTCGAACGCGCTTCAACCCGTCTACGGTCCTGCTGTAACAGGGCCAGCTTGGGCCGTCCTCCCGTCTGTCTGCTCTGCTTCAACCCGTCTACGGTCCTGCTGTAACGTGTTTCGGACGCTATTCGCTTGTCGTTCGTTCGTGGCTTCAACCCGTCTACGGTCCTGCTGTAACATAATTGCCGTTCTCGGTGTGATTGACTCTCGGGGTGCTTCAACCCGTCTACGGTCCTGCTGTAACTTCTTCGCGAGCTTCCCACTGCTGGGGCGTGAGTGCGCTTCAACCCGTCTACGGTCCTGCTGTAACGCCGGGAGGAAGTCATCGGTGGGTTGGTCGGCGATGCTTCAACCCGTCTACGGTCCTGCTGTAACCGCCAGAGAAACCGGCCCAATGGGGTTCGTATAGTATGCTTCAACCCGTCTACGGTCCTGCTGTAACACGTCGTCGGCGTCCACCCACCGCCATCCGTGAGTGCTTCAACCCGTCTACGGTCCTGCTGTAACGCTCCGCGCTCTGGATGTCTTCGAGTACGTGGTCGCTTCAACCCGTCTACGGTCCTGCTGTAACTCTCGTCGTACTCGGGGTCTTCGCTCCCGTCAGGGTCGCTTCAACCCGTCTACGGTCCTGCTGTAACGCGGCGCCGTGAAGCAATCGCTTGCCGCCTACGACGCTTCAACCCGTCTACGGTCCTGCTGTAACCGTCTCCAACACCTGCGCGCCGCGCCCCCGGATTCGGCTTCAACCCGTCTACGGTCCTGCTGTAACGGGAGTGATCATCACCGCGCTCCTGCTCCCGATCCTGCTTCAACCCGTCTACGGTCCTGCTGTAACAAAGGGTTACGTCGAGAAACACCCTGACTATTCTTCGCTTCAACCCGTCTACGGTCCTGCTGTAACCTGTGTCTTCGCCAACAGCGCCCGCTTCACGTCAGCGCTTCAACCCGTCTACGGTCCTGCTGTAACGGCCCGATCCAGTCGCGAGCCACGGCTCGTGCACGTCGCTTCAACCCGTCTACGGTCCTGCTGTAACCGTCGTTGTGCAACCAGTCTGGTGCGTTCATTGAAGCTTCAACCCGTCTACGGTCCTGCTGTAACTCGTCGGCTACCTGCCGCGGGAGTATCGAATACTCGCTTCAACCCGTCTACGGTCCTGCTGTAACCGCAGACGACGCTGGCCGTGGCGCTCGGCGGGCTCGCTTCAACCCGTCTACGGTCCTGCTGTAACTAAGACCGGGCAACGGGTGATGGATCGCGCCGAGGAGCTTCAACCCGTCTACGGTCCTGCTGTAACCTCGAGGAGGTCCTCGGATTCAGTTTATTCAAAGACGCTTCAACCCGTCTACGGTCCTGCTGTAACGCGAACGCTCTCGGGATGCAGGACGCGCAGGAGGCGCTTCAACCCGTCTACGGTCCTGCTGTAACGGAGAACGGGTTGTTTCGAGTCTGGGACATGGGTGGGCTTCAACCCGTCTACGGTCCTGCTGTAACCCCGCTCTCGACTTGCACGCGCCGATTCGACAAGTCCGCTTCAACCCGTCTACGGTCCTGCTGTAACTATCAATTGCTACGACTGAACCGGACGTATTAAACTTGCTTCAACCCGTCTACGGTCCTGCTGTAACCACCTGCGACTATCCAGGCCGCGACGACTAAGAGAGGCTTCAACCCGTCTACGGTCCTGCTGTAACGACGTCGGATAGATTGGAGACATGAGCCTTATGCCACGCTTCAACCCGTCTACGGTCCTGCTGTAACCAGATATTCGACGCCCTCCAAGTCCTCGGAAATGAGGCTTCAACCCGTCTACGGTCCTGCTGTAACACGTGTTCGCTCCGAACTCGTCGGGGTCGGCCGACTGCTTCAACCCGTCTACGGTCCTGCTGTAACGTCGTCGGGGGAGCGGTTCTCGGGGTACTTCGGGTAGCTTCAACCCGTCTACGGTCCTGCTGTAACGGTCGCGTCGGCGAGGTCGTCCTGCTTCGACTCCATGCTTCAACCCGTCTACGGTCCTGCTGTAACAGGGAACTGGCGGCGATGACTGCCGATCAAGAGGGGCTTCAACCCGTCTACGGTCCTGCTGTAACCCGATACGATTCGCCCGGCGTCACCGCGTTGTCCGTGCTTCAACCCGTCTACGGTCCTGCTGTAACCGAGGACGCGATGCTGGTGGCTCACCACCAGTCTTCGCTTCAACCCGTCTACGGTCCTGCTGTAACAGTGAGTCCAACGACTTGGAACTCGCGTCGGTCAACGCCGCTTCAACCCGTCTACGGTCCTGCTGTAACCGAACAGCGTCACGACGCCCTCCACGCCGTTCTCGTGCTTCAACCCGTCTACGGTCCTGCTGTAACCATCCCCGATTTGGGGGTGTGAGACTATCTAACGGCTCTTTACACTCAAGGATTTCCATCGACCCTCGATTCTGGGTCTACCCCCGGGGGGTTGATGGAAACGGAGTGGCGTTCAGGTGAAGCGACTGTCCGGGTCGTCGGTATCGCCGTAGGTAGTGTGGTCCACGAAGCCAACGGCATCGGCTTCGAAGATGATGATGGAGTCCTCGGGAATCAGTTTGGATTCGATGTCGTGCTTGACGTCCTCGAGCTGTCCGGGAGTGAGGTCACCGTAGAAGACGGAGTACTGAATGTGGTTCAGACGTTTTCGCAGGAGTTTACGGTAGATGCTGGTTCGGTCGGCGGGAACGTCGTAGACGACGAGCACGAACATCACCACCAACGCTCCGTCGGATGATAGTCCTCACCGGTGAGAATGTGTTTCTTGAGACTGTAGACATCGGTCTGGACGAGCGTCTTGTAGCTGACGTGGCGATTCAGGCGTGGATGTTCAACGGTCTCGTCCAATGTCTCTTCGTACTCTTTGAGCACAGTCTTCCGCCCGGATTCTGTGAGGAGACACCCATCGAGGTCGGTTTCGAAGTCATCGAGAGTCAGTTGCTGGCGGTTGACGAGTCGGAAGAGGATGCGGTCCGCGAGGATCGGTTTGAAGATGTCGGCGATGTCGAGGGACAGCGTGAACCGGCGTTCACCGGGTTCGTGGACGTAACCGATTGTTGGGTCGAGGGCAGTCTTTCTGATTGCTGCGACGCACGTGGTGTACGTCATCGAGTTGAGGAATGAGATGAGAGCGTTGGTCTCGTTGGTGGGTGGATTGTACTCGCGAGTGGAGAACTCAAATGGATCGCTGAGGATACTGTCGAAACAGCCGTAGTAGTGTTTCCGTGCTTGGGCTTCGACCCCGCGAAGGTCGTCTATTGTTGGTGCCGAGGCGGCGTCGGCTTTGAGTGCGTCGAGTGTCTCCAGTTCGGTGCTGAAGTTGCCCCGGGTGTCGTGATAGTACCGGAGGTTAGTCCGCATGTTGTGGATGCTGGCAGCGATGATGTCTTGGCCGATGGTTTGGCGGCGGTCGGTGTCGTCGTAGGCGCGGACTTGTTCGACGACGGTCTGACCTGAGATGTGGTCGCGTTTTGGGAGGTAGGAGCCGTTGTAGTAGTCGTTCCAGCCGAAGACGTGGAGGGGGACGCCGTGATCGTTGAGGAGGCCGAGGCAGCGAGTGTTGAACGTGATTTGGCCGTGGAGGTAGATGTTGTCGACGTTTTCGACGGGGAGGTGTTTGGTTTCGCCGTCGAGGGTGTCGATGCGGAGGGTGTTTTCGTTGCGAGTGAGGTCACCGTCGGCGAAGATGTGGTGGTTGGGTTTGGGCATGGGTGGTTACATCCAGCAGAGGTCTTGGTAGAGGCAGGCGTCGCAGACCGGTTTCTTCTCGAGTGGTGGTGGGGTGGCGTCGTCGAGGATGTCGATGATGTCGGTGAGGATGGTTTGGATGTGGTCTTTGTTCTCGGATGTGAGTTCGATGCGTTCGCGTTTGCGTTCGGTTGGAAAGGCGAGGACGCCATCGCGTTGAATGTCGAGGATTTCGTCGAGATACCAGAGGTAGTAGAGGAGTTGGTTACGTGCTGGGTCGGTTAGTGAGGATGAGACTTTGACCTCCATGATGTCGCCGGAGTCAAGGACGTCGATCTGGATGCTGCCGTTGAGCTGGAAGGAATCGCGTTTGTCGCGGTAGCTGGTCTCGTCGACGTGGGTACCGCGGCGGATGTTGACTGAGTCCCGGTCGATGTCGATGCCGCGGGACATGAACCAGAGCTCTCGCTCACAGACGGTATAGTACTGCACCATCAGCCCCGTGATAGTGTGCCGGAAGGATCTGTGTGGGTGGCGTTCAGCGGCGATAAATGAACCAAGGGCTGAGTTTTGTGGACTTTCGGTGGTCGTCATTGGGTATGAGTACTTCGTGAAGCAGATGTATATTGATACAAACGCTTGGGGAATCAAGCCATGACGGATTTGTTGGAATTAACCCCACTGGGTAGACGCGAGCTTCACTTTCACTCTGGGCCGGAAGTTATTATTATCCACATACGCACTATCAGGTGTCGTTGATATGAATATCAAATTACAGCTGGTTGGACTCCCACTCGCCACCAATCAATGCGCTTGTTGATACGCCTCCGCGCCCGCAGAGACGGCGTCTACGATACCGCCTACCACCGTGGACTCGCAGGGCGCATCTGGCAAACGCTCGAAGACACACCGTTCGACAACAATCACGACACCGACAATCCCAACGGGATTGCGTTCAGCAACGTCTTCCCGTTCGGTGACTTCGAAGAAGGCGACCAACGCAACGTCCTCGTCGCTGCAACCAACGACGACGTCCTCCATGCAATCGGCGCGGACCTCATCGAGAACCGCGAATTCAACGTCAAAGAGATGCCGTTCGAGGTCGACGAAATCACCGGCGTCGAACCTGACGTCGGCGAACCCGGCACCCACGGCGTCCTCGAATGCGCTACGGGTCTCGTCGTCCGCATCCCACCATCGCGCTTCGACGAGTACGGTATCGATGTCGACAGCGACGCAGCGGAGTTCTGGAAACCAGAACACACTCTGGACCCACTCCAGACACAACTCGAGAACAACCTCGACCGAAAGCACTCACTCTACCAGCCAGACTACCTCCCTGGCCCAAGCGACGTCGACGGCGACCTCTTCACCGACTACGAACTCATCAAGACGTACTCCCTGCCCGTGACAGTCACCGAGAACGTCGAACAAACCTACATCCTCAGCAAGTTCCGGTTCCACTATCGGGTCCGCGATGACGACCATCGCCGGCATCTCAACCTCGCACTCGACGCCGGACTCGGGGAACGCAACAGCCTCGGATTCGGATTCGTGAACGTCCGCGAAGATCAGAAGGAACCGCCCACGGCCGGACAGGCGTCTGCCCGAGGTGCGGACTCGTGACCACACAGGAATTCGACGAGGAAGCCTTCGAGTGCCCGTTCGAGACGGTGTCGTCACTTCGGCGCGTCCAAACACTCTACGGCGCGATGGCAGAAGCCGTCGGGACACACGGTGAGCAACTGATCCACGACGACTTCCAAGTGTACGTCACGCCAGGCGAGCTCGACGGCTTCGTCGCCGAAGACAGCGGGGTCGACGCCAACTCGCTGGTGACCGTCCACGTCGACCTCACCACCGACACCCCTAGCCTGGAGGGGGTTTCCATTCGGCCGCTCCGCGAAGACCTGGTCGCACGCCTGGGTTTCTCTCGCTATCCGTGGGGGCGTGGTATCGACAACAGTATCACGCGACGCGGAGCGAAAGGCGGGTCGACGCGGTCGACGATGCAGACGTACTGTGTGGACTGTCTGGAACGCTGGACGAACGCCGACGGCCGCGAGCCAGCAGTCGGTCGAATTGCCGAGGAACACCCGGACGGCTGGATTATCAAAGCGCTGCAAGCATTGGGCCAGCAAGATAATATCGAAGAACGCATCGAATCCGAACTGAAGGCCGAAATCGATGCAGAGGCCAGTCCTCGAGTTGTCGCAACAGTCGCCCTCCGACTGGACCCCGAGGACCTTTCAAAGCCCACAGTCGGCGATCCGCTTGACGGCGAGTACTATCCCGGCCAACTACACGTACTGAATGCGGGGATGCAAGCGCGAAAGGAGGAGAAACTCGCGCGAAAGAACCTCCCTGATAGCGCCCCGCCATCGCGAGGGACGAGCAGCTGTCTCGTCACCGGCGAGACCGACGACGTATTCGGCACGGCGGAAGACCCCCTCGCGTTGTTCACCGTCCAACACACTGAGAAGTTCCCACGCCTCGAGAAGTCCGAGTCCTGGCGGACACATCCAATCAGCTCGAAGGCAGCACTCTTCGTGCAATCAGGCGCATCGCTTATCGACCAATGCCGAACCACGCGTGGTGG
The DNA here is from genome assembly GCF_034808145.1 of Halorubellus amylolyticus. Taxonomy (NCBI): domain Archaea; kingdom Methanobacteriati; phylum Methanobacteriota; class Halobacteria; order Halobacteriales; family Halorubellaceae; genus Halorubellus; species Halorubellus amylolyticus. The sequence continues at coordinate 115,264 of NZ_JAXHGM010000009.1, forward strand.
TCGAAGCGTGTACACCATCCCATACACGACCACCGTCTCGGAGGAGTCCGCTGCAAATATCTACGCGATCATTCGTGACACTGATACCGAGACCCAGGCGGCGATGGCGAAACTCCAACGACGCGCCGAGGATCATCCGGAGTTTGATTCCGACCTCCGCTTCTACCTGCTCTCGGTGCGGAACGACAGTGGCGACATCAACGTGCTCCACGAACAGCCGGATGCGACCATCACGCCTGCCCGCACAATCGCCGACCACCACGTCGGCGTCACGAACAGTTCGACGTTCAACGCTGTCGCGGGCTTCCGGCAACCAGCGGACTGGGCGCCAATCGCTGTCGGCACAACCCCAGACATGGTCGCCGAGTCGATTGTCTCCGGACGCTACGCGTGGGGGACTGTTTCGGAGAACGACGCAGATGCCCCACCGATTGACGCGGCGAGCGAATGGCTCACGTACTCGCTCATCGCTGGCGATTCGATCCCGGTCGACCGCCTCCTTGACGAATACATCACGCGACTTAATCAGGAACGTACCAGCGACGACGACGACCGCCTGTCGGAGAACCACCTGAAAGCACAGTACGCGCAACTCCAGGCGCTCGCCGGCGCCGGCAAACTGCACGCAACCACTCCAAAAGCAGACGGTCTCACCTCACCAGCACGCATGCACGACACCACTACAACCGACCCAGAGCTGCCACCAGTCGACCAGTTCGTCACCGACCACGATACCATCCCACTCGACCCCATTCGAGAGTATCGACTCAACCGGTTCCTCGAGGAGCGCTCCGCGTTCGACGATACGGAACGTCGGAGCGCGTTCCTCGCCGGCGTCCTCGTCGGCCAGATTGCGACCCACCAAGCCGACAAGCGTGATATGAACCAGACCGCACTTGCGGCCCATCCCGCCGAGCGCATGAGTGGCCGTCGCATCCGACAGCTCGTCATCGACCTCGTCGACAAGGCCAACGTCTACGCGATGGACACTCCCGGCGACGGCTCACTCTTCCCGGAACTCGAGGACCGCGTCCCCGAAACACTCAGCGAGGCCCCCATGGAATCGTGGCAGCTCTCGAAGCAGGACCTCCGATTCCACTACGCACTCGGCCAGCTCTACGGCAAGCGCGCCCAATCCCGCGCCTACGACCTCCGAGAACAGCTTGCCGACGAAGCAGACATCGACACGAACTAACCGACCACAACTCAGCTACCCATGACTTCCACCACCAACGCCGACGCCGACACCGTCCAGCACCGCTCCGAGATTGTCTTCGTCACCGACGCACAAGACGCCAACCCGAACGGCAACCCGATCGGTGAGAACCGACCCCGCATCGATCCCGTCACCGACCAGGCCGCCATCACCGACGTCCGCCTGAAGCGATACCTCCGCGACCAGCTCGTCGACGACGGCCACGGCGTCTTCGTCCGCAAGACCGACTCGGGCGACAGTGGGTCGCGCGCCCAGCTCGCACTCAACGTCCTCAGTGACATCGACAGCGTCGACGCGCTCGAAGCACACGACGACATCGACGCCGAATTCCTCCAGGAAGCAACCGACGTCCGCTACTTCGGCGCCACCCTGAGCTTCAACCGCGACCCCGAGAAGGACCTCCACCAAGCAATCGTTGACGCCTTCGAGGGCGGCAACTACACCGGCCCGGTCCAGTTCAGTCCCGCCCGGTCACTGAACGCCGTCGAACTCAACGAGGAGACCAACACTTTGACGAGCGTCATCTCCACCCAGGAAGGAAAGACCACCGGCGGCTTCGACCTAGACGACCACCGCTTGAAGTACGGGATCTTCCCGTTCCACGGCGTCGTCGACGAACACGGCGCCCGCGACACCGGCCTCACCGAGACCGACGTCAAACGGCTTGACACGCTCTGCTGGCGTGCGCTGAAGAGCCAGACGATCTCCCGGAGCAAGGTCGGCCAGGAACCCCGGCTCTACCTCCGCGTCGAGTACGATACCGAGGGATTCCACGTGGGAGACCTCCAGAACGGCCTCGACCTAGACCGTGAGCTAGCCGGCGACGACGACGCACCCACGAGCGACGACACGCTCCGGAACGTCACCGACATCTGTCTCGACGTCACGAAGCTCCTCGCCCGACTCGACTCCGCAGCCGAACACATCGACACCGTCCACGTGGTGGGGAACGATTACCTCGACATCAGCGTCGCTGGCGAGCCCGCAGGCACCGCTGCAGACCTCCCCAGCCTCATCACTGATCGTGGTCTCGACGTCCACGAGATCGACGTCTACGACGAGTTCACGCAGACGCTCCCCGACAGCGAGGCCTGACTCATGCCGGCCGCTGCGCACGCGGACCGCATCAAGGGTGCCGTCACCGTGGCCGAGGAGACCCCCACGGTCGTCGATGGCGTGCCATCGAAGTGCCTCTCACTAACCCTCTCTGGTGAGTGGGGGCATTTCCGACGCATCGACCGCACGGTCTCGAAACAGACCTATCGCATCCCGCCACGAACCACACTCGCCGGACTCCTCGCGGGTATCGTCGGCGTTGGCCGGGACGGCTACTACGACCTGTTCCAGCCATCGAACTCGGCGCTGGCCATCGAACTCGTCGACCCCGTCCGCACCGTCCCGATGCCATCGCTCGGGCTTGGCACGAACCCAAGCGAGACCTTCGACTCCGCCGGCGGGACCGGCCGGAAGACGGTTGCTGCACGCTTCCCTGACAGCACGGATGCCCGCCAACTCCACAGCTACCACTATCTCGTCAACCCAACCTATCGACTCCACGTCGCCATCGAAGACCCCGCCTTCTATGGCACACTCCGCGACCGCCTCACGTCGGGCACGTCGTACTACCCGCCAACGCTCGGCCTCTCCGAGCTGAACGCTGCCGTCGAGTACCACGGCGAACACTCGGTCACTGCCGACGCGAGTGACGAGCCGGTGTCGGTAACGTCGGTACTCCCGGATGGCGGTGCGTCTATCATCCCTTCTCCCGGGAGCTCCTATTCGATTGAACGCGTCCCAGGGTACATGAGCGCGGACGAGTCGGGGCGAACGACCACCGGCTACATCGATTACGCATTCACCGAAGATGCAACTCCGATGACGATCAACGACGACGAGCTCGCGCTGGGAACCGTCAACGACCGCCTCGTCGCATTCACCTGACCACATGCCCGAGATTGCCGCCCGGTTCCGAGACGGCACGGCTGAACTGCTGACAACGCACAGTGCGGCGGTCGCGACCCGCGCCCAGTCGCTCCGCGCCAGTGCCGACACTCCACCCGCGAACGCGTCTGTCATGGAGACGGTAGGGTATCTTCACGACCTCGGGAAAGCAACGACGTACTTCCAGCGGCATCTCCGTGGCAACACGGTCGAGCATCACGAGCGCACGTATCACGCTCGCCTCGGCGGTCTCGCGACCTTCGAAGCTCTCCGCCGGATGGGGTGTTCGAAGCGCACGCAACTCGCTGGCTGTCTGGCCGTCTTCAAACACCATGGCCGAGTTCCGAATGCGCGCGAGTACCTCGTTGAGACGGTTGCAGACACCGAAGCAGACGGCTATGGGTACGTGCCCGAACAGGTCGCGGACATCGACTCCCACCCACAGCACACAGCGGTGGCAGACGACCTCCTGACCACAGCCACCGACGGGGCGCTATCATGGTCCGAGTTCGCAGCCACGATCAATGACGGCTCGCTCTTCGACACCCTCCGACAAGCGGTTCGCGATACGCCAAGCGACGTCCTCGTCCCGGACCCTTCCACCGCGTCGCTTCCAGACGGCCTCTACGAGACCACACTGACGTACTGGAGTCAGTTGACACTCGCCGACAAGACGAGCGCCGCTGACACACTCACAGACACGACACTCGAACCAGCGCACCTCGAACTCGACGCGCTCGAAACCTATCTCCAGACACTCCAGGACGCCGCTCTCGACCCCCCAGATATCGACGACCGCGCGCTCACGGAACTCGACCTAGCCGAGACAACGGACTTGAACTCACTCCGCGAAGCCGTTCGCCGCCACGTCAAGCACACCGTCACCGAAGTCGTCACCGACAATACGCCGGTGACGACCCTCACACTCCCCACCGGCCTCGGCAAGACCTTCACCGGACTCAGCGCCGCATACACACTCCGCGACACCCGCACCCATACCGAACTGGAGACCGAAACCCGTCCCCGCGTCATCTACGCCCTGCCCTACACCTCTATCATCGAACAGACCCGCGGACACTTCGAGCATCCCGATATCTTCGACGCCAACCCACTCGGCCAAGCGTTCACCGTCCACCACTACCTCAGTAACACCCGCACCTACCCCGATATCGACACCCAATCCGACCATGGTCCGGACGCCACCGCAAACGACATCGAAGACCACGATGCAGCGCTCCTCGCCGAAAGCTGGCGTGCCGGCACCATCCTCACCACGTTCGTCCAACTCTACGACAGCCTCGTCGGCCCCACGAACGCCCAAGGCCTGAAACTCTCCGCGCTCCAGGACAGCATCATCATCCTCGACGAGCCCCAGACCCTCCCGAAGCCCTGGTGGCCAGCCATCCGCCGCCTCACCACCTACCTCACAGAGACCTACAACGCCCGCATCATCTCGATGACCGCCACCCAACCATCACTCTTCACCGCCGCCCCCGACATCAACACCGCCTCACTCCTCCCTGGAACGACCGACACTGGGACCGAACTCCAACAATGGACGTACGACGCACTCGAACGCGTCACCTACACTATCGACGACTCGGTCTCCACCATCCACGCTGACGACGGCGGCCTCCCATACGACACCGCCGCCACCACCGTCACCGAGAAACTCACCAACGAATCAGATAGCACGGACCCGGCCAGTGAGGATTCAGCACGTTCGATTCTCTGCATCTGCAACACCATCGACAGCACCCACGAACTCGCCACCACCATCACCCAGACGCTCACCGAATCCGGAGCTGACGTCACCAACCTCGGGGCTCTCTACACGTCTGTCCTGACACAGTGTTCGCCACCACCCACCGAAGACAACGTGACGCCAGCCAACCGCCCGTCGACGACACAGCTCGCGACCGAGATGCTCCGCCGACTCGGCCTCGAACAAACCGACAGCGAGACGGACAGCCTCGATCCTGATGCGTGGACCACCACGACCGACAGCGACTCGCGTCCTGATGGTATCGTCGGCATGTTCTCCAGTCGATTACGGCCAACCGACCGTACAACCCTCATCGCCGCCGCGAACGTCCTCGCCCAATCCTCGATCCCGTTCGTGTTCGTATCGACACAAGCCATCGAAGCCGGCGTCGACATCAGCTTCCAGCACCTCTACCGCGACATCGCCCCCATCGACAGCATCGTGCAAGCCGCCGGCCGCTGCAATCGCTCACTCGAATGGGGCACACAAGGTGGTACCGTCACCGTCTGGACACTTGCCCCAACCCCAGACACCGACCAGCCCCCAGCCACGTACGTCTACAGACCACCCAAACAACTCAAGAAAGCAGCAACCCTCCTCACCACACACGCCAACGCCACTGGCGAACTCTCGGAAGCCACCATCGCCGCCGACATCGTGCCAGCGTTCTTCGACTGGGTCGAGAACTACGACTTCGAAGACCAAGCCCTCACGAGCGCTCTAGACGACTGCGATGGCAACACCCTCGCCCCGAAACACCTCATCGAGGACTCCACCCAGAGCACCGACGTCCTCGTCGCCATCACACCCTTCGAACGCGCATTACTCGACACCCTCTGGAACGGCTACGTCGTCGACTACGACCGCCTCGCAGCACTGAGCGACCTCCGAATCTCGATCCCAGAATCATCGATTCAAGCGGTCCCAAGCCAACTCACCCGCATCGACCACCGCCCCACCGACGCTACGGACGGGACCCCCGTCCTCCAATGCACCGCCGGCGGACCAGGTGACCTGTATGACCCCGCCGACGGCGGCTTCCGAGTCACCAACACCGACTCCGTAGACAGCCGCTTCTGGTAACCTGCGAGTTTCCTCGATTTCCATCAACCCCCCGGGGGGAAACCCAGAATCGAGGGTCGATGGAAATCTTTGAGTGAAACCCCCGAGTATAGACGCTCATGCCCGCGTCTCGGGCATGGTTACAGCAGGACCGTAGACGGGTTGAAGCCAGAAGAACGTCCACGAGGAAGCTGAAGCCGGCGTTACAGCAGGACCGTAGACGGGTTGAAGCTCGGCCATAGAATTTCGCCTTCTTTCCTCCCATGGTTACAGCAGGACCGTAGACGGGTTGAAGCGACTCGTAAGGCCCATCGAACGCGAATCCTCGCGTTGTTACAGCAGGACCGTAGACGGGTTGAAGCATCCAGGCGACAAGTCGGGTCCAGGCGCGTCCAGTGTTACAGCAGGACCGTAGACGGGTTGAAGCCAGTCGCCGTCTTCCGTCTCCGCGAAGTCCACACTCCAGTTACAGCAGGACCGTAGACGGGTTGAAGCGACAGCGCCACGCTGGTCAACTCCGGCGATCTCCCCGGTTACAGCAGGACCGTAGACGGGTTGAAGCACGCCACCAGCGCCACGTTCTCGTCTATCGGCCGGCGTTACAGCAGGACCGTAGACGGGTTGAAGCGAGCACCAGCAACAGACGGCGGCCGACGAGTACCTTCGTTACAGCAGGACCGTAGACGGGTTGAAGCGCTGAGTAGCGAGCGGTCTATTGAATTGCGCGAGAAGTTACAGCAGGACCGTAGACGGGTTGAAGCGCCGGTGTCGCTTTCTCCGCGAGAAGGCCGGCCTTGTTACAGCAGGACCGTAGACGGGTTGAAGCTCCCACACTTATGACACAAAGTCGGCCGGCGTCTCGTTACAGCAGGACCGTAGACGGGTTGAAGCTGTCCTTCCAAACTGGGTTAACCGTTTCTGAGTCGGGTTACAGCAGGACCGTAGACGGGTTGAAGCAACGACGGCAAGAACGTGTCGGGGTACGACGAGGTTACAGCAGGACCGTAGACGGGTTGAAGCAAAAAGTTGCTTGCGGAAGACCGGAACGTGTCGGTGTTACAGCAGGACCGTAGACGGGTTGAAGCCGGAACAAGTCCGTCACCATCAACGAAGCCGGTGGTTACAGCAGGACCGTAGACGGGTTGAAGCAACCCGTTAACGGGTGAGATTGAATGACCGCGAGCGTTACAGCAGGACCGTAGACGGGTTGAAGCGACCCGGACAGTCCCGCGCCGTTCGAGCTGGGCGCGTAGTTACAGCAGGACCGTAGACGGGTTGAAGCTACGGCATCCCGATGCTCGTCGTCGACGGCGACGTGGTTACAGCAGGACCGTAGACGGGTTGAAGCCGGGAGCCGTCACGAGCAGCACGCCCTTCAGAAAGTTACAGCAGGACCGTAGACGGGTTGAAGCTCGAACAGATGGAGGTCGGCGTTCCGTTCACGCCGGTTACAGCAGGACCGTAGACGGGTTGAAGCCTCCTGCTTCTCCCACGCCGGGCCTTCCTGGAGGAGTTACAGCAGGACCGTAGACGGGTTGAAGCAACGAAAAGTGCCCCGGGTGCGCCAACACCCGCGGGTTACAGCAGGACCGTAGACGGGTTGAAGCGTGAGTCGGTCCTTCCAGCTTCCGAACGTCGCCGAGGTTACAGCAGGACCGTAGACGGGTTGAAGCGTCGAGTTGGACCTTCTGGACGTCGGCGGGGAGAAGGTTACAGCAGGACCGTAGACGGGTTGAAGCGCCGTACTGCGGTTAGTTGTCTCGCTCTAATCTATTAGTTACAGCAGGACCGTAGACGGGTTGAAGCTCAGATGCGCGGACGCTCGAGGCCGTCGAAGAGATTGTTACAGCAGGACCGTAGACGGGTTGAAGCAAGGCCCGACCCTCGGCGGAATCGACGAAAGCAACCGGTTACAGCAGGACCGTAGACGGGTTGAAGCGCCCTCGTGGTCGACCTCGGGGCTCAATTCTTCAAGTTACAGCAGGACTGTAGACAGGTTGAAGCGTGTTGAACAGCCACGCCATCACCCACTATTCGTAATGTTAAGGTAGGGCTGTAGAAGGGTTAAAAATAAATCACGGCCGGCGTCGTCAACGACATCGCCGACGCCGCACGGAACTAATCACGACCACGTTTCCACAGAACCACAACCACTGTATCGCATTTTCAGTGGCACACGTGAGTTTGGAGACGTCGGGTCAGGTAACCCCTGTTAGTATAAAATGCTAACCAGTGGGTGCTGCGGTGAACCAATCAGGGGCCACGTATCAGGAGCGACGTCGAACTGGCTCATCGACGAGTCCAAGTTGAGCACGATTCGGGCGCAACCCCTGCGCTCGTGAACACTATCCGCTCGCTGTGGGATCCCCGGGCACTAACAACCGTGCTTTTATCACGTGCTTGTTGTTCTAGTGCGGGTGATGAGCCAGGCTACGTTGAGCAGTGCCCCTTACCTGAATTCGAACCTCTTCTCGGGTTACTATCTCGACGAGCGGATTGACGACCTTGACGCGTGGGAGTGCGACGACGACGCCGAGGCTGCGTTCCAGGAACTCCAAGATCTCTGGGCGCTCGAAGGCGAGCTCGTCGCGGGCTACAAAGAGGACGAACTATTGGACTCGTGGATCGACGAGGTGCTTGCCGTGCTCGGGTTCGGGAGCCAATCGGAGACCACCGTCCCCGGCGGCGGCGGGTACAACGACCGGTTGCTCTTCGAGTCAGAATCGGCGCGCCGCGACGCAGCGAAGCAAGCACTCGACGCAGACGACACCGTCATCTACAACCGCGCAATCGCAGTCCTCGAAGCCAAACAGTGGGACGCGGATTTCACGAAGCGATTCGACGAACACCGCTCCTATCGCGACGCCTCCCACCAGATCAAGTACTACCTCGAACACACCCCCGAAAGCCTCCAGTGGGGCATCCTCACAGACGGCAAGAAGTGGCGGCTCTACGGCACCAAAGATTACGCCACCGAAATCTACTACGAGGTCGACCTCCCCGAACTCCTCACGACGGGCGATCTTGAGGCGTTCAAATACTTCTACGCGTTCTTCCGCCCAGACGCGTTCCGCGAAACAGCCGGCACAACGTTCCTCGATACCGTTTGGAACGAGTCCGAGACCGCAGCCCAAGAACTCGGCGAGGACCTCCAAAATAACGTCTTCACCGCACTCCGCGTGCTCGGTGAGGGCTTCATCCACACCAACGACCTCGACATCGACCCGAACGACGCCGAAGCGCGCGAAGAGCTGAAAGAACAATCACTCGTCTTACTGTATCGGCTGATGTTCGTCCTGTACGCCGAATCACGCGGCTTGATTCACCCCGAAGACCCCGCATCCCAGGCCGAGTACGAGACGCACTTCAGTCTCACGCAGCTCCGGTCGGAGATTCACGACGCCGTCACCGCCGGCGATACCTACGAGGATTTCAGTGGGTACGCCACCCAGATGTGGAGTCAGCTCCAGGATCTCTTCGGGCTCGTCGACGAAGGCAAGGCCGCGCTCGGCATCCCGCCCTACAACGGCGGGTTGTTCGACCACGACAACCACGAATTCCTCGCGGAGCACGAGGTCGCTGACCGCTACATCGCCGAGGTCATCCACCGCCTCGGAACGACAGCGGGAGACGATGGAGACCCGGTGCTCGCGGATTACGCGGACCTCGACACGCGCCACCTCGGGAGCATCTACGAGGGCTTGCTCGAACACGAGTTCCGCATCGCCCCCGAACAGTACGCAGCGGTCAACGAAGACGGCGGCCAAGTCTGGAAGGCCGCGACGGAGGTCACTGTCGCTGACGCCGTCGAGACCGTCGACGAAGGCGAGCTGTACGTCGTCAACGACGACGGCGAGCGGAAAGCGACAGGCGCGTACTACACGCCGGACTACGTGGTGAACTACATCGTCGAGGAGACCATCGACCCACTACTCGACGACATCCGTGCGGACCTGGAGGCCGACGGCTTGGACCCTAGCGACCAGGCGTATTTCGGCCGGTTCTACAGCGAGATCTTGAACCTGAAGATACTGGACCCGGCGATGGGGTCGGCGCACTTCCTGACGAGCGCCACCGGCTACCTCACCGAGCAAGTGATGGAGGTCGTCCGCGAGCAGGAACGCCAAGGGCGCGACGAGCAAGAGCTCCGACGAACGATCGCCAAGGAGTGCATCTACGGCGTCGACGTCAACGGCATGGCCGTGGAGCTGGGGAAGCTCTCGATGTGGCTGGAGACGCTGGCGGCGGACAAACCACTCGCGTTCCTCGACCACCACCTGAAGGCAGGGAACTCACTCGTCGGCTCCGACATCTCTGCGGTGCTCTCCGAGGACAGCGATACCGACGAGGGACAGTTGACGTTCACGCAAGTGTTGGCGCGCGCTCGCGAGCAGACGCTCGGCCACGTCATGGACCTCATGGAAGATCTGCTCGCCATCGACAACGACAACCTCGCGGACATCAAGTCCATGGAGGAGATCTACGACGAGGTCCGCAACGACCCGCTCTACCAGCGATTGTTCCAACTCGCCAACGTCCACACCGCCGAAGACTTCGGGCTGGACGTCCCCGACGGCGTCTACGAACAGATGGCTGGCGCCATCGAGGACGAGAGCGAGTGGGCCGCCCTCGAATCCGAAGACTGGTTCGCGGACGCACAATCGATGGCCGCCGAAGAGGACTTCTTCCACTGGGAACTCGAATACCCCGACGTCTTCTTCGGCACCGACGGCACCCGTCTCGATGGCGCCGGCTTCGACGCCGTCATCGGGAATCCGCCGTATGTTCGTATCTACGGTGATACGCTGCCCGAGGCGTTTGTCGAGTATCTGAGAACGATGTACGAGACTGCGCATATGAAGTTCGATTTGTATGTCGTGTTCTCGGAACTTGGAATCAATCTCACTCGCTCCCGGGGTACGTTCTCTTACATCGTCCCGCACAAGTTCACCTCCACGCCGTACGGAGAACCATTGCGTGACCAGATGCTTGACGAAACAGAAATATTATCGATATTGGACTTACGAGACCGGACAGTCTTCGCTGACGCAACCGTGTCCAATCTCATCCCAGTGTTGCGAAAATCAGCGTCCAGACCAGAGACGACTGAGATCCGAACCCTCGACAAGCACAATGAACTCACTGCGAACGACCTCCCTCTGTCGGCAATCATTTCGGACGAGGATCATTCCTTCCGAATCTCACGATCTGCAGAAGATATGGAGCTGACCTCAAAGGTCCGAGAGCAATCGATTCGGTTCGACTCTATTTTCTACACAAACTGGGGGCTGCGGACCGGAACAAAAGAGAAAACTGAAAAATACGTCGTTGAGGACGGGTCAGGTTCCAACTCGCATCCGATGGTGCGAGGCCAAGATGTGGTTGCGCCCTATCGGCTACGGAATCCTTCTGAGTATATCAGATACGATAAGGATGCGCTTTACAACCCGATGTTTGAGGAACTGTTCGAGAATGAGAAAATCATCTTCCGCAAAATCAGTGGGGCGGGACTCATGGCAGTCGCCGATACAAACGACTACTACTGTTTCTCAACACTGATTCCCTGTGTCAATATCCAGCACGTTGCTGATGTAGACCGGGCTGGCATTCCAGACGTCACTCCCGAATCCGAACTCTACGACGATATCTACTACCCACTCGCACTCGTCAACTCGTCTCTAATGGAGTGGTTCTATGGCGTCAACCTCTCCGACAATCTCAGCGTCGTCCCCGGCCACATCAACGAACTCCCAATCGCCGAAATCGACGACATTGATACCCAAGCAGACTCAGACCACCTGACCCAACTGAGAAACGGGCACTGTCTAGTTTAGCACCTCTTCGGCTGGCGTGCGTCCATCGAGCGCCTGGTGCGGCCGCTGATGGTTGTAGT
>NZ_JAXHGM010000010.1:0-109174 GCF_034808145.1 Halorubellus amylolyticus
CCCATCTGCGTACCGGGGAGTACTGGAGTGCGCGAGCCTCTGGGAAACGCGGTTCGCTGCCTCGCTATTCATAGTTGAGCCCGCCACCCTTCTGGGGTGGTGGGCTTTTCGTATTTATTGAGGAGTGGTGACGGTGTGTTGGATTGTGCGTGCGTGTGTTTTTGGGGAGTGGTAACGCTGTGAGGTGGTGTGTCGTGGATTGTGTGTGTTTGTGTTTGGTGAGTGGCGACGCTATCGGAGGACGTGGGGCGGGGGAACGAGACAGTTTCGGGGGAGAGCCTCCGGAGGCGAGACTGGGGGGCCGGGCTAGCGGTGGTGGCCGGGTGTCCGCGGTGTTCCTCGCGTGCGTGTGCTCGGTGGTCGTGGGTAGCGGTCGCTTGCGCGCGGTGGGGGTGGTTGGGGGCGGTTTCGTGAGGGTGTGAGTGGGGACGAAAACCCTTTTCGGCGGTGAGTGCGGAGTGTTGGGTATGGCAGACGAGCACTCTGAGAACGGTGATGAGGCGGAGAGTGAGGATTCTGAAGAGAAGTCGTTCCGCGAGCGCGTCGAGGAGATCCGTGAGCGTCGCGAGGAGGAGGGCGACGAGGAGCGACGTGAGCGGATGGAGGAGATGATGGGCGGTGAGGGTGGTCCTGGCGGGATGGGTGGTGGCATGGGCGGCGGCGGTGGCGGGAATCCGTTCGCGCAGATGATGGGCGGGATGATGGGCGGTGGCGGTCCTGGCGGCGCTGGTCCGGGCGGAATGGGTGGTGGCCCGGGTGCGGGCCCGCAGGAGGATTCGGGGAACGAAGAGCTCGTGCGTGAGGTCCGGCAGATGCGTGACGAGCTGCGTGATCAGACGCGTGCGCTGAAGCGAATCGCGGACGCGCTCGAGGACGACTGAACGGCTGGTTGCGGACGCGTTCTTTGCGAGTATCTCACATGTAGCGGTAGCGCTAGTCTCGTGGGTGCGTTGTCGTTCGTGTCGGACGAGGTCTACGTGACGGCGTCGTAGTGTCGGTGGAGTTCGGTGACGGCGTGTTCGATGCTCACCTGGTCGCGGCGGTCGAGGCAGTTCTGGGCGAGGCGGTCGCGGTCGTCGAGCGTTCGTTCGATGGCGGTCTGGAACGCGTCGACGTCGCCTGGTTCGTAGTGATACCCGGTCTCGCCGTCGTCGATGGTGTCGGCGAGGGCGCCGGCGTCGACGCCGGCGACGGGGGTCCCGCAGGCGTTCGCTTCGAGTGCGACGAGCCCTTGGGTCTCGACGGGCGATGGGAACGCGAAGACGTCGAGGGCGGTGTAGAACGCGGGGAGGTCGTCGCGGTCGAGGAAGCCGAGGAAGCGGACGTCGACGTCGGCGCGGCGAGCGCGGGCTTCGAGGTCGTCGCGGGCGGGGCCGTCGCCGCCGAAGACGACGGTGACGTCGTCCATGCTGTCGGTGGCGTCGATGATGTCTTGGAGGCGTTTCTCGTAGCCGTGCCGGCCGGTGTACCCGACGAGGGTGCCGTCGAGGTCGAAGCGGTCGCGGAAGGTGTCGGCGTCGGCGGGTTGGAACCGGTCGGTGTCGATGCCGTTGGAGACGACGTGGACGGGCGTGCTGACGTCGAGGTCGTCGAGGAGGTGGCGTTTCGTCGGTTCGCTGGGTGTGAGGACGAGGTCGACGTGGTCGTAGTACCAGTGTTCGTAGGTCTCGCTCGCTCTGGAGAGGCTCGAGAGGACGCTGTCGTGCGAGGAGATGTATTCGGCGTATTCGGCGGTCGGTGTGTGGTAGGAGGCGACGAGCGGGAGGTCGTGTTTGTCGGCGTATCGGCGGGCGGCGAGGCCGAGCCCGAACGCGGTGTGGGCGTGGACGACGTCTGCTCTTGGGACGGTCTTGGGGACGCGTGGCGCGCCGACGCGGACGCCGTCGTAGAACGGGAACGGGAGCGAGCGGACGGGGTGTTCGCGTGCGCGCGGCGTGTACTCGTCGGTTCCGGGGTAGACGACGTCCATCTGGCCGTGGTGGTCGTTCCAGTGGTCGCGCCAGGCTTCGATGGTGTACGTGACGCCGTTCACCGTCGGATGGTAGGTGTCGGTGAAGGCGGCGACCCGTGTCATTGTTGGCGAAAGTGTGTTCGGTGGCTTAGTGGCTTCGATAGCGTCTTCGCGCTGTCGGGTGGTGCGCGGTCAGTCGTCGATGACGCGCCGGTACGCGTCGACTAAGCGATTCCCGACGTGGTCGAGGGAGTGCTCTTGCACGGTCTCTCTGGCGTTCTCGCCGAGGCGTTCGCGGAGTCCGGGGTCGTCGTCGAGGCGGTCGAGGGCGTCGGCGAACTCCTCGAAGTCCGAGCAGAGGATGGCGTCCTCGCCGTCGGTGAAGTACTCGCGGAAGACGGGGATGTCGCGGAGGACGCAGGCTTTCCCGCAGGACATCGCTTCGAGGACGACGAGCCCCTGGTTCTCGACCTTCGCGGGGAAGCAGAAGACGTCGCCGGCGCCGTAGGCCATGCGTTTGTCGTCGACCCAGCCGGTGAACGTGACGTTCTCGGGCGGGTTCTCGGTCCACTTGCGCGTGGTCTTGCTGGCTTGCGGGCCGTCGTCGTAGTGCCCGAACCACGCGTAGTCGTGGTCGGTGGCTTCGGCGAGTTCGCAGAACGTCGTGAGGCCTTTGCGTTCGAAGACGTTCCCGACGGCGAAGACGACGGTTCCGTCGAGGTCGTAGCGGTCGCGGGTGGATTCGCGGAAGCGTTCGTGGCCGTCGAGGGTGTCGACGTCGATGCCGTTCGTGATGGGTTCGATGGGGGCGTCGACGGGGTAGGATTCGAGGATGCCTTTCGTGTATTCGCTCGGGCAGAGGACGAGGTCGGCTTGCGAGTAGAAGCGTTCGAGGTAGGCTTTGAGTGCGGGGGCGACGGCGTTCGAGAACCGGAAGCTGTCGCGGAAGTCCTCGGCGGTGACGTGCGTGTGGCAGACGAGCGGGACGTCGTTGGCTTTGGCGTGGCGGGCGAGTGCGAGACTGACGGGGCCGGCCATGTTGAGGTGCGCGACGTCGTAGTCCTCGAAGAACGACTCCTCGAAGGCGAGGTTCGCGAACGCGGCGTCGAGCGGGTTGCCGTCGCGCCAGGGGCTCGTGATGACGTCGACGTCGGCGTCCGCGCGTGCGAGCGCCTTGCGCTGTTGGGCGGCTGCGGTACCCATACCGGACCGGTGGAGCTGAGATTCGAGTTCGAGGTGGTTGAGGACGCGCATCGGTTTGTGGTCGCTGGTCGGTGGTCGCGTGTAGTCTTTCCGGATTGCGCTGCCCGTGTGCGCACGCGACGACGGGGCCGTGGTGGGTGGTCCTGGGCGAGGGTTCGGTTCCCGTGGCGGGTGCGAGGGAGAACGTTTACCCGCGCGAGCGCGGTACTGCGGGTATGAACGTCGCGGCGGAGCGGATCGAGCGGTTGCATGCGCTGGCGCGGGAGGCGACGGTCGCGGGTGAGGAGGCGCGCGCTCGCGAGTACGTGCGGTTGGCGCGACGGCTCGCCGAACGCCAGCGGCTGTCGCTCCCGCGGGACTTCCGGCGGTTCACGTGCGACGATTGCGACGCGTTCCTGCGGCCGGGGCGGAACGCGCGCGTCCGCACTCGCTCGGGGCACGTCGTGGTGACGTGTGAGTGTGGGTCACAGGCGCGGTATCCGTACGGCGAGTGAGGGCTCGCGCGTCCTGAGGGCGGTCTCGGCGGCTGGTTCGGCTAAGGGTTTAAGCCACGTCCGCGTATACGGTATGAGACGACTATGAACGACGAGGAGATGCGCAAGGAGGCGCACGATCTTGACGTGACGGTATGGGTTGGAAAGGCGGGTATCGAGTCGGTGGTCGACGAGCTCTCGGACCAGTTGGAGGCGCGAGACCTAGTGAAGGTGAAGTTCCTGCGAGCGGCGCGCGGTGGGACGTCGACGGACGAGCTCGCGGAGGAGCTCGCGGAGTTGACGAACGCGGAGCTCTTCGAGACGCGGGGGAATACGGGGGTGCTGTATAAGTGATTCCACTGCAGGCAGGTGGCCTGGAGGGGCAGCTCGAGGCCTGGGACGTGCCGTTCTACGACGTCGTCGCGGCGGCGATTCTGTTCGTGGTGGCGTTCGTCGTCGTCGTGGCGCTCGGGCAGGTGGTCGTCCTGCCGCTCGTGGACCGCGTGCTGGACCGGCGGGGGCTGGATCGGCACGCGAAGGTCCCGTTGAAGAAGCTCGTGAACTTCGCGGTGTACTTCGCGGCGCTCGGCGTGGCGTTCGCGTTCGCCGGACTGGGAAACATCCTGACCGCCATCGCGACGATCGGTGCGGCGGCGACGCTCGCGATCGGGTTCGCGATGCAGGACGTGATCGGGAACTTCGTCGCGGGGATCTTCATCTTCACGGACAAGCCGTTCCGCATCGGCGATTGGATCGAGTGGGACGGGAACTCGGGGGTCGTGGAGGACATCAGTCTCCGCGTGTCGCGCGTGCGGACGTTCGATAACGAGCTGTTGACGGTTCCGAACTCGCAGCTCACGGACGGCGTCATCAAGAACCCGGTGGCGAAGGACAAGCTCCGGATGCAGTTCCTGTTCGGTATCGGGTACGACGACGACATCGACGAGGCGACGGACATCATCCTCGAGGAGGCCGAGGCGCACGAGGACGTCCTCGCGGACCCGGAGCCGTCGGTGCGGCTCACGGAGCTCGGTGATTCGTCGGTCGGCCTGAAGTCCCGCGTGTGGATCGCGGACCCGTCGCGGTCTGACTTCGTGAAGACCCGCGGGGAGTACGTGCAGGCGGTCAAGGAGCGGTTCGACGATGCGGGTATCGACATCCCGTATCCGAACCGCGAGCTGTCGGGGACGGTCGACGTCTCCGAGGAAGTGGCGACGGCGGCGGACGACTGACGGCCGTCCGCGATTCCTTTTCTCGATGCGTCGTCAGGCGGCGGTGGCGCGGTCGCGGGGGTTCGCCATGCCGTCCTTGACGCCGCGGTGGACGAGCGCGACGTTGACGGGGTACGCGACGAGGAGGCCGACGGTGAGCGAGAAGGCGAGCGCGCTCCAGAACAGGGGTTCGGTGATGGTGGCGCCCTCGGCGAGGTAGACGTCGGTGCCGATGGCGGCGGCCTCCATGACGGCGATGGAAGGGGTCTCGGTGACGATGGCGTCGCGGAACGCCTCGCCGAACGCGACGCCGTCCTGGGTCATCGGGCCGACGGTGAGGGCGACGCCGAACGTGTACGCGGCCGTGAACGTGACGGCGACGACGCCGATCTGGGGGAGTGCGAGGATGCCGGCGGCGGCGACGACGCCGAGGACCTCGCCGGCGCCGCACCCGGAGTAACAGTGGGCGACCGAGCGCGCGCTCCGCCGCCACAGGGAGTCCCGCTCGATCTGTTTCCGCCCGGCCCACGCGTACACGGCGAGGCCGAGCGGCCCGGAGTACGCGACGGTGAGCGTCCAGACGAACTGCATGAGCGTCGGGATGTCGTCGTTGTTCGCGCGGATGTCGTACCGGAGCGCGCCGAGCGAGGCGAGGACGACGACGGCCCACGCGTACAGCGCGGTCGTGTTCGTGAGGACGTCGCGGAGCAGGGCTTCGACTGGCATGTGGGGCTGTCTCGCTGCCGGCCGGAACTGCGTTTGTGCTAGGCGGCTAGGCTCGCGACCGGGGCGAAGCCGAGCGCGTCGCGGTCACCCGTCGTCTTCGAGGCGGTCCTTGCGGCGTTCGTACTCGTCGTCGTCGATGTCGCCGCGGGCGTACGCGGCGCGGAGTTCGGCGAGCGCGGGGTCGGTGCGGCCGCCGGCGACGACGCGGTAGAGGAGGTAGCCGCCGGCGCCGAGGAGCGCGACGAACGCGAGCTGGGAGGCGATGCCGACGAGCGCGAACCACACGGGGAGGGTTCCGGTGCCGTCGTGCATGGGGCCGCCCCACATCTGGCCGTCCATCGGCATCCCCCACGTCCCACCGCCCATGCCGCCGAACCCGAGCGCGAACGCGACCAGTGGAGCGACGAATAGGACGACGAGGGCGACGACGCCGATGCCGAGCGCTATCTTGGAGTTCCGTCGCATGGTCAGGGGCGGAGGAAGCCGAGGAGTTCGTAGTCGTCGTCGGGGCTGTACCGGCGGAACAGGAGGCTGTTCGCGAGCACGCTCACCGAGGACAGCGCCATCGCGCCGGCGGCGAGCACGGGCTGGAGGAACCCGAGCGAGGCGAGGGGTATCATCGCGGTGTTGTACCCGAGCGCCCAGAACAGGTTCTGTTTGATCTTCGCGAGACTGCCTTCGCTGACGCGGATCGCCTTCAGGACGTCCACGGGGTCGTCCCGCATGAGGGTGACGTCGGCGGCTTCGATGGCGACGTCGGTCCCGGAGCCGATGGCGACGCCGACGAACGCGGTGGCGAGCGCGGGCGCGTCGTTGACGCCGTCGCCGACCATCATCGCTCTGGTACCGTCGGTCTGGATGGCGTCGACGGCGTCTGCCTTCTCGTCGGGGAGGACGCCGGCGCGGACGTTCGCGGGGTCGATGCCGAGGTCGTCGGCGACCGCACGTGCGGTGCGTTCGTTGTCGCCCGTGATCATGTGGACGTCGAGGCCGCGGTCGCGGAGCGCGGCGACGGCGGCCTGAGCCGAGGGTTTGACGGTGTCGGCGTCGGCGAGGACGCCGCGGACGCTGCCGTCGATGGCGACGAGCATCGCGGTCTTCCCGTCGGCTTCGAGGCGTTCGCGGGCGTCGTCGCCCGGCGTCGGGTCGACGTCGTGGTCGCGGAGGAGCGCGGGGTTCCCGACGAGGACGTCGTGGCCGTCGACCGTGGCGCGGACGCCCTTCCCGGCGACGTTCTCGAACGCCTCGGGGTCGACGAGGTCGAGGCCGCGGTCGCGGGCGCCGTCGACGATGGCGTCGGCGAGCGGGTGACTGCTCGCGGACTCGGCGCTCGCGGCGAGCCTGAGGACCGCGTCCTCGTCGAAGCCACTGTCCTCGCGGGCCTCGACCGCGCCACCGTCCGCGCGCGCTCCCGGGTCGTCGAGCGCGACGACGTCGGTGAGCTCCATCTCGCCTTCGGTGAGCGTCCCGGTCTTGTCGAAGACGACCGCGTCGGTGTCCTTGACGCGTTCGAGGACGTCACCGCCCTTGAAGAGAACGCCGTTGCGGGCGCCGATGCTGGTGCCGACCATCGTCGCGGCGGGCGTGGCGAGGCCGAGCGCGCAGGGACACGCGATGAGGACCGCGGAGGCGAACACGACGACGGCGAACTCGAGGACGCCGACGCCGCCCGCGCCGACGGGGCCGCCGCCGACGAGCCCCCACGGGAGAAGCCCGCCGACGAGGTCCGCCATGAACTCGGGCGCGAGCCCCCAGACGAGCGCCCACACCAGGGCGTTGACGATGACCGCGGGCACGAAGTACGCGCTGATGCGGTCAGCGACGTTCTGTATCTCGGGCTGGCGGGACTGCGCGTCCTTGACGGTCTGGACTATCTGCTGGATGGCGGTGTCGGCGCCGACCTTCGTCGCTTCGACGACGAGCACGCCGTTCTCGTTGATGGTGGACCCCACGACCTCGTCCCCGGACTCCTTCGACACGGGGACGGACTCGCCGGTGACCATGGACTCGTCGACCGCGCTCTGGCCGTCGACGACGACGCCGTCGGTCGGTATCTGCTCGCCCGGCTTGACCTTCATGCGGTCGCCGACCGCGACCTCGTCGACGGGGACCTCCTCTTCGGTGCCGTCCTCGCGGACGACGATGGCGGTGTCGGCCTCCATCTGGAGGAGCTCGCGGAGGGCGTCGCCGGCCTGCCCCTTCGAGCGCGCCTCGAGGTAGTTCCCGAGCGTGATGAACACGAGGATGAGCGCGGCCGTGTCGAAGTAGTAGCCGGCGCCCGGGAACCCGAGCAGTCGCGCGACCGAGTAGAGGTACGCGGTCGAGGACCCCAGGGCGATGAGGACGTCCATGTTCGCGGTCCGGTTCCTCACGAGGGCCGTGTAGGAGTTCTCGTAGAACTCCTTCCCGAGCGCGTACTGGACCGGCGTCGCCAAGGCGAACCCGAGCCACTCGAACCGGACGCCGAGGCCGGGAACCGTCTCCGGGAGGAGGTCCGGTGCGAACAGGTGCGCGGCGAGCATCCCGAGGAGCGGGAGCGAGAGCACCGCGCCGAATATCGTGAGGCGCTTCTGGCGTTCGATCTCCTCGCGGCGCGCGACGTCCGCGGCGGACTCCTCGCGCTCGGCGCCCTCGGAGTCGCCGCCGCTGTCGTCGTCGGACGCGTCGCCGTGGCCGTCGCGAACGGGCGAGTAGCCGGCGTCCTCGATGGCGTCGAACAGGGTCGCGCGGTCGACCGCGTCGGGCGCGTACTCGACGGTCGCTTCGTCCGTCGCGTAGTTCACGTCCGCGTCGACCACGCCCGGGACGTCGAGGAGGCGGTCGTGGATGGTGTCGGCGCAGTTCGAACACGACATGTCCGTGACGGCGACCGTGACGGTCTCCGCGACCGGCGTGTACCCGGCCGCTTCGACGGCGTCGTAGATGGCCGCGAGCGACGTCTCGCCGTCGTCGTACGTGACGCTCCCGCCGTCGGTCGCGAAGTTCACGGACGCTTCGACGACGCCGTCGACGTCCTCGACGGCCGACGCGACGGTGTCCGAGCAGTTCGCACAGGACATCCCGGAGACGTCGATGTGAATCGTTCGTTCGGTCATGACTACTAGTACGGGTTCCTCTTTCAACCGGTTTGCTCTTCCCGCCCGTTCGTCGAACCGGCCTCGAACTTAGGAAACGAAAGTCACCTAGCACGGTGGTCGCCGGGCGCCGAGCGCCGTGGCGGTCAGGGACGACCGTTGGAGGCTCGCATCTACGGAGACGGCGTGGGTGTCCTCGCGGTGTCTCGCGCTCGGCCGTTCACAGCTTCTCCAGATGGCGGAATCCAGCGACAGTGTATTGCGGTGGCCGGTCCAACGACAGGTATGCGGTACCTGACGCTCACCTTTCCACGAACGCCAGCGTCGGAGACCGATAACGCGCTGATTCCCGGGCTCGACGTCGACCGCGGCACGCTATGCAACATGAACTACCTCCACGACGGGACGCTCGTGCAACTCTGTCGACTGGAGGCGTCCCGTGACGGCGTCGTCACCGACCTCGAATCGTGGGGTGACGCCCTCTCCTACGACGTCTTCGACACCGAGAACGGTGATCTGTGCGTCTTCGTGCACTCCCGCCCGACACCGGAACTGGCGGAGTTACTGCGGATCGTCGAACGGCATCGACTGCTCGTCGAACTCCCGATCGAACTCGAAGCCGAGAAGGCGACGGTCCGCATCGCAGGCACGTCTGCGGCGCTTCACGACGCGATGGACGACCTCCCCGCCGACGCCACGGCGGACGTTCGCATCGAGCAGCTGGGCGCGTACAACCCGGAGAGAGACGCTGCTCGTTCCGCCCTGACCGCCCGCCAGCGAACCGTCCTCGACGCCGCCGTCGACGTGGGATATTACGCGACGCCACGCACCGCCACCATCGAGGACGTCGCGGCCGCCGCGGGATGCGCCGAGAGCACCGCATCGGAACATCTCCGCAAGATCGAGGCCCGCCTGCTCCCCCGTCTGTCTTAAACGACCAGTCTTCGCCCGCAGTAGGCCGATTGGCCGTGGACACGTCTCTCGACACACGATGGCAACGACGAACCACACCGACACGCCGCCCGGACCGACCGGCTACCCACTCGTCGGCAACACCCTCCAGTTCGCTGGCGACCGACTCGAATTCGTCACCGACACCGCGACCGAGTACGGCCCGGTGGCGTCCTTCGAGCTCGCCGGCAGGACCATCTATCAGGTGAGCGACCCCGAACTCGTCGAGCAGGTCCTCGTTCAGAACAATCAATCCTACATCAAGGGCGAGCTCTTCCAAGAGGCGCTCGGCGACGCGCTCGGCGAGGGGCTGCTCACGAGCGAGGGGTCTGCGTGGCGCGAGCAGCGCCACCGGATGCAACCCGCGTTCCACCCGGGAATGCTCGTACGGTACTCCGAGCAGATGACCGACGGCGTCGTGGACCTGCTCGACACGTGGCGCGACGGCGAGACGCGCGACGTCCACGAGGACATGATGCACCTCACCGTCGAGATCGCCGCCGAGACGCTCTTCGACGTCGACGTCTCCGACGAGAAGGGCGACGTCAGCGACGCGCTCGAAGCCGTGATGGATTACGCCGAACGCCCGTACCATCCGCCCAGTTGGCTCCCGACGCCGGAGAACCGCCGGTATCAGGCCGCCCTCCAGACGCTCGAGGACGTCGCCGACCGCATCGTCGAGAAGCACGACGAGGGCGACGGCAACGACATCGTCTCGATCCTCCTCGCGGCGCAGGGCGAGGACATCACGCGCGAACGCGTTCGCGACGAGATAATCACCATCCTGCTCGCCGGCCACGAGACGACGGCACTGACGCTGACCTACACGCTGCACGCCCTGGGACGCAACCCCGAGCAACGCGCCGAGTTGCAGGCCGAACTCGACGACGTCCTCGACGGTCGGACGCCGACGATGGCCGACCTCGACGACCTCCCCTACACCGAACAGGCCATCCAGGAAGGCATGCGTCTGTATCCACCCGTCTGGGAACTGGTCCGGGAAGCCAGCGAGCCCGACGACCTGGGTGGCTACGAGATTCCGGCCGGGACGACCGTCACGATGCACCCGTGGGTGGTGCACCACGACGACCGCATCTACGACGACCCGATGACCTTCCGCCCGGAACGCTGGACCGACGAGTTCGAGCGGTCGCTCCCGAAGTTCGGCTACTTCCCCTTCGGCGGCGGGCCACGCCGCTGTATCGGCGACCGCTTCGCCATGCTCGAAGCCCGCCTCGTCCTGGCGACCATCGCACAGGAGTGGACCGTCGAACCCCACGACGACCTCTCCTTCGCTCCCTCGATCACCCTGCGGCCCGACGGCCCCGTCGAGATGATCGTCCGCCGTCGCGACTGACTCACTGCAGCGCTTGACGGGAGAGCCCGAAGCATTGCAGCGCTTGACGCTAGAGGGGGAAGGCACGGGGAGTTGGATGCGTGAGTGCCGTCTCTCTCTGTCGTCCCGACGCTGGTGCTGCGCTCGTCGAACACCTCTAGCACCGAGAGAGGGCGAGGGCGGATTTGGCTCCGACAGTCACCGGGCGTCGCTGAGTTCCTCGTACCGGTCGACGAACGCACGCTCGCAGGACGAACAGCAGAAGCGGTAGCTGTCGTCGCCGAGCGTCGCGCTCGTCCCCTCGCTCGTGACGGTATTCCCGCACTCCGCGCACGACACCGCGAAGTCCGTCGCACCCACGGATTGGCGCCACTCCACGTCCGCGAGCAACGTCACGTCCACCGCCTCGAAGTCGCTCGCGTCGAGCACGTCCTCGACCCAGCGGTACGCGTCCGTGCCCGGGAGCGACGCCTGCACGACGACGTCCCCGCTCGCGGTCGTGAACACGTGCTCGACCGCGTCGGACTCGCGGAGCGCGTCCCGCACGGGCTCGCGTCGGCCCGGCGCCACCGTCACGTCGACGAGCACCGGAACGCCCTCCCGGAGCTGCGACCGGTCGACGTCCACGGTGAACCCACGGAGGACGCCCGCCTCCTCCAGCTTCCGGACACGCTCCGAGACCGCCGGCCCCGACCGCCCGACCACGTCGCCGATGTCGCTGTACGCCCGACGTGCGTCGTCGGCGAGCAACTCCAGGATCTCCATGTCGATGTCGTCCAGGTCCCGCATATCGACACCGACGCACCACGGACGGAAACCACTTCGGCCGCCAAAGCTCGCGGGCGCGTTCACTTCGGAATCCAATGCCGTTCCAGCGGTAGCTGCTCGCGTCGCTGCCGCTCGAGAATCGTAGTAGCGGTATGAATGTGGACGCCTGAGGTTGCACGGCGTTCCCGAACGGGGGGTCCCGGTTGCCTCCTCCACCCCGCGACCCGTCGAGCGATCGCTGTCCGGCGGTGGGCTGCTCACTTCCGTGCCTGACCCATTACCACCGACTAACGTCGGGAACGTCGTCCCTGCGGACGACGCCCGACGACCGCCATCCCCGACGGACGAGGCTTCTATGTCAGCTCCCGGGGCCCGTTCGGGTCTGTCCGCACGCGCCCAGGGTTCAGTCCCCCCTGAAGACCATACCGGGGGTAGCGAGCAGGGCCTAACTGCCCGACCTAGTCCACTCCATCGTAACCGCCTCGCCGGTAAGTGCCTTTCGACTCGCTGCGAGAATTCGATGCCGGCGAGGGGTTGCCGTCGATTCCTCGAGGGCCGCCGGTCGGTGTCGGGGTCTCAGGACGCGGGTTCGGGTTTCGGGCGGAGGACGCCGATGGCGTCAGCGAACCAGAGCGCGCCGCCGAGGATGCCGACCGCGGCGGCGAGCAGCACCCAGCGGTGGTACGCGAGCCACGCCGCGGTCGACAGCCCCCCGACGAGCTCGGCGACGCCGCCGAACGCCCACATCGCGGTGAGGAGCACGACCACGAGACCGACGACGAGGGCGACGCCCGCGGCGATATCTGGTGCGGTCCGCCCCTGTCGCCCGGCGCCGAGCACGATGAGTGCGACGAGCGCGAGCACGGCGATGTACGGCGGCCCGACGACGCCGAACTCCGTGTAGTACGTCTGCACGGCACTTCCCGGGACGCCACCCGCGACGTAGGGGACGACCATCGCGGCCGCGTACGCGGCCGCCGACACGACGCCGACCGTCGCCGGCGTTTCCACCTCGACCATACCCGGGAGTCCGCCCCCCACCCCGTTAAGTACCACGTTGTCGACGTGCTCGCGCCGCGGACCGACGATACCCACTCGAGTGCGCGTGAAGGGGAAGGCACTACTGCGTGCGTCGCCTGGCGTCGCGCATGGGACTCGGCTCGACCGCGAAGAAGATCCAGACGCTCGCCGACCGGGCTGAACAGCTGTACGTGAAACTGAAGGAGGTCCACGAGCGCGTCGTCAGCGTCGAGCAGACCGTCGACGACACGCAGGCTCGCGTCCAGGAGCTCGAGAACGCGCTCGAGCACCAGCGTGTCGTCATCGAGGCGCTCGCCGAGGACCGCGGCATCGACGTCGACGCGGTCGTCGCCGAGGCCGCCATCGAGGACGTCGACGACGCGACCGAGGACGCGGCAGCGGAGGAATCGACGGGGGATGCGACGACGGCGACCGACGGGAAATCGGACGTCTGACAGGTCCGCTCTCCGTGCGTTCACGCTCGGTCGTCGCCTTTCGGAATGAGAAGGACATAACACAGCCGGCAACGTTTGCCAACGCGATGACCACGCACCGCGAACCGCTCGACTCGGTGAACGACACCGTCGGCGAGACGCCGCTCGTCCGCGTGCAGGCCTCGCCAGACGACGTGCCCGTGTACGCGAAGCTCGAATCGTTCAATCCCGGCGCGAGCATCAAGGACCGCATCGGGAAGTACATGCTCGAAGCGATGCTCGACGACGGCACGCTCGAACCCGGCGGCACCGTCATCGAACCGACCGCCGGGAACACCGGTATCGGGTTCGCGACCGCTGCGACGCAACTCGACGTCCAGGCGATGTTCGTCGTCCCCGAGCGCTTCAGTCTCGAGAAGCAACAGCTCATGCGCGCTCTCGGCGCCGAAGTCATCAACACGCCGACCGAGGACGGGATGGGTGGCGCGATCGACCGCGCGCACCAGCTCGCGGACGAACTCGACAACGCGGTCGTCCCCCAACAGTTCGAGAACCCGCTGAACGTCGAAGCGCACTACGAGACGACGGGCCCCGAGGTATACGACGCGCTCGACGGCGAGGTCGGCGCGGTCGTCGCCGGCTGCGGAACCGGCGGGACGCTCATGGGGATGGCGAAGTACCTCCGCGACCAGGACGACGACGTCCTCGTCGTCGCCGTCGAACCGCGCGGGTCGATGTACTCCGCGCTCTTCGGCGAGGACCCCGAGGAGGGCGAGTACAAGGTCGAGGGCATCGGGACGCACGACCCGGCGACGAACGAACTGTTCGACCCCGACGTCGTCGACGAACTCCTCTCGTACGACGACCGCGCCGTCCACGAGGAGATGCAGCGTCTCGCCGCCGAGGAGGGCCAGCTCGTCGCGTCGTCCGCCGCCGCGAACAGCCTCGCCGCACGCGAGATAGCGGACCGCATCGCCGCCGGCGACCTCGACGCCCCACACGACTCCGTCGTCACCGTCTTCGCCGACTCCAGCGAACGCTACCTCTCGAAGGGCGTCTATCGCGACTACGAGGAGTGGGAGGGCTGACCGCACCAGCGCAGTGCACCGGGGTGCGGGGTCGACGCGTCGTCAGTCGACGAGCCGCGAGTGCTCGACCTTGACGCACCTGTCCTGCACGAAGCTCCGCCCGGACTCCTCGACGCGCCGCCCGGCGTCCTCGTGCGTGATACCGAGCTGCAGCCACACGGTCGCCACGTCCTCGCGCTCTAGGACCGCGTCCACGATCTCGGGCACCTCGTCGCTGGGCCGGAACACGTCGACGACGTCGATGCGCTGGTCGACGTCCGCGAGCGAATCGACCGCCTCGATACCGAACACCTCGTCCGCGTAGGGATTCACGGGAATCACGTCGTAACCGTGGTCGAGCAGGTACCGCGGCACGTCGTGCGCCGCCTTCCCCGGCGTCGACGAACAGCCGACGACCGCGATAGTCTCCACGTCCAGTGCGTCACGCAACGCCGCATCTGTCGACACGACCATACCGGGAACGACGGCCAGCGACCGCAAAAGGATAGCGCCGTCGAGTGGCTACTCCGCGGTCGGGAACCCAGCGGTCTCGATACGCCGGGTGCCGTCCTCGTCGTCGCTCACCTCGACGACCGCGTCGAACAGCTGCTTGAGCGTGTTCATCGTCTGGTCGTCGTGCGCCGTCGAATCGATGACGTACACGCCCAGCCCGTCCGCGCTCTGCACGCGTCCCGTGAACACGTGCATGAACCGGAACACCGTCTGGAGGTCTGAGTACATCAACAGCGTCGATATCGAATGCAGGAGGATACGGTTCCGTTCGTGCCCGCGGACCTGATAGAACTCCTCGAGGAACTCCGAGAGCTTGATCCCGATTCCAGTCATGTCCACCGGCGAGGACGCGTACTTGACGCGCGGGTCCTCTCGAACGCTCCCGACCCCTCGTTGCTTCGTCACGCAATCCACGACCCCGACGTCGACGTCCTCGACGTCGCCGACGAACCCGGCGTAATCCTCGAGGACCTTCTCCGCGTCGTCCTTCGTCGTCACCACTATCGACCCTTCCCCGGCCCGAGCCCCGGTCGCCAGCACGTCGAACGCGATGTCGCGCTTACCCGTCAATGGCGGGCCGGCGACGAGAAGGTTCGTGCCAGCCGGCAAAGGAGCGTCCGATAGTTCCTCTGGAAGTTCGTACATGGCGAATGATCGTCGCAGCGGACGTCGCCCCCAACCACGGCGCGCCCACGGCGTTTCGGTTGATAAGAGAATACAGTATGCAGCATATAGAAGTTTTGATTGGGCCACTTGGACCACTGACAGGTGGCGTGGTTCGGAGCGCTCGAACCGCGTTACATCGGGCCGGTTCCCGGAGACAGGAGGCGACCGGCGAGGAACGCGACGACCGCGAGGAACTGCGCGTACTTCAGGTGAGTCTGCCCGACGGTCGCGTCGTCGTACGCCTCGTACGCCGCGTAGAGCATCCCCAGGACCGCGGGAGCGACGAGCACGAGGTACGCCGGCCCGAACGTCCCGAGCACGAACGGGATCGGGCTCGCCGCGACCGCGACCACGAGCGCTATCGTCGCGACGTGCAACGCGGTACGTTCACCGGCCGCGATCGGGAGCGTCCGCAACCCCTCCTCGCGATCGCCCGCCACGTCCTCGACGTCCTTGATGATCTCGCGACTCAGCGTCGACAGCGCCGCGAGCACGAACAGGACGCCCGGAGCGAGCGGGGCGTCCACTGCCGCACCACCGAACAGGAACGCGCTCCCCGTGAGGTACGCGACGACGAGATTCCCGACGCCAGGTAAGCCCTTGAACCACTCCGTGTACGCGACCAACGCCAGGAGGTTCACCACCGCGATACCGATGGCGAGCGCGGGCAGGACGACAGCGGCGACGACCGCCGCGACGAACAGGACCGCACTCCACGCCAACGCCCCGCGAGCACTCACCGCACCACGCGGAATCGCTCGCTCCGGCCGGTTCACCGCGTCGATTTCCCGGTCGAAG
The DNA here is from genome assembly GCF_034808145.1 of Halorubellus amylolyticus. Classification (NCBI taxonomy): domain Archaea; kingdom Methanobacteriati; phylum Methanobacteriota; class Halobacteria; order Halobacteriales; family Halorubellaceae; genus Halorubellus; species Halorubellus amylolyticus. The sequence continues at coordinate 16,192 of NZ_JAXHGM010000010.1, forward strand.
TAGTCGTTTATCGCCATCCCAGCCCCGGTCGCCAACACCGTCGCCGCGACCGCCGCAGCGGTCGCGGTCGGCGACTCGGCGACCCCACCAGCGACGAACGCCCCGAGGAACGTCAACACGCCCGCCGCAACCGAGTTCGACGGCCGCGTCAACTCCACCAACCCACGACCCGTCTCCACGACACTCGACATACCCCACTCCACCCACGGCCACCCAAAAAACACCCCGATTCCGCCCCGAAACCACATCATTTAAAAAGCTCTGCCGACTCCGATGTGATACAGGGCGCTTAGCTCAGCCTGGACAGAGTACTTGGCTTCGGACCAAGCTGCCGCGGGTTCAAATCCTGCAGCGCCCATCCGTTTTCCGAACGATCTAGATTCAACAGACGGCGTAGACTTCCTTTTAAAGAAGACACTCTGAGCGCGAAAGAGTCCGTTCCGATTCATCACGGGGGTCGTCGCCGTCATGCGGTTCGCTAGATCTAAACTCTAGGTCTAACGACAAAAAGATAGGGGTCGTTGTGGTGATCGATTGGATAACTCATTACACCGCCTCACACTTCGTCAAGTGCACACACTCCCAGTCCTGTCGCACTCTGGTGGAACAATCAATCTCATCTCCGAAACGACCAGAGAACAGAACGGCAGAAGACAGAGCAGCGGAGGAAGTACTAAGTCCAGGTGTAACGGGCGGGAGAGAGGCAGGCACCCCCAAACCCGCGCTCACTCCTCAATGTCCTCTCCCTCTTCTTCGAGCCCGTACCGGTCCAGATTATCCAGTGCCCGCCCGATCGTCCGATCAGCGACACCGAGACGCTCCGCAGCCCTCCGCTTCGACAGCCCATCAGGACTGTCGTCCAACACCATCGACAACACACCGCGAACCTCATCGTAGTCCTCACCAGGAACGACTGTCCCCGAGTCATCATAGGCGAAGCCGAGCGGAGCACGCCCGCGGTCACGGTCAATCCCGTCCGCCCAGTCACGAACGTCCTGCACCTTAGCCTCCCGCTGAAGTTCGACCCCCGCTTTATCGAGCGACCGCAAACCGCCCAGTAACGCGTCTGCAGAGTCACTGTTGATCTCCGCTGCAGTATCGTTCAGATGGAGTGTCACGCCAGCGTTGACCAATGTATCGACCCTGTCTTGGATCTCTGCATGGTTCTTCCCGAGCGTCGCTAAGCTGTCAACGACCACGTCAGTCATCGGGCTCTGCTCAACCTGTTCAACACCTGCCGAGACGTGCGCCCTGTCAGAGTCAACACCCAGCGCCAAGACATGCCCGCGTGACACCCTCACCCCACCATCGAGAGAGAGCACCCCCGTTGAAACACGCCGACCAAGCTCAGCTCGCCCAGCAGAATCAGCCCAATCCGTACCGACAATCTGGGAGGCATGCGCTAAGCACGACCGTGCCGCATCCGCCAATTCCGTTCGAGTGGGGGCGTGGACAATCACACAGACCACAGTACCCGAGTCATCGTCATCAGTGACCTGTCCCCCATCGATATCAGTCAGTTGCATCTGATTCTCATCGTCTAATTCTGTCCCTGTCATCACATGTCAATGTAGTTTCGCCACGCCCATAAGTTTCCGCAGGGGGTTTCCGCGTCGGTGCGAAAACCATACGCGGAATAGTGAGCTCGTGGCGGAAACCCTACGCGGAAATGAAACAGATGTATGCGGAAACCATGCGCGGAAACTGTTCCTGGAGGATGTCTCAAACTGTTGGGTGTTGGAATCATGGCGCGGGTTCTAAGCGTCTTAGAAGCAGCGCCAAGCAATCTGTGTCTTTGAGAGGCGTTTGGCGCGGGTCTATACCGGCCAATATCGTCCGAAGACGTGTATTGATATGGAGTGGATGGAGGATTTACCTCCCAGGAAGTTGAGACGTTGACCACTGGGGGGCAGGACACTCAGACGCCGCTGGGCTTCGAAGTGTTACGCAACCCGCGGTCACGGGACAGTGTCCTCCCCGCGGCACTTGGGGTGCAGACGACGTCGGCGACACAGTCACGATCGACACCAACGAACTTGTCAACGACCAGCCGCTCACACACCGCCAGTACTCACCCACACCCAAGAGAAAACCTATAACGACAACCCAGAGACCACCCGAGGCATCGCACTAGTTATCCTGCAGTCTTAATAATAGGTTAGGGTCTGAGGAGTGACCAACACCATCGACGGAATGCTATACCAGCCTATTAACGCTTGAGGTCGCCAGCAATCCTATTTTGTTGAATTCATTTTCCGCTCGTAAACTCGCTGGTGGACATCTGCCCTCACCTACGTTTACAATGAATTTTTTAGAATCACGACAGAGCAGCAGAGCCGCTGACTGCCAGTAATGAAATAGTATTCGACAAGGCAACACATACCACCGATTGGCACTACTGTCGAACCAACGTTGCAAGTCTCCGTTCGACAATTTCCGACGGCCACGACGACTCGATTGTATCTCGTTCGACGCCGAATGTCTCTACTGTCCGATCCACTGGGTCTTCGGAACTCTCCTGCTGCTCGAAGAGGTACGAGTAAGCAGTTACTTGGAGTTCGTACCGGCGTCGCGTCTCCGGTGTTTGATCCGTCAGCGTGATCTTCAGATCGGCCACGTACTGTTCGCCGGAGGGCGATTCAACGACAAAATCGCTCGTGCCGTGTATCTCTATTTCGACGTCGTCAACAGTGACGAGACCATCGATGGGTCTCTCAACGGTAACCCGTTCGGCTCGTTGGATTTCTTCCCACAAGTCGGACGCGAGGAAGTCGTCCAGTACCTCCTCTCGGAAGAAGGAGAACAGTTTGTCGCGTTCATTGTCTCCGGTTCGCGGAGCGTGGTCGCCTACGACGTCATCGAACACGCGCCGAACTTCGTCACCCAGCGATCGAAGAGTGTGTTCCGGAACCTCGCGTTCGACAAGCGTGGTCAACACCTCGTGTAAGCAAGAGCCGACGTCGTCTGGGCCTAACCGGTCGAACTGCAGGGGGACGTCGTCGGGAACGTCGTTAGCATCTGTGTGCAGGGCATTGCCGAGGAGGTGGTCAAGTACCTGTTCGTCGGGATCGTCCGTGAGTGGATACAGCGTACTCGGGTGGGCGAACCGTGGAACCCATGGATCGAGATCGGTGCGTCGTGGTGGATTGACGGCGACGTCGTCGTCACGAGACGTGACCCTGTTTGTCCATGTTGCGCGAAGTGCGACATCATTGACGCCGACGTCGAACGACCCGGTGTCCGTATCGACCGTGTACGACCCAGTTTGCTTACCGGTGAAGTTGAGCCCGTCTCGGATCGTGTCAAGCCACCGGTCTCGGGGCCGGGATTCATCGGGCAGTGACCGTGGGAGTGGGACAACGAGGTGGTCTCTCGCCCGCGTGAGCGAGACATACAGGAGCCGCCAGGCTTCGGCTCGTTCGTTCGCCGCAACCCGTTTGAGACGGTCGGGGCCAACCAGCGATGTTGCGTCCGCGGACTTGGCGACGTCATCGCACCAGTGGCCCGTAGCCCACCGCAATCCAACATCGCGGTCCCGGGTGTCCTCGGGATCGTAGAGTCCGTTGGCGAACGGTGGGAGAGCAATGTCTGAGGGAATTTCGGTGTCCGTCGGCGGGGCAAGTCCGGCGATGCTCCCCTGAGTGAGGAACCGTTGTGCTTGAGGCCCGTGCTTCCAGAGGCTGAATCCGGGATTCGCAACGGCGACGACGTCGTCTTGGTCGCCCTTAGCGTCATGGACCGTCCGAAATTCGACGTCGTGACTCGTGTCGGCAGTACTCGGCTGGTTCGGTCCCATATACGGGCTCACTCGAAACGGTTCGACCAGCTCGGTGAGTTCACGTGGAGTGAAATGTTCGTCCGCTTCCCACTCCTCCAAGGTCTCTACGAGTGCATCGAGGTTGGCGACCCGTTGTGCAGGATCGACGTCGAAGCACCCATAGGAATCTGCGCGAAGGGCAAGTGTCTCGATGATGTCCTCGGCGTAGGTGCCAGCGGGGCGGGAGAGGAAGCTATCACGTCGGTCGTGGAGTTCGGAGAGGCCATCGAGTACGTGCTGGTGTGCGTCCGTGAGGTCGCAGTCATCGAGAACCGCGTCGATATCCCAATGGTGGGCCTCAAAGTTGTCTGCGAGTGGTTCGAGACCGAGATTCGACTCGGTGACGAGCGCGCGGGTTCTTTCGGGGTCGGCAGGTGCGACTAGCCATTCACAGACGTCAAGGACTACATTGACGACTGAGCACTCGAAGAGATCTTCACTCGCGTTCCGAACACTGAGCCCCATTTCCTCGAACGCCTCTTCATACACATCCATCTTCGACGTCCATCGGAACAACACGGTGATCCCGAGAGGGTCATCGTTCTCGTCAGTGAACGACCCATCTGCAAGCCCCTTCGAGAGGAGCGTCGCCAGTGTGGTTGCTTCCCCACGACCTTCGACAGGACTGACCCAGGCGTACGAATCAGGGTCTGAAGCTATCGGATCGAATGCCGCGATGTGGACATTCGACTCGTCGGTCGAACCACGATCAGCTTCTAGCCCAGGGTACCGGACGTCCAGTTCTCCGAGGTTCCCACGTGCTGGATCCGTGAGCGCTGCTTCCGAGATTTCGTTGATCGCACTGGCGACATCGGGGACGCACCGGTACGTCGTCTTCGCAGTCCGGTGCTCGTGGACATCCCAGTTGATTCCGAGATACTCTCCTTCGACCGTCGCGGTCTCGAAGAGCGTTGGTTCAGCGTGCCGCCACAGATAGACGCTCTGGAGCAGATCGCCCGCGCCGAACACACGCGCACTGGAGGTGACCAGATGGGAAAGTGCGGCGTGCTGTATCGACGACACGTCTTGGGCCTCATCGATAATCAGACTCTGTATTCTTGTCTGGTATCGCTGTCTGATTCTGGCCCGGTGAGCATCATCGACATTACCGAGTCGGTCGTCGAAGTACGCGTCCACGAGGTACGCAACATCTGTGTGGGAGACAACGCCACGGTCGCGGATAGTCTGACGATACGTAATTCGATACTCTTCGAGTACTGTACAGAAATCGTCAATACGGGCACGCCAGTCGCCGTGAAGTCTCGAATCTGCGTCACAGATTCGGCCTCGTTCGTCGTCGCCGATGTCGTCGTAGGCACTCTCGTCAATGTCTGCCCCGACACAGTGTTCCACCGCGGCGACGACATCGCTGAACGATCTTGGGCGACCCTCTGCGTAGACGTCTTCAACAATCTGTTCGAGATTGGAGCGGAACCCCTCCGTAGAGATACGGCGATCTCGACAGTAGGTGACGGCAGTCTCAAGCATCTCGCTCACGTCGTCGTCATACTCGCCAGTGGGATACGCGTCCTCCAGCCGCTCTACTCGCTGTGCCAAGTCTGGATCCTCCTGAATGCCCCGGTAACAGGCAGCATGCAGGTGTTTCTGCCGAGCCGTTTTGCCAACGACCGGCATCTCCTCAAAGCCGATGTCGGAGGCGATCTCACTCAGCACGTCCCGAAGGATACTGTCGATAGTACCGACGAATGGTGCTTGTCTGATCCGTTGGATCAGATATTCAACCTCTGTATCTGAGACTTTGCTTGCAGCGGGGACCAGATTGTGTTCGACAATCTCCCGAAGGCGGTCACAGATATCTGGAATGATGCTCTCCGCCTCACTACGGTTGAACGAGATGGCTGCAACTCGCTGTTCGGGTGTCGGGTCTCCAGCAACGTAGCGACGGAGAATGTCCTCTGCGGAGATATGGTCAGTGACCTCGGATTTCCCTGCACCTGGGACGCAGTTGAGAGTATACAATCCCGAATCGTGGTCGAAGTACGCGTCCCGAATGTCTCGTTGCGCGTTCTGGAGGCGGATCGGATCGTCACTCACTGTTGGCCACCTCGTGGTTAAGCATCGCTCGAACGTCGTTCGGGAGTTCTCGTTCTTCGCTCATCAGCTGTCGGCGCTCGTCGGGAGGAACAAGGTCGGTGTCCAGATGGTCTAGCAGTGGAGATGGACGGCGTTCTTCTCCAGAAGTGGATTCTGTGTGGCGAGTCACAATCAGTCCATTTCCAGCGGCCCGCAACGTGTCGTCAAACTGGTCACGGTCTCGACCCGTTGTCCACGCTGTTCGTGGTGCGAGCGTTCCAACACGCCCGTCGCCACGGAGGATTGCTTCTTGGAGTTCCGGGGGGACGACACTCTCTGTTTGCTGAGGCCACTCACCGTCGATCAACCCGACAGCGAGGACGTACGGCACGTTCAACAGCCAGATGTCGTTCGCTTCAACGATGTCGATAGCACGTGCGTTTGAGTGTTCCCGTCGGCCTGGGCGCTGGGTAGCGATTAGCTGACTTAACTCTGCGACGCTACTCCACGACCGGCCAAGTGTTCCTTCATCGAGTCGATCTGCGTACTTGTGGCGCAGCTGTTGGACGAGAGTTTTCACACGAACGGTTGCTCGGGCGTCACGCTCTGTTTCGATAAGCGAGGGGGAATCATTCTCCTTCGTTACCGGGAGCCCGAGTTCCTCGTACGTATCGACGACGTCGGTAAGGACGTTCGTCACGGCTTCCGGGGTCGGTTCGGGGCAGTCACCGAGCCACTCGGCATACGTCACGAAGCGTTCGTCGATCCCCGGATTCGCTTCGAGTTCGTCGTGCCACTCACTGAGGGTTCGTGATTCGTCCGGTAACGCCTGCATCGACACCTGGACCGTCTTGGGATCGATTGGCCACTCCGACGACATCGCCGACGGAGGGGCCCAACGGTGTTCGAGCGGGCGACATAGGATTTCCCGAGATGGGTTATCAGAGGCGAGGACGTCGCATACCGACTCGATGAGTGCGAATGGGCGTGTCTGTGTTACCCTGAGCTGGACCCAAAACACGGGCGTTAGTCCATAGTGAACGGAAGCACGGTACAACGGCTCCTCGTAGTTGTCGAGGTCGCGTACTACTACGGCAATATCCCGGGTTGGGACACCGTGGTCTCGGAGACTTGCTACGGTAGCCATCACACTTCTCGCCTCCGCTCGCCGTGTCCTCGCTTTGATCTCAGCAATAGGCACGTCAGGGGGTTCAAGTGGTTTCGAAAGGCTGAGGCGATCTTCAGCGGTCACGACTCGAACACCACCGTACCAGGCTCGGTAACATTGAGAAGTTCAGGGAGACGACGCGAAAGGTATGATCCGGTTCCACGACGGAAATGGATGTGAACCGGGACCTGCGTTGCTTCCAGAATTGCGTGCAGTAGATCGACGTGTGCTGCAGGGAGACTACTGACTCCAACAAGCGAGATTCGTTCGACATCCGGAAACGCGGCTTCCAGACAGGTTCCATTAGTCCGAAGAAGATTTTGTGAGGCACGTCGAACAAACTCCACGTCAGAAACCACCTTCTCGATATCCTGACGGAGGGCGCGCTCGACTGCTACAGCCCCCTCCAAGATCTCAGCGGAATCAGCATCAATTGGAGATGGGAGTTCCTCCGCAATTCCGCTAAATGTCTCAAGGCGTTCTGGGTGAAACCCCGTTACACTCTCAACTACCGTTCTAATCTGCTCAATCTCTTGCGGAGCAGACGGTATCGTTGGTTCAGAGGTATCCAACCTATCATTCTCTGCCAAGAGCGACTGAATCATCGATAATCGATCGATACGGTCAATCGCATCTCTCGACTGCTGGTCGTCTGGAAGGAGGCGCTTTCCAACCTCTGGCGGATCTGCGAAGCGGAGGCGGTTTTTGGGGAGTTGGGCTTCACGAAGTCGGCGCTGTATGTTCCTTCGGTGTAACTCGACTGGTGCGAGAACTAACTCCGTTCTATTGGTTGAGTGCCGTACACGCTCCAGGAGCGTCTCTTCATGACCGACATGAAGCATTAGGTTCCGTGGGAGCTGGGTTTGGATGGTTCGTTCCATTGATTGGCCAGAGTCTGCCAGTGGAGGGAGAGTAAGATGTAGAATCTCCTTGTCAGCAGATTGTTCTTCTCGGATAGTTACATTAATCATAGCCACATCAACTATCTGTTTCTTCTGGTTTCTCTGACCGTTCCACAGCAGGACTGTAGCAGGTTCCACTCGATTCCTCAATGGTAACCTGTTGAAGCCATAACCCATCATCGGCGTCAACGGCGCTCAGTCGCGCAGTCGCTACTACATCTAACCCATCAGGCTCCGGATTCAGCGACAGGTTGCAGGAGTCACACGCGACAGCAGCGATGTACCAGCTGAGCAGCCCAGCGGGACGACGTCCACGGACCTGTATAGAACTCCCCTCAGACAGGGATCGACCACAGTGGTCACACTCTGCTGTACTCTCGGGAAAAGACTGGCCCGTTAACACCTGCTTTGCAGCCCTCTCTACGTCGCCACGGGAGTATGACTCTACGATACAAGCAAATGGGTCAACTCCGTCTGTGGACAGTCCGTAGAGCAACTCCTGAAGTCGGACCAGTTGGTAGCCAAGCTTTTGCTGGACTAATTCATCAGAGACGCTGCGTGCTTCTTCCGGAGTCATACATCTTCCTCCGAGGGTTTGTAACACGCAGTCGAAATCTGGCGAATGTGCGTGGCCAAGGGGTCCGTTGCTTCCGTCGGTGCAACCTGCTTGGATCGGCTATCGTATACTGCAGCACCCGTTTCATCAAGCGTTTCCAGGTGAGATTGGATAAGTGAAATATATACGCGTGTGCGCTGCTTCGAGGTTACCTCACTTGGGTCGGTGAGGTTCTCGATTGCCGCAATTTCGACGGCGAGGTCCGATACAGAGAGAACATCCTCACTTTGCGCTAACGACAGAATGACGCTCCGGCGACGGCTGTTCGAGATTGCGCGAAACGCATCGTCTGGATCCATCGGGATCGCACGGCAGGAGCTAGTCTGCTCCATTCGCCACCTCCCGAAGCCGGTCGATTACTTGGAAAGTGACCTGTACATCTCGGTTCTGTTTCCCGTGCTGTGGAGGAATCAGTCCCTCAATCGCGTGAGAGACAGAGTTATCACTCACGACACGAGTAGTGTCTTTCGCTGTCATAGCTGGCAGCATCTGCCCGGTGCTTCCACCACCGGGCGGCGGTTTCACGCCGTCATAAGGTACTGAATGGAGTATAAAAACTATTTGTATAGTTAGTGAGCAGTCAGCGATTTTGACGCTCTCCGGCCACAGGAGGAAGATTAAACCATGCAGTTAGCAGGACCCTAGTTAGGGTTCACTGGCTCTGTTGAGGTTCTTTAGTTCGGTTCTATCTGTCGTGAAACAGTCGGCGAGGAGGATTGCGAATTAACCGTGGAGGAAGGGTGTCACCGTGGGTCGGAATTCATCACTCTACAGATAATTATTATTCATAGGGGAAAGCCTATTATACAGTCTCCAAGAATATCTGTCGTGAATTATTGCATATGACTGGACAGAAGGCAGTTGAGGAATTCGAAGTGGATAGGTGGGCTAATCCAGATAACGTGTACGAAGCAGTATGCACGGAGTGCGGTACTGCAGCCAGATTTGAATCACCTAGGGTTCGATCTTCTGGGGAGACTTTTCAGCAGATCTGCTATAGTTGTAGCTCAGGCCGGTTTCTAGACCTGGGAGAAAGTCATGAATTCCGAGTAATTGACGTAGACCCCGATCTCGATGCTAGCCCCATCGAACCATCCCGAGTACCAGTCTATCAGTCGAATGACTCGGTTTGAAAACATTTCTCACCCCTCGGTTGAACTTAAACTCCCGCTCAATAGAACCAGCCAAACCCGTGTGATCCCTACGGAAACGACGTTGTTCTTCTGGGGTGCTATCGCCCTCGGAACACACGACAAACTCGCCCCAGCTGACACACAACGAGGGTCCAGCCAGATGCGTGCTGGGAAACGTATCTATGACCAGATTTCATGGTCGCTCTCTATCGATGGTGAGAAAGTTCCTCTTCTTCAAAAGTCTAAGTATCGGAATTCGGGCTATCACGGCTTAGCATGGTGGATTGCTCATGACCCGATTACGTTACCTGCCGTCGTTGATGTACACTTCCAGACGACCGGCGAGCAACCCACAATTGGCGGAGAGCCACTTGTACTCTGGAGTGAAACCGGAACACGAATCCCATGGAATAAATCAGTCAAGAGTACGATTCACTTGCGATCTGCAGACAATCCTGATCGTGATTTCGATACGCACCATGAACAACTCTGGGGAAATCATCTGGTATACGAACCGTATCAAGGAATGTTTCGCTAGTATTCCAGATATCGCAGAAAGCCGTGTGAGAAGATTAAATCCGGGGGCTCCGTGAATCAGACGATTTTGAAGAGGAACTGGCTACTATCTCCGAAGCAAAACGAGCCCCCTTCTCGTTCAAGACTATAGGCCAGTTCCAAGCATACAAACATCTCCTCGAAGAGGATTATCAACACCTCACAAAGCCAGTTAGTTAGAACGGCTGCTTACTGAAGGTGTGTTCAAAGACGGCGACGCCGCGCCGAGGGGGGCGTTGCCTCTGGTGGTGGCCATGCAATAAGTTCGTCAATATGGTTCGGCGGACTCCATGGACGATCCTCCCGGTGCGTCGGGCCCTCCACACGAACCGACTACCTGACAACCTGATCCACCGGTAGTTACTGGTCTAGTACCTCTCCTCATGAGTGGAAACGCTGTCACTGTCGCGCTTCCATCCTGCCAGTGATGTCCCTGAGGGACGTGAGGGCCACAACGGGTGGTGACTACCCAAACGTCTGTGGGTCTCCAAGAACTAACGGCTCCGTCATACTGCTAAAGGCGGAGCTTGCCATCATATCGACATCGTCATCGTCATCATATCGGTCAGTACGATAGACCTCCCCGACGAGTGCAAGCGGTTGCTGGACGACAACCGGGATAACCTGATTCTGGGGCAGGTCCCACTCACGAGCAAACAGACTTGCGTAGCCAACGGCTTGCCCGAACGCTCGCTGGAAATCCGAAATTGCCGTGTCGTTCATACTCTCCTTGATCTCGATGACGAACCAGTGATCGTTTACTGGAACCACTACGTCCGCTCTAAGCGATGTCTGTTTGTCCGGGTAGAGATGAGATCCAATTGGAACCTCTTTGAACACACGCTCGTTCTCAAACACTCCTGAAACAGCTTCCCAGAGCTGTTCTTCAGTGGAACTGCCGAGCGAGTCGCGGGAAACCCCCTCAATCCAACCCGTTATTGGGGGTGTTCCATCAGGAGACCCCACGCCGACCACGTCGGCGTTCAACTCCCGCCACGTCCCGCTTGTCCGGTGTTTAACCGTCATTCCCAGATCGAGGTATGCTGAGAGAAGCGGGGCGTCTGAGGGAGAAACCTCACAGACTGCAAGGATTTGCTCAATCTCCTCAAGTGCCGGTTTCGCGTGGACTGTTCGTTCGGTCCCACAACCCTTCTCGATCAGGTGTGTCTCGTCTTTCTCAATCTCCTTAGTCGTCTCCCAGTTTGTCTCATTGTCGTTGTCTTGCTGTCGAACCAGTTCACGGTCGCGCCGCCGGAAGTATGTATAGAGGATGAGTTGGCCGAGGCCTCGAAAGGTCGGGGAGGTCTTGCACTCTACGAGCCGCTCACGGCCGACATCGGATTGCGTGTATAGTGCGTCGATCGAACCAGCGAATGCGCCAGCTGCCGCATCCATAAGGTGATCAGTATCTCTCAGGAGGGCATTCGCCACTTTGACCTCTCGCTCGTATGCCTCCGATTGTTGTTTTATGTAGTCCTCGCAACACTCTTTCTCAGATAGCATTCATATGTTGAGGACGAGCGGACTCCACTTTAATGCACGCAACGGATTTGCTAGATCGCTCAGATATCCCATACTGTTGACTCCAAAGAGTGCCTTGACAGCGTTCTTAACTTCTCTCGACTAGATTCACCACATTCGGCTCTTTTCGAATCCACGTCTCTTGATAGATTTGTAGAGAGTCAGTAAGTATGGTCCCTGTACTGACCACTGTCCGCGGAGCGGCATTGCCACAGTTTTCGGAATCACGTCGGGAACCTAATCGATGGCCTACAAAAAAGCGGCAGCCGCGGCCCCGATAGCAACTGGCGTCCTTCTCGCTGGGACGGCTCCACGAGAAGTCACACAGAACGGACTCGAAATCTGGACGACGCCGGCGCTCACCGGTGGTCTCTCCGCGGTCGCTGTCGGCCACGGCGTTCTGACCGGTATCAGTGGGTTCGACTCCGGCGATGACCTCGATGGACACTACGACTGGACAACAGTCGCACTCGCGGGTCTCGCGCTGACGAGTATCGCCGTCGGTGCCGGAATCGCGCTGGCGTAGACGACGCTAACCGACCCGCGTCCGCGCTACGTCCGATACCTACTCGACGTATGCTGTCGTTCGGAATCTACAGAACAAGCCAACGCTCCTTACCGGTCAAAGTACGATCGGTCTCCAGAGTACTACAGAATTTCGCCCAGACTTTGTGGAATCATCCGACATACAGCTGATTCACCAAAATATTGATTTACACGTGATATTCTGAGTCTCAACCTGCGAAGTGATATACGACTGTTTATGGGGCTTTCTGCACTGTGTTTAGTTGCCGTGGGAGTTAACACACGGCATCCGTGAGAGAGAGAGAATGTGTTCCCGAAAATGCCGGACCATCGTGTGGCGTGGTGGCTACCACGATGGTCGTACTGGCATTAACTCGAAACGCAATCCTGCTTGGTAGGGCAATTCGCTGTATCGACTCAAATCACCGTTTATCCGAGTAGATTTGGTCTGGTACAGCGACAAGATGCAATCGAGACTCCAGAGTGGCAGATACTTTTTAAGAACTGTGTCACTGATCACGCTGCCTTTGTTCGAGAAACCCCGGTTTCTCGAAAACATGGATTAGTACTAAATATAGGCCTATCTAAAGGCCTATACAGAGATGCCAAAGACAAGAGTCAGTCAGGGGGCGAATGGACAGTACAAGGTCACTGTTCCGAAGGGGATCGCGGAAGCGATGGCCTTGGATGGACGACGATTAGAATGGAAAGTCAAGTCGGGGAACACATTGGAGGTGACCGTTGTCGATGAGTGATGTTTCCGTGCTTGAATGGAATACCGAGTGCTGGAAATGTGAACGGGAGACACCCGTTGTTTGGCCAGAGGAAGGACATCTGAATAGTGACGTAGGTGAGCAGCTAGCAGAAACAGACGAGTACCTAGTCCAAAGGGTGTACAGTAGGACCCAGGGGAGAGAGGTTTGGGGGAATATCTGCGAACATTGCGACTCATACCAAGGAAATCACTATATCGAGCAGGAGGCGCTTGAACAGAATCCACCGCTAGTAGAGTGCAACGTCTGTGGAGAGCTGCACGAATGGTATCCCGACAGTGGAATGGGCGGCGCATTCGGACAAGGTTGGATTGACTGCCCTGAGTACGGGGCAGTTCCGGTCGGTGACCCCCGAGGTGAAGACGATGGCTGAGGTAATCGGATACACTCGACTCTCACAGGACTCAGATACATCTATTGAGCGTCAAAAGCGCCACATTCGGGAATACACTGATCAACACGAGATGTCCCTCGAACGGATCTACGACGACGGCGAGAGAACATCAGGTTGGGATGAGAGCAGGGAGGAGTATCAACAGGCCCGTAGTCGTGTCCAATCTGGAGAAATTGATGCAATCGTTATCAACGATAAACGCCGTCTCGCACGCGACTTCGACGAAACGATGAGGCTCATCCTGGATCTCCGTGAATACGATGTTGAAGCCCATACTTTCCAAAAGGGGCAGCTCGACCTCTCCGATCCAGTTCAAGCTGCCGTCGAAGTTCTCCAAGCAGCTAGCGAGCACGAAGCTAAGAAAAAAGAAATTGAGCGCGCACGCGAGGCTGTCCAAGAGCGGATGGACAAAGGGTACGACCACGGTCGCCCACCAATCGGATTTCGATTCGATAACAAGGGAGAACAATGGGTACCTGATCGTGACGGGGAATTTGACACCGTACTCGAAGCAATTCGTATGGTTGAGACTGGATCGACCTACCGTGAGGTGGAGGACGAACTGGAGATTGTCCCATCAACTATGTCCGGTATCATGGACAGAAAGGAACAGTATCTCAGCCTCAATAAGAACGGTTAGCTGGATATTAGCACCTTCGGGAGGGTGTCATGGACGTTTCACACGGCCTTGAGTTCACCTAGCTCTACGGTGAACACGTCGATAAGTAGGTCTGCCCACCTATCGGTGTCAAACGTGGGAATTCACGCGCATTTAGATGATATCGAAGTACTGGAGACCAGCGATTAGCAGGATGGAACCAACTAGTACGAGTTTCATTACCCAAGACGGGACGTCTTTTCGAATTCTGAAAGCCCAGTCCATACGGACGAATAGTGTGCCCGATTATTATAAGCGAGGCTTCAATAACACGTATAGTTGAACTGAACACCGTATAGAAACCCTACACTTAGCAGTTGAAAGGCAGAACCTATTAGATATTTAAGGTTTCGGCAGAGCCCAAGTAACCTATCCGATCACCGCACCGAGCGGAGTTCTTCCGCGAATGGCACGGTGAATCCTCGCTACATAACGTATGACCGCAACAACGACTCCGGCGTCCCCTCACGAACCATCTCCTTTACATCCTCTCGGTCCCAACCTACCATCTTCGGATCAGTCTTTGACTGCATCAACTGCTCTGCACCCATATTTCGCTCCGACGTGAACCCGCTCATACTGACGAAATAACACACTTTGCACGAAGCAGTTGCCATTGTGACCTTATCGTGAAACACGCTAATATCATCTGTCCCGGTAGGCTTCTCACGCCACTTGTTCTCCAATAGCGTCGCGTCTCCCACTAGTCGGTGCAGCCAATCCGGAGCGTCTAAACACGCCACAAAAACATCAATCTCCCCTGTCGCTATTTCCCGACCAATCACCACGTTAACATCGGGAAGCTGGTTGAACAACAGACCAACGAAGTAGTCGAAATACCGGCCCCTAGTTGCACTATCGTCGATATTCTCTAGCTCTTCGAACTTCGTCTGGAAATACTCTGCACTCAAGGTCGTCGCTGAATCTACGAAGGTCTCGAACTCCAGTTTGAGGTCAGAAAAAAATCGACGTCCTCCACGAACTCGTAAACCACCGACCAATTCGTTTTCTCGCTCGGATTGAACTCCTCACCACAGAAGCAATGTATTGGTTCACTCGGCACATCACTACGAGAGGCATATGTCCCGTGCTCTTGGTGACAGTTCGGGCACCGAACCTTCAGCTTCGCCGCAACCACCCCTTCATCGCACAACTCACTGAGGAACACAAGAACTTGTGACTCATCGACCCCCGAACGCTTCGCTAAGCCCGACCGAGTGAATCGATTTTGCTCGGTCTGAAGCTCACTCAGGGATGTTTTCAAATCCCTGAAGTTTTTGTTGGGGATATCCTCCACTTTCTCTGAGAACATCATTGATGAGTTCCTCAATCTCGTTGAGTCGCCCTTCCCGTTCGTAGCTCCTGAACCAAATTTTGCTTTGGGGTCGATTCAGGTACAGCGCGAAGTCGCCGTCATTGAGCTTGACGTACCCCTTCGATATCTCACCATCTTCTTCGTTAAGCTCTTGCTGTACTTGGTCGTCCTCAAGCAAGTTCATGTAATCTCCGCTTTCGTCTTTCTTCGAGGTATACCGGACTGAACTTGCTGTCCGACCATCGCCTTCGTTCACAACAACGTTCAGGTTCACGTACTTCTCAATCTGGTCGCTGAACTCGTCAACGAACGCCTGATCGAAGGACGGTTTGTAGAACACGTCCTCATTATTGTAATCCATCCCAACCGAGGACGCGATCTTCCGACAAATCCGTCGGGCCAACGGAACCTCAGCCGTTCGGACGTGTACTAAGTCAGTGTCTTTGTTGATGACGGCCACGCACTCATCTGGTTTCAAGTCGCGCTGTGGCTTACCGGTAGATGGATCGACTGTCTTCATCGACACGTACCGGCCAAGGATGACGTACAGTCTGTTGTCGAATTCTTCGGTATCGACAAGGAATGGTTCGCCTTTCTGGTCTTGAACTTCTTCGGCTCGCGGGAATTCGCTGACGATACTCGCTGGGATGTCGTCGAATTCGTCGGAGATCCCTGTCAAGACGAAGAAGTTCAGGCTTTGTTTCCCTCCGAACCGGAATTGCTTCCGGAAGTCGTCGAATTCAACCTCATTGAGGACTTTGGCCACGTGCTCCTCAAGATCTCGATCTCCGTTGGGGTGTTCTTTGTCGTGGTTTCGGAGGAAGTCTCTGAGCGCCGTGTCGGCTATTTCTCGGTCTCGAATCCACTGCGTGCGTTCCTGGACGGTTTCCAGAGACCTTGGGATGGTTTCGCTACTCTCGCCAGCACCCATTTTCCTACTTATTGGGTGACATACTATATAAAATCACTCCACAAACGTACCGGGGTCTGCGTTCTATCACCGAATCACGCAGAAATCAGAACTCACCGAGAGTCTTATGCTCTGCTTCGTCCACCCAATCTTCGGGTACGGTCAGTCCTAGGTCTGTACTTATCGCTTCCCGAGGTCACCAGAACAAGGTATACAAACTGTTCTATAGCATCCTCACCAGCAGACCAATAGGAATCTGCTTATCTCTTGAACGGGATTTTATATACTCAGCCCTACCTGTATCTGGTAATGAGTGACTCGTCGGACGACTATACGCTTGAGGACGCCCAAGACGAAGTCGGAATTCTTCGACGTGTAACCGACGACGTCGTCGAAGCAATCCAGAACGCGGAGAGCGAAGACGTACTGGAGTTTTTGATTGAGGACGAAAAACTCGACGTGGTCCACGACGGAGAGCGTGGTCTGGGTCAGGTTCGACGTGCCGTACTTGAGTCGCGGTTGGCGTCAGATCGACTCAAGCGTGTCGTGAGTCTCCGCGGTGACGAAACACCTGAAGAGATACTCGTTCCGAACGACGTTGAGCGGAACGCGAAGGTCGCGCTGGAAGCGGGCAAGCCAGTCGTCCTGTATGGGCCGACCGGGACAGGGAAGACGACGTTTGCTAAGCAACTCGCTCGTGAAACCGGAATCGGATACACCCTCAACACTGCCACTCCCTCGTGGACGCCGTCGGACATCATCGGCGGCATCAGTCCGGACTACACCGGCGACTCGCTAAGCTACCGGACGAAACTTGGCTGCGTGTCCGAAGCCGTTCAGCGTGCTCGCCGGTTCGACGTCGAATACGGCGTCATCCTCGATGAGATTACGCGAGCGGACATATCGAAGATATTTGGTCCGCTGTACACTGCAATCGAGAACCCACACCAAACCATCTTTGAGACCGACGAAGGTGAGACTATTGAGCTGGACGAGCGGGTAAACATCATCTGTACGATGAACATGTCCGACCGGACGGTGAACGAACTCGATAACGCCATCACCCGCCGGTTCGCCATGATCGAGTTGGACGAATACGAGGAAGACAAGCGCAGACAGTTGTTCAAAGACTGGATCACCACGCACGTCACCGACCACACGGACCTCGGCGAAAGTGAGATCCTCCGCCTGTTCGAGCGGGACTACCAAGGGATCAATCACGGTCACGAATCGACGTCGCAGGGTTCGATTATGCGGTTTGGTCCGATGCACTACCGCGACGTTGCCGTCTTCCTTGGCGTCGGCTGCCGGGAAGGCGGCGAGTACGAGTACGATCAGACCGACGCGGTTGGACAGGCGTTCCGGACGTACATCGTCCCGCGGCTCCTGAACGCAGCCGCATTCCCGCAAATCGAGCGCATCGCGGAACACTACCGCGCGATGAACGGCGAGTTCGAGGAGTTCGATCTCGCGCCGGCAGCTGAACTCGCCGAACGGGAACTCGAACAGGAACGACGCCAGATGGGCTCCTACGAGTAATGAGTACGGTTGACGAAGTTTACGAGTACGGGCAGGACACCTTCAACGTCCCCGAACGCGGGGAGATCCGGATAGAGGGCTGTCCGTCGTCCATCGGGGATCAACTTCGTCGCGCGTCCTTCACACAGGAGAGCCCCGGCGTCTTCACGAAGAGTCAGGCGGCACTCGATGGCGAGCAAGAGTACGAAGTTGTCACGGTCACCGTAGACGGCGACGAAAACGAGGTACTCCACGTTGAGGCGACGGACATCATCGGCGTCGTGAGCCTCACGCCGTCGTCGAAGGTGCAGGTCGATCCGAAGATCGACTGGGAACACATCTTCGACATGCTCCTGGCCGTCTACGACCAGAACCGGTCTATCGAGTATCACGGAATCCCGCTGCAGGACTTCCTCTCCGACGACATCCATCTTGACGACGTGTTCGTGGTGCTGGCGATCAACTACCTGGATGGCTTGGAGACGATCCACCGGCAGGGGTACATCCGCGACTTGGTCATCCGCCGGCATGACAGTCTTGACGGACGGGGGGAGATCGACGTCGAACAAACGCTGTTGAACCACGGGCGCGGGACGTTGGAGCCACACTGGATCCGCAACGAGACCGAGTATGACAACGCTGCGAACTCGCTACTCCACTTCGCTGGAAAGACGCTCCTTCGACTCTTCCGACAGAACACCCACGAAAACGACCACCCTGCATACGATCGAATCTTCTCGGAAGTACACCGCGAGGTGGAGCGCCTGGAGAGTATGGGTGTCAGCAGCGGGTTGGACAGGATGGACGAGTATCGACGCCTCTCACTCAGCGACCTTCCAAAGCAGCGACGGTACTACCAGAAGGCGTTCGATGTTGCCAAGGCAGTGATGTCGTCGTCGCTCGGCCAGCAACTCCGTGATGGACCACGAGAGCTGGTCGTGGACTACGTCCTGAATATGGAGTCGCTGTTCGAGCAGTACTCTCAGGTCGTCATTGAGCGCGAACTCTCGTACATCAAGTCCTACGACCACCTCGGCGACCTCAACGACGTGACGCCCGTCCGGTCACCGTCCGTGAATCCGTTCGAGGGTGAAGGCCAGATCTACCACGAACCAGATCATGCGGTACAGGAGGGCGACGAAACGCTGGCGGTGCTGGACTCGAAATACTACGCAGAAGGCCACGATCCGGTGAAGGAATCGCCGTCCCGGTCGCGGTTGTTCAGCTACGCCTACCTTCTTCACTCTGATCGGCTCGCGTTCCTGTGTCCGCTGCTCGAACCGAAGCGTCGCCGCGTCGCCCAGACTGGAGCCGAACTGCAGATCGTCTCACCCGTGCAGGAGTTCACTCTGGACAGATACGGCGATGTCGTCCACGACTACCTACACGACGTCCTCGTCACGATATCACCCGAACTCGAAGCCTTCCGCGCTGTCGCGGAGAACCGGCTGTGCCTCGACGGCGTCGAAGAAACGGACCTGAGCGATGCGAAGTCGATGAGCGGCCCGTTCACCTTCAAGGACACACGGGACTTCTCGCTCCGCGTCCTCAAGGCTGCTGCCGACGAACACTCGTGGGAAGTCCGCAATCGGTATGACTTAGAACAGGACGGTGACTGGACGCGAGAGCAGATCGAAACGCGGTGTGAACAGCGCTACGAGCATACGACGACGTGCGTACCGGTGTTCTGTCGTGACCAGGGGCAAGAGTGGATCGACCTATACTTCCTAGGCGGCGGGGGAGACGTTGAGAAGGAAGGCCCATTGAAGCTCTTATAGAGATAGTATGTACCAAACACCGTACCAGTGGACGACCAATGAAGGAACGACACACGTCTTCTACGACAATAATCTGCCTCCGAGCGAAGGATTCGGCTGGGATAGTCTCTGTGATATAGAGAGAATTCCCATTGAAGGAGAGCACTTCGAACTCCAAGAGGATGTTACAGAGGAGTCGATAACGTGCGAACGTTGCCGTGACCAGCTCGGCAAATCGTATGTGGGTCTTGGAGACGACGATATCGCGGGTATTCGAAGTTGCTTGGTTAGAATTCGTCGGGATGGTGATGGGGTACTAATCGGGGCCCGTCGTCTCTGTCGGGGGAGACCTCTCCACTATGAAATCTCGTTCGAGCCTACGTCCTTTACTGGTGATCTTCAGACAGAGATGGACGAGGTTTGCGACGACTGCTGGCAGAACTACGTTGATCGTCAGTGGAGCGGCGACGTCGAAGGAGGAGAGCTTCAAGTCGAATGCTGGGTAGATGGTGAGAAAGAATCGTACTATGCAGCATCCGTTGAAGCAGTTAATACGGGCCCGAAAGCGAAGCTTCGACTGACCAGTGAGAACGGTCTCAAACAGGAACTTGCCAGAGAGGAGATCGACTCAATCACACTAACGCCAGCACAAATCGTGGACTACTGATTCCGTTAGTGGAGCAGTTTCTTCAGAGAGGCTATTGATTCCGTGGTTCAGAGCTTCTGGTCAGAACGGGGCCACGAGCCACTTGCCATCCTCTTTCCGTTCAAGTTGGGGGCCGAAAACCTGCTGGAGAGAGTGAAGTTCGTCCTCGTACCGGAGATCGTACGTTTTTCCACTTCGATGGAACGAACCTTCGACGATGAACTGCACTGTCGGACTTTGGTACTCTAAATCGTTTGCACGTCGATCCATCTCATGGGCCAACTCATTCGCCAGATCCTCATCCGCCAAGGCATCTGCGAGACCAACAACACTCACACTATCCGGAACATCGTCGTCTTGGAGTCGCTGTACAAACTCTTCCACAGGAATCTGATGCTCGAAGGTCTCATACGCACCTTCGATAACGAGATTGTAGCGTCCGGGTATCTGTCCGGGACCTGCCATTACGCATACAACGTCTCCGAAGGGACAAAAATGGATACGGTACCGTAGTTCCCAGTAGTTGCTAACGGGATTTCTATATTCAGATAGGTGTCTAAAGCTCAAACGACTGCGTTGGTAAGTAAATCTGCATGCTGTGGTATTCGATACCAAAGGTGAGAACAGCGGGTGGGGGCCTGGAAGATGCCACGAAAGCACTATCTCGGTGTAGTCTTGCTAATTTTGAGCAGACATGACCAGTCTTAGGTCATCGGGTTCCACAGTACCCCATCAGTTGGCGACGATGTCACGTCGCGTTCTAAGCCCACACATCTAAACCTGGTTGAGTGGAGCGCAACTCTACCCCCGTCTAAACGTAGAGCGGCCCGATGGTATACCGGGGGCTGAGCTTTATACGTGGCAGCAGGGTATAACGACATGTAATGGTAACAGCGAGCACATCTGGCCGCATCGACCAGCAAACCCGGGATGACATCTACTCATTCTATACGGAACACCTCCAGGAGATACGTGAGAAGTACGATGTCGCGTACGAGACTGAAGACATCGTCGTGATTACTGGTGCGAACGCTGAAATCAACGCTATCGCTGATTACTACGATGTCACGTACTCCGCAGTATGCAGTTTAATGCGCGAAGAATACCCCGAGCATCTCGGACGCAGTCTAAACACCTCGACAGAATACGGCACGCCACTCGTCATCCTCAAAACCGCGTAACAGGCGATATCCTCTCAAGTAACCCTGTTGAAACCCTAGTGGCCAGATGCTTTTTTCCCAACAAGTAGTTGAATAAATACACGATAGGAGCGTAGAGAGGTCTAAGGTGTTCTCAATCTACGATACGAACTGGACAGAAAGTGAAGCCGACGCGATCTTCTAAGAATATTCAGTCAGAATCAGGTCGTCCACATCAGCTGGTCGGATTCATCAGGTTTCGGTATCTCTGGATCTGAGTCAGCAAAACTCGACAAGAACGTCTGTTTCTTGCTTCTTGGAGGAAACACCGCGGAATCATTAATCATGATCTCTGTTGCTGGTGCAACTGTCGGATCAATCTCCTGCAACAGTCGGTAGGCATGTGGCGTAGTGAGTACCATCATACATTCACCACAGATCAACTCCGGATCTGACTTATCGAGATGAATTTGATATCTGGCGGATCCGTCACACCAACGGCACTCTGGTCTTCCACGTTTTAATCGTTCTATCAGTTCCTCTGACCTCATCCTCCGTTTGGCGATCATGTTCAGCTGACTATGTTCTTTTCTATGCAAATCGATTGTCGAACCTTGCCGCCGGAGGGTGTCGTGTAGGTGTTGTAACCACGGGTTTACTTGAGAGAGATCGTCTTTCTGAGATTGGAACTCGATCTTCTCAGTCACATTATGTAGTATCTCCTGCCGTTCTTCCCGTGTGATCGAGATTGTACTGTATGCCGGGACCTCTTCTACGATCAGAACTCTACGCTCCGTTGCTGCCATCAGCATCACCTCTCGTTATACAGTAGGAACTCACTGGTCGAACTCTTCGTAACCGGTAGATGGGGCCGGTACCCAACGACCGAATCCGGAATTGCACCGTTGAGTCGAAATGTGCTTTCGGTATCATACTCCGGAATAGGTGGAGTAACCAGGTGGGTAAAAACCTCTGCCCTGAGAACACCGTGATATCGCCTCTATAGAGGCTATACGGCCAATATTCGGATTGGGAGTCTGGGGAGTAGACTCACAGCACGACCATATCGCCGACTCACCTTAGACAGGCCATCAAACACTGGGTACGGCAAGCAACAGAAGCACTCCCAGCGAGAGTCTCGAAATGGTTTATCGAAAAGCGCCACCGGGAGTTGTCTTCGCGTCCAGCTTCGAGGTTCCTATTCTCCGTAGCTCGTGATGTCTCGATCCCCGAGCACGCGCGTGTACGTGTCGTCGCCGGTCACGTCGGCGAGCCGACCGGCGAGTTCGCGCAGGTCGTCATCTACGTCCCACTTTTCGACGTAGTTCTGGACCGCCTGGCCCTTCTCGTAGCGATACCGCAGGAACTGGAGCTTATCGAGGTTCGATAGGTGTTCGCCGCCGTCGCCGTTGACGCGCTCCTGAATGTAGGCCTGGCGCTTCTCGTTGTCCCAAGTGCCGAGTTCGAAGCCGTCGTCCTGGTTGTATAGGTGCGTCTCTTTCAGGTCCTCCGGCGTAGCGTTTGTCCCACGGCAGAGCTTGTTGACGTCATCGAAGGAGGGGTTCGACGTATCGAGCAGGTCGATGAACACGTCTTCGACGCCGATGTCGCTGGCCTCCTGAATAATGCCGTAGATCTCTTGGACGACCTCCTTCGCGCTCATGATCTCGCCGTCGCGCTGCACCTTTCCGTGGTGCTTGGAGTACTCGCGGAAACACGCGCCCATCTCCATCACACCGATGTCGCCACGGGAGAGGTCGCGGTTCTCTTCGAGTTGCTTGCGAGTGCGGCGGGCTGTGCGGTAGATGTCGCGGCGGAGGGAGTTCCACGATGCGGGTTTGGTGTCGTCGATAGGACGGGCGACGACGACAATGTCGAAGGAGACTGCCTCTCCCTTGATAAACTTGTTAATGTCCGCGGTGATCGGGTATGTCGCCGTCACTTCGAACCCAACATTACAAAGCGATTCAAGCAGTTCTCCCCAAGACTCCGAGTCACTATGATGGTATGTGAACGTGAGCGTGCCGTCTTTCTTGAGTGCACGCTTAATCACCGAGAATGCTTGGCCGAGTTCTGACTCAAAGTCTTCAGCGGTCTTATCCAAGTAAGGATTTGTGACGATGGACTCTTCACGAGGTGTTTGGTCATTGTCGAAGCCGGGGTACTCGTCTTTGAGGAGGATTTTCTGCCAGACGTAGAAGAAGTCCGAAACTTCGGAGTATATGATATTGTCGTAGTAGGGTGGATCTGTGATGACAGCGTCAAATTCGTTCTCATAGTTCATCTGTCGCATATCCCCTTGATGAACCTCAGCGTTCTCGCCGATGGGCGTTGAGAACTCTTCTGTTTCTAAAGTCTCATCCCCGTCTACATAACGTTCTGTAGGGGAAGAGGCGTATTTCACACCCTTGAGGACCATATCCCACATAGAAGTGAATGTACCAGTGCCATAGGCAGTCCCCCAGAGATTGTTCTCTATCGGCTCTTTCGGTGGAGTGAAAGAATTATTCTTGAATATATTAGTATTTTTATTATAATTTGGATTGTAGACATTCATCATCGTGTTATAATTCAAGCTCTCAGAGAACGTGAGAAGGAGGAATTCACGTAGGTTCCTATCTGAGATTTCACTGATGGATTTCAATAACCGAGATAGGCAAAGAAGTTGGCGCTCATTATACATATCTGTCCATTTTTCATACCTATGTTGGAACAGATCGTTTCCGGATACTGCAGAGGCAGCAGTTATCGCTCCTTCTGGGATTTGTTCATCGGGAACATAGTCTTGTAATCCATCCTGTTGCTCCCACTCTTTTCGCGCCTTATCTAACAACTTGTAGTCTGCATCGGTTGCAGACTTATAGGATTTGTAATCATTCCTTGGCTTTCCGTCATCCTCACATATTGCACAGTAGTATTCAACAGCATAGAGTTGTAGATCATATCCATTTTGTTCATCAATCGCGTCCACAATACTGTACTTCTGTCCACAGGCTGAGCAAGTGTACTTCCCTCCTCTGCTGGTATTCCCCTTTTTAGGAACCCAATTGTGGCCACAATTACTACATCTCGATTCCTGCTTGTAGTCCTCTACATAAACTACTTCTTCGCAACCAGGACAGAAAGCTGCGTCCTCATCATCGTGGTCATATCTGCCACTTGCGATTCTGAAATCGTTGAATAGCGGGACTGTGTGTCCACAAGAGACGCAATCCAACTCCTTTACCCAGAAATTATACATCACATCAGCGTCGTGGTCGCCGTTCGGACAGGGCGTCTTGTAGTACTGAGTGATTTCGTCGGCGACATCCTCTTTCACCTGCTCGAAGGCTTCCTCAAGTTCTTCGACGTCTGTCTGACCGGCTTCAAGTTCCTTCTTCGTGACGAACCACGCGACAGGGTTCAGGTCGTTTCCGACTACCTCTGCGCCAAAGCGAGAGGCCTCCACGAGTGACGTGCCGCCGCCCATGAACGGGTCGAGGATCTTCTTGTCCTCGACGCGAACGTCTTTGGGGTACAGCTCCCAGAGGCTCTCCGGATCAGTCATGTCCACGCGTTCGAGGAGTGACGCGATGTCGAGGTCAGACTCGCCGTCGGCGTCGTCGCCATAGTCCGCAAGCGTGCCGCCTTCGTGCCCCGGCTCATACACCGAAACCTTCTCCGGATCGTCCAGCAGCGTGTACAGAGAGACGGCGCGGAAAACACAGCCGAGGCGTCGCGCCCACCACTTGTGCATCGTGTAGATGGGACGGTAGTGCATCTTCGCCCGACCTTCCTTCGCCGCGATCTCGTTCACGCGCTCGATGGGGAACCCGCGTTCGATGGGGAGCTCGGTCCGCTCCTGCCGGTCCTGTGAAGATCCAGATTGTTCAGACATTATTCAGTATGTAGAAGCGATACGCCACGAGCCACATAAGTGTGCGTTCTTCGCAGTAACATCTCAGTGAAGCGAGCTTCGTTGGGTGTCTCGAAAGGAGACGGAACGTCGAAGAAGTTGCCTACTCGTCGTCAGAGACGAGCGTTTCGAGGTCAGTCACGTTCTGGATGGCGTCGGATGCCAAGTCATCGTGACCCGTCTCAATGGCGAAGCCGGCTGCCTCAGTCATTGCCTGGACAACCTGTTCTACGAACATTGAGTCACTCATGACGTACTCTCCAGCCACCTGTAGTGCTCGCCGACTCTCTGTCAGCGGTACTCCGACCACTTCTTCGATCTTAGCGATGATCTCTAGCGATTCGTCGATCTTCTTCGCGCGGTTGATCGTTTTTTCTGTCTGCATAGTGGGTTGGACCCGAACAACTACAACCGCCAGTCATTTTTAAAGGTAAGCCAGAGGGTGCGGAGGTGATTGATTTGGTACCCGGTCCCAAATCGCTACGATTCGGGAATCTCCAGAAATACGTTGTTTTGAGAGGTTAGAACGACTGTGCGTGACAAAAGAGGCGGACGAGAATACTCACAGAGTTCCGAAATGGCCCAGACCTATAACAGCGGTGCGAAGTGGTTCGACGCCAGAAACTGATGAGATCTCAATGAATTGTTTGTGAATACACGACGGAGCGGAGGTTCGGCCCAAAGACGTACCAACATAGGGGAGACCCCGGATTCGTTGGGAAATCTATAGACTCACTCGCGCGATGGTGACATCTTCCCGCCCTCACCTTCGGATTCGGGTGATGAGTTAGTCTTGGAACCATTTATACAACTCTCCACGGAACATTCGGTCATCGATGAAAGCAGACACCCTCGATCTAAAGGATATCTTTCGGAAGGACACTCGGTACGTCGTTCCACGGTTTCAGCGGCCGTACGTGTGGAAGGAGGAAGAACACTGGAAGCCGCTCTGGGAGGATCTCCAACTTGTCGTCAATGAACTGATGGATCGACAAGCAGGGGCGAGTAACCAAATCGAACGACAGGAAGCACAACAGGACACCTCCCCGCACTTCCTGGGAGCCATCGTCCTCGATCAGCAATCGACGCCGACGCAGAAGTTGGAGACGCGCGAGATCATCGACGGCCAGCAGCGCTTGATCACACTCCAAGTTCTGCTGTCCGCCGTGCATTCGGTGGCGACTGATCTCGGTCACGATGAGTCTGCGTCGTTGGTGGAGAAGCTGATGTACAACGACACAGATCTGACCACCACTGATACGGACCGGCTGAAGGTCTGGCCGATCGAAGCCGATCAGGACGCGTTCATCGACGTGCTAACCTTCTCGGACCCGGAATCGGAGCACTCCGAACTCGCCGGCGACGACAACTTGGAGGAGTGCTTCCGGTACTTCAGAGACGAAATTCGAGAGTGGGCAGAATCTGGAGACGAACCCATCGAAGAACATCTCGATGCGCTCGTCACGACGATGTGGCACCTGCTCCGTGTCGTCGTCATCGACCTCGAATCCAACGACGACGCACAGGTGATCTTCGAGACCCTGAATGCCCGCGGAACACCGCTACTCGCCGCCGACCTGATCAAGAACTACCTCTTCCGAGAGGCGACGATCCAGCAGGACGACCCCGGCGACCTCCACGACAAGTACTGGAAGCAATTCGACGAAGACGAATGGCGCGTCGATGTCTCGCAGGGACGGCTCGATCGCCCGAAAATAGACGTATTCATCATGCACTGGCTCACGATGGAGATGAGCCAGCAGGTCCGCGCGAAGAAGCTCTTCCCGGCGTTCCGGAAGTACCTCGATAGGACCGACAACTCGGTCGAAGAGATCGTGAAGGACATCGACTACTACGCGTCCATCTACGAGACCATTTCTGAACCCGACCGTGGGTCTCGGGAGGGGATCTTCTTCCACCGACTGGACATCCTCGATACGACGACGCCGTACCCGGTTCTCCTCTGGATCTTCGGCCACGAAGACATCCCGAAGGAACAGCGGGTGAAAGCCGTCGAAGCAATCGAGAGCTGGCTGATGCGTCGGATGCTCTCCCGACTGACGTCGAAGAACTACAACAAGGTCTTCATCGAGCTGCTGGACGAACTCAAGGAGCGAGATAGCGAGTACGTCGGCGACGTCGTCGTCGAATTCTTCCAGGGCAAAGAGGGTGAGAGCGACTACTGGCCCGGTGACGACAAGCTGACGGACTCGATGGTGAACAAGGAGTACTGGGCCGTCATCAACCAGCGACGCCTCAAAATGGTGTTTGCGGCCATCGAACGCGAGTTGCGTAACACCGGGTACAGCGAGACGGTAGAGTTCACACAGGATCTGGAGATCGAGCATATTCTCCCGCAGAAGTGGTCCACCCACTGGTCGCTCCCAGGAGACCGACCCGCTGAGGTAGAACGGATGGAACGTGACGATGCAAAGGACCGAATCGGGAACCTGACCATCCTCACTGATAAGCTAAACCCCTCTATTTCGAATGCAGCGTGGGACGATAAACGAGAGGCGGTTCAAGAGCACACTGTCCTACGGCTGAACAAGCACTTGGTTACGAATTGGCCTGACGAATGGAACGAAGACACGATTGCTGAACGTGGCGAGTGGCTCGCAAAGCAAGCGAGTGAGGTCTGGCCTGAACCGGGTTCAGAGTACTGGGGCAGATAGAAGCACACTAACACTGTTCGCCATCGATTGTTGAGTTAGGCGGCAATCGAACAGGCTATCCAGCGTGCTGAGGATGGGTCGATATGGCCGATTTGCTGGAAGTACGAGAAGATGGAGACTCCGTGATTTCTGGAACAGTAAGCAGAGATGAGCTTGAAGCGGAACTAACACCGCTGAACCCACGCAGTTTGTTCGATAGACGACTGAAGACCGTTCTGAGGGATATGCTGGATGAGGCAGACGGTGACGAAATTGTCGTCGAAGCCTTAGTCAGAAACGCGGACGCCGACCAGTAGAAGAAGCGGAACTACTTCTGGAAGGTGATCTCAATCTTCAGGCTTGACGCCTCCTCGGGCATCCGCTCGAACAGGTCTTGGACCTTCGTGTAGTCCTGTCCGGATCGCAGCGTCAGGCTGACTTGCGTCCGCTCAACGTCGGCGGTCCCCTGAAGAGCGCCGGGAACACCCTCGCGGTCGGGCAGCATGAACGTGACATCGCCGTAATCGACACTTCCCGTCTGGTGGTTGTTCCGCCACTTGCTCCGCATCGCGGCGACGTCGTCGCCGTTGTACTCGAAGCGCCACGTGGGTATCTCCGTGTCGGCCTTCCGGAACGGGTACCCGGGGACCCAGTCGGAGGCTTTCTCCGAGCCGGTCGTATTGACGACGTACTCGGGTTCTTCGTCCTTTCCGATGTTCTCCAGCAGGTACGTCCGCACCATGTACTCGGTAACACTGCTGTCGAACCGGTCGCCGACCTTGTTCACCGTGAACTGGTCTCCGGGTTCCAGATCCTCGATGTACTCCAGGATCTGGTCACCGATCCGCTCGGGAACGGTCGGGACGATCTTTACCGTCGTCGGGTCACGGTCTCCCAGCGATCCGAGGTACCGACCGCCGGCTTCCAAGACGTAGTCGTCTACGAGGAATTCGTTGACTGCCTCGCGGGCGACGGACTCGGTCTCGTCCGGCGGGAGGAACACCGACTCCTCGGCACGGATTTCGCCGATGATCGTGTCGAGGTTCGCGTAGCCGTCGTCGTCGATGTGCGTCTCGATGCGATCTACGAGGGACGATGCACCGACGACCTCCGCGCCGCCGACGTCGCGGAGCGTCGCGTCGGATTGGGGCTTATCGAGGATCTCGTTCCCTTTGACGATGACGTACTGTTCCTCACGAGCGAGCCGACCGATGGCCCGCATCACGACGTCGTGGCTGTCGCCGTCGATCCAGATTTCGCCGTCTTCGACGAGTTCCAGTTCTAAGTCACCGATATCGAGGGCGGTCGTTCCGCTCCCGAACCGTTGACGCAGTTCTTGTTCGACGTCATCGACGCCCCACACATCCACATCGTCTTGCTGGACGAGGACGGTGTCCAGCGAACTGCCGGAGAGGTCGTCGCGGAACCCACCGGTGTCACGGGCGAGCACCGGTTTGTCCGAGAGCGCTTTGACGGTCGCATTCAGCACGTCGTTCGCACTGCCGGGGATCGGGAGGTCCGGGTCGCGGAGGAACTGCTCGTAGATATCTTCGACCGAGATCTCTCCGCGACGTTCTAAGAGATCCTCAGCGATATCCCAGACGTGCGACTGGAGGTCGAATGGATCTGCGGACGCTGAGTCCGCGATGTTCGAGGCATTCAGCTCCGCCTCGTCGTGAACGTACACGTCAAGTTCCATGGGCGTCATCTGCTCCCAGTCGTTGAGCAGATCGTTCCCGTCAAGCACCTCACCGTACAGGAGTTGGAGTTCTTCACGGAGTTCGTTCTCCTCCTGCTCCCGCATTCCCTGGATCGACGCCCGAATTTCGTCATCGAGGGATTCGTCGGCGAGTACCTGCCGTGCGCCCTCGATGTACCGCGCCTTGTCGATATACCGTGTCCCCGACTCGATGGCTTTGTCGCCCGAGGGTTGGACGAACACGAGCGTGTTACGCCACTCCCGGCCACGACCGTCGTTCGTGATGACCTTCTCGACCTCCTCGTTCGTCCACTGGTCGTCCTTCACGACGACCTTGACCTCACGGTCGTCCGGGATGTCCCGCATATCGTTCGTCCGGAATCCGACCGGATGCGCGTTCGACCCGAAGATATCGGTGATGAAGTCCGCGACTTCAGCCTTCGCCGACGTCTCGGAGACGTCTACGGCCGCGTTCCGGATGAGCGCGTTCGGGTTCTGCCGGTCGCGGATCGCGTACTTTCCGTTCAGCTTGTGGAGATGCCACGCGACACCGTGGAGACGTTCGAGGTTGAGGACAACGTCTGAGACGAGATCGCCTGTCTGGTAGGCACCCATGACGATCTCCGAGACCTCCGCGCCCTCGCCCTCGCTCGGCTTCAGCGAGTACAGGAGGATCGTGTTCAGAATACGTCGGCCGTGGGGAACATCGTCTTCATCGATGCGGCTTTTGATGTCGCCCGTCGCCGCGTTCAACCGCTCGTAGTTGATCTTCGCCAGCTCGTCCTCAAACTCGATAGCGTCGATATCACCGTGCGTGATCAGATCCGTCTGATCCTGCATCTCCAAGAGAACCTTCGAGAAGAGGTAGATCATCCCCCGCGTGTTCTGGTTATCCTCGTCAGCGTAGTACCGCGTCTCAAGCGCGTCCAGAAGCACGGGATGGAATGGATAGAGATCGTGCATCTCCGACAGCAGATCATCGGGAATGGAGACGTGATCGGACTGGTCGTACGCGTCGTAGTACCCATTGACGATTTCGCGGGCGGCGTTCTCGTTCACTGAATCGATCAGGCGGTGACGCAGGACCTCGCGTTTGTCCACCTGATTATTCATGTTGACCTCGACCGCCTGTTCCCGGTTCAGGATGTCGTGGACCTCGGAGCCCTCACGGAGGACAGAGACGATAGTGTATAGTTCGAGATCGGAGAGCGCCGTCGATTCGAGGAGCGACTGGAGGAAGGCTTTGTTCGCACTTTTCCGGTTGCCCTGGAGTGTATCGAACCAGTCCTCCAGTTCGTCCACGAAGAACGCGACCGTGTCGTCGCCGACGGCGTCCTGAATCGTCTGCATATCGGGATACCCGCCCGAACTGAACGTTCCAGGATCGTAATCGAGCGCCTCGAAGAACGGTTCCCAGAGATACTCATACTGCTCGTTCTGCATAGCGACTGTGACCGGCGTCGCCGACTCGGGAAGTGCCGTGTCGAAGCCTTCGACCGAGTCGCTTGCCCACGTACCTGCTGCGTCGGGGTCGTCGAAGCAGTGGTACAGCGCCACCATCTGGTGGGACTTCCCACTGCCGTACGGACCGTAGAGAATGTGCGTCCCGCGCGGGTCACCGCCCGTGAGCGAATCACGGAGAATCGAAAGCGCCTCACGGAGCCCCTGGGTCATCAGGGTTCGCTCAAAGAAGAGTTCCGCGTCTGACTCGAACTCGTCATCGTCATCCACGTTGTAGAGCTTCACCTGGCCATCGATCTGCCCCTCTTCCCGAAGCTCACGGCTGAGAGTTACCGTGTCTTCGAGGGTGTTCGACAAGGATCCTGTCTGTGCCATCTTGATACTTAAACACACCTCTTGGACACCCAATAAACACTATGGTCCTGCGAACATCTCCTTCTCAGGACCAACCAGACGTGCTCGCCTGCTTCGGTCGGTCACAAAACGTATTTCACGCGAACCTGTCTCTACGAGACTATGGGAAGTTACGACCTCGTTGATGTTGAGGTCACAAACGAGTCTGCGGATGATCTTCTCGATTCATTGTCTGAGGATGGTGCAGAGGAGGATCATTTACAGAGCATCCAAGCTGTTCGTCTCCAAGCGGGCCAGCCGGACTCCGAACTTCGGTCGCTGAAAGAGTTGGACGAAAACTCCGTCAAGCTACTGGAACATCAGGTGGACGCAGCCTATCGGGCCCTCTTCGAAATGGACGGGAAGGCCCTTCTCGCTGACGAGGTCGGGCTGGGGAAGACCATCGAAGTTGGGATGATTCTCAAGGAGATGCACTTTCGAGAGACGGACGAGTCGGTCCTCATTCTCACGCCTGCGCAGCTGGCGAAACAGTGGCAGGCTGAACTCCGTGAGAAGTTCGGCCTTGAATTCGTCTGCAACTACGACGATGAATTCGAGGACTTCGACACACATGACTACATCATTGCGAGCATCGACACCGCGAAGAGTGAGAGACACCGTCAGACGGTTCTCGACCGTGACTGGGACGTTCTGGTTCTTGACGAGGCGCACTACGTCAAGAACGAAGAGACGGATCGATACGACTTGATCGACCGACTTTCGTATAATTACGCGTTCTTCCTCACGGCGACGCCGATCCAGAACGAACTGACGGACCTGTATAACGTCGTCTCGCTTCTCCGTCCCGGACTATTCGGTACACGCGACGTCTTCCACCAGTACTTCGTGAACAGTAATCAGGAGACGCTGGTGAACCGAGACGAACTTCAGGACCGCCTGAACAGAGTCATGATCCGGAACCGACGGGAGGACACGGACATCGACTTCACCGACCGGACTATCGACACACGGACGTTCGATCCAACTCCGAAGGAACGTGAACTCTATCAGGCGGTCTCTGACTATGTGAAAGGTGCCTACAGCCAAGACCAGGGCCAGAAGCTTGTACTGATGCTCTTACAGAAGGAGGTCGTCAGCAGCCCGGTCGCGCTCAAGCAGACTATCGAGAAGCGACTCTACGACCAGTCGGAGCTCACGCACGCGGACGAACTGGAGTCCATCTTAGATCTGATTGATGAGATCGATACGGTGACCAAACAGGAACGACTCCTGGACATTGTCGAAGAAGCCCGTGACAACGTCGAGATGGGGAGAGTCATCGTCTTCACGCAGTTCCGAGCAACTCAACAGCAGATTCTCGATAGGCTCACTACGGAGGGGTACACGGTACACGCGTTTCACGGTGGACACTCCAGTAGCGAGAAGGAACAAATCATTGAGGACTTCGAGGATGAGGGTGGGATCCTCGTTTCAACCGACTCAATGAGTGAAGGCCGTAACTTACAGTTTTGTAACATATTAGTAAATTTAGACTTGCCGTGGAACCCGATGCGCGTCGAACAACGTATTGGACGCGTACATCGAATCGGGCAGAAACGAGACGTATTCATCTTTAACATGGCATTGAAAGATACGGTCGAAGAGTACGTTTTAGAACGGCTCTACCACAAAATCAACCTGTTCCAACAGAGCGTGGGCGAGCTAAGCTCAATCTTGAGTCGGTTAGAAGAGTCCGGTACGAGCTTTGAGGACCAGATTTTCGAGCGACTGGTTAATGCTGGTTCAGAGGTCGATCTGGAGAACGATTTCGATGCGATGGCCGTTGATCTGCAGGAACAACGTGAACTTGCGGATAAACTGGAGGAGTTCAACAACGGAGTCTTCGAAGGATTCGACCTGGGGGAAAGCGATGACTGAGGCAGCACTCGCGGTCACGCAGTCTCTCGTTGAGAGATTCACCGAGAACTACTTGGAGTCACTCGGTGGCACCATTGAGAAACGAGGGGACACCTGGGAAGTTACGATACCAGACAATGAGGATACGGAATTGCCGGCGGGAAGCCTATCGTTGCTTTGTGGCGCAGACAGAGACGAAGATGCTACTGGAGAGTCTCTTCATCCAGAGAGTGAGTTTTTTCAGCGGATTCTCAGAGAGGCAACTGAGCGTCGCCCTACCGGGAAACTATCGATAGAAGCCGATCAGGATGACGTGGAAATCCCACAGTGGATCAAAGAAGGCGACGTCGAAGCCAGGGAGGCACAGTTCACTCCGTATTACGACCGCACAGCGATTGTGGTCCTCTTCGAGGTGAGTATCGAAACCGTCAGTGAGTACCAACAAGAGCTCCTTCGCGCCATCGCTATCGACCATCGCTCGGAACAGAGACTTCCAGCGTTGGAAGAGACGTTCCTTCATATGACGTCGATAACCACGAACGGCTCTCCCACTACCACGCAATCGTCATTGGCGGAGACAGACGCACGATCACTGCTTAACACAGCCCAGGATCAGCTGATGAAGAGCATCCAGAACGAGATTGAGGAGGTCCATAATGAGGCATCCAGAGCAGCGGACGCAGAGGTCGAAGAGTACCGCCAACTGCAACAACAACGGATCCAAGAGCTGGAGGAGGAACGTTCTAAGCTGTCCTCGAAGATCGATGAGCTGAGTGAAGCGATCAATGGCAGTGATCAGGACGATCGCGTGGCGATACTGAAGAAGCGGAAAGAGGCAAAATCTGAGTATGAAGAGGTCGATTCGGAATTGAGTACTCTGCACGAACGACGAGACCAGGGGTTTCCCCAGAAGCAGGAAGAGATCCGAAAGCGGCATGCGTTGGATATTCGAGTGGCTCCCCTCACGGTAACACAGGTAGAGTACGAACGGGGAGAGATCGATATCGAACTGGCTGAGCAGGGAGTTTCCCGAACGGTGACGCTCGGATATGGGAGCGGGATCGGGACTATGGACACCGTCCAGTGTTCTTCATGTGATAGTGTGTTGAGTGTAGAGAATCCACTGAATACCATCAAAGACTCTCTTCGGTGTAGAGCCTGCAGTACTTCTAACGACTAGAGTCGGTACAGCAAAAATCATCGAATTCATCGACAAACGGAGACCTCTCAGCGAATCTTAAGCATCGTCTCCCATGAGAATTAACTCATCGCCCTCGATCTTTAGTAGGTCCTCATTCTCCAGATCGTGGCGTTTCACCCTTTTCACATCAACTCCCAGTGTTTCCCGATCTTGGTTGTATTCATATCCTGGTGAGGACTCAGCGATTTCTCGCATCAATTGCCGGATCGTACTTTTCCGTATTTGACCTTTGAATAGGTCAACTGCATCGGGAATGCTGAAGGCCGCTTTTATTGAGGTGTTATCATCGGAGCGGTACGCAGCAACCTTGATAGCTAGCCGCTTGTCATCTCGATCCATAAGCATCAACGGCTTTTTAGTCGGATCTCGTGGATCCGTGAGGTCTAACCCTTCCGGATTAACGTATAACTTTGAGTTATTCGGATGCCACGTGAAATCCAATTCATCAAGCACTCTGGGGAGATACTGCTCACGAGTGTAGTCGCTAGCACTGATACCTTTGGCAGCCTCGATAGCCTGATCGAGATCATCGAGAGTGAATCCTCCCTCTTTAGGTCGTCCGAGTTCGTTAACGATCGTGTTGGTACGACGTTCTTTCGCCCCCATCGAATTATCGATGTCCGGTTGAGACTCCTCTGAGATCCTCTGAAGCTTCTGTGTTACCCGTTCGATTACGCTACCGTCGGTGATGTATCCGTACATAATCGCCTCTGCTAGTTCACCGGCGGAACGATAATCCTCTTGAGAAGCCGATATCAGGGCTGTGCGAACGTTTTCTGCGATTCGGTGGGAAGCAACGACTGTCTCTCCTCGATTAACCTCACGAGTTTTTTCTTTGCTTTCTGAACCACCCAAGGTGTCCGTGAGGTCATCAACTGCGTCTTGCAGATCTGCGAGTTCTCCCTGGTTGAGGAAGTATCGGAACTCCCGTTCCAACTCGATACCGGCATATGGCCGGCACTTTCCGAACTTGGCCTTGATTGCGTTGTTGAAATTCCGTTTCACGTCTTCGTCGATACGGAGATTCAATCTCACGCGATTGGTCTCACCGCTCACACAGACCACCCCGCATCAAACTGCGGGAACCAACTGACGATGATCTGATAGATACGATGATGATGTATGCAATTGGTTACAGACAGTAGTAGTGTCTGTAGTACTTCGGCAACGTGGTCGGTCAGCTGCTCTCGTAGATCGGCGTCATGAGTGGTTCTAGCAGTCCGACGCGACTGCCGAATGCTCCCCCCCTGTAGAGGGATCCCTGATCGGCGCAAAAAAGAAATTCTGCAAGCGGATTTGACAAGTCTCTCTTCGAGAATGAGTTGTTCTAATTCGATACCTCTCCGGTCGTGTCTTCCAACTAGTGTCATGGAGGAAAGCCTCCACCTGCCCATGTCTGGGCGAACCCCTGCGGCCGGAATTTGGAATTGAAGCTGTGAAGACGGAGCAGTAGCCTAATTCGATTTATCCCTCCATCTCTCGGTAAAGCTGGTTGAGGGCTGGATTCTGTCCCGATCCAAGAGCCTGGATTGCGTCCCGTGTTTGTTGTTTCACAGTACGTAGGAGCTCCCCCTTCTTTTTCGGGAGGCGACTGTGATCCCCATCTTGATATCCCTTATCGGCAGCAAGGAACAGGGCAATCCGGGATCGTAACAAACTATGATTGTGCTCCTCACCAGCGATCAGGACGTAGGTTGCGATATATAGCGAAGCATCCTTCTTATACGGTACCAGATCAACAGCATTCTCGCGGAACCACCGATACACGTCGTACATCAGATCGTCTACTTCTTCCGGCGAATCTGGGAAATCCCCTTCTGCGAAGATGAGGCTCGCTTCTTCGGAGCAACCATCCGACTGGCATTCCAAGATGGCTTCGTACGCCGTCAGGCCATCGATGCACAAGAGTTGTCGTCGATCCACCTCCTGATGTTCATGAGAGTAGATCTCTGGGCCCGATGGGAGGACGTGTCTATTACTATCAGTGCCGATGCTATCTGCGTCGTGGAACTCTGTCATGTCTATGAATTCGAAAACCGGGGTTAGTTAGCGAGCTGCTCTGCAATTGCCTGACTTCGGGCTTCCATGCGCTCGGACTCACTACGACCATCGTAGTGCGTCCGAATCACGGATGGGCTGACATCACAACGATCGGAGACGTAGTCGATTGGGACGTCCTCCCGGAGGAGATACGTGATCACACCGGCACGAACCATGTGCGGACAGGCGTTGTTCCCGCATCGCCACGCGTCAGAAGACGTCATCGAATCATCGTGATCACACTCGTCTCCGAGCGCCTGTGGGCAACTCCACCGATAAACGGACTTCCGGATCGTTGATCTAGCAACTCTTCCGTTGCGGGTCGTGAGCAAGGGCTCACGACCGTACTCATCAGTGGCTGAGACGCGCTGATCATCGATGTACGCCTGAATGGCTTCGACCGTCCCGTCTCGGATCAACCCAACGAGCCGCTCGCTCCCACGGTCGTTCTTGAGCGATGTCTCCGATTCTGGCCGATAACGGAGTCGAAGCGTCCGATTGTCTGGATCGAAGTCCTGAACGTCCAATGAGTGGAGAGCGCCAATCCGGAATCCTGATTCGGCGAGCAGCGTCCAGATGATATGATCCCTGGATGCGTAGTGATACGTCTCCAAGTAATTGTGAATCTCCGAGATCCGCCCCATATCCAGCATCTCGTCGCGGACTTCGTCAGCTTCCTTGACGCGGAACGGGAGGATCTGCTCATGGAGCCCGACCCGGACAGCATCGATCGTTTCGCAGTACTCAACGAATTTCCGAGTGATGTCGATCTGCGTCTTCTCTGACTTAGGAGCTAAGTGATCAACACTCGTTGGAGCCTCTTCGGCACGCCAAGTGAGGTAGCGCTGGATCGCACGACCATCTAGCTCGTTGAGGTTTTCGATGCCGACTTGCTCTGTCCACTTCGTGAAATGGCGGAGACTGGAACGATGTGTCTTCAATGACGAAGAGGCGAGTTCATTACGACGTCGGTGAAGATACCATTCAACGGCCTCTGCTGGCGAGATCGGCTTCAGATTGGTTGATCTGGGATCTCCACGAGTACTGTTCGACCTGTTGGGATCCGAACCGACTCGTCGATCATTCGGATCGTCATCCTTGCTGCTCATCGCTTATCACCTCGCTGGCTACGGTCTCTCTCGATCACTCGGTGAGAACACTGCTGAGGGTGAGCGGGGAGATATCTGGTTCGAGGATTGTGCTGTTCTTCAAAGGCGATTCCTTCGTGGATTTGATTTCCTGTTCTGGGCATTGTGTTGCCCTCATGCGCACCTACGGGCAACACGCAGAGCGGCCAGGCATTCCGTAGATCCGTACAACAACGGCCTGAACAGCCGCTACACTCTCAACCGGTATGGTGATCGACGATTGGGCGGCCAGCGCAATCAGCGCGGGCCGCCCATACGGTGACGGAGCTGGCGGAGCGTGAGCTGATCACTCCCTGGCTGTGGATTCCGTAAAACAGAGATGCTCCCTTCGCTGGATCTGAATGCCAATTCCAATCGAAGCTAGAGGAGGAGTGTTCTACTGATCAGGAAGCCAGGAGGTTAGATGTGGAGAGCAGGCCCCTCTAACCAATAATCATAGACTTAGGTTGTCTTATCGATGGTAGTAGGTCAAATGTACGCTGGATTGAAAGGGTTAGCATGGTAGATAGTGGCAAATGACTATCCCCTGAACCGTCCAATACAAAGCGGCTGACGGGAAAGGACAAACCAGAGCCAATGGTTACGTACGATCTATCGAGAATGGACGTAGGATTGATTGCAGAGATGATTGCAGGGCGACACGGCGGGTTTCCGGAGCCGCTTGAGGAGACAATTACGGCACACGCGACAGACCAACCTGAGAATGAAGAGTATAGCAAAGACGACATCCGAATTCATTCGAAGAGTCGGAGTCTGACAAAGGAAACCCACTTAGGGGTATTGGAGGGTGTTACGTTACCAGAAGACGGTGACTGGGGGTATTCGCAAGGCTGGATACCTGACGATATCCTAGTGGCGAAGACACTGACTCCAGTGGAGGGCGCGCCGAGTCCGTCACGTTCGAGAGAGGGGTCGGATCCGACGACAGATCTGCTGGCGTACTACGCGGTGGAGGTGAAGGCGGTATCGAGCGGAAATCGAGTTCGGTTGACGGAAAATCAGCAGGAGATGTTAGCGATCGTGAGCGAGGAGGTGGAACGAGTCTATCCTATCATCGTAATGGTGGACGTGGGCGGTTTGCCGGAGTCGGCGGAGGTGGTGGTCGATATTTATGAGGAATCGGTTTGGGCGGACGGTCAGATGTCAAAAACCATCTAACTAATGTTGTGTTTTTCGAGAATACCCTGCATTCTATCCTTGGTTCTAGCCTGTTTGCGAGGGGTCAATCGGTAAATATCGTCCTTGAGAGATGAGCCCCTTTTGGATAAGGGAAAAGGGTGCCATAGAACTATTTACAAGTGTTTTCTTACGCTCGTTGTTCGCTGAATATTCCAGTAGATAGAACTGCGTATAGAATACAAGGGTTCTTTGCCGGTTAGTGATTGAGAGATTACAATAATGGAGTTGCCGAAAGAGAAATACCAGGAACTCGTCAGGCATCTCTCTAATGGGATTCTCATCGTGGGTGAGTCAGGCGATATTCTGTACGAAAGCCCGTCTGTACAGCGTATCACCGGGTATCCGCCTGCTGAGCGTGTCGGTGATCAGGTATTCGAACACGTCCATCCCGACGATCAACAGCAAGTTCGTGAGACGTTCGCTGAAATCCTCAACGCCGAAGACGATGAGACCGTGACCGATGAATTTCGCTACCGGCACAAGGATGACTCATGGATCTGGCTTGAAACCAGAGGGAGTAACCAAACGGCGACCGCCATTGGCGGATACGTCGTGAGTGTGCGCGACATTACGGAAACCAAAGAGCGTGAGAACCGACTCAAACAGACCTCGACCCGTCTCGAAGCCCTCTTCGAAAGCTCCCCTGATATGATTGACATCCACACCACCGAGGGGACTATCGTCGATGTCAACCAGCAATTCTGTGAGGCGTTCAACCAACCAAAAGACGAGATTGTCGGGCAGAAAGTCTGGGACATCGATCAGGGAATCGAGCCAGACGAATTACAGGCCATTTGGGACGGAATGGATGTTGGAGACAGGAAACGAATCGAAACGGAATTCGAGACGCATGACGGAACACGGTTTCCTGTCGAAGTTCACCTCACTCGCCTCCCTGTGGGAGATGGTGACCAGTTTATGGTCGTCTCGCGGGATATCACTGAGCGAACGCAGCGGATAGAAGAAATTGAGAGGCTCAAGGAACGTCTCGAACTCGCAATCGAAGGCGCGAACCTCGGCGTGTGGGATTGGGATATGACGACCGATGAAGTTGAGTTCAACGAGCAGTGGGCCGAGATGCTCGGCTACACGCTTGACGAACTCGAACCACACCTCCACACATGGGAGTCGCGGGTTCATCCGGACGATTTTGATGACGTGACTGCTGCCCTTGAGGCTCATCGCCAGCAGCAAACGGACTACTACGACACCGAACACCGAATGCGAACTGCCGATGGTGAGTGGAAGTGGATTCGGGATCTCGGCAAAATCGTTGAGCGAGATGACGACGGTGAGCCAATCCGTGCGGTCGGCATCCACCTCGATATTGATGAGTGGAAGACCCGTGAACGGCAACTCGAAGCGTTGAATCGGGTCACCCAAGAGTTGGTGAGTGCGGACACGCGGGAAGAGGTTGCCGAGATCGGGGTGGAGACGATGAGAGATCTTCTGGAATTAGAAGCGAATTCAATCCATCTGTACGACGATGATGCCGACAGGCTCGTTCCCGTGGCATCCACGGACGCCATATACGATCTTATTGGCGAGCCACCCACTTTTGCGGGTGGTGACAGTATTGCGTGGCGGGTTTATCAAAACGGGGAGACACGCTCTGTTAATGATGTCCACGAGGATCCGAATCGGTATAATCCAGCCACGCCGATTCGGAGCGAGCTTATCTTGCCACTCGGTAAATACGGTGTTTTGCTCGCCGGGTCATCGTCCCCAGAGACCTTCGACGAACAGGACGCACTCCTGGGTGAGATTCTGGCCGGCGGACTGGCGACAGCGCTTGAACAGTTAGAACGAACCGAGCAGCTCCGTGCCCGTGAGCGAGAACTCACCGAGCAAAACGACCGACTCGAAGAGTTCGCCAGTATCGTCAGTCACGATCTTCGGAATCCGCTCACCGTTGCCGAAGGGCGGTTGGAGTTGGCGGCGACGGAGTGCGACAGTGAACATTTGGACTCAATTGAACAAGCCCACGAGCGTATGCGGACGCTGATAGATGAACTCCTATCGTTAGCCCGAGAGGGAGACGCCGTTACGGATTTCGATCTGGTCGCGCTCGATCCACTGGTAGAGGAGTGTTGGGCAACCGTTGAGACGGGTGCTGCCACGCTTATCACCGACATCGACCGCACCGTACGGGCAGATAAAAGTCGGCTAAAACAGCTGTTTGAGAATCTGATTCGTAACGCTATCGACCACGGTGGTGAAGACGTCACCGTAACGGTCGGTGCACTTGACGATGGATTCTACGTTGAGGACGATGGGCAAGGAATCCCGGCCGACATGCGTGAGGATGTCCTTAGAGCTGGCTACTCAACAAGTGAGGATGGCACTGGGTTCGGATTGAGCATCGTCAAACAGATTGTTGCAGCCCACGACTGGCAGATTCGTGTCACGGATAGTACCACGAACGGGGCCAGGTTCGAGATTCTCGGCATAGAAGAAGTTACTGAATAGGGCTGCTGTCTCCATCAATCCGCAACTTGGGTGTGCCAACCGTTCTATGACACCCTCTAAGGGAAATGGATTTCTTGCCAGACTCGCATTTGTGCGTATGCCCAATCCGTACGATGTCCTCGGAATAGCAAGAAATGCGAGTGAGATCGTTGTCGAAGCTGCATATCGAGCACT
The DNA here is from genome assembly GCF_034808145.1 of Halorubellus amylolyticus. NCBI lineage: Archaea > Methanobacteriati > Methanobacteriota > Halobacteria > Halobacteriales > Halorubellaceae > Halorubellus > Halorubellus amylolyticus. The sequence continues at coordinate 57,743 of NZ_JAXHGM010000010.1, forward strand.
GGTAAAGGAACATCACCCAGATCAGGGCGGGAGCCAAGAGCGTTTTCAAGAGATCCAAGATGCGTACGAGCAGATCCAGAACGGTGATCCAACTGCTGGTTCCACGGACGGTACCAGTACGTTCAGCGGATTTGCCCGTGGACTTGCGGCACTCGGCACACCTGTGAGTGCAGCGTCGATAGAGGGCACGCTCGCGGATGATTTAACAATCGAGAAGGGGCCACTGCGCGTTTCCCTTGTCGGACTGTTCCGAACCGACATCGAACCACTTGCTTGGCCACACGAGGTTGATTCTATCCAGACTGAGAACCGATTTCTCTGTGTGACTCGAATCAAGAACACCTCCGAGTACGTACAGAAATGGAATGGAATCAGCAAAACGAAATTCGTCGGGAGTGACGGGCAAACGTATTCACCGACCCATGATTTGGCATCGACAGAGACCGATATCCCACCCAACGTAGACCCGCGTGACACGAAACTGTCTCCACAGTTTTCGACCAACTACACTGAACTCGAACCAAAATCATGGACGCTCGGGATCACGGTCGCCCCAAACCTTCCAGGAGAGGTGGATCTTCAGCGGATGTCCTATACCCATAGTGTGTTTGAGGGTCATCAGACCGATGGGGTTGTGAAGGAAAAGATTCGATATGAGTTCTCGGTTACGCCAGAGAGACGGCAGCAGATGCTTTCACTTATTGCGCAGGAACTGATGGACGAGATCCCAGACGGAACACCGTTGCAAGCGCTGGCGTCTACAGAGGACACTTCGGCGCAGGCCATGGGCAGCAGTTCACAATCTACGCAGGATGGTTCTAAGTCACAGGAGACTTCGACATCAACGACTGATGGAGCAACGGATGATGACATTAGCTTAGTGAATTCGGAATCTCCGGTAGGAGGTGAGCTCTCGGAGCAGGAACGGGAGCGAGTAGCAGATATTATCCGGTTGGCACCGACGTCGAATGGAGACCTCGCTTCAGAGTGGGGGTTCGAGACTGGGAAAGAGGCGTGGCAGTACCTTTCACAATACCTGGACGATTACTACCGTCGGAACGAAAACAGTCGTATTGAACCGACGGAAGAAGCGATACAGATAGTTGGATAACGGATCTCTCTTACTGACCTGCACCAGAATTCTTAGTAGGAGAGATGGGCTAACTTGGATTGTCGGAGTGGAATTACCACTCTCCCTCTAACTGGATCACGTGAATGTCATCTTGAACGTGAAGGAGCGTCGTACCATCTTTTGCCAGAAGGATTTCGCCGTCGCCATCCCATCTGTATAGATCAGCGGAGTGTTTTCCGCGGTTAGGTTCGACAGTCACGTAGTCCTTTGCTACAACTCGTTCAATCGCGTTCCGCACCCCTTTCTTGCTGGGATCTTCCTTTAACCGGTCATCTTCATCGATCAGCTCGTGGATTTTCGTGATCGACCGTAGCGCTCGGTCTGGATTGTCCTCCTGTTGAAATACCTCGAATAGTTTTACGAGAACTGCGCCTTCCAACTCTCTCGACTGAACGTTGAATTCAGTCTCTACATCGAACCAGTCTGGAAGCGCGTAGGTACTAATATAGATTGTCGCACCGCCGTTTTCGAATACGGTTTCATCCCGACCAAATCTGAGTACCGCCTGTACGACTTGATCATGAGCGAAATACTGGTAGATCTTATCGCCAAGGTCGCCGAATGACTTCTCAACGTCCTCATCGTCGCTACGTGTTATTTCGACTGCCTCGCCGCATAACCCCGCCCAGAGACGGACAAGATCGTCCCCTGGGTGAGGCATGCCTGCGACGACGCCTAACGACTCTGTTTCGAAGTCATTTGAGCTTTTAACCGTTGCGTAATGTAGTGCCTGATTCTCATCTGACACACGGTTATCGTCGGTCTCCTGCTCAGAATCAGTTCGTTTGACGAAAGTATCCAGTAGCCCCCAGTTCTGGTATCTCTCTAGCGCTTGCTTTGTCGAAATTAGTGCGAAGGAGTCTTGTTCAAGTGCTTGAACAGCAGCAAATCGGTCTGAGTCTGAGTTACTGATGTTCCCCGCCGCATATGGGTGCCATCCGTCACCGATCTGAATGAGCGACATGTTCATCGCAGAACGGAGATACGTTGAGAAATCCTCTCGGTCAATTACCTGCTGATGATCAAACCCATCCTCTGGTGCAAAGAGGAGATTCCACAGGTCAATGGTAGGTGTCCCATCAAGACCGATAACCTGCTCTGCCTCGGAAAGATCTGGGGAGCTCAGAGCATACATCTCTCCCGTATTTCGATCTCGAAGGCATTTCGTCGCAGGTCCAAGGTCTGCACTTTGCCATATGTCGTCAAGTGAACCACCAGGTGGTGGAGCGAGATCAACCCCTGGACCGATTCGTTCCATACAGAGCAAGCTAAACGTGAGAAACGGCGCATAGGCGTGAACATCATCATACTTCTCAAGTGTAGGATCTAAGAGATCAGAGTCCTGGGCCACACGACGACTTGCTCCATGCTCTTGGAACCAGTCGATTGCTTCCTGCCAGCCCTTGGGGCCGTCTCGTCTCTGAATCAGGTCAGTGACGTCATTGTAGACGTTTGTCGGGAAGTCTGTGTCCCCCTCGTCCAACGCGTGAAGGAAACTGGGGACAATATCACCAGGATTATCGATAACACCTGAATTGTCCCCAGGGAAAGGCTGTAGAAATGGTCCAGGGTTGAATTCGTCAATAATTACAATCCGATCTTGGATGTACTGACGTCGTTTACAGTGGCTATGATGCCCGATAAGGAGGTCAATCGACGCAGTTTCCCCATCAATCGTCTCCATCTTCTCCATATAGTCGCAGTCCATCCCACAGGGAGCCTGATCTCGGAATTTTAAGTGAATCGTCCGCCCTGAATACCCCTTCTCATAGAGACGTTGGATATCTGCTGCGGACCCCTCGGTTTCTCCGAGGAATGTCTCGCAATCACGTTGGGGTGCGGGAATTCGCTCATACCGGAGATCACCATGTTCCTCTGCTTTCTCTTCGGCCTGTTCATACAGATCAATTCGGCGTGCGAGATACGTGACCGGCTTCTCTGCTTCGAGTGCTAATTTGACGGCGTTCGTTGTTTTACCGCTATTCGGAGGCGCTTCGATGAGTACTGGTTCATCTGCGTCACCGGCATCCTCAATGAGTTCACGTGTGTGATTGCGTACCGCAGAAATATCGCCAGCGGCTGTAGAGTCAAGCACAGCAGTACGTTTCGCTACTCCTACAAAATAACGCAGGGGTTGGAGCTTGAGAAATTCCCCTGAACAGTCAATTAGCTCCTTTGGATCTCACAGAATCAGAAATGTTCCCCATAATCAAACCCGTATTCTGTATACTGATCGATAAGCTCGCACAAGTCCGTCCCCTCCACAAGTCTATGACCGCCGAATAACCGCTTATCAACCGTCCTTCCGGGTCCAGTTCCCGTGGTCACAATAACGGACTTTGCCACTCTGTATCCGGTCGTTGCTTCCTTAAACGAATTCAAATGGGCATCATTGACTACAGCGTCCTCATCATCACGGACATGTATGTATTCCATCTCCACATATGGATCCTCTTGAATTGCCAAGATGTCAACTGAAACATCTACACTGGAGTGCAGTGGGTTTTCCATCTTTGGGACAACAATTTCCAGCGTATCTTCTTCAATCTCTAATTCCACCTCACCGGGTTCAACAATTCTTGTCCGCCAACCAGGACGTGCCTCCCAAAGGTCGGCAACAAGATTAACCAATTCGCTCTTAGACAATTCTCGTACTTCAGCAGGAGCAATCGACATACTCCTTCATTATTCAATCATCATAAAAACTGTTCGAATACCAACTATGTTTTAGAATGATAGGACAAACTTAGCGGCGTACCGACCACAATACCCTGTCAGACACCGACCAACAGCGCCATCGACGCTGAATAATGACCGTTGTTGACGAACGAGAGAGTGCTTTGCCTGATGCGCAATATCCGGACGGACACCGCTATTTCCTCAAACCGTGACGAAGACCAGATTGATAAAGAAGATCCGGTTCGCGGGCCGCTGCCGTCGAACGCTTGTCACAGGAAAATCCAGGATAGCCAATTCTAAATTAGCCTATTCTGAAATAGGCTATCCGGAAGTATTATTCTCCAGTGGGAGAGAGTAGACACATGGAACGCTTCGTGGATCGGGAACAAGAACTCTCACGGCTGCGTGGATGTTACGAATCCGACGACGCCGAGATGGTCGTTATCTTTGGTCGGCGACGACTCGGGAAGACACAGCTCGTCCAGCACTCGCTTTCCGACCGGGACGACGCCGTCGTCTACCAAGCCACGGAGACCACGTCACAGATACAACTTGACGAGTTCGTCGATGTTGCGGCCGACACGTTTCCTGGGATTACGGAGATCAAACAGAACTGGGAGTCCCTCTTGGGGTATCTCGGCGACCACGACGGAATTGTGGTCCTTGACGAATTCCCCTACCTCATCGATGCTGACGAAAGCCTCCCTTCGGTTATTCAGCGGCTGTGGGACCAACGCTTCCAGAACACCTCGGGTACGCTCATTCTGGTCGGGTCCTCGATTAGCATGATGGAAGAAGCGACTCTGCTTGGAAACAGCCCGCTGTACGGGCGGTTTACCGAGAAACTTGACCTCCGACCACTCGATTTCGCAGCCGCACAGGAGTTCCTTCCGGACGACTACTCGCCTGAAGAGCAGATTTTCACGTGGGGCATTTTCGGCGGTGTCCCGTACTACCTTGACGGTGTCAATCTTGATCAGGATCTCGGAGCCGTTCTCACTGAGGAAGTACTCTCTCAGAAGGGGTATCTTCACAATGAACCAGAGTACGTCCTCCGAACTGAACTCACAGACCCGAATCGGTACTTTGCGATCCTCACTACGATCGCTGCAGGGAAGACGGCGTCAAACGAGATTGCGCAAGCAGTCGGAATCGATGGGAAGCAGATTTCGACGTACACCCAGAAGTTGGAACGGCTCCGACTCATCGAGCGTGAGGTTCCACTGACTGAAGAGAAAGCGAAATCACGTCGCGGACGTTATCGAATCCTTGACCCACTGTTTCGCTTCTGGTTCCGCTTCGTCTACGGCAAGGAAGACCGATACGAACGTTTGGGTGAAGACGCCTACGAGGCAGTTATCGAACCAGAACTCCCGGACTTCGTGAGCCAAGAATTCGAGAAGCTCTGTCAGGATGCGCTGCCGAATCTGTTTCCCGAGAAGACGTTCCTCGATATCGGCCGCTGGTGGTACAAGGAGCATGAGGTTGACGTCGTCGGCTTCACGACAGACGGGACGATGGTGGTGGGGGAGTGTAAGTTTACGAATGCCTCCCTAGACTACAGTGCGCTCGCCTCACTCGAAGACCATTCTGCGGAAATCCGCTGGACTCCAGATACTGGCGACACCGATATGGAATACGCATTGTTCACGCGTAGCGGCGTCACACAATCCGTACAGGAAGCGGCCTCCGAACGCGATGACCTACATGTGTTCGACCTACGCGACGTCACACAACACGCCTGAGAGCGCCGTTCGCTGACAAGAAGAGTTCTGAAAACCGCCATCAATTCCGGCTGGGTAACAGACTGAGAATCCCGGAGAAGGACCGAGTGTCGTCGTCGAATGCTTGAGCAACGGTAGTGCGGAGCTCGTCGGGATCACAGATACGGATGCAGGGAGAGGGCGTCGCCGCACTCTCAGCGAATGGCTTCGAAGACAGCGGCGATTCAAAAAGGGATGCGAATTAATTGACGAGATCGTCTGACCCCTGGACAGCGCAGTAGTCTGTCTGTTAGAGGTTATCCAGGTAATCCCGCCGTTGCTCCATCTTTTCGCGCTTTGTCCGGCGGTCGTAGTGCTGTTCCAACACGACTTTCGAGACATTCGCTCTGTCTGAAACGGCGTTTTCAGGTATTTCGCTGTTGAGTGAGTGCGTGATGCTTCCACGACGAATCGCGTGCGGGCTCACACTCGATGGACAGCTGGACGCAGCGTCCCGATCAGTCGCTTCACAGTCTTCTGGATCGCGGTCGTGCGGACACTCGGCACCGTATTCGCATGGTCGAGTCGCCCGATAACAATACCCGCGTAGCGTCGTCCGGTGTGCTCGACCTTGGCGCGACGCGAGTAACGGCTTTCGTCCCTGGTCATCCGTTACGTCCGGGCGCTTGTCGGCGATCCAGTCATTCAGGAGTTCACAGAGCTGATCAGACAGTGCCACGAGTCGCTCCCCGTCCTCCTTGTTCTTGATTGCCGTTCCCTGGTCTGGGCGATGACGGACATCGAGGTACTGCTCGTCTGGGTGGTAGTCATCGAGGTCCAACGCGTGTGCGGCTCCGACGCGCACCATCGTGTGCCACAGTAAGGCGATTGTGACGTGCCCCAACGTCGCGTACTGGTATTTTTCGAGTTGAGCCAGTACGTTCGTAGCCTGATCCGAATCAAGCATGACATCCCGAGTGTTTTGCTCTGGCGTCAGTGAGGGGGAGCGAACCTTCGTGCTCAAGTCCTGCTCAACTCCATCCACCTGCTCTAACCATCGGACGAAGACTCGCAGGGTGTCCATCTGAGTCTTCTCCGAGGCAAGTGAGAGGTCGCCTTCGTCGCGCCGCCACAGTCGGTAACGGTGAAGTTGGCGACCGGTGAGATCGTTGAGATTCCCGATACCCTGTTCGTCGCACCAGCGAACGAAGTGCCCGAGCCGCGACCGGTGCGAGTAGATTGTCGCTTCGGTCAGCTCGTTTTCTCTGTCTGCTATGTACAGTTCGAGTGCCGTCTCTGGGTCGATTGGTTCCAGTGACATAGTTGCCAGTCGGGTGGCGAACCGATCACCGACGATTGACTGGCCCGGGATGAGAGAACGAACAGTATCGCCACTGGGTCTGTTGAAGTAGGATCTCTCAGGGGACGACTGGAACCGGTTGAAACTCTCGTGTTCGAGAGTCGAACCGATGCCTGCAGCGCCCATGATTCTGCGACGAACGAACCGACGAGCGGCCGCCCCGTCTCTGCGAGAGTCCAGAAGCCCCGGCAGTCTTCGGTGAGCGCGACGATCGGCGCGTTCGGAGCGGTCGAGAAGGGTACTTCGAGGTGACTTGCCCGGTCAGCGAGCGGCGTCTGCGACGCGAGCTGCCGGCTGGAACCCAGCGAGCGGTGCGAGGTCGGCCGACACGAGGGGTCGCGACACGGCGCTGGCTTGGACGCTGCCGGCGTTCACCGAGGCGCTGGATTCGTTCCCGACCTCGACGTTGTTCTCGTCGATCTCGACGACGTACGTGTTGTTGGCGGAGGTGTTCGCCGTACTGGAGTCCGAATCGGTCGCCGGGTCGTCGGATACCGACGGGTCGATGTCGTAGTCGACGTCGGTGTCGTACGCCTCGAAGTGGAGGACGACGTAGTCGGTGTCGTCATCCGAGCTGTTCGTCTTCACGACCATGACGGCGTCGTTCTCGCCGATTGCGAACTCGTCGCCGCTCGAACTGAGGAGCGTCTTGCCCGTGTCGGACTCGTACTCCTCGATGACCTGGGTGAACGTCTGGTCTTTGAACCAGCCGCCGTCGAACTCGTCGCTCGACGGGAGCGACTCGCCGTCGACGTAGATCTTGTGCGTCGCGTCGTCTCCGTTCCCGACGTCGTCGAACACGCCGCTGGTCGCGTTACACGTCACTTCTTCGTACTCTCCATCTGGTCCGGTGATCGTGTTGAACGTCGTGTTCCCGCTACAGGATTGCGTCTTCGCTCGTGCGCTCACGAGCGTTCCGACGTACTCCTCGATCTCGTCGTCGCTCGCACCCTGGAGGTCGGCGATGTCGATGACCTTCGACGGCCGAGTGTCGTCCGTGGGGTCGTTCGCGTTCCCCGAGAGCGTCACGCTACTGGTACCGACCTCGACCTCGACGGTCGTGTCCTTGTACTCGATGACGTTGACCTTCTCCTCGGTCACGGCTCCGGCGATCTTCCGGAAGGTCTCGTTCAGTCCGTCGGAGTCGCCGACGCTTGAGTACTCGCCGTCGGTCTCGTCCGCGATATCTCTCAGGAGATCCTCGTCGGTGTTCCCGCCGAGACCGACCGTCTGAATCTGGATGTCGTTCGAGACGTCCTCGGCGGCGTCGACGACATCGTCCTCGTCTCCGTCCGGCTGTCCGTCGGTCAGCAACACCATGACCTTCTTGTCGTTACTTCCAGTCTGTAGCTCGCTAGCTGCGTCTTCGATGGCTTCCTCCATCGGCGTTCCGCCCTCTGATTGAAGCGCGAGGCTGTTGTTCGCGTTGTCGAACTCGTCACCTTCAAACGAGAGGTGGTGCCTGACATCCGTGTTCTCGTCATTCCACGTAGTGAACGAGACGACCCCGACACGGTCGCCGTTAGATTCGTTCAGCAGACCGATGAACGTCCGCATCGCGCCTTCTCGCTGATCGTCCGGGTCGTTCCCGAGCTCGTACCGTTCGTAGTAGTTCCAGTTCTCCGAGCTGAACGACTCGCCGGCGCGGAACCACTTCGTATTGACGTCGTCGTCGTCAATTTCGCTCGGGGAGGGTTCTTCTTCGTCCGAAACGAGCCAGACTTCACCGGAGGAGACGGTGTAGGTCCGGTGACTCGTCGTGGTCCTGCGGCGCACTTCTGCGATTGGGTCGGGATCGTTCCCGCGTCCACCATCTGCTTGGAAGTCTCCTCTAGTACCCGGATTGAGGACCTCTTGATCGGGGTCCATCTTGTTGTGATACATATATTCGACCTCCCACTGTTCGCCGTCCGGAACCCAGTCCCAGCCGTATTCCTGTGCGTCCTCGTCCACGTAGTCCGCTTCTTCCGGCGTCTCCCACTCGCTCCAGCTCCCGTAGGTTCCCTCAACCCGATAATCGTCACTCGAAACCTGGTTTATTTCCGGATTACCCATCGACCCGGAATCGTCGATGACGAAGACGACGTCGAGTGGTTCGCGTTCGCCGACTTCGCGGATGAATGTCTTGTTGTCGGCGACCATTGAGCCGACGACGGTGAGTTTCGCCTTCGACTGGTTGACGACGAGGGCGTTCGCGTCCTCGTCTTCGGTGACTGCCCCGCAGCCGTTCACGCCGCTGCCGTCGCTGTTGTCGGGGCATTCGTCGACCGCGTCCGGAACGCCGTCGTCGTCGCCGTCGGGGGCTGGCATCGCGGATTCGTTCGTGGATTTCGGGCCGGCATCCTTCACGGCGAGGTCGTAGTGGACCTGCGCGCCCTTGTTGACGATGACCTTGCCGCCGACGACGGCGCCGTACACTTCGGCGGCCTCGGTCGGCGAGCCCTGACGGAGGGCGACGTCGCTCCCGGTGGGCGTGTACACCACGCCGGTGAACTCGGTGTGCTTCTCGAACGCGACGTCGTAGCCGCTGTGGACGTACATCCGGAACCGCGTCGAATCGTTGTTCGGGGTCGACGCACCTTCGCTGAACACCTTCACTTCGTTGTCCATCGTCACGCTGCCCTTGACGAAGAACCGAACCTGCCCGTCGCCGCGGACCTCGATCCGGCTCTCGCTATCGATAGGGCCGTCGACGACGACGACGATGTCACCGTCGGACGTGTCGAAGACGACCTCCTCGTCGTCGTCGACGTCGAACGTGAAGTCCTCGCTGTAGTAGATACCGTGCGTGACGGTTCCAGCGTGGATCTCTCCTCGTCCGGTCTTGAACACGTTCGTCTCGGTGTTGTTGTTGACGTCCGGGTCCTGTGCGTTGGCGATGGCGTCCTGTATCTCGCCGTCCGGAGAGACGACGCCGTCGGGAACGAACCCGAACCCTCGTCTGAAGTCCCCGGTCACGGTGTAGTGGTTCCCGCTCTGAGAGCCGTTGTACGTGACGTCTCCCTCCACATAGACGGGTTCCGGGGTGCTTCCCTGCAGCCTGACGTCCCCGTCGGCGAAGACGTCGCCGTAGATCTCGGTGTTCTGCTTGATCGTGGTCTTCCCGTCGTTCACGACCACTGCTTGAGACCCGCTCGCGAGAGAGTAGGGGTCGATGTTCGAGTCGTAACTGTCCACTATCGTCGGTCGATGTGCGCCGGAACTGCTCTGGAACTTCAGCTCGTCCTGCGAGCTCCAGATCGCTGCACGAACCGTGGCGTTCGGAACCACGTACTCGTCCGTGCCCGGACCAGGGTTCGATGACGCCGAGTCGTTCCGGCCGAGTGCGACGACGTAGGAGGCCGTCCGCGTACTGGGGTCGGAGTTGTTCGCGATGAGGGACTCGTCTGGGAACTCGCTCTCGAAGTACCGTATCCACCCACTGTAATACGGACTGTCTTTCACGGTGACGGTCAGATTCTTGACCTGAGTGACCGAGTTGGGGCCACCGGACAGGCAGAGGTTCTTCTCGAGGTTGTCGCTCCGTCCGTTGTCTGCCTGGGCGGTGACTTCGCCGCCACCGTCGATGTCGCCGCTGACGTTGACGACAGGGAATCGGATCGTCCCGACCGTCTCGTTGTCGACCTCTTGACGACGGTACTTGAGCGTGGGGGACTGCACGACGCTCACCCTCGACTCTTGTTTCTTGAAGACGCCGCCAGCCTGGTAGGCGACGGTCGTCCCGTCGTCGTTCTCGTAGACTATCGACCCGAGTCGCATCTCGTGCGTGCAGGAGGAATTCTGATTGATCTCGAATCGAATCCGTCCCTGGTCCTTGATCGCGACGTCGCTCGCGTCCTTCCCGCTGAGGTCGAAGGACGTGACTGCGCCGTCGCGCTTGAACGAGAGCGTGGACAGCTTCGACCGTACCTCTTGGAGCGACGTCTCTGCGGTGTCGACCTCGGACGCGGATTGGACGGATTGTTTCGCGTCCATACCGGCCCAGAAGATGATACCGGCGCCGGCGATGACGAGTCCGAAGAGGAGAACGAGCCCGACGATCGCGGACGCTGCTCGATCGTCGGTACCGGTTCTGGGAGAGCGAGTTGAATACATACTGGTAATCAGTTGTTACGCACGTTAAGAGCATGGTATAACAAAAGGGTGCTGGCCAGAATCCTAGTAAAATACTGACTGTTAGAGATATAGATTTAGATTATTATTGACGATAAGTCGTGTACGGTGGCGGTGTTCGATCAAACGACGACCGCAGTGTCTTCGAACAAACCCCGAGTAGGTTTAACACCGACCGAGTCTGTTCGAAAACGGGTCGTGACAGGCGGGTGCCAGCAGAGATGGACAGTGGTAATACTCGATAGCCGCCCGCGGAACCGTTCCGGTCAGGACTCGAAGGGCCGCTCACCCGAGAGTCCGCTCCGGTCGTGTTCGGCGTCGAACGCCGGGTTCGGCCCTTGCGGGACGAGTCGTTTCGGGTTGACGTCCGTGTGGGTCGTGTAGTAGTGCTCCTTGATGTGGTCCATGTTCACCGTCGCCGCGATGCCGGGGAGCTGGTAGACGTCGCGAGTGTGACCCCAGAGCGCGTCGAAGTCGGTCACCCTGGCGACGTTGCACTTGAAGTGCGTGTGATAGACCTCGTCGAACCGCACGAGCGTCGTGAACAGGCAGACGTCCGCGAGCGTGAGCTGCTCGTCGACGAGCCATCGCCGGCCTTCGAGCTCCGCGTTCCAGTGCTCGAGCGCGTCGAACAGCTCCGTCACCGCTCGCTCGTGCGCGGACTGGGAGTCCGCGAACCCGGCGCGGTACACGCCGTTGTTGATCGGATCGTAGATCGCCTCGATGACGTCGTCGATCTCGTCGCGGAGCGCCGGCGGGTAGAGGTCGACGTCGTTCGACGCGAGGGAGCCGAACGCGTCCGCGAACATCTTGATTATCTCCTCGGACTCGTTGTTCACGATGGTCGCCTCCTCGCGGTCCCAGAGCACCGGGACCGTAACGCGCCCCGTGAACTCCTCGTCCGCGGCCGTGTACACCTCCCGGAGGTACTCGGCATCGTTCACGGTGTCGGACGTGCAATCGTTCTTCGACGGCGTGAACTGCCAGCCGTCCGCGTCACGGTACGGGTCGACGACGTCCATGGAGACGACGTCCTCGAGTCCCATGAGCGTCCGAACCATCGCAGCACGGTGCGCCCACGGGCACGCTCGAGAGACGTAGAGGTGGTACCGGCCGGCGTCCGGCGCGAACCGCGCGTCCGGGTCGTCACGGACCCAGCTCCGGAAGCTGGTCTCCTGTCGGTCGAACGCACCGTCGTCGTCGGTCGACTCGTAGGCGTCCGTTCGCCACTCGCCGTCAACGAGCATGTTCATACCCGCAGTAGACCCTCGGCGCTCAAGAGGACTCGCTTCTCCCCTGTTCCAGACCGCTATCGCTCGAAGGGCACCGATTCATCCCGCTGCCGACCATCCGTTCCGGCTCTCACCGCCGTTCACTCCCAGTCGCCGGAGAACATCACGCGCAACCCGCCGCGTTCAGCGAGCGCCTCCACCGCGGCCCGCAGGTCGTCCACCGGCTCGCCGGTCGCCACGTAGACGCTACCGATGTCGATCGCCGTCCGCATGCGACTCCCATCCGGATGCACCGGTTCGCGATGCAGGAACGCCCGGTCGTCCGCCGTCGGCGTGTACGGCAACTGAATCCGCGGCCCGATACCGCGCTCCTCGAGGAGGTACTGGACGCCCTGCGCGAGCGCAGCGTCGACGTTCGGGTTCCCGACCGCGCCCACCGACCGGCCGTCCTCGAAGAACCGCAGGACGTACTCGGTATCTTCCGGATTCCCAGCGGTCGCACTCGCCCGCGAAATCGACTGGACACCGTCGCGGTCACCGTCCGACGCGTCGTCCCGAAAACCCTCATCTGACGACGCCGTCCCCTCGTTCACGCGCTCCGCCGTCGCCGTGTTCGTCTCCGTCGCCGCTCCCGTCTCTCCCGTCGGGTTCGCCTCCGTCGGCGTCCCCCGCTCTGTCGTCGGGTTCGTCTCCGTCGTCGTTCCTCTCTCACTGTCGTGACCGCTGCGCGTGGTGTCGGCGAACGCCTCGACGTCGGATTCGCGGTCGACCCCATTCGGTGCGAGCTCGTCGACGACCGTACGCAGGAACCGGCGGGCGGCCGGCCGGACGTCCGACTCGACGCCCTGGAACGACCCGGCGCCGTGCTCGCGCGCGACGTCGACGACGCGTTCGGTGACCGCGTCCACGGCTCGCTGGTCTGCGGCGACGAGCGCCTCCGCGACGGCCGTCCCGTCAGTGCCGGCCGCCGCCGCCACCGCGTCGTACGAGAGCGCGTCGAGCGCATCGAGTCGGTCCGGGAGCGCATCGAGCGCCAGTTCCACGCGCTCCATCGGGCGACCGTCTTCATCGTCTCCCGGTCTCGTGCCCGTCTGGGCGAGCGCGACGAGCACGTACCGTCGACCGTTCGTGTACATCCCTCGGGGAACGTCGGCGGCCCGCATCGCCGCCTCCAGCGCGTCGCGACGCTCGGCGGAGAGCTCGTCTTCGGCGGCGGACACCATCACGAACGCACCCACCGTCCCCTCCGGACAGAGCGCGTAGTCGACCGTCGTCCCGTTCGGCGCCGAGTAGGCAGCGGTTACCGACGGGGAACGAACGTCCCACCTCAACGTCGAGAGGAGCGGCTCGACGACGCGCAACTCCGTATTGCGTTTCCGCATCGACGGCGTCGCCGCGATCGCCTCCGCCGCTCGGTCGACGAACGACGCCACGGGCTCGCGTTTCATTCGCCCACGACTACGGTCGCCGCGCGCTTCAACCTTCCTCACGCGACCGATAGCTCCGCACGCGATCACATCTTCATATCATCGAGAATGACAGACTCCCGTCCGCGACCGGGTGCGACGCGGGCGGAGGGACGGGCCCCTCCGACGCCTCAGTGAGGCGCGTCGGTGGAGGGTAACGGCGTATTGATTTCTCTTAAACGGGTATTGGAAGATTGTTTCCAGGCATGTAATTACAAGCCTGCCAAGGTTTTCATGGGTGATAACGGCCGGAGGGATTTTATAGTCCAAAGGCTACCCTTGTGCACATATGCTGGGCCCGCTGCGAACAGTTACGCCGAACTTTATCCGCAGAAGCTATGCGTTAAAATTCGGAATCGCGCTTCTGCTGATGGGAGTGATCGTGGGGGCGGTGGGGGTCGGTGCCACGACACAGATAACCGACGAGGTCCGGACGTCAGTCAACGACGGACTGGAGAACGTCGCGAACCAACAAGCACAGAACCTCGTGTCATGGCACGAGAAGAACAACGCCATTCTGACGTCACTCACCCAATCGGAGGGGATCAACAACGCACAGAGTGACGCGGACGTCGACGACACGATCAGCAGTCGCGTCTCGGACTTCTCGAACGGGATGCGCATCCACTTCGTCGACACGAACAGCGGCACGGTCAACGCGTCGTCGACGACGGCGTACGACGGCCGCCAACTGAGCCAGCTCGACGAACCGTGGGCGACCGAAGATATCCAGGGCGCTCAGGGCGCGGTCACCGACCTGTACACGATCGACTACGACCTCACTGGGGAGAACGAGAGCGCGCTCGCGTACATGCGCTCGCTCCCCGGGCGCGCCAACCTCGTCGTGGTCTACGTGGTGAACACGGACAGCTTCAGTAGCACCCTCTCGCAAGGAGACGGGGAGTTCACGACCGTCTACGACGACGCGACCGGTGACGTCGTCTTCTCCAGTCAGAGCGAACTCGTCGGCACCGAGTACGACAACCAGGAGGTCATCGGGAGCCTCAAGCAGGCACACTCCGAAGGTGAGGAGCACTCCGAAGGCGAAGAGCACTCCACCGAGGGGGTCCACGTGCACGACCTCGGCGTTCCGTCTGGCGAGCTCGCGAGGTTCGTCCCGGAAGGCTACGAGGACGAGGAGTACATCGTGGGGCACGCGAAAGTCGACATCGACGGGTCGCAGTGGTACGTCCTGTCGCACACGCCGATCAGTGAAGCGTACGGGTTCGTGCAGACCGTCAACCAGTACGGGCTGTTCGCGACGCTCGGCGCCATCGCAGTGATGCTCCTCATCGGGATGGTCCTCGGTCGGAACACCGCCTCGTCCATCGACCGGCTGACGTCGAAGACCGCCCAGATGGAGGAGGGGAACCTGAACGTCGACTTCGAGACCAAACGCATCGACAGCATCGGTCGGCTCTACGAAGGGTTCGCGGAGATGCGTGACGCGCTCCGGAACCAGATCCAGGAGGCGCGGGACGCTCGCGAGGAAGCGGAACTCGCTCGCGCCGAAGCCGAGCAGATGAACCGGCACCTAGAGCGGAAGGCCGACGAGTACGCGGACGTCATGCAGGCGTGCGCCGCCGGTGACCTGACCCAGCGGCTCGACGGGGAATCCGAGAGCGAGGCGATGGTCGAGATCGCCGAGGAGTTCAACGCGATGATCGCCGAGATCGAGCGCACCACCGCGCACCTGAAGAACTTCGCGAACGAGGTCGCGACCTCCAGCGAGGAGGTCACCGCGTCCAGCGAGGAGGTCCGGTCGGCGAGCGAACAGGTCACGGAATCCATCCAGGAGATTTCCGACGGTGCGGAACGCCAGAACGACAGTCTGCAGGACGTCAGTCAGGAGATGAGTGGCCTGTCGACGACGATCGAGGAGATCGCGTCCTCGTCGAACGAGGTCGCGGACCTCGCCGAACGTACCGCCGAGACGGGCCGTGACGGTCGCGACGCCGCCGAGGAGGCGATCGACCGCATGAGTCAACTCGAGGACGAGCGCGAGGTCGTCACTGACCAGATGGGCCAGCTCGAGGACGAGATGGCGCAGATCGACGAGCTCATCGACTTCATTACGGAGATCGCCGAGCAGACGAACATGCTCGCGTTGAACGCGAACATCGAGGCCGCCCGGTCCGGCGAGTCCGGCGAGGGGTTCTCGGTCGTCGCAGGCGAGGTCAAGGACCTCGCGGAGGAGACCAAGGACGCCGCGGAGGACATCGAGAAGCGCCTGGAACGGATCCAGGATCAGACCAAGCAGTCCGTGCGCGGCGTCGAAGCGGCGAGCGAGCAGATCGCGGCGACCACGGACGCAGTGGAGGATACGGTCGAAGCGCTCGACGAGATCGCCGGGTACGCCCAGGAGACGAACACGGGCGTCCAGGAGATCTCGGCGGCGACCGAGGAGCAGGCGGCGTCGACGGAGGAGGTCGTCGCGATGGTCGACGATGCGGCGACGATCAGCGAGGAGACGACCGCGGAGGCGGAGAACGTCGCGGCGGCCGCCGAGGAGCAGACGACGGCGCTCACGGAGGTGTCTCGGAGTGCGAGCGACCTGGCGAACCAGGCGTCGCGTCTCTCCGAGGCGCTCGACCGGTTCGACACGGAGAGCGACGAGGCAAGTACGTTCGACGTGGACGAGTCCGACCTGCTGGCGGACACGAAGACCGACGTGGACGTCGAAGCGGATGCGGCAGCGGCCGTCGGCGAACTCAGCGGCGACGACTCGGACGCACCCGAACTCGAAGGGTCCGAACCGCAGGATGACGACTCTGCGGGCGAACCGGAGCCCGCGTCCGCTGAACCGTCCGCGGACGCCGGTGGCGCGTTCGGAGACCTCTCCGACGGGCCTGCAGGCGAAGCGAACGACGGCGACGCCGCGGGAGGCATGGGTAGCGGTGGCGCCCTCGGCGACCTCCCGGACGAGCCCGCTGGCGACGCGGCCGACGCTGAGCACTCCGAGTCCGGTCTCGGAGCCCCCGCGACGTTCGAGGGCGACGAGGAGACGTCCGACGGCGAAGCTGACGAGTCCGGTGCCGGGACCGACGGTTTCGGTGCTGAGACCGACGAGTTCGATGCTGGGGCCGCGTCGAGTGACGCCGACGATACCGCGGTCGGTGAGGGAGACGAGTCGAGCGAGACCGAGGACGCTGGCTTCGACGACGTCGACGCGACCGCGCCCGACGCGCCCTCGTTCGAGGAGACGCTCGACGACCCGCTATCGGACGAGACGGACGATTCCGGTGCGACCGACGACACCGGCTTCGAGACGGATTCCGACGTCGACAGCACCGAAGACGCCAGCGGCCGGGACGACCTCGGAACGGACGCGTTCGACGCCACGGACTTCGGCGGCACGAACGACATCGACGACGGCGATACCGACGACCTCGAAGAAGACGGTTCCGCCGGCGCCGAAACGGACGACATCGCGGACGAGATGGACGGGAGCGGCGACGCGGAAGAAGACGCCGGCGTGACCGACCTCGACCTCGGCACCGCAGGCAGCGACGCGGAATCCGAGGCGGTCGACACCGACGACAGTTCCGAGCCCGAAGACTCGCTCGACGACGGCGTCGAGGACGCACTGTCGTTCGACGAGGACCCGCTGGCCGACGGCGAGGACGCTGGCGACGAACCCAGCGACGACACGGACTCGCTCGACGACGGCGCGGTCCCCGACGACGACCCGCTCGCCGGCGCGGACGACATCGACTTCGGAAGTGGCACCGACGGCATCGACGAGGACGGCATCGATGAGGACGGCATCGGTACCGACGAACCCGACGCCGATTCCGCAACCGACGACGACGCTGACGCCGCCGACGACCAGTCAGCCGCAACCGACGACACCGACGCGGACGAGGAAGACGACGACACGACCGAAGACGACATGTTCTCGTTCGCGCAGTCCAACCCCGACAACGACGACGACGACTGACCGCGTTCAGTCGGCTGGTCGACCTGCTTCTTTCCTCTCGTTCGTCGCAGTCATCTCGGTTCGAACCGGGACGCCATGCCGGAGAATCTAGTCACCATACTGGATTGTTTCTGGTAACTTCCGCAGACTTATAACGGAAAACGAATCTAATTCCGAGACAGATGGCTTGGAATATTGTGGTGGCAGTTCTTCTCGTCACCACGCCAACGATCCCCGCTGCCGACCACGCCCCTCCGAACCAACCACCTGTCGCCGACGCCGGTCTCGACCAGCACGTCACCGCTGGCAGTACCGTCCTCCTCGACGCCACCGGGAGTCGCGACCCAGACGGACACATCGCGGAATACACGTGGACGATCGAAACCCCCGACGGGAACACCATCGAACCAGCCTGCCCGAGCTGCGAACGCACGCGATTCCGCGCCACCGACCAAGGCGAATACAACGTCTCACTCACCGTCACCGACGACGACGGAACCACCCGGAGCGACTACCTCTACGTCACCGTCACGCCGGACGACCCACCGGCCGTGAACGTCACCGGGCCGCGTCGAACGACCACCGAGACTCCAACCACGTTCCGAGCGAACGTCACCAGCGGAAGCGAACCAGTCCGGAACATCACCTGGACCATCGAAGACACCCCCAATCCAGTCGAGAACACGACAATCGTCACGAGACAGTTCGAAGACACCGGAACGCAATCGATCACAGTCACCGTCACCGACGAGATCGGGCGAACGACCAGCGACGCACTCCAGGTTACCGTTCAAGCGACGAACACGACACCACCACCACCGGAGGACGGGAACGGAACGGACCCCACAGACCCACCGAACGGTAGCGACCCCGGTCCCATCATCACCCCCGCACCCGACCCAGGGAACGGGACGTCACCGCCAGTCAATCCATCACCCGGAGACGGATCGCCGAACGGATCCGACGGCAGCGGTACCCTCGCCCGCCAGTTCGACCCGACCGTCACCGGCCAGCAACTCGTGACTGGCGACCGCCCGCTCGAAGCATCCTACTCTGTCGCCTCGAACGCCGACTCACACGACATCAGCCACATCGAGTGGATCGTCAACGGAAACTCACAGACAACCAACCCCAGTATCGACGCAACCTGGACCCCAGGCCGACACTCACTCGAAGCGAAAGTCACGTACACCGACGACTCGACGGACACCGCAACCTTCGACGACGGCACGACCACGGTCGTCGCGGACCCCGCACCAGACCCGATACTCGACGACCCAGACGTCCAGACGACAGGCATTACAGGATCCTTCGACGTCCGAGACGGCTACGGGAACCTCGCGGACGTCACCGTCACCGTCGACGACCGAAACGTCTTCGACGCCGAATACGCCCCGATGAGACGCCTACAACCCGAACACGTGCAAGACCACTACCGCTACGAAAACCCCACCCCCAACCATACCCACACCATCACACTAACCGCGACCGACGACCGCGGACAAACACGCACCACCACCCGAACCATCGAAACGCCCCCCAGCCCCGAGATCGTCTCCATCGGATTCCCCGACGAACCCGTCGACTCCTACCACCCACGAATCGACGAAGACCGCTACACCGCAACCCACGTCGTCAAAATCGACCTCAACGGGTACGAACCCAGCCAAGTTACGGTGAACACTGAACCATCGAAACCCGCCACCCTGGATTTAGAGGGACCGCGCCGGTCGTATAATCAACAGACAGATATCCTCACTGTTGAGACTGACTGGGCAGGCAACACGCCTGGCAACTATGGCGTCGATACAGGCTTATCAATAGATAACCGAAAGACGAGGGTACTTGTATCGAGTTTCAATGTATCGGCTAGTCCACCAGAACTCAGATTAACTTCACCCTTAGAAGGAACCGAGGACTTCGTTCAGGAATGGGGGATGGTAGTGGATGCAAGCCAGTCTTTCGACCCAGATGGACACGCCATTGATATCAATTGGCTTGATGGAGCGGTTCCTATAGGAGGCGAGGGGTGGATAGCCAAATTCGCGCCCACTGATACTGCTGGTGTCCGAATTCAAGATGAAACAGGAGCTATCGCTGAGAAGTTAGGGAATTTCCTACCGTACTATATACCTCGTATTTCTGAGAAGAAAACAACAACTAGTGGACCCTATAATCGTACTGAGGACGTAATCTTCGAAATTCGGACTGATTCGTACGCGTTCACGAAGAACCCGAAGCGGTACAATATCACGCTGGGTGCACGAACGAACTCGACCGCTGTCGATATTCTCTCCGTCAAGAAACGACAGGTTCCGCCGAACGAGGTCGATGGAAAGAACGCTATCAAACATCGCTTGTATCGTTGGGTAGCGACGGTCCGCGTGGAAGCGGGAGCCTTGAACGAGAGCAAGAATTGGGTGACGCTGTACAACGTCAAGAACCCGGAGCGCATCTACGTGTCGGAGGAACTCGGTGAAGTCGAGTTGCGGTTCTCCAGGAAAACTCAGAACCTCTCGCTGGAACGAACAGCGTACCGCGTCGAGAACGATAGCGGAGTGCAACAGATTAGCATAACTGACCGGAGCCGGTACCGACAACTCGTCCGCCACGGTTGGTCGTTCGAAAAGCGGAAAGCGGTCGTCGACTCCGTGACTATCCAGAACCGGGAACGTGAATCGTATACCGTAACCAGACAGCGGAACTTCAGTGATGGTTCGGGGGCAAGACAGTTCGCTGCGGCCCGAAGCGAGTGGACCTATGCTGGGAAGGAGACATACGAGGAGACTGAGACTGTCGTCGTTTCGGAATGGAAACGGGACGTCAATACTGGGCGACCGACCGGGCAGACGAGACGCGTGGTCTCGAATCCGAACGCCTACGTGACCCAACGCCAGTATCGGTATTGGACCACCAAGCAAGTGACGGTCACGCAAGAGGTGTCGAAGGAGGTCCCGGTGACAGTCACCGTGGAAAAGACCGTCAAAGAGGAGGTCTGCCGACCTCGTGTTGGGTGTTATATCCGTGAACGAACGATAACCGTCGACAAGACGAAGATGGTGGAGCGCACGGTGACCGTCGAGCGAGATGTCACTCGACGTGTCCAGCACCAGTACTGGGCGAAAGACGCGTTCTCAAACGAACATACTGCGACCGGAGAAACTCGCCAGGTACGATCCGAACCGAAGCGGTATCACACGGAGTACCTTGTGCAGATTCCGAAGAAACGCACCGAAGCGAAGACCCGGCACTTAGTCTCGAAGAGCGTCCAGAATTCGCGAGAAGAGTGGACGGACTTCACGAACGTCTCGACCATAATGAAGGCACGTGGCATCGCAAAGACCGACGACAAGCGGATCGGGTCCATCGAGAAGCGCACCAAGTGGATTCTCACGAGAGAAGGGAACACCACCGAAGTCGTCGAGATGTACGATGATAAATCGAACGTCCGGGTGACGTACGGCACGGTCACTGGTACGCTTGTCTATGGACCGAATTCAGACCAAGAGAGGGAATTCACCGTAACTGTCGAGATGACTGAACACGCGACGAAAGAAGAACTGGTTGAGGCGGCTAAAGTACGTATCACCGACTGCGACGCCGATACGGAGGACTGCGATGAATAAGATATCCATCATACTCGCCGGAGTACTCCTAGTTGCGGTCATGCCAGCACCTGTATCACTCGGAGGAGAAGATATTCATAAAGAGGCACCCTCGACCATAGATTCGACATCTGGTGGCGTTATTGAGAAGAGCTTCACCAAACGTGGGACGAAGTATGTACTCCGCGTTAACTTGTCAAACCATACTCTTCGTGTGAGGGCAGACCATTTCGCGGAGAACCAGACCAATGCTGGATACGCTATCTATCTCAATGGGAAGCAACTAACAAACCAACGATGGGTAATCTCCAAGGGAGAAACCAAGCAGTACCAAACAAGCCTCTTTCACGAGTATTATGCGGGAGATATTCTCAGAAATATAACTCTGTATACGAAAGAGGAGTTGGTAAGTGTAACCTATAATTTCACAGTTCCCCGAAAGCACGATGGCCGGTATCTACGACCGACCGTTACGGACGTGGAGTTCGAACAGATTAACCGAACACATGGGCGTGTCATCGTTACTGCCCGGTCTGATACGAAGTATCGGTATCCCGCTTACGCACGAATATGGGCTCCGGGTGTCGATGCCAAAATCCTGTACTTGCATTCCGGAGCAGGTGACAACAAAACCACTGAGTCTCTAATCATGCCAGTTCGGAGAGGAGAGGATTTCGAGGGGGAGATTTGGGTTCATGCCACTGGGTTAAACGAGACTGGGCCACTTCATGCAAAATGGGAATTCTATGGTCGTCCTGGCAATGCACAGTTCAGTCGTGTTCCGTTCGAGCCAATGCGGTTGGAGCGCGTCAGCGAGTACACGTACGTCAACGATAGTGCGTCTGATAGCGGTGGGTTCGGGATGAATGACGGTGATTTCAGACGTGTTCTGGGTGGTCTTGGTGTGGTGTTGTTGCTGGTGGTCGTCGTGGGGGTGTTGTTGGGGCGGCGTCGGCGGGAGGTCTAACTGCTGTTTCGGACGTTGCGAACGATCCGGTCGACGTCGTAGTCGTCGTCTGCGATGTCGAAGACGGTCTCTTGGTCGACGGTGACGGTGAAGACGCCGTTGTCACCGGGGACGAGGGTGACTTCGTCGATGGTTTCGCCGAGTGATTCGAGGATGACGTGTTGGACGTCTTCGGCGCGGTTCAGGTACCCGCACGGGAGGCAGAACTCGATCTCGACCGTGGTCATGCGTCGTGTGTTGGTTCGTCAGTGGGGTAAGCGTTATTCTCCGGTGTACGTGTTCGCGAGGGCGTCGAGCGCTTCGTGGTGTTCGGTGGTGTGGGGTGCGGTGAGTGGGCTGACGCTGACGTTCCCGTTGATTATCGCGTGGCGGTCGGTTCCGGGTTCGTCAGGGAGGTCACCTTCGGCCATGCGTTCCCAGACGTGGTCGTGGAGGACGACTCGGCCGTCCTCGTGCGTGGCGTCCATGTGGTAGGAGTGGGATGGTCGCGTGATCTGCATGTCTGCGGGGCCGTCCTCGGGTAGTGGGGCGTTCACGTTCAGGTAGTCGGCGTGCTCGAAGACGCCGGAGTCGATGGCGTGCTCGACGAGGTACGCGGTCGCTGTGGCGGCTTCGAGATAGTCGGGTTTCTCGGGTTGGACGTCGGAGAACTGGACGTCGTCGGGGATGGGGACGTAGAGGCTCGTCGCGATCGCTGGCAGGTCGAAGAACGCGGCTTCGACGGCGGCTGAGACGGTCCCGGAGCGTCCAAGGACGTAGTGGCCGAGGTTCGCGCCGCGGTTACAGCCGGCGACGACGAGGTCGGGGTCGTCGATGAATTCGGGGAGGCCGGCGACGACGCAGTCCGTGGGTGTGCCTTCGACGGCGTATCCGACCTCGTGCTCGGTGAGTTCCGCGGTCGTGCTCATGCTGCGGCCGACGGCGCTCTGGTCGTCGGCTGGGGCGACGACGGTGACGTCGCCGTGGTCGTCGAGGGCGTCGGCGAGTGCGTGGAGGCCGGGGCTGTCGATGCCGTCGTCGTTCGTGAGGAGGATGGAGCGTTCGGCGTCCGTCATGTGCCACTCTGTGGTGGTGTGGTGGTTAAGCGTGCTGGTCCCGGGTGTTCGCGGTCGGTGACTTCGGGGTGCGGTCGGGGTTCAGAGTGGGGCGGGTGCGTGGTCGACGGTGGTGTGTTCGTCGACGACGAGGTTGTACGCTTCTTCGTCGTCGTTCCAGAGGGCGAGGGCGCCGTCGAACGTGAGGAGGTCGCCGTAGTCGGCGCGTCGGAGGCCGTCGTTGAGCGCGGTCTCGTTGGTGAGGACGGCGTAGTGGTCGATGGATTGGCTGCCGTCACCGAGCTTGTAGAGTGGATTGGCGTCCTCGTGGTCGGTGAGGTCGTGGGAGAGTTTGACCGCGATGGCTTTGATGCGGTTCGGGACGTGCGTCTCGGTGTCGGTCATTCGCGCGTACTTGTTCGTGGTGGCGGTGACGTCGAGGCGGCGGGTGTCGTCTCGTCGGATGATGCTGTAGGCGTATTGGACGTCGACGTTCACGAACTCGCCGGGTGCGTGTTCGTCGTCGCCTTCGGGGGTGGCGTCGTCGAGGCGTCGTTGGAAGTCGGGGACGTCGAGGTCGGGTTTGACGTCGAAGGTCCAGCCGCGGTCGGTGGGTTCGTGGCCTGGCCAGAGGCGGACGGTCGGTGAGTAGACGGTCGCGTTCGTCGACTCGAGGACGGTGCGTTCGGCGGTTCGGAGACCGGTGGCGGTGTTCTGGTCGGCCGGGGCGAGCGCGAGGAGGGCGCCGTCGTCGGCGACCGCGTTCGTGTACGTCTCCAGAACGGTTTCGGGGTCGGCGAGTTCGTTGAGGACGTTCGCGAACACGACGAGGTCCCACTCTCCCGGCTCGGCTGCGAGCGGGTCGAAGTCTTCGGCGCGTTCGCGGTGGACCGTGGTGTGGAAGTTGTCGCCGGTCTCGTCGAGCATCGCTTCGAGGACGTCGGCGTTCGCGCTCGGTTCGAGCGCGTGGTACTCGACGAGCGCGTCGTTCGGCAGGAAGTCGTGGAGGCCGAGCGCGGGGCCGCCGACGCCGGCGCCGACGTCGAGCACGCGGAGGTCGCGGCCGAGGAGTTGCTTCTCGGTGAGGTCCGCGAGCACGTACTGGATGGCGGCGTAGAAATCGGGGAGGTGATAGCAGCCGTACGCGAGCGCGGCCCGTTCGTCGTACGAGACCTCGCGCTGGTGGAAGTAGTCGTCCTTCATGCGGCGGACGGTCTCGCGGAGTGCGTCGCCGCTGTCGCCGCGATGCCAATCAGGGCCATACGCGGCGACGAGTTCGTCCTCGAACGCTCGCGCGTACCCGACTGGGAACCGGTCGACGTCGACAATGCGGTGCTCGACCGGGTCGTCGCTGACGGGAACGAACGTCCCGTCGGGCCGTTGGACGAGCCCGAGGTCGAGCGCTTCCTCGTGGAGCACTCGCTTGACGACCGCGGGGTGCGGGTGGCCGTCGACGTACTCGCAGATCTCCTCGGGGTCGATTGGGCGGACGTTCTGGAGGTACTTCGCGTTGTTCCGGATGGCGTCTCTATCTGTCATCGGTGGTCGGTGAATCCGTCATCTGTGGTCCGTGCTGTCGTCGTGTGGGCGCCCGGTACGTTCCGTGGTATCGTCGTGTGCGTGTTCCGTGGCGGCGGCGAACGCGTCGAGGAAGGCGTCGCGGTCGGCGTCCGCGAGACGCGTGGCGGCGGCTGCGAGCGCGTGGCGGCCGGTCGCGTATCGCTCGGCGATGTCGGCGTAGACGCGTGGTTCCTGGCTCGTGACGTGCGCGGCGAGGTCGGCGAGCTCCCGGGAGAGGGGGGTGTGGAACTCCGCGCGGACGTCGTCGGTCGCGAGCTGCCACGCGAGGATGGCGGCGTGCGTCCCGGCCTGTACCGATTCCATGGCGGTGTCGTGCTCGTCGACGGTCGTATCGAAGACGTCGTTCCCGTTCGCGGCGAGCGATTCGCGGAGTGCGTCCGTGACGGGCCCCCGTTCGTCGTGGACGGCCGCGATGGACCCGGGTGCGTTCTCGGGGGCGAAAAGCGGGTGGAGGCTCATCCGTTCCAGGTCGGGTGCGTGCTCGCGCATCGAGCTCACGGGCCCGGCCATCTCGCCAGCGACGTCGACGACCGCCTCGGTCGCTCGACTCGCGTGCTCAGCGACGGCGTCGGGTGCGGCCGTCATCGGGACCGCGATACAGACGACGTCGAACGCCCGGTCCTCGGCTTCGTCGGTGGCATCGGTAGTGTCGGTTGCGTCGCGGGCGCCGGTGGCGTCGCCGGCGTTCAGCGGCGCGGTCTCGGCGTCGTCGACGGCCGCGGCTGCGCGGTCGGCCGCGGCGGGGTCGGCGTCGGCGAACGCGACCGTCGCGTCCACGACCTCGCCCAGCCAGCGGCCCATCGTCCCGGCGCCGACGACGAGTACTCGCATCTGGACGCGAGTAGCCAACGACGGGAGAAAAGCCGTTCGATACCGCCACTCGCGGACGGCAGGCGCCGTCGCGCCGGACGTCGCGTCGAACTCCGGGTCGCGTGCGTTCGGTCCCGGCGCCTACTCGACTTCGAGTTCGATCGGGTAGTCGGTGAGGTTCTCGTAGCCGTCGTCGGTGACGACGACGATATCCTCGATGCGGACGCCGCCAACCGCGGGGTCGTAGAGCCCGGGTTCGATGGTGATGACGTGCCCGGCTTCGAGCTCGCCGCCGTTCAGCGATATCGACGGCGCCTCGTGGACGTCGAGGCCGACGCCGTGGCCCGTCGAGTGGATGAACCCGGTCTCGGTGTCGGGGTCCGTGAAGACGGTCGGATGCCCGGCGTCCTGGTAGACGTCGACGACCGCCTGGTTGACCTCTTCGCCGGTCGCGCCCGCTTCGACGGCGTCGAGCGCGGCCTTCCGCGCCTCGTCGGTGACGGCGTGCCAGTCGCGCTGGGTCTCGGTCGCCTCGCCCTTCACGAACGTCCGCGTCATGTCGGCGTGATACTTCGACGCCTTGTTCCGCGGGAAGATGTCGACGATGATCGTCTCACCGGCTTCGAGCGGGCCGCTCCCGCGGTCGTGGGGGTCGGCTGCGTCCGCGCCGCACGCGACGATGGTCTCGTCGAGCGCACAGCCCTCGCGGATGAGCGCCACCTCGATCTCCTCGGTGACGCGCTCGCTCGTCAACGGCTCGCCCTCGTGGTGGAGGACGCCGTCCTCGACGGTCGCGTCGCGGATGAGCGCCTCCGCGGCGGCCATCGCGGACTCGTTGGCCTTCTGCGCTTCGCGGACGTGTTCGAGCTCCTCGTCGGTCTTCACCGCGCGGACGTCCGTGACGACGCCGTTCCCCGTCGATTCGGGTTCGACGGTGACGCCTTCCTCGCGGAGGCCGTCCGCGAGGCCGGCCGGGAACCCGTGCTGGGTGGCGACGGCGTCGACGCCGACGTCCGCGAGGAACTCCGCGACGACCTTCTGCTGGACGCGCTCCTCGCCGTACTCGGCTTGCTTCTCGCGGGGGTCGTACTCGGAGCGGCGTCTGACGGTGCCGGCGCGCGCCTCCTTCGTCGCGCGGCCGTACTCGAGCGACGAGACGAGGATGGCGGTCTCGTCCGGCGTGTAGACGCCGACGAACGGATCCGGTGCGCCGAAGCCGGTCGTGTAGTAGAGGTCCGAGTTCGATTCGTCGTCTGCGAACGCGTACCCGTCGAGGTCGTGCTCGTCCAGGTAGGCGTCGAGGGCGGCGAAGTCCGGGTCCATGCGCGTACCCTCGGAACCGTCGGGCTTACGTCTACTGCTTTCGCGCACCGAGGTACCGGACGTCGAACTCGCAGCGCTCGTCGTCAGGGCCGTCGACGCGTGCTCGCTCGCGGAAGTGCCCTTGGATGCGTTCGCGCCAGGCGGCGACGGCGTCCTCGTGCGCCTGGAGGTGCTCGTCGACGTCGTACTCGGGTGATTCGGCCGGTTCCGGCTCCGTCTCCGGTGCCCGTGGGAACGACGGCGCGTCCTCGTCCACGAACGCGTCGGCGGGAACCACGAGCGGGTCCGCGCCGGTGTCGCTCGACGGGTCGCGCTCCGAGCCCGCGGGTTGCTGGGCGCTCATCTCACCGGGGACGTGGATTCGGGCGCGTTGTCGTCGACGGAACGGTGGCGTCACCCGGAGGACGGTCTCGCGGCCCTGCGCGGTCGCCGCGAGCGCCGCGACGACGTCGTCCGCGTGCACGACGAGGACGTCGACGGTCCGCGGGTCCGACGATTCCGCTGGCATACGAGCACGTGAGCACGCCACTGACTTGGTTCGCTCGCCGGCGGAACCCGTTCGAGACGGCACGGCTGCGTCCCGTGGCATTCGAGACGTTACGCCTGCGTCCCGTGGCGCGACTTGGTGGACATTGTCGACGTCGGTACCCATAACCCGTCGGCCGTCCACGCCTCTGCCATGGACGCACACGTCTCTCCGTCCGTGGTCTCGGGGACTGCACGGGCGCCACCGTCGAAGAGCTACACGCATCGCGCCATCCTCGCCGCCGGGCTCGGCGACGGCGCCACGGTCCGCGACCCGCTCGTGAGCGCGGACACGCGAGCCACGGCCCGCGCGGTCGAGGCGTTCGGCGGGAACGTCGCGTTCGCCGAGGACGGAACCGAGGCGGTCGTCGACGGCGTCGCCGGTTCGCCGGGGACGCCCGACGACGTCGTCGACTGTGCGAACAGCGGGACAACGATGCGCCTGGTCACCGCGGTCGCGGGACTCGTCGACGGAACGACCGTCCTCACGGGCGATTCGTCGCTCCGTTCGCGCCCCCACGGCCCGCTCCTGGACGCCCTCGGACAGCTCGGCGCGACGGCGCGGAGCACGCGCTCGAACGGGCAGGCGCCGCTCGTCGTCGACGGCCCGATGACGGGCGGGACGGCGAGCATCCCCGGCGACGTCTCCTCGCAGTTCGTCACCGCGCTCCTGATGGCGGGCGCCCGCACCGACGACGGCGTAGACGTCGCCCTCGAGACCGAACTGAAGTCCGCGCCGTACGTCGACATCACGCTCGACGTCCTCGACGCGTTCGGCGTCGGCGCGACGGCGACCACGAGCGAGACCGCGGACGCCGTCGCGGGCTATCGCGTCGACGGTGGCGGGACGTACGCGACCGCTGACGGCGAGTACCGCGTTCCCGGTGACTTCTCGTCGATGTCGTACCTCCTCGCCGCCGGCGCCGTCGCCGGTGACCCGTCGGTCACCGTGGAGGGTGCGGTCCCGAGCGCGCAGGGGGACGCAGCGATTATCGACATCATCGAGCGGATGGGCGCGTCGGTGGACTGGAATCGCGATGCGGGGACCGTGGTCGTCGAGCGCGCCGACCTGGACGGCGTCACGGTGGACGTCGGCGATACGCCCGACCTCCTCCCGACCATCGCCGCCCTCGGTGCGGTCGCCGACGGCGACACCCGCATCGAGAACGCCGAGCACGTCCGGTACAAGGAGACCGACCGCGTGACCGCGATGGCCGAGGAGCTCGCGAAGCTCGGCGCGAGCGTCACCGAGGAGCAGGATGCCCTCACGGTACACGGGAGCGAGACGACGCTCGAAGGGGCGACCGTCGACGGACGCGCCGACCACCGGGTCGTGATGGCGCTCGCCGTCGCCGCGCTCGCCGCCGACGGCGACACCACCATCCGGGGCTGCGAGCACGTCGACGTCTCCTTCCCCGGATTCTTCGACGTCCTCGCCGACCTCGGCGCGCACGCCCACCCCATCGACTGATCCGGAGGCGATATCGGCGGGCCGGTGGCGCTGTCGACGGACGGAGCGGGAACTGAACTGCTCTGGTGTGAGTCTTGCTACCGCGACCAGTCCCTCCAGCAGATTCATGCACGCTGTCGCCTTCGTCCGAGATATGCTTCGCGACGACGTCGAGGCCGACCTCCGCGAGCGGATGCAGGACGGCCCGCGGCTCTACCCGGCGTACGAGGACTACTGCTTCGGGAACGTGCCCGGAACGCTCACGAGCGCGCTCGGCGAACCGACGGGGACGCGCCGGCTGCCCGCGGACGTCTACGACGGCGTCGACGGCGTCGGCGTGGACGGCGACCGCGACGTCGACTACGTCGTCGTGTTCCTCGTCGACGGTTTCGGGCTCTCGCAGTGGCACGACCACCGCGAGCACCCTGTCGTGAGTGGTGTGGAGGAGTCGACGACGGTGACGCCACTGACGAGCGTGTTCCCGAGCGAGACGGCGGCCGCAATCACGACGTTCAACACCGGCGTGTATCCCGCCGAGCACGGTGTCCTGGGGTGGAACGTCTACGACCCCGAACTGGACGCGTCGTTCCGTGGACTCGGGTTCGACGGCAAGGCGGGCTCGTCGGTCGAGGAGTTCGAGTCGGCGGACGCGTACGCTGTCGACCCGCTCTATCCGGCGCTTGCGGAGGCGGGCGTGGAATCTCGTCTAGTGGCGCCGTTCCCGTGCCAGTACGCTGGGGCGACCGGCTACGAGTACGACGGCGCGGACGTCTCGTCGGTCGTCGATGCGACCGAGGAGGCCGTGCAGGAAGCGAACGATCCGTCGTACGTCTACGTCTACCTGCCGCATGTCGACCACGAGGGGCACGCGAGTGGGACGCAGTCCGCTCCGTACGCGTCGGTCGTCGACGAGACGTGGCGTGCGGTCGGTGATGCTGTCGCCGCGACGCGCGCTGCGGTCGACGCTGACGACGACGTGCTGGTCGCGTTCGTCGCCGACCACGGGCACGTCGATACGGACCCGGAGCGGAACGTCGACCTCGGCGAGTACCCGACGGTCGTCGACGGACTGGAACGGTACGGCGACGGGTCGCCTGTGTATCTGTCTGGGAGTCCACGGAACGTGGAGCTTCACGTCCGTGCGGACGCGAGAGGCGACGTTCGGCGGGTGCTCGAGGACGAGGTCGGTGCGTACGTGCTCGACGGCGAGTCGGTACTGGAGCGGGAGCTGTTCGGCGATGGGCCGGTCGCGAGTGAGACGGAGCGTCGCGTCGGCGACCTCGTTGCGCTGCATCCGACGTTGGGGACGTGGTTCGGTGGTGACGTGGAGTCGGAGGAACTGCGACTGGATGGGATGCACGGCGGATTGCATCCGGACGAGATGCTGGTACCGTTCGCTGCGGGACGACTCGAGGACGTCGCGGACGCACTTTAGGGTGCGCGTTGGCTGACAGGTGGCTGCGGTCGTCGCGTGTGCCGGTGGATTCGCCACGCTCCCGCCCTGGTCCACCGGCGGTGGTTCGTCATGGCACGTCGAGCGTGGCCGCGGCTTCGTAGTTGAATGGTCGGCGTCAGCGAGCGCTGTGGTTTAGGTCTGGTGTAAACATCCGGGGGTGTGGATTGGCTGGTGGGTGCGTGTGTGCTGACGAGGGAGGTGTGATGGTCGTGGGTTGGATTTGCGGCTAGGGGAGGGTTGAAAGGGTGGGGCGCGTAGGGTTGAGCATGAACGGGAACCGGTTCGGGCGGCTCTTCCAGGTGACGACGTTCGGCGAGAGTCACGGCGAGGCGATGGGCGTGACGGTCTCGGGGTGCCCTGCGGGATTGGAGCTCTCCGAGGAGGACATCCAGCGGGACCTCGACCGGCGCAAGCCCGGGCAGTCGAAGATCACGACGAGTCGCGGGGAACCGGACGCGGTCTCGATCAAGTCCGGACTCCAGGAGGGGTACACGACGGGGACGCCGATTGGGATGGTGATTGACAACAAGGATGCACGGAGCGGGAAGTACGAGCCGTTCGTCACGGCGCCGCGGCCGAGTCACGGGGACTTCACGTACTCGGCGAAGTTCGGGACGCGGAACTGGGGCGGCGGCGGTCGGTCGTCGGCCAGGGAGACCGTGAACTGGGTGGCCGCTGGCGCCATCGCGAAGAAGCTCCTCGCACGCGAGGGCGTCGAGTTGAAGGCGCACGTGAACCAGATAGACGACATCGAGGCGCCCGACGTGAGCTTCGCGGAGATGCGGGAGCACAGCGAGGAGAACCCGGTCCGGTGCGCGCACCCGGAGACGGCGGAGCGGATGCGCGAGCGCATCGACGAGTACCAGGAGGCGGGGGACTCCATCGGTGGGAGCATCGAGTTCCGCGCCGAGGGGGTACCCGTCGGGCTGGGTGCGCCGCGGTTCGATTCGCTGTCGGCGCGACTCGGGCAGGCGATGATGAGCGTGCCGGCGACGACCGCGTTCGAGTTCGGGCTCGGGACCGAGGCGACGACGTGGACGGGCAAGGAGCGCAACGACGACTGGGAGTTCGACGACGACGGGAATCCGGTCCCCGAGGAGAACGACCACGGTGGCATCCAGGGCGGTATCTCGTCGGGCGAACCCATCTACGGCGAGGTGACGCTGCACGCGCCGACCTCGATCCCGAAGGCACAGGAGACGGTGGACTGGGAGACGGGCGAGCAGAAGACCGAGCAGGTCATCGGCCGCCACGACCCCGTGCTCCCGCCGCGCGGGGTGCCGGTCGTCGAGTCGATGCTCGCGCTGACGCTCGCGGACTTCATGCTCCTCGCCGGCCGCATCAACCCGGACAGGGTCGACGGGGACGTCGGCGAGTACGACACCGACTATCACCCGAGCAGTCCACGAAACGAGTGAGCAGTGTCCGCGGCGGGGGAGAGCGGGGTCCGAGCCAGTGGAGCGGAGTTTGAGACGGGTTGCCGCCTGACAGCCGGGTCGCTCTCGATGGGTCCGCGTGTCGCGTGCGCCGAATCCGGCCGGTGGACCGCGCTCAGGTGGGTGTTCTCCTCGGTTCGTGGAGACGTTCGGTGTCCCGGATGAACGTTCGTTTCAAATCCCGCGGGTCGGTGCCGTCCCCGGAAACATCGAAACCGTTCCCCGGTTCTTCACAATTATTGTGTGCTAATGGATAGCAAAGGCTTTAGTCGGTTTCTCGTGAATCTTCAAGCACCTAGGTCCAGCATGGGCCGTGACTACCAACAATGACTGACGACGACCTCATCTGGCGCGTCTCGGGCGGTTCCGGCGACGGGATCGACTCGACCAGCCAGAACTTCGCGAAGGCCCTGATGCGATCGGGGCTGAACATCTTCACGCATCGTCACTATCCCTCTCGAATCCGCGGCGGCCACACGTACGTCGAGATCCGGGCGTCCAACGACGACGTTCGGTCCCGCGGCGACGGATACAACTTCCTCCTCGCCCTCGGCGACTCCTTCGCGCGCAACCCGAAGGAGGACGCCTACTACGGGAACGAGGAGCTGAAACCGCTCAGCGAGAACCTCGACGACCTCAACGAGGGCGGCGTCATCGTCTACGACACCGGCCTCCTCGACGAGGACGACGTCGCGGAACTCGACCTCGAGGCGCGCGCCGAGGAGAACGACTGGCACCTCTACCCGATGGACCTCCGCGAGATCGCGAAGGAACACGGGCGCGAGGTCATGCGGAACACCGCCGGCGTCGCCGCGACCGCCGCGCTCCTCGACATGGACCTCCAGCACATCGAGGAGATCATGGGCGAGGCCATGTCCGGCGACATCCTCGACGCGAACGTCACCATCCTCGAGGACACCTACGAGGACGTCAAGGAGAACACGGAGATGACTCACGACCTCCGTGCACCCACCGGCGAGTACGAGAGCGAGCAGGCGCTGCTCTCGGGCTCGAACGCCATCGCGTACGGCGCCATCGACGCCGGCTGTCGGTTCATCGCGGGCTACCCGATGACGCCGTGGACGGACGTCTTCACGATCATGAGCCAGAACCTCCCGGAGATGGGCGGTATCTCCGAGCAGGTCGAGGACGAGATCGCCGCAGCCGCGCTCGCGGTGGGCGCCAGCCACAACGGTGCGAAAGCGATGTCCGGGTCCTCGGGCGGCGGGTTCGCGCTCATGAGCGAACCGCTCGGCCTCGCCGAGCAGACCGAGACGCCGCTCGTGCTCGTCGAAGCGATGCGCGCCGGTCCCTCCACGGGGATGCCGACGAAGCCCGAGCAGGCCGACCTCGAGCACGTCCTCTACACGAGTCAGGGCGACAGCCAGCGCGTCGTGTTCGCGCCCGGGAACATCCGGGAGGCCTACGAGCAGACGCGGATGGCGTTCAAGATCGCGTACGACTACCAGATCCCCGCCATCCTCGTCTACGACCAGAAGCTCGGCGGCGAGAACACGAACGTCGACGTCGAGTTCTTCGACCGCGAGCCCGCGCCCGACCTCGGGTCGACGCTCACCGAGGAGGAGCTCCGGGAGGCCGCGCACGACGACTCCGGGAAGTTCCACCGGTTCCAGCACGACCCCGAGAACAACTTCGAGGGCGTCCCCGACGGCGTGAGTCCACGGTCGCTCCCCGGCCAGCAGGAGGGCCGCTACCTCGCCAGCGGGAACGAGCACAACCCGAGCGGGCACATCAGCGAGGACCCGGACAACCGCGTCGCGCAGATGGACCGCCGGAAGCGCAAGAAGGAGGCCATCCGCGCGGAGCTCGACGAGGACTCCCAGCAGACGTACTTCGGGCCCGAGGAGGCCGAGTACGGTATCCTCACGTGGGGGTCGAGTCAGGGTGCGGTCAAGGAGGCCGTCGACCGCCTCAACGAGAACGGGCACTCCGTGAAGGCGCTGTCCGTGTCGGACATGATGCCGTACCCCGTCGAGGAGGTCACCGAGTGGCTGGAGAGCGTGGACGAGGCGATGGTCGTGGAGATGAACGCGACCGCGCAGTTCCGCGGTCTCACGCAGAAGGAGCTCGGTCGGTTCGGCGACAAGCTGACGAGCCTCCTGAAGTACAACGGGAACCCCTTCGAGCCCGCGGAGGTCGTCGAGGGGTTCGAAGCGAACGTCAACGGCGGCGACACCTCGGACCTGCAGGCGCAGGTCCGGATCGAACCTGCAGCAGGTGACTAACCTATGAGTGCATTCAACGCAGTCGACGACGAGCGAGAGATCGACCGGGACGAGTTCACGCCCGGTATCGAACCCCAGCCGACGTGGTGTCCGGGGTGTGGTGACTTCGGCGTCCTGAAGGCGCTGAAGCAGGCGCTCCCGGAGGTCGGGAAGACGCCCGAGGAGGTCCTGACGGTCACGGGCATCGGGTGCTCGGGGAAGCTGAACAGCTATCTGGACACGTACGGCTTCCACACGATTCACGGCCGCAGTCTTCCGGTCGCGCGTGCGGCGAAGCTCGCGAACCCCGGCGTCGAGGTCATCGCCGCGGGCGGTGACGGCGACGGGTACGGCATCGGTGGGAACCACACGATGCACACCGCGCGCGAGAACCACGACATGACGTACATCGTGTTCAACAACGAGATCTTCGGGCTGACGAAGGGCCAGACGAGTCCCACGTCGCCGAAGGGTCACAAGTCGAAGACCCAGCCCCACGGGAACACGAAGACGCCGATCCGGCCGCTGTCGCTCGCGCTCACGAGCGGCGCGACGTACGTCGCGCGGACGGCCGCGGTGAACCCGAACCAGGCGAAGGAGATCATCAAGGAGGCCATCGAGCACGACGGGTTCGCGCACATCGACTTCCTCACGCAGTGCCCGACGTGGAACAAGGACGCGCGCCAGTACGTGCCGTACATCGACGTGCAGGAGTCCGACGACTACGACTTCGACACGAGCTCGCGGCGCGAGGCCCAGGAGATGATGACGAAGACCGAGGAGAAGCTGTACGAGGGCGAGGTCCTCACGGGCCGGTACTACGTCGACGACGAGTCGACGTCCTACCAGTCCCAGAAGCAGGACATCGGCGAGATGCCGACGGAGCCGCTCGCGGAGCGGTACTTCGACGACGACTACGAGTGGGAGCGTAGCTACGACCTGCTCGACCGCCACAAGTAACGCGACTGCGCGTTCGACGGTGACCGTCGGGGCTGGGGCCTGCGTTCGCAGGCCGCGGTTCCCGAGTTGCGAGGGCGAGTTCGGTCGTCCGAAAGCTTCTTTCGCACCGACGCAAATTTATTCTACATATGAGTACGGAGTCGACGGCCGATCGTATCCTCTCTATCTTGGAGGAGGACGCGCAGGCGTCCCACGCGGAGATCGCGAATCGAGCGGGGGTCTCGAAGCCGACGGTACGGAAGTACATCGACGAGCTCGAGTCCGATGGCGTCATCGTCGGGTACTCGGCGGAGGTGGATCCGAAGAAGCTCTCGAGTCAGTCGATCGCGCTCGTCGGTATCGACGTGGCGAGCGAGAAGTACGTCGAGGGGACGCGTGCGTTGAAGGCGCTGGACGAGGTGGAGTCCCTGTACACGTCGAGCGGCGACCACATGCTGATGGCGGAGGTGCGTGCGTCGGACGGGAACGCGCTCGGGTCCGTCATCGAGGACGAGATACTCGACATCGAGGGCGTGACTGCGGCGCATCCGTCCTTCCTCCAGGAGCGACTGAAGTAGCGACGCGACCGGCCGTCGCGTGGCCCAGTGAGGAGTGGGTTCTGTGGTGCTCGGTGACCGTCGACGAGCGGGTTCTCCGACCGGCGGGGTTATGACCGTCGCGTGTCAATTCGGGGGTATGCCGACGTTCACGCGAGAGGTTCGGGTCCGTGCGCCGTTCGACGCGGTCTGGGAGTTCCATTCGAAGGCGTCGGGACTGGAGGCGTTGACGCCCGAGTTCATGGGACTCGATCTGCTCGCGGTTCGCGGTCCCGATGGCGAGGTGGACCCGGACGTCCTGGAGACGGGTTCGGAGATCGAGATGCGGATGCAACCGTTCGGGGTGACGCCCGCGCAGTCCTGGACGTCGGTCATCGTGGAGCGCGAGGCGAACGACGGGTCGGCGTACTTCGTCGACGAGATGCGTGACGGGCCGTTCCGTCTCTGGCGGCACACGCACCTGTTCTACGCGGACGGCGACGACACCATCGTCCGCGACCGCCTCGACTATCGCCTGCCCCTCGGCGGGCTCGGTGACGCGGCGGGGCCGTTCGCGAAGGTCGGGTTCGAGGGGATGTTCCGCGACCGCCACAAGCGCACGAAGCGCCTCCTCGAGTAGGGCGTCGAGGAGCCGACGGGACTTTCCGGAACGCATACGTTTTTTCGCCCGGAGCGAATGGCGTGCTATCATGGCACGAGTTCTCGTCGTCGGTGGCGGTCCGGCCGGCCTGAGCGCGGCGCTGTTCACCGCGAAGAACGGCCTCGACACGAAGGTGTTCGACACCGACGACTCGTGGATGCACAAGGCGCACCTCTTCAACTACCTCGGCATCGAGTCGATGGACGGCGAGCGGTTCCTCGAGGAGTCCCGCGAGCAGGCGGACTCCTACGGCGTCGAACGCCACCAGGGCGAGGCCGTGACCGGCATCGAGTCGACCGACGGGGGCTTCGTCGTGACGACCGACGACGACGAGGACGCCGAGTACGAGGCCGAGTACGTCGTGCTCGCGACCGGCGCCGACCGCGACCTCGCGGAGGCGATGGGATGCGAGCACGACGACGACGGCACCGTCAGCGTGGACCTCTCGATGGAGACGTCGGTCGAGGACTGCTATGCGACCGGCGCGATGGTCCGCGACCAGGAGTGGCAGGCGGTCATCTCCGCCGGCGACGGCGGCGCCGCGGCGCTCGACATCCTCAGCGAGGAGGAGGGCGAGCACTTCCACGACTTCGACGTGCCGGCCGACGCCGAGTAGCGGACTGGTCGACCACCGCGGCGTCGTGGCCGGTCGGTTCGCCGAGTAGCCGACCGTCGGCCAGGTCCCCCTCGGGGATAGTCGCTTCGCCGGTACCGGAACGGGTTTGAGGGCGTCCGCGTACCGTGCACGTGTGTTCAGTCGGGTGCGGCGCGCGGTCGTAGAGCGGCCGGTCGTCGGTCTCGCCGTCGCGATACTGGCGGTGTCGACGAGCGCGCCGCTCGTTCGAGCCGTCGAGGACGCGCCGAGCACCGTGATCGCGTTCTACCGCGTCCTGTTCATGACCGCGCTCGTCGCCCCGTTCGCCGTCCGCCGGAACCCCGGTGACTTCCGCGAGATATCGCGTCGCGACCTCGCGATAGCGGTGGTCGCGGGGGTCGCGCTCGCCGCGCACTTCGCGCTCTGGTTCGTCAGCATCGACCTCACCACCATCGCCGCGAGCGCGACGCTCGTCCAGACCCAGCCCGTGTTCGTCGCCGTCGGCGCGTGGCTCGTGCTCTCGGACCGCATCACGCCTCGGACGGTCCTCGGTATCGTCGTCGCCGTCGTCGGCGCGGCGCTCATCGGCCTGGACGCCTCGGGCAGCTCCACCGTGTCCGACCCGCTCCTCGGGAACGCGCTCGCCGTCGTCTCCGCCGGGATGGCCGCGGCGTACGTCCTCGTCGGGCGGTCGCTCCGCCAGCGCGTCCGCGTGTTCCCGTACACGACCGTCGTCTACGGTGCGTGCACCGTCGCGCTCCTCGCGACCGCGCTCGCTCAGGGGCACGACCTCCTCGGGTACCCGTCGGTGGAGTGGGTGCTGTTCGCCGCGATGGCCATCGGCCCGGGGTTCTTCGGACACACTGTCATCAACTGGCTGCTCGAACGCGTCGAGTCCGCGGTCGTCTCCGTCTCACTCCTGGGGGAGGCCGTCGGGAGCGCGCTCCTCGCGCTCGTCATCTTCGGGGAGGTCCCCGGGTGGCTCACCGTCCTCGGGGGCGCGATCGCGCTCGCCGGAATCGCCGTCACCGTCATGGCGCGCGAACGCGGCGCCGACCCCGAAGCCGCCGAGGCGGACGAGGTTCCAGGCGACTGAGAACCGACCTCCGCTCTCTTGGCGGACGCGTCCCGACACACACCTGCGATGCAAGTGAACGTCCGCCCGCTCGGCGCGCTCGGCATCCTCGGCGTCCTCGGCGTCTTCGCGGACGAGCCAGCGCTCTACGCGCTGTTCGCGCTGTTCTCGCTCTTCGCCGTCGACCGGACCGTCGAGGTGCCCGTCCCGGGCACGAGCTGACAGTGTCGCTCGCGAACCACGGGCCGACGTCCGTTCAGCGGTCGTCCTCGACGTAGTCCGGCCGTTCGGCGTACGCGATGGGGTCGCGTTCGCCGAGCCGCTGGAACGCCTGCAGGCGGAACGCGCACGCGTCGCACGTCCCGCACGCGGGCTCGTTCTCCCGGTAACAACTCCACGTGTGCTCGTAGGGGACGCCGAGTTCGAGACCGCGTTCGGCGATGTCGGTCTTCGAGGACTCGACGAACGGCGCGCGGATCTCGACGTCGGTGTCGTCCTTCGTCCCGGCGTCGACGACGCCCTGGAACGCCTCGAAGAACGCCGGCCGGCAGTCCGGGTACCCCGAGAAGTCCTCGCTGTGCGCGCCGATGAACACCGCCTCGCAGTCGTTCGCCTCGGCGTAGCTCGTCGCCATCGCGAGGAGGTTCGCGTTCCGGAACGGCACGTACGAGTCCGGAACCTCGTCGTCGCCCAGGTCCGCGTCCGCGACGGCGAGCTCGTCGTCGGTGAGGCTCGACGCCCCGATGGCCGCGAGGTGCCCGGTCTCGACGTGCAGGAAGTCGGCGGCGTCGACCGCGTCGGCGAGCGCGCGAGCGCACTCGTACTCGCGGGCCGCGGTGTTCTGGCCGTACGACGTGTGCAGGAGGTACAGGTCGTAGCCGCGGTCCGCGGCGACGTACGCCGCCGTCGCCGAGTCCATCCCGCCCGAGGCGAGCACGACCGCGCGCTCGGCGGTCGCGTCGTCGTCGGGGTCGGCGGCGTCGTCGGGAGCGCGCTGGCGGGCGGACGATGCGGTCGTCGGGTCGGTCGTGTCGTCGGTCATGGTGAAGTCGAATGGAGTCACGTCTCGGGGGCGTCGTTCCAGAGGTCGACGTGCAGGCGCGGCGTGTACCGGTAGCCGCGGTCGAGCGCGAGGTCGGCGACGCGCTCGCGGGTCTCGGCGAGTCGGTCGCGGGTCGCGCCCTCGGGCATGAGGAGGACGTCCGCGTCGCGGACGGTCGCGGTCGTCGCGTCACGGAGTCGCGCGACGAGCGCGTCGACCTCGTCGACGTCGTCGCGCTCGGAGACGACGAACTTCAGCTGGCTGTCGTACGATTCCACGAGCGAACCGAGCGCGTCCAGGTCGATCCGGCGGTCGTCGTGGCGTTCGGCCCACTCGCCGTCGCCCTTCGGGTCGCGCTCGGCCGTGGGGACGCTGTTCGCGAGCTTGGGGGAGATGGACGCGAGGTCGACTGGGGCGTCCGTGGCGACGGTGCCGTTCGTCTCCACGGTCGTGTGGTAGCCGCGGTCGGCCAGGCGCTCCAGGAGCGTCTCGCTCGCGTCGTGCACGAGCGGCTCCCCGCCCGTGAGCACGACGTGTTCGGCGTCGTAGGACTCGACCTCGGCGACGACGGCGTCCACGTCCAGCCACGCGTGCGTCGGCTCCCACGACGTGTGATACGAGTCGCAGTACCAGCAACGGAGGTTGCAGCCGCTCGTGCGAACGAACACCGACGGCGTCCCCGCGAGCCGGCCCTCGCCCTGGAGGGACTCGAACAGCTCGTTCACCGGGAGCGCGTCGCCGTCCCCGTCTCTCCCCGAGTCGATGGCGTCGTCGTCGATGCGGTCCGTGACCGGCATCCCTACAGCGGGCTGCCGCCCGTGAGCTCGCTCGTCTCCGACACCTGCACGCGGACGTCCGCGACCGACTCCGGGAGCGCGTCGAGGAGCTTCGTCTCCAGGACGACGCTCATTACCTCCGCGGTCGGCGGGCGCTCCAAGGTCACGACCGCGTCGCCGTCGCCCGCGTCCTCGAACACCTCGACCAGCGGGTCGTCGTCCTCGAGGAGGAACCGGTGATCCCAGTCGTCGACGACGTCCGTCACCGCGCCCTTGTCGACGACCCAGCCCTCCTCGGTGACGTCGCCGGTGATGGCGACCGCGATCTCGTAGTTGTGGCCGTGCGGCCGCGAGCACTTCCCGTCGTGGTGCCGGATGCGATGCCCGGCGGAGATCCGCAGCGGTCGGTCCCGCCCCACGTACAGCGTCCGTCGCGCGTCCGCGAGGCGCTCCGCCGACGCCGACGATATTCTCTCCATCATACTCCGAGATTCCTGCAGTCGCACTTGAAACTGCTCATCCGCCGTGAACGCGCCGCTCGCCGGCCTGGAATCAGCGGGGAAACCGTCGGCAGGGACCACCGGAGGAGTCGTGTGCAGGGACCAGCGAAGGAATCGGCGGCAGATACCACCGGAGCAACCCGTAGCAGGAGCGAGTCCACGCGCGGACGGGCGCCTCGGTCGGCGGTCAGTCCATCTGTTCCTGTATCTGGTTCTTCGCCGCCGACCGGTCCTCCGTCGACAGGTCCGGTTTGTCGCCCGTGAACTCGATGGCGAACTCGTCCAGCGTGCGCCGGTAGACGTTCGTCCGCCGCCCCTCGTCGGAGAGCTGTCGCCCTTCACACTGGAGGAGCCCGACCGACTCCAGTTCCTCGATGCGACGATAGCACGTCGCGATGGGAACGCCCAGCTCGTCGCTGAGGTCCTGGGCGGACGTCGGCGTGCGCGCCGCGCAGAGGATCTCGGCGCTGTACTTGTTGCCGAGGGCCGTCAGGACGCTGGTGGCGACGTCGTCGGTCCGCGCACTCGAACTCATGTCCCAGCCCTTCACGATTATCACGTTTGAAACTTCCGGCTGGTCCGGCGGGCCAACGACCAGCTGACGACCAGTTAACGACCAGTTAACGACCAGCTGACGACCAGCGCACGCGACACACAGCTGGGCTTCCCCGCGACAACTCGCCGACACGCATACGGTCGTCTCGCTCCAACCGACGGCCGTGACGGAGCGCCGACCCCGCCGACGTCGGTACGTCCTCGCGCTCACCGGCATGGCGCGCCCCGACCAGCTGGCGCTCGTCTGCGTCGTGTACGCGCTGGGCGTCCTCGTCGCCGTCGCGCGCGGCGCCACGCACGCGAACGTCCTTGTCGGGGTCGGTGCACTCCTCGTGGTCGCCGTCGCCGTGCACTACGCGAACGAGTACGCGGACTACGACACCGACGCGCTCACCACCCGGACGCCGTACTCCGGCGGGAGCGGCGCGCTCCACGACGCCGACCTGGGTCGGCCGTTCGCGCGGCGCGCGCTCGTCGGCGCGAGCGTGCTCGCCGTCCTCGCACTCCTCGCGACCGTCGTCGCGGGCGTCCCCGCGTCCGCCACCGCGCTCCTCTCGGCCATCCTCGTCGTCGGCGTCGCGTACTCGCTCGGCCCACGGCTCGCGTGGCGCGGCCTCGGCGAGGTCACGAACGCCGTCCTCGGCGGGCTCGCACTCCCGCTGTACGGCGTCGCCGTCACCGGCACCGCGCCGGACGTCGTCGACGCCCTCACCTTCCTCCCGTTCACCGCCATCGTGTTCGCGAACCTCCTCGCCACGCAGTGGCCCGACCGACGCGCCGACGCCCACGTCGGGAAACGCACCCTCGCCGTCATCCTCGACGCGCACACGCTCAGACGGCTCTACGTCCTCGCCGCCGCCCTCGGCCTCGGCGGCGTCGGTGCACTCGTCGCTACCGGTCTCGCCCCCCTCGCGCTCCTCGCACTCGCCACGCCGACCGCCGTCCTCCTCGCCGTCGGCGCCCGCCGATACGGCCGGACCGAATCGCCCGCAGCGACCGTTCACGCCATGCTCGTGCTCGCGTTCGCGTACGTCCTCACCGCGGCCTGCGTCTGGTGACGCGACCGGTGCACTCGCCCAGACGCGCCACGCGACCCACCCAGACGCGCGCCACCCGGCCCTAGGTACGTGCGAGAACCGGTCACCGGTCACGGCACCGGACGCAGCGGCGCTCGTGGACGAGGGGCGCGACCGCGAGAACCACGCACACACCGGTCGGGGGGCAGATTTTTATCCGTGCGTACGGATTCACGAACACGAGAATGTCCGCGGACCTCCCCGACGAACTACAGGACGTCGAGGTCGCCTCGTCGTCCGACGAGGAGACCAGAGAGCCGGAGACGGAGCGCGCAGGCGGCGACGGGGAGCCCGACGAGGTCGAGCAGTTCGTCGTGTTCCGCGTCGGCGACCACCGCCTCGCGATGAACGTCGACGCCGTGAAGAACATCGTCAAGGTCGGCGAGCTGACGCGCGTCCCGCGAGCCGCGAACGCCATCGACGGCATCATGGACCTGCGCGGGGAGATCACCGCGGTGATCGACTCGCGGAGTCACTTCACGACGCGCGTCGACGAACCGCCCGAGAACGACCAGCGCATCATCGTCTTCGACATGCCACAGGACCGGCAATCGGCCGGAATCAGGGTGGACACCGTGGAGGGCGTCGAGCTGTTCCCGCTCAAGTACGTGACGCCGAGCGAGGACGCGACCGACGAGACCGCCGACCATCCGCTCGTCGCCGCGCTGCTTCGCCGCGTCGAGAACGGCGAGCGAACCGAGCCGATCGGCCTCGTCGACGTCGAAGGCATCATCGAAGCGTCCGGCCCGACGAGGTAGGCCGCGGGAGAACGTGTCATAGTCACGTCGCGACAGCATCGGTAGGAACCCCCTGAAACACCGTCAAGGCGTAGTAGCGACCTCATACCACTAGTTATCGGGGATGATAACCGGGCAATAGCATTTATGTTTTTGCTTCGTCTAACGATGCTTGGTGTATTAACCGAATGTCGACAGGGGTGCTCATCGTGGACGACTCTCATTTTATGCGGAATCTCCTCAGACAGATTCTGGAGGACGATTACGAGATACTCGGAGAGGCGTCCAACGGGGCCGAAGCGGTGAAATTGTACAAGGAACAGGAACCGGACATCGTCATGATGGACATCGTGATGCCGAAGTGTAACGGCATCAAGGCGACAGCCGCCATCAAGAAACTCGACCCGAACTCGCGGGTCATCATGTGCACGTCCGTCGGCCAGCGCGAGAAGATGAAGCTCGCCGTCAAGGCCGGTGCGGACGGCTACGTGACGAAGCCGTTCGAGGAACCCAGCGTCAGGAAGGCGCTGAAGGACGTCGTGCCTGCATGACGAGCGTGCTGGTCGTCGACGACTCGCAGTTCATGCGCACTGTCATCGGGAACGTGGTCGCGGACCACGGGTACCGTGTGCTGAGCGCCAGCGACGGCCAGGAAGCCATCGAGATGGTGCACGAACACGACCCGGACGTCATCACGATGGACGTGGAGATGCCCGGGATGGACGGCATCGAAGCCGTGTCGCGCATCATGGCGTCGAAACCGACGCCGATCTTGATGTTGTCCGCGCACACCGAGCAGGGCGCGGAGGCGACGCTCGACGCGCTCGCGCGCGGCGCCGTCGACTTCCTCGCCAAACCCGGTGGCGAGGTGACGCGGGACATCGAAT
Organism: Halorubellus amylolyticus; assembly: GCF_034808145.1. Lineage (NCBI taxonomy): Archaea > Methanobacteriati > Methanobacteriota > Halobacteria > Halobacteriales > Halorubellaceae > Halorubellus > Halorubellus amylolyticus. The sequence continues at coordinate 101,138 of NZ_JAXHGM010000010.1, forward strand.
CGCTCGGCGACCGTATCGTGGAGAAGCTCGAAGCGGTCGCCAGCGCGGACCTGTCGTCGATCGCGCCGACGGACGGACGGACCGCGGCCACAGCGGAGTCGACGACGACGGCGCGTGCCAGTCGACCGGAGACGAGCGACCGGTCGGCGGCTGCGGGCGACTCGTCCGTCGAACCGGACCGTGCGTTCGTCGAGCACCCCACTGTCGTCATCGGGGCGTCCACAGGGGGGCCGAAGATACTCGAGAGCATCCTGCGGTCGCTCCCGGTGACGCTCGACCCGAAAGTGCTGGTCGTCCAGCACATGCCCGAGAGCTTCACGGACCGGCTCGCCGCTCGCCTCGACTCGTTCCTGCCGTTCGACGTGTCCGAAGCGTCGGACGGGCAGCGCGTGACCGACGGCGACGTCGTGGTCGCGAAAGGCGGGTATCATCTCGAGGTCACGTCGAACGTCGCCGGGAACCTCCGCGTGCGCCTGACCGAGGGCGAGCGCGTTCACGGCGTCCGTCCCGCGATCGACGTGACGATGCAGACGGCCGCGGACCGCGTGTCTGACCCGCTCGTCGGCGTGGCGTTGACCGGCATGGGGAAGGACGGTGCCGCGGGTATCGAGGCGATCAAACGAGCAGGTGGGACGACCATCGCGCAGGACGAGGCGTCAAGTCCGGTGTTCGGTATCCCCGAGAAGGCGATCGCGACGGGGTGCGTCGACCACGTTCGGTCGGCCGCAGACGTACCGGGTGCTATCTGTGACGCGTTCGCGCAGGAGGCTTCGAGCCATGGATGAGTACGTACGCGACTTCGTGCAGGAAGGAGAAGAGAACGTCACCGAGCTGAACAACGCGCTCCTGGAGTTGGAGCACGAGCCCGGGGACGAGGAGGCGATGGACCGCATCTTCCGGATGGCGCACACCCTGAAGGGGAACGCGGGCGCGATGGGGTTCGAGGAGGCGAGCGACCTCGCGCACGCCATCGAGGACCTGCTGGACGCGGTGCGGGCGGGCCAGATGGCGGTGTCGGCGGACCTGATGGACGACGTGTTCGACGCGGTCGACGAGTTCGAGACGATGCTCGACGACGTGCGCGAGCACGGCGAGATCCGGACGGACCCGAGCGACACCATCGACCGGCTTCGTGCGGTGGAGGCGGCGGCGACGGGCGCGCCCGGCATCACGGATCCGTCCGAGGACGACCTCGAGGACGCGGTCCGCGGGCTGGACGACCTCGACGAACCCGACCACACGGTCTATCACGTCCGGCTTGCGGTCGTCCAGGAGGAGGGCGTGAACAACGCGGCGCTCGTCGTCGATGCGCTCGAGGACGCGTTCGACCTGCTCGGGACGACGCCGTCGCGGGACGTCGTCGAAGCGGACGATGCGAGCGGTCGCATCGACGCCGTGTTCGGGAGTGCGGTGACGCCCGGCGCCATCGAGGCGGCGTTGGAGCCCGTGGAGGCCGTCGACGACTGGATCATCACGGACGTCACGTCGCGCTACGCGGAAGCGGAGTCGGTGACGGACGAGTCCGCCGATGCGGCGGCCGCGTCGGCGGAACCGCTTCCCGACGACCCGGCCGCGGAGATCGACGAGGACGTCGCGCAGGACATGAGCGTCGACGAGCTCCTCGGGGAGTTCAACGAGTACGACGACCTGGACGCGCTCGTCGAGGAGATGGACGACGTGTCCGGGTTCGACGACCTCGGCGAGGCCGGGTCGTTCGACGACCTCGACCTCGGCGAGGACCTGGAGCCCGACGACGAACCGGCGGACGACCCGCTCGGCGGTGACGACCTCGCCGGTGACGACGACCTCGACCTCGGCGGCGATGACCTCGCTGGAGACGACGAACTCGACCTCGGTGGTGACGACCTCACCGGTGACGACGACCTCGACCTCGGCGGCGACGACGAGACAACGGCCGACGCCGGCGATGCGGACGACCCGGAACAGGTCGAGGACGCGGCGGAGACGTTCGCGGAACTCAAACAGGAGGTCGACCCCGTCGGGTTCGACGAACTCCAGGACGAACTGGACGAACTCGAGTTCGACGAGTACAGCGACGAGGAGGAGGTCGGGTTCGACGAACTCCTCGGCGACGACTTCGAGGAGGGCGACGACGACTTCTTCGGCGACGACGTGGACATCGACGACGGCGACGTCGACGACATCCTCGTCGACGACGTCACCGGCTTCGACGAAGCCGACGCCGAAGCGGACTCGGTCGAAGCCGACGCCGAAACGGACTCGGTCGAAGCCGACGCCGAAGCGGATTCGGTCGAAGCCGATTCGATTCCGGCCGACGTCTCGACCGAGGATGTGGACGCCGGCGAGACCGCTGTCGACGCCGCGACCGCGGCTGACGAGGCCGCCGCTGTCGGTGACGCGCTCGACGATGCGCAGACGGCAGACGCGACCGTGGACGCGGACGCATCCGAGACCACTGACGCGGACGCACCCGAGACCGCAGACACGGCCGCTGACGCGGGTGCACCCGAGACCGCAGACGCGACCGTCGACGACGGGTTCGACGAGGCGGCGACTGCGGAGGACGGGTTCGACAGCGCACCGGACGTTGGCGGGTTCGACGAACCAACGACCGTCGACGCCGGTGGCGACGACGAGTTCGGGCTCGAATCCGCCGACCCCGACGGTGACACGTCGTTCGACGACGTCGACGACCCCTTCGAGGGGACTGAGACGCCCGCGAGCGCCGACGCCGACGCAGGGTTCGGCGAAGACTTCGAGAGCGAGGGCATCGACAGCGACTTCGACACGGACGACTCGTTCGCGGCCGATACCGACGACTCGTTCGACGTCGAGAGCGGAGACGGGTTCGAGACTGACGCCGACCTCGACTTCGGCGAGGACGACGCGCCCGACGTCGACGCGGAGACGGAGGCGTCCTCGACGGCCGGGCCGCTCGCGGACGTCGACGAAGCCGACCTCGACAGCGTCGAGGTCGGCGAGTTCGAGCTCGACGAACCGGAAGCGGAGACGACGACCGCCGACAGCGACGTCCAGACCGGCGACTTCGGTACCGACGCCGGCTTCGGGGACGACGCGGCGTCGAGCGGCGTCGAGTACGACGGCGTCGACGCCGGCGGGTTCGACGACGCACCCGAGGACGCGGCCGACGTGGACGCGCCAGACGGCGAGATGGACCCCGACGAGGCACGCGCGCTCGTCGACGCCACGCTCCCGAGCTCGGGCGACGAGACCGGCGACAGCGACGTGCAGTCCGTGCGCGTCGACGTCGACCAGGTCGACCGCCTCCTGAACCTCGTCGAGGGACTCGTCACGAACCGCGTCCGCCTCCGCCGTGCCGTCGAGGAGGACGCGGGCCCCGCACAGCTCGACGACGACCTCGACGAGCTCGAGGACATCACGGGCGAACTCCAGGATACCGTGATGGACATCCGCCTCGTCCCGCTCAAGATGACCGCGAACAAACTCCCCCGCGTCGTGCGTGACGTCTCGCGCGAACAGGGGAAGGACGTGGACTTCGAGATGGACGGCGAGGACGTCGAGATGGACCGCACCATCCTCGACGAGATCAGCGACCCGCTCGTGCACCTCGTGCGGAACGCCGTCGACCACGGCATCGAATCCCGCGAGGAACGCGAGGGACTGGACAAACCGGACACGGGGACCGTGACGCTCGAAGCACGGCGTGCACGGGACCGCGTCGTCGTCGAGGTCACCGACGACGGCCGCGGCCTCGACCCGGACGTCCTCCGCGACGAAGCCGTCGAGGAGGACATCCTCAGCCGCGAGGAAGCGGACGCGCTATCGGACAACGACGCGCGCGAACTCGTGTTCCATCCGGGGCTGTCGACGGCCGCGGAGGTCACGGACGTCAGTGGCCGTGGGGTGGGGATGGACGTCGTTCGGTCGACGGTCGAGGACCTCGACGGCGAGGTCGAGATCGAGAGCGAACTCGGCGCCGGGACCACGATCCGACTCGTGCTCCCGGTGTCGGTCGCCATCGACGACGTCCTCTTCGTGGAATGCGGCGACGAGGAGTTCGGCATCCCGACGAAGGTCGTCCGGGACATCGGCTCCGCCGCAGCGGTGGAACAAGGCGACGACCGCGAGGTCGTTCGAACCGACGACGGGGACGAGACCCCGCTCGTACGCCTCGGAGACGCGCTCGGCTCGCCGGGTAGCGCTCGGGCGGACGGCGGCGGCATGCTCCTGCACGTCCGCGGGGACGTGCGGGACGTGGCGCTGCACTGCGACCGCGTTCAGGGCCAACAGGAGGTCGTCGTGAAACCGTACGACGACGTCCTCGGGGGTATCCCCGGGCTCTCTGGCGCGACCGTCCTCGGGGAGGGCGAGGTCGTGAACATCCTCGACGTGAAAACGCTATGAGAGCAAACAAACCATGAGCTTGATGGTAGACATCCGGAAGCTTAGCTTCATCAACGAGATGGCAAAGGTGGGGACGAACGGCGTCGCCGAGAACATGAGTAAACTCACGGGCGAGAACGCCCAGATGGAGGTGACGAAGACGAACTTCATCGACGTGAAGGACATCAAGTCCCAGCTCGACGACGGGAAGCGCGTCGGCGTCCGCGTGCGGCTGATGGAGCCGCCGCACGGGCACGTGCTCATCCTCTTCCCGGAATCGTCAGCGAAGAAGGTGACCGCGCTGATGCTGTCGGACATGGTCGACGACATGGGTGACGTGTCCGGGGAGATGGCGCGTTCGGCGGTCGAGGAGCTCGGGAACATGATGGCGAGCGGGTTCATCGACGGATGGGCGGACGTGCTCGGTCGCACCATCGACATCGCGACGCCCCAGCTCGTGTACGCACCCGCCGGCGACATCGTCGAGCGGACCGCGGGACTGGGCGGCGAGGATCTCGCGCTGTTCTTCGACTCGAACCTGACCGTCCCGAGTTACGATATCGCCGCCGAGATCTACGCGTTCCCCGACCTCGAGGAGTTCGTGGAGATGGTCAACGCGATCGAGGCACGGCCCCAATGAAACTGGACATCAAGGCACTCGGGACGTTCTACGAGATGGCGCGCGAAGGCGCCGGCCTCGCCGCAGGCCGCCTGACGCGGATGACGGGCGTCGAGACGAGAGTCGGCGTGACGAAACTGAACTTCATGCGGGGGTCGGAGATCCAGAAGGAGTTCGACGACGACACCGACAAGGTCGGCGTCCGCGTGGAGCTCTCGGACGGTATCGACGGGCATTCGGTCATCGTGTTCGACCGCGAGAGCGCGCTTCGCGTCGTCTCCACGCTCCTCGACGACACCGGTGACGAGTTCGACGACATGAGTCGGAGTGCCGTCACCGAGGTCGGGCAGATCATGAACGCCGGGTTCATCGACGGGTGGGCGGACGTCCTCGAGACGGGTATCGACGTGGAGACTCCCGAGTTCGTCGAGGGGGCGACGGCGATGGACTTCATCGGCGACCTCGAGGAGGCGCCGGACGCCGACGACTTCGCGCTGCTCTTCCAGAGCAAGATAGAGGCGGTCGACACCGAGATCGAGTTCCGGCATTACCTGTTCCCGGAGCGCGAGTCGATGGCGGCGGTCCTCGACCGGCACCGCGACCCGAACTCGGTCGGTATCGAGTACGACAAGCTCGCCGGATTCGACGAGATGGCGAAACAGGGCGCGAAGGAGGTGGCGTCGAACATCACGACCCTGACCGGTATCGAGACCGAGGTCGAGGTCCGCCGGTTGAACTTCGCGAGTCTCGAAGCCATCCCGGAGGAGATCGACGACGAGATGCTCGTCGGCGTCGCGCACGAACTCGACGGGAAGCCGTCGGGGTACCTGTTGTTCCTGTTCGACGAGCAGAGCGCGCGCGAGGTCGTCGAAGCGACGGTGCCGAGCCCGCCCGACGACGAGTTCGGCGACCTCGGCGTCTCCGCCATCAAGGAGCTCGGGAACATCATGGCGAGCGGGTTCATCGACGGGTGGGCGAACGTCCTCGGGACGACCATCGATCACTCGCCGCCGGAGTACATCCACGACTACGGCGCTGCGGTCATCGACCCGGTCGTCATCCAGCTCGGCGAGGACCAGGAGTTCGCGTTCGTGTTCGACACCGTGATGCGCGCGAACGACCGCGAGTTCGACTGCTCGATCTACGCGATCCCGAACCAGGACGACCTGGAGCGTGCGTTGAACGAGCTCGACGTGGAGAAGGTCGCGGACGCCGAAACGAAGGCCGACGTCTCGATAGACGAACTGGAGAACGCATGACGATGGAGGACGCATGAAGACGTACGGCAGCGAACCAGGGGCTCCCGAACCGGTGCAGGTCGGTATCTCGGAGTTCGTCGTCCGCGGGCGCGACGCCGAGGACACCCTGAAGTCCTACGGGCTCGGGTCGTGTCTCGCGGTGGCGCTCTGGGACCCCGATTCGGGGATAGGTGGACTCGCGCACGTGATGCTCCCCGACGGCGACGCCGCGGACGGCGCGGACGAGAAACCCGGGAAGTACGCGGACACGGCGATTCGCGCGATGCTCCGGCGGATGGTCGAGAAGGGCGCGGCGTACACGAGCGTCGAGGCGAAGATCGCTGGCGGGAGCGACATGTTCGAGTTCGAGTCGTTCGGCGACGGCGTCGGCGAGCGGAACACGGCCGCGGCGAAGGACGAACTCGGGAAGCTCGGTGTTCCGATCATCGCCGAGGACACGGGCGGGCAGCGTGGTCGCACGGTCGAGTTCGACACGAGCACCGGGACGCTCACCGTTCGGACCGCCGACGGCGATCACGGAGTGGTCGAGCTGTGAGCGGCGACGCCGCCTACGAGCAGGTCACCGCGTACGTCGAGGACGAGATCGGGTTCGCGACGAGCCACTACAACGACAGCTACCTGAAACGCCGACTGTCGAGTCGGATGCGTCGAACCGGCGTGGCGGACTACGAGGAGTACTACGAGCTCCTGAAGGGCAACGACGAGGAGGCCGAGGAACTCTTGGATTCGTTCTCGATCAACGTGACGGGGTTCTTCCGGAACCCGGACGTCTGGGAGGGGATCCGTGGTGTTCTCCGTGATCTGTCGGCGAACAACGAGCGCGTGCACGTCTGGTCCGCGGCGTGCGCGGACGGTCGGGAACCGTACTCGCTCGCGATGCTCGTCATCGACGACCCGCGGGTCGACGAGGAGAAGTTCCACATCTACGGGACGGACATCAACGAGGAGTCGCTACAGACCGCACAGTACGGCGAGTACGCGAGTTCGCGGACCGTCGACATCGAGGACCAGCTCTCGTTCCTCTCGAACTTCCACACGTACGTGGACCGCGACGGGGACTCGTTCCGGATGCGCGAGCGCGTCCGCCGGAAGGTCACGTTCGCGAAGCACGACCTCATCAACGGCGAGGCCAAGAGCGGGTTCGACCTCGTCGTCTGCCGGAACCTCTTCATCTACATCGACAACGAGTACAAGCAACCGATTCTGCGGACCATCGCGAACTCGCTGAAACCCGACGGCTACCTCGTCATCGGGAAGGCGGAGACGATTCCGCCACAGCTCAAGTCGGCCTTCGAGGTTCTCGACGGCCGACTCCGCATCTACCGTCGCGATTGACTACGGCACAAGATTCCCTCCCCTCGCCAGACACAGCAGATAATTCCGCAGATAGATGAAATTAGACCAACAATTGAGGTGGTGAGCGTGAGTTCATTGCCGTTCGGGTAGATGGGGCTGGTCGCGGCGACTGTTCGAGTCGTAGTCATCGATGGAAGGTTTGAGCCACCTGTGTCCGCTGGACCACCCGTCGTGCCGAGGTTGATCTACCATCGAACGAGAGGTGGTTTGATTTCAGACCGGTGGATGGCCTGCTGGCGTCACGGTCCGTACAAGCGAGTTGCGAGGAGCGCAACAACATTCGTCCTGTTGACGTCGTCGGGTTCGCCGACACATTCGTTGGTCGTCGATCGGACCGACAACAAGGGAATTCCGCTGGTGCGCGCGCCAACGTCGGAAGGGCGGTGTTCAGATAAGCACTGAAAAGTGAGGAACGGCATTTTCGAAGTGTTCTATGCCAGAAAACGCCGTCCTCAA